>JBFINP010000071.1:0-14830 GCA_041611095.1 Acidimicrobiia bacterium | reverse complement strand
GGCACGTGCCGGAATCCCCATCGTCCGCCGTGAGCTCACGCATCGCAGCGGCACCGGGGAACAGGTCGTCGGTCTCGCCCTCGGCATCCTGCTCGACGAGTTGCACCCGACCGGCGGGCTCGACCCGAGCCGCCTCCCGAATGATGGGGCGGCGGGTGTCATGGCGCAGATGGCTCAACGATTCGGCGTGTACGACGGTCTGGTGGTCACGGCCGAGCTGGATCCGACGGTACAGCCCTTCCTGTATGACCACCAGATCGACGGCACACCCGTCCTGCCCGGCGTGATGGGCGTCGAAGCCTTCGCCGAGGTGGCGAAGCTCGGCTTCCCCGATCTGCAGGTCGTCGCCGTCGAAGCGGTCGAGTTCCTGGCCCCGTTCAAGTTCTACCGCAACGAGCCACGAACCGTGCAGGTGGCTGCGACCTTCGCGGTGGACGGCAACGACATCGTCGCCCACTGCCGGCTCATCGGTGAGCGCATGCTGGCCAACCAGGAGGAACCCCAGGTCACGAACCACTTCACGGGCCGCGTTCGCCTGGGTGCCAAGGCTTCCCGTCCGGGGAAGACCGCCGTCGAGGGGCCGCCGAAGCGGGCGGCGACGTCCGGAGAGGTGTACGACGTCTACTTCCACGGGCCGGCCTACCGGGTGCTCGACAAGGCCTGGGGAACGGCCGATGCCGCCGCCGGGCTGATGGCCGCTGACCTCCCTGCCAACCACGTACCAGAGACCGACTCGACCGTCACGTGGCCCCGGCTGGCCGAGCTGGCATTCCAGGCGTCGGGGGTCTGGGAGATCGCAACGACCGGTGTCATGGCGCTGCCGATGCACATCGACACGGTCAGCTTCACGGGCGATCCCGCCAAGGCGTCCGGAGACATCGTCGCCATGGTCACTCCGGCCGACGGCGGGTTCGACATCCGGGTCGCCGACCAGAAGGGCGCCACCTACGTCGTCATGGAGGGCTACCGCACCGTGCCGATGCCGGCCGGCTTGCCCGAGGAACAGGTGCTTCCTTTCCGGCGGGCGGTGGACGGCGACGGCTGAGGCTGCAATGGGCGCCGCACACGGATCTTGGCACTCGGCGGGGATGGGGGACGTCGCACCCGGGGACACCTGGGTCGACGACCCCCTCCGCGCCAGGCTCGCCACCATGCGCTACACCAAACGTCGCGAGGAGGCACGTCTCGGGCGGTGGACAGCGAAGACGGCGATAGCCGGGGCACTCGATCTCGAGCCGACGCCGGACACGCTACGCCGCATCGTTGTCCGCAATGCCGCAGACGGGGCCCCGGAGGCCTTCGTCGACGACCAACCCGCACGGTTGACGCTCGCCATGACCGACCGGGCCGACTGGGCGGTGGCCGCCGTCACCGATGGCAGCATGCGGGTCGGCTGCGACCTCGAGGTGGTGGAGCCGCGCTCCGCCGCCTTCATCCAGGACTACTTCACTCCGGCGGAGCGTGCAGTCGTCGCCGCCGGTGACCCGGATGTGCTGGCGAACCTCGTCTGGTCCGCCAAGGAGAGCGCGCTCAAGGTGATGCGCACCGGTCTGCGGCGGGACACCCGGACCGTCGAGGTGATGCTGGGAGACGACTCCGTCGACGGCTGGCACCAGCTCACCGTCCACTCGGTCGAGGGGCGTCGGTTCCCCGGCTGGTGGGTGCGATACGGCGACTTCCTGCTCACCGTGACGACCTCGACCCTCGCCCCGCCACCGGTGAGCATCCGCCGCCCGCCGCCCCTCGCCTCGGCCGTGCCCGGCCATACGTGGATGGAGGAGCCCATCAGCGAGGGCTGACGCCGCTGCGCCGCTCCGAGACGCCGGTATCTTTGCGGGCGTGAAGAGCATTCGCCTCCGCACCGCTGCGCTGTCGCTCGCGCTCGCCATCGCACCCGCAGCGACGAGCCCGCCCATCGGTCCGTTCGAGCCCGAGGCAGCCGAGATCCGCTCGTGCGTGGTTCACCCGGACGTCCGTGCCGTCGCAGCGGAGACTCCGCCGCCCGAGCTGGTTGAGACCATCGAGGCCGGGCTCGCCGACGAGCGGCTCCAGGGTGCCGGGCTCGGGTTCTCCCTGTGGATCGAGGGCTACGGCGAGATCGCCTCCCGCACCGCCGATCTGCGTCTGCGGCCGGCCAGCAACCAGAAGCTGCTGACGGCCATGGCCGTGCTCGAGATCCTCGGCCCGGGAGCAATGCTGGAGACCAAGGTCGTCACCGACGGCCTCGTCGCCGGGGGGACGCTGCAGGGCAACCTGTACCTCGTCGGCGGCGGCGACCCCACGGTCGCATCGACCGGGTCCCACTCGCTGGAAGCTCTGGCGGCGGCGGTCCGGAACGCCGGCATCCGGCGCGTCAACGGTGCCATCATCGCCGACGAGTCGCGCTACGACGACTTGCGCATGGTCTCCACCTGGAACGGCGTTCCCGTCCCGGCATGGGTCGGCTCCCTGTCCGCCGTGATGGTCGACGAGAACCGGTATCGAGCCGACTGGCCGTTCATCGCCGAGCCCGCCGCTGCCAACGCCCAGCTCTTCGACGACACGCTACGAGCCGCCGGGGTGAGCGTGACCGGAGACGCCACCGTCGGCACGGCACCATCCGATGCCGCGACCGTCACCCGCATCCTCTCGCCACCGATGCGCGACCTGACCGCCGTCATGCTGACCGACAGCAACAACACTGTCGCCGAGATGCTCGTCAAGGCGATCGGGCATCGACACCGCGGGGTCGGCTCGACCGCGTCGGGAGTGGCGGCCATGACCGGCGTCGTGAAGAGCCTCTGTGTGCAGCGTTCGATCCTCCAGCAGGACGGGTCGGGCCTGAGCCACGGCAATGCGCGGTCGGCGCGGGATTGGCGCCGGCTGCTGCAGCAGGCGCAGACCCGGCCCTGGTGGGACGACTTCGTCGCCGGGCTCGCCGTCGCCGGGGAGACCGGGACGCTGCAGCGCCGGTTCGTCGACACTGCTGCGCAGGACAACCTGCGAGCCAAGACGGGCTCGATCAACGGGCTCCGGTCGCTCTCGGGGATCCTGACGACGGCCGGAGGCCGGCGCGTGTTCTTCTCCGCGATCGTCGACGCCGACGAGCCTCGGGTGCCGATGACGGCCATCGACGACCTGCTCGTCGCCATCGCCGAAAGCGAAGCCTGACGCTCGCGGCGCCGGCCGCTCAGAAGATGTTGCCCAGGCCCCCGGTGCGGGCGAGCACCAGGAAGTCCATCGTCAGGGCCACCGCGATGTGGAGGAATACCCCAGGGACGAAGCTCTTGGACCGCAGCGCCAGCCAGCCCAGCGCCAGCCCGGCGACGATGGCCGCGGTGGCCTCCGGCATGGGTTTGGCGAAGTGGATCATCGTGTACGGAACCGTCATCACCGGGATCGCCAGCAGCCCGAGCCGAGGTGCCAGCCCGAACACCATGAAGCCGCGGAAGAAAGCCTCGACCCCCACGAACTGGAGCGCATATCCCAGCTCGTAGACCCAGAACGCCAGGCCGCCCTCGCCTGCGCGGTCGTAGAACGGGTAGTAGTCCAAGAACGTCTGGAAGCTGGAGACCCAGATCAGGATCGGGAGCATGACGAGGTAGAACAGCCCGTAGAGCGGTAGGTGCTCCCCGATCCCCTTGAGCCGGAAGCCCAATTCGGCGGGTTTTCGCTTCAGGATCCACACGCCGATGAGGAGGGGCAACGCCACCCGCCACAGCAGCGACGACAGACCCCAGTACAGGTATGCCCCGGCGTCGGCGAGGTCGGCGAAGCTGCCGCCGTTGATCTCGCCGATCCATCCGATCAGCTCGGAGCGGTTGTAGAAGCTCGGCCGTCCCCAGTACTCGAAGAGCAGGAGCAGCGCCGTCGAGGTCAGCAGCACGATGGCGGCGTCGCGGTCGTGGCGCGTCGGCTCCGGCGTCCCTACCTCCGTGGCGAGCCGGTCCAGCATCACGAAGGCGAGTGTATGCGCCGGTTCCCGAGGCGGCGACCGTCCACCGCAGCGGTTGGGACCGCTATCGTTTTTCGCGCACTCGGTCGGAGGTACCCATGCGACCAATCTGGAAGGGCGCGATCTCGTTCGGGCTCGTGACCATCCCCGTCGGCCTGTACTCGGCCACCGAGGACAAGCGGCCGAAGTTCCGCCAGCTTCGGGAGTCCGATCACAGCCCGATCAAGTACAAGCGCGTCGCCGAGACCGATGGCGAGGAAGTGCCCTACGAGAAGATCGTCAAAGGCTACGAGATCGACAAGGGACGCTACGTCGTGTTCAGCTCCGAGGAGCTCGAATCGGTGATGAAGGGCGGCTCGGGCGGGATGGTCGACGTGGTCCAGTTCGTCGACCAGTCCGACATCGACCCGATCTATTACCGCTCGTCGTACTACCTGGCCCCGGAGAAGACCGGCGTCAAGGCATACCGCATCCTGCTCGACGCTCTCGAGCAGAAGAACATGGTCGGCCTCGCCAAGGTCGCCATCCGGGAGCGCGAGTACCCGGCGACGCTACGCGCCGAAGAGGGCGTGCTGATCATGGAGACCATGTACTGGCCCGATGAGATCCGCGAGCCGCGTTTCGAAACGCTCGAGGAGGATGTCGAGATACGCGACGACGAGGTGAAGATGGCGCAGATGATCATCGACAACCTCACCGCACCGTTCGACCCGTCGGACTGGAACGACGTGTCACGAGAGGCAGTCGAAGCGGCAGCTCAGCAGAAGGTCGAGGGCCAGGAGATCGTGTCCCCCGAGGCGCCGCAGCCCACGGGCGTCGTCGACCTGATGGAGGCGCTCAAGGCGAGCGTCGAGGCCACCAAGGCGAAGAAGGCGGGCTAGTGCAGCGTCGCCTCGGGACCTTCGGCGTCCCAGGTGATCGAGTCGGCCGGGTCGTCGGTGAACCCTTTGAAGGATGGGCCGCGCAGCTTGCCCGCCGTGGTCCACTCCTTGTACTGGACCACGGCGACGAGGGCCGGGTGCACCGACCGGGACGACGCCGGGAGCTCGTGCTGATTCACGAACGTCGGCTGGTCGGTCGTCATCTCGTCCAGGGCGGCACGTATGGCACGGAGGTCGGCGTCGGAGAATCCCGAGCCGACGGCACCCACCCAACGCAGGACGTCTCCGTCCCACAGCCCGAGCAGCAGCGCCCCGAAGGTCCCGGTGCACCCGCCCTCCCCCTCCGTGAACCCGCCGACGACGGCGCGCATCGACCGGAAGGCGGTGATCTTCTGCCAGTCGGGTGATCGCTGGCCGGGCCGGTAGGGGCTGGCGAGCCGCTTGGCCATGATGCCCTCGATCCCGCGTTCAGTCACGAACCGCCACAGTTCCGAAGGGTCGTGATCGACAGGCTCCGATCGGACGAACGGCGGCTCCAGCGCCAGCTCCGGTACGCGAGCCCGCCGCTCTGTCCACGGTCGCTCGATCAGCGGGCCGTTCTCGTACAACACGTCGAAGACGATGTAGCTGATGGGAACGGCATCGACGGCGTTGAGGATGTGCGCAGGCGACGACAGGTTCATTCTCTGCTGCAATCGCTCGAACGACGGCCGATTCGCCTCGTCGAGGGCCACGATCTCCCCGTCGAGGATCGTCGGATGGGGCTGCGCAAACCCGGTCAACTCGGGATAGCGGGCGGTGGCGTCGTTGCCCGCCCGGCTGGTGAGCCGTACCCGCTCACCGTCGTAGGACAGGATGGCCCGGACCCCGTCCCACTTGACCTCGAAGCCCCACGCAGCATCCGTGAAGGGCTCGGCTCGCCGCACGGCGAGCATCGGTGCGTACTCCGGCAGCGGAGCTGCTATGCGCCGAGCTCCTCGCGCACGAGCCGGTTGACGAGGCCCCCGTCGAGGCCATCGTGGCTCTTCATGATGTGACCGATGACGCGGCCGGCCATCTTCGGGTCGCCGGCTCCGAGCTCGGCGATCGCCGCCCGAACGATCTCGCGAGTCTCGTCCTCGCCTGCGGTCTGGGGGAGCCATCGCGACAGATAGTCGATCTCGTAGGCGAGCTGATCGGCCCGCTCCCGCCCTCGCTCGCCGGCGGCCTCGTACTCGGCACGCGCCTTGTCCATCTTCTTGACGTACGAGGCGATTGTCGCCGCGTATAGGTCGTCGTCGATCTCTCCTGAGAACCCGGGGGCGCTCTTCGCCACTGAGATCTCGGTTTCGATCTGGCGGATGACGTTGATGCGTGGTTTGTCTCGAGCCTTCATCGCATCGCCGAGCTCGCGGCGCAACTCCGCTGCGATGGTTGGTTGTGAATCGTTGCTCATACGTTCTCCTGGCGGGGTGGGTCCCCATTCAAACAGGCCTTCAGGGGCCGAGAAAAGTACGGAAAAAGTGCTTGCCGTGCGGTCCATGTAGGTCTACAGTCCTATCGGAGCCGGGGATCGGCTCTTCTTTCAGCCTCTACTTGTGAAAGATTTCACGTTCACGATCTTCCGATATTGACGCCAAGGAGCCCCCATGCTGACCCTGACCGACTGGCGCGAGCTCTCCGCCTGTCGCGACACCGATCCTGAACTCTTCTTCCCCGTGGGCACGACCGGGCCCGCCGTACCGCAGATCGAGAAGGCCGTGGCCATCTGTGGCCAGTGCTCGGTCCAGGAAGCCTGCCTCCAGTACGCCCTCGAGACGAACCAGGAAGCAGGCGTCTGGGGCGGATACGCCGAGGACGACCGGCGCCGTCTACGCAAGCGCTGGCTGGCCGAGCGCCGGCGCCAGCGTCAGGCCAGCTGAGCGCAGCGCACATCCCACCATCGAGCCCCGGAACGCCGGGGCTCGGTCGCGTCAAGGGCTCGTGCCGAAGCCGATACCGCCGGTGCCGCCCTCGCTCTCCGTCTCGATGAACACCACCTTGGCAACGACGATGGCGAACCGGTGGCCGCGGGAGTCGGTGATGGCGACCATCTGGTCGCCCCCGGTCACGGCGTCTTCGAGCGTCTGGGCCGACGCCTCGGCATCCGCGACGTCGAGCTCGAGTTCACGGGCTGATTGCAGACCGATGCGAAGCTTGGTGGTGTCGGCCATCTCGAGGGTCCCTCCGGTGTGTCAGCGTACGACCAGCTCCGGGTGCGTACGCACCCGAGGCTTGCGGGCCTCGACGGCCTCGGCAAGGGCCTCGAAAGCCACAGCCGCCTCGCCGCCGGGATCGGCGATCGTAACCGGATGACCCCGGTCTGCGCCCTCGCGCAGCGCGGGGACCAGTGGGATCCGGGCAAGCAGGTCCACCTCGAGCTCCTCGGCGAGAAGCTGACCCCCGCCCTCACCGAAGATCGCATACCGCTCCCCGTCGTTGCCGGTGAACCATGACATGTTCTCGACGACGCCGAGGATCTCCTGGTTCACCTTCCGAGCCATGAGCCCGGCCCGCTTGGCGACCCGCTGTGCCGTGACCTGCGGGGTCGTGACCACGATGGCCTGGGCCCGGGGCAGGAACTGCGACATGGAGATGGCGATGTCGCCCGTTCCCGGCGGCATGTCGATCAACAGGTACTCCGGATCGTCCCAATGCACGTCTGCGAGGAACTGCTCGAGCGCCTTGTGCAGCATCGGGCCACGCCAGATCACCGCTTGATCGGGCCGCACGAAGTAGTCCATCGACATCACCCGCACCCCGTGCATCTCCGGCGGCAGCAGGGTGTCGTCGATCACGGTGGGGGCTCGGTCGATGCCGAGCATCTTCGGGATCGAGAAACCCCACACGTCGGCATCGATGATGCCGACGGTCTTGCCCAAACGGGCGAGCGACACTCCGAGGTTCGCCGTCACCGACGACTTGCCGACGCCACCCTTGCCGGACGACACGGCGATGACGCGGGTACGACTCCCAGAACCCCCGATCGTGATCTCGCGAGCGGCGCCACCGCGCACGTCCGCCACGAGCTGGGCCCGCTCCTCATCGGTCATGTGGGTGAACTCGACGCGCACCCCGGTGACTCCGGCCACCGACCTGGCTGCGGCGGTCACGTCATGTGTCAGCTTGTCCTTGAGCGGACAGCCGGGGATGGTGAGTGCCACGAGTACCCGAACCGAGCCGTCGGCGGCGACGTCGAGCTCGCGCAGCATGTTGAGGTCGGCCAGCGATCGATGGATCTCGGGATCCTCGACCCTCCCGATCGCTTCCCTGACGGCCTCGACATCGACGCTGCTCATGAGGTTTCAAACTCCTATCGGCATAGTGGATAGAAACTATAGTGAGGGCTCCGACCGCAGAATTCTCCACGGTGTTTGCGGCCTCGGCCCCGGCGATCGGAAAGCTGCCGATGGACACGAAGACGTTCGACGATCAAGTGGCATCCCTCGCCGCCTCGCTCGGTGACACCACTCGACGCGGGATCTACATCACGGTTCGCGAGGCTGCCGAGCCGGTGACGGTGGCCCACGTCGCCTCGGCGTTCGACCTCCATCCCAACGTGGCGCGGCACCACCTCGACCGGCTCGTCGCCGACGGATTTCTTCAGGTGACACATCGCCGGCGCAACGACCGTCGCGGACCCGGTGCCGGGCGACCGGCCAAGCACTACGAGCCGACGTCGAAGGAGATCTCGGTGCAGTTCCCGGTGCGGCGCTACGACCTGCTCGCCGAGCTGCTCGTGCGCGTCGTCGAGCGAATCGCCCCCGACGACGCCGGAGCGATCGCCGAGGAGATCGGCCGCGAGTACGGCGCAGAGCTCGCCGCAGAGATCGGGCTGCCCGAGGACACCGGCTTCGAGGTGGCCGTCGAGGCGGTGGCGAGGGCGATGATGGGCGTCGGCTTCGACACCGAGGCCGAGCCGGGCAAGCGCACGCTCGTGACGCGTTTTTGTCCCTTCGGCGCAACGGCTGCCGATCATCCCGAGATCGTGTGCAAGCTCGACCAGGGCATCGTGCGCGGCCTGCTCGAGGCCGCCCACCAGCCGGCAGAGGTGCTCGTCACGCCGCATCGCACCGCCGACGAGGACTGCATCACCGACGTCTGACGCCGCAGCCGAGAGGTCAGCCGGCAACGGCGCGTAACAGCGTCTGCACCTCGCCTCGCGTTCGCAGCCGGATGAAGCGCAGCCGGCGCCACTCCGGATCCACCATCGCTCGTTCGTATCGGCTGCGATTGCGGCCGTAGGTGGTCCACGCCCACAGGAGGATGTTCTCCTCGGGTTCCCGGCGGAACACGTTGCGCCAGTGCTCACGATTACCGTTCCACAGCTCGCGGCCCGTTGCCACGCGGCCCAGGGTGCGTCCGATCACCTGGGTCATCACCGCGGCGCGCGACAGGTCGAGCCACACGACCGTGTCGGCGCTCCCCCAGACCAGGTCGCGCACGGCGGAGTAGTTGCCGTCGACCACCCAGCGATCACCGGAGATGAGACGGGCAACGCGGGTTCGGAAGTCGTCGAGGTCGGGCGGCTGCCAGTCGGGTCGGTGGTAGGCCGCATCGAGCTCGATCGCCGGGACGTCGAGGGCCGATGCCAGTTGCCTGGCGAGGGACGACTTGCCAGATCCACTCGTACCGATGACGACGACCCGCTGCACGACCGGACGCCCCTCAGGAGAAGAGCAGGAGGTCGGAATCCGCTGCACCGACGAGCTCGTACCGGGTCGGATCGGGAAGGCGGCCACCGCAGAGGCGAATGAACGTCTCCCGATCCGTCGCAAGGCTCCCCGTCGCCGGCTGCTCGGGGCCAAACAGCCGGCTGCGTCCGTCGAGCTCGACGGCGACGGTCTTCGCCGTCCGGCGGCTGCGCTCGAAGAGGAGGTCGACGGCGACGGCCGAGCCGGGACTCACGTAAGGATCGGGGGCGTCGATGGCCTCGCGCACGTCGCCCCCGTGCATCCACTCACCGATCCCGATGCCATCCAGGCGTCCCCCCGCCGCATCGATCGCCTGAGCTGCCTCCTCGTAACCGGCGAACAGCTCACTCAACACGCCGGCGAGCGGCCAGCTCTTCCGCTCGTCGACGTCGCGCTGATTGTCCTCCGGGGTGAAGGCGTGGAGGTCGCCGGAAGCCGTCCTCGTGAGGGCCGCACCGCAGTGGGCGAGGACATCGCGTACCGACCACCCCGTGCACACGGTGGGGCGGTCGAAGGCGTCGGGCTCGGCGGATTCGAGGACGGGCCTGAGCGCCACGGCCTCCACCAGCAGGATGTCGGCGGCGGGTCGCATTCCGTGGAGCGTAACCAGGTAGCGTCCCGGCCGATGACGATTCCCGCACCGTCCGAGACCGCACGCAGGATCCACGCCGGTCTTCCCGTCGTCGACGGTCACAACGACTTGCCGTGGGCGATCCGCACCAAGGCCGGTGGCTCCTTCGACGTCGCCGATCCCTCGCAGCATCTGCCGGGTTTTCACACCGACATCCCCCGCCTGCTGGCAGGCGGCGTCGGCGCCCAGTTCTGGTCGGTGTATGTCCCCGCCGACATTCCCGAGCCACATCGCGAGACGCTCGCCCAGATCGATCTCGTAGAGCGGATCGCCGCCCACGACCACAGGCTCCGGATGGCCCGCACCGCAGCCGATGTCCACCGTGTGCGTGCTGAGGGCCAGATCGCCTGCCTCATGGGAGCAGAAGGGGGCCACGCCATCGAGAACTCCCTCGGGAAACTGGAGGTGCTCGCCTCTCGGGGCGTGCGGTACATGACCTTGACGCACAGCGACACGATCGACTGGGCAGACTCGGCGACGGACGATGCTCGCCACGGTGGGCTCACCGACTTCGGGCGCCGTGTCGTACGAATGATGAACCGGCTCGGGATGCTCGTCGACGTATCCCACGTGTCCGTCGCCACGATGCGTGACGCGCTCGACGCAAGCGAGGCGCCCGTCATCGCATCACACTCCAATGCGGCCGCGCTCGCCCCCCACCCGCGCAACATCCCCGACGAAATCCTCGCCACGATCGGCTCCCGCGGCGGCGTCGTCATGGCCGTGTTCTTCCCCGGCTTCGTCATCCGTTCCACAGCCGAGACGATGATCGGCATGTTCGGTACCTGGCGGGAGGTCCGCCGCCGCCTCGCCGGGGACGAGAAAGCGATCGCTGCCGAGATGGACCGCATCGAGGCGGGCATGGAGCTGGACCACGGCACGGTGTCGGACGTCGTCGACCACGTCGAGCATATCGCCGACGTCGCCGGCATCGACTCCGTCGGCCTCGGCTCGGACTTCGACGGGATGACGATGACGCCGGAGGGGCTGGGAGACGTGTCGTGCTACCCGGCCATCACGGACGAGCTGCTGCGTCGGTCGTGGAGCGAGACTGAGATCCGCAAGGTTCTGGGGGACAACAGCCTGCGCGTTCTCGAGGCCGCCGAAGCGGCGGCCGGCCCTACGGCAAACAGATGAAAGAGCTCTACCTGTACGGGGACCACCCCACCATGACCCCACCACACCCCCCTTGACACACCCAACCCCTTCATAGAGAGAGGGGGGGCGGACTCGGGACTACGGCCAGTCGCCATACCCCCTCGCCTGGCTGCGCTCACGCGACAGGACCCGACCGCACACAGATCGGTTCCGACGTCCTCGCCACCGCCGTCCAGAGCAGCCTGGAGGCGGAGCGCCAGCGCTACTCCGCCGCCATCCGGCGCAGCACCATGTGGAGGATGCCGCCGTTGCGGAGGTACTCGACCTCGACCGGGGTGTCGACCCTGCACGTCGTCATGAACTCCGTCACGCTGCCGTCCTGCTTGGTGGCCGTGACCTTCACGAGCTGGCGCGGCTGGAGGTCGTCGTCGACGTCGATCGAGAACGTCTCGGTGCCGTCGAGGCCGAGCAAGTCCGCCGTCTCACCATCGAGGAAGGTGAGCGGGAGCACACCCATCATCACCAGGTTGGACCGGTGGATGCGCTCGTAGCTCGCCGCGAGCACCGCCTTGACCCCGAGCTCGAACGTGCCTTTCGCAGCCCAATCCCGAGACGAACCCATTCCGTAGTCCTTGCCGGCCAGCACGACGAGCGGGATTCCGGCCTCCTTGTAGGAGAGGCTGGCCTCGTACACGGTCTTCACCTCGCCGTCGGTGAAATCCGTGGTGTACCCGCCTTCGGTGCCGGGGGCGAGCTGGTTGCGGATGCGGATGTTGGCGAAGGTGCCTCTCGTCATCACCCGGTCGTTGCCTCGCCGCGACCCGTAACTGTTGAAGAGCCTACGCTCGACGCCGTGCTCCAACAGGTACTTCCCGGCCGGCGAGTCGGGTGAGATCGATCCGGCGGGGCTGATGTGGTCGGTGGTCACCGAGTCGCCGAGCTTGAGCAGCGCCCGCGCCCCGACGATTGGCCGGATCGGCTGCACCTCGGGCCCGAGGTCCTTGAAGAAGGGTGGTTCCTGCACGTACGTACTGTCCGGGTTCCAGTCGTAGAGCGCCTCGCCGGTCGTCGGGATAGCCCGCCACTCCTCCGAGCCCTCGAACACGGCTCCGTACTCGGTCGTGAACTGCTCGGTCTTGACCGACCGCCCCACGATGGCGGCGATCTCATCCTGGCTGGGCCAGATGTCGCTCAGGTAGACGTCGGAGCCGTCGCCATCCCGCCCGATGGGCTCGCGGGTGAGGTCGATGTCAACTGTTCCGGCGAGGGCGTAGGCGACAACCAACGGCGGAGACGCCAGGTAGTTGGCCCGTACGTCGGGCGAGATGCGGCCTTCGAAGTTCCGGTTGCCGGACAGGACCGAAGCGACGACCAGGTCATGCTCGTGGATGGCGGCGCTGATCTCGTCGGGCAGCGGACCGCTGTTGCCGATGCAGGTGGTACACCCGTAGCCCACGAGGTAGAAGCCGACCGCCTCGAGATCGTCCATGAGCCCGCTGTCGGTGAGGTAGTCGGTGACGACCTTGGAGCCGGGAGCCAGCGAGGTCTTGACCCACGGCTTGCGGTTCAGGCCACGTTCGCGCGCCTTGCGCGCCACCAACCCGGCGCCGACCATCACGTCCGGGTTGGACGTGTTCGTGCACGACGTGATCGCGGCGATGGTGACCGCCCCGTGGTCGAGGGAGAAGCGCTTCCCGTCGTACTCGACCATGGTGCCGCTGTTCGGCTCGAGCGAGGGTCCGTTGAGCACCGGACCGCCCTCGTCGACCATCTCCTCGACGGTGCCCGGCCCCGCTGGGGCCGCCTTACCGAAGGTCTCCGCGAGGTCGTAGCGCCACTGGTCCTTCATACCGGACAGCACGATCCGATCCTGTGGTCGCTTGGGGCCGGCGAGAGCCGGCTCCACCGTCGACATGTCGAGCTCCAGCTCGGCGCTGTAGACGACGGCGCGGGCGTCGTCGCGCCACATCCCCTGCATCCGGTAGTACTGCTCGACGGTCTCGACCAGCGCATCGCTGCGCCCGGTGAGCCGGAGGTACTTCGTGGTCTGCTCGTCGACAGGGAAGAAACCGACGGTGGCGCCGTACTCGGGCGCCATGTTGGCGATGGTCGCCCGGTTGGCCAGGGGCATGTCGGCGAAGCCGGGCCCGTAGAACTCGACGAACTTCCCGACCACGCCGTGCTCCCGGAGCATCTGGGTGACCCGCAGCACGAGGTCGGTGGCGGTGGCGCCTTCGGGCAGCTTGCTCGTGAGCTTGAAGCCAACCACCTCGGGCAGGAGCATGTAGATGGGCTGACCCACCATCGCGGCCTCGGCTTCGATCCCGCCGACACCCCACCCGACCACACCGAGGCCGTTGATCATCGTCGTGTGCGAGTCGGTACCGACGAGGCTGTCGGGATACAGCGTGGTTCCGTCGTCCCACACCACCTTGGCCAGGTACTCCAGGTTCACCTGGTGCACGATGCCGGTGGCGGGAGGCACGACGCGGAAGTTGTCGAACGCAGCCTGGCCCCACTTGAGGAACTCGTACCGCTCCCCGTTGCGCTCGAACTCCCGCTCCGAGTTGATCTGGAGCGCCATCCCGCTGTTGAACGCATCGACCTGCACGCTGTGGTCGATGACGAGGTCGCTCGGTACCAGCGGGTTGACCTTCTGGGCGGTTGCGGGATCACCGGTCATTCGCACGACAGCGGACCGCATCGCCGCCAGATCGACCACGGCCGGGACGCCGGTGAAGTCCTGGAGGACGACCCGGCCTGGGGTGAAGGCGATCTCGGTCTCCTCGACCTTCGAGGCGTCGTACTGGGCGAGGGCCTGCACGTCGTCGTCGGTGACGACGTGGCCATCGTGGTTGCGCAAGACCGACTCGAGCAGGACCTTGATCGTGTAGGGCAGCGCATCCACGTCGCCGAGGTGCTTCAGCGCATCGAGCCCGTAGACGGTGCGCTCGCCGAGCGGCGTCTCGATGGTCGTGCGTGCCTCGAACGGATCGTGGGCGGCTGCCATGGTGCCTCGATTCGGTGTCGGGAAGCTGTCTGCGCTGAGTAGAACACTCTACCGAGGGGCCCCGATCCCCCTGTCACGGGGAATCGGGGCCCGGTTTGCATCGAGGCGAAAGATCGGCGCTTCTTGCGATGCGCCGGCTCGCGCTACGGGATGTACTGCTGGCTGATCTGAACCACCGTTCCGTCGGCGTCCAGCGTGAGCCAGTAGGGGGCGGTAGGAGATCCGGCGCCGAAGTAGCCGTAGTGAGGCTCCGTGAGCTCGGGCAACTGGTCGCCGGCATCGGGGTCCCACGGTGTGCCGTCGGGCTTGTGGAGCGCCAGCCACTCGTCCAGGGGGACGGGGATGGTGGTCACGCTGCCGGAGGCTGACGTCACGAGGAACACCTTCACATTGCTCGCCACCGGAAGTGTCCGCAGCTGCGGGTTCACGTTGCGGATGTAGTAGTCGTTGGGCACTCCCTCATCGACGGAGGAGATGACGCCGTCCTCGAAGGCGGCCTGGTTGGCCTCTTCGCCGCTGAGCCATTGGGCATAGTCGGCCACCATCTCGTCGGGACCGACCCGG
>JBFINP010000070.1:0-15183 GCA_041611095.1 Acidimicrobiia bacterium | reverse complement strand
CGTTGCACGTTCACCACGACCAGAGGGAGCTCGGTTTGGAAGGCCAGGCTGATCGTTTCGCTCTTGAGGGCCACCCCGGGTCCACTGGTCCCGGTCACCCCCAGGTGGCCGGCGAACGATGCCCCTAGGGCGACGCCGACGGCCGCGATCTCGTCCTCGGCCTGGAAGGTGCGCACCCCGAAGTTCTTGTGGCGCGCCAACTCCTCGAGGATGCCCGAGGCCGGCGTGATCGGGTACGAGCCATAGAAGAGGGGGAGCTTGGCCGAGGCGGCGGCCGCGATAAGTCCCCAGGCCAGCGCCTGGTTGCCGGTGACGTTCGTGTAGGTCCCCGCCGGGAGCTTGGCCGGTTCCACGACGTAGGTGTGGTGGAACTCCTCGGTGGTGATCCCGAAGTTGTATCCGGCGCGGAACGCGGCGATGTTGGCGGCTCCTACCGGGTCATCCTCGCCGAACTTGCGGTGCACCCAGTTGATCACCGGATCCACCGGCCGGTTGAACATCCAGGAGACGAGGCCGAGGGCGAAGAAGTTCTTGGACCGCAGGATGCTGCGACCCTTGACGCCGGTGTCGGCCACCGCCAGCTTGGTGAGCTCCTCCATCGGCGCCGTGAGGACGTGGTACGCCTCGAGCGAGTCGTCCTCGAGGGGGTTCGTCTCGTAGCCGGCCTTTGCGAGGTTGCGCTCGTCGAAGGCGTCGCTGTTGACGAGCAGCAGGCCGCCCTTGCGCAGGTCGCCGAGGTTGGCCATCAACGCCGCCGGGTTCATCGCCACCAGCACGTCGGGCTCGTCGCCCGGCGTGAGGATGTCCCAGTTTGCGATGTGCACCTGGAACGACGACACGCCGGGTAGCGTGCCGGCCGGCGCCCGGATCTCGGCCGGGAAGTTCGGCAGCGTCGCAAGGTCGTTGCCGAAGAGGGCCGAGGTTGCAGAGAAACGGGTACCGGCCAACTGCATGCCGTCCCCGGAGTCACCGGCAAAACGAATGACGGCTCTGTCGAGGACCTCCCGATCCTCTGGAACGGTGAGGGTCTCTTCTGGCACGTCGATCATCTCCTCAACGGTTGTGCCACCAACTTGGCCGGCCCTGGCTTGGCACGACGGCCGTCCGAGAGTGCATTGTATGCCTATACCCGAACGTTCCCGGCGCAATCGGGTTGCTCCGATTCATCCGTCTCCGGCGGGTGAGCGGACAGCGACCAGCCCGGCGTCCTCGAGGCCCCGTCCCAGGGCGAGCAGGGCATCCTCGGCCCACGGCCCGGCGATGAGTTGGACGCTCGCCGGGGGAGTGCCGGGGAGGGCGAGCGGCGCCGCCAGCGCCGGGAAGCCGAGATGGTTGACGGGGGCGGAGAAGCAACTCAGCGCCGCCCGATACGACACGGCACTCCCGCCGATGTCCATGGTGTCGACCCCGATCTGCTTACGCAGCCCGGCGACTGCCGGTGTGGTGAGGATGTCGGCGTCGCCGAGCGCGTTCAGTGCCGCCTCCCGCATGCGATTCCGCCAGGCGAGACCGTCGAAGTAGGCATCCATGTCGGCAGCCACGGCCATCTCGACGCGGGTGCGCACCTCTGGGCCGTACCGGTCGGGCGATGCGGCGAAACGGCGCCGGTGCACCGCGGCGACCTCCGGATACATCGCCTCGCTCACCATCCCCGGGAACTCCAACTCGGGGATGTCGCGATCGGCGACGATCGCTCCCGCCTCGCGGAGCGCCTCGAGCCACCACTCCCAACCGGCGGCTGTGGCTGTGTCGAGGGCACGGTCGACCCACGGGTGGGGCACGACGAACCGGCACCGGGCTACGGAGGCCGGAGTCTCCCGGACGGCCACCGGCCGCGGCGACGACCATGGATCGGCCGGGTCGTGACCCGCGATCACCGAGTAGGCCAGGGAGAGGTCCTCACAAGAGCGGGCGATCGGGCCGACCGTGTCGAGTGAGGCGGCGAGCGGGAAGACACCGGTCAGCGGTACCCGCCCGTGGGTCACCTTGAGCCCGAACACACCACACAGAGCCGCGGGGACGCGAATGGATCCGCCGGTGTCGGTGCCGAGAGCAACGGGAACGTGACGGGCCGCGACCGTTGCCGCCGATCCTCCCGACGATCCACCGGGCGACGTGTCGAGATCCCACGGGTTGCGCACCGGCCCGTACCAATGGTTCTCCGACGAGAAGCCGAACGCGAACTCATGGAGCCCGGTGCGGCCCACCAGGACGGCGCCGGCTTCCCGCAGCCGGGCGATCGCCGGCGCATCGGCGGCCGCCGGGGCTTGGGGGAAGCCCGACCCTGCGGTGGTTGGCAGGCCCTCTTGGTCGATCAAGTCCTTGACGGCCACGGGCACACCTGCCAGCGGTCCAGGGTCGTCCCCCGCGGCGACCACCGCATCGACCTCGGCGGCAGCTGCGAGAGCGGCCTCGGCCACGATCAGGGTGTAGGCGTTGAGTCGGGTCTGATCGGACTCGATGCGGTCGAGGTGCGACCTCGTCACTTCGACGGCGGTACGTTCGCCGGTGCGCACCGTGGCAGCGAGAGCCGCTGCGCTCTCGGGTGCGGTGGTGGCACTCACTCCCAGGTGACGGTGCGATCGTCCGGGAAAACCGAGACCCACAGCCGGCCGGCGGGAAGCACCATGGGCTCACCGGCGCCCGTCGTGAGCGTGAAGAACTGATCGATCTCCTCGCGTTCCCAAGTGCCTTCTACGACTTCGCCGTCGTAGAAGAGATACACGGTTCCGGACCCCACCGTCTCCAATGCGGGCACGGCTGATCCGCCCTGGCCGCCGGGCGAGGCGGTGTAGCGGCGAGCCGTCAGGACGAGCAGGGTGTCGGCGGCGATCTGTTCGCCCTCCCCGTCCTGGTCGACCCACTCGTGGGGTGTCTCGGCGTTGAACCTCTGGTACTGGCCGCCGTCCCAGAGCCACCGCACGTCGGGCCAATCGCGCGACCACGACATCGTCACGTTCTCCGCTGTGCCCGATGTCGGGGTTGGGCTGTCGGCGAACGTGAACCACGATCCGCTGGGCGGTACGTCTTCGTAGCCACGGTTGTCGGCGGCTTCGCGCATGCCGGTGGTGTCCCCGTACAGGGTGCGCTCGTAGGCACGGCTCCCGCGGGGGATGCGGAACGTGTTGGGGCTCTGCTCTCCAAGCACGTTCACGCCGGATCGGTTGATGATCGACTGCACCCACGGCTGCGCCCCGGATATCTGGAAGGTTGCCCCGAGGGGAGCGACCAGGGTCGGGTCGGTGGGCCGTCCGGAGCGGATCGGTCCGACGTAGTCCGTGTCCGCGGTGTGGAAGAGGGCGATGAACCTGGTGATCCCCGCCTCGACGAGCAGCTCGATCACCGCGTCCGCGTCCTGCAGGCCGGACTGCGGCCGTGCGTCGGGATGGTTGTCCACCTTCACCGCGATGACCCGCCGCTCCGCATCGGCGTCTTCGGCGGTCGGCATGCCGTTGAGGAGCGAAGCCGGCCCCGCGGCGATGGTCGTCGTGGTCGGCGCCGTCGTGGTCGTCGTGGTCGTCGTGACGGGCGGGAGCGTGGTCACGGGCGGCGAGCCCGCGGTCTTGCCCGCGTCGTCGCCGCCGCATGCGGCAGCGAGCAACGCAAGGGCGATCAGGATGGGAAAGGGTCGTGCGATTCTCACGAGCGGTGGCAGTGTAGGGGTCGCGCGGACTCATGCACATCGGTCGACGTTCCGGTTTAGCGTGGCCAGATGGCGATCGCCGTGGACGAGCTGGTGCGCTTCGTGGCAGAGGAGCTGGCCGCTGCCGGGAACCCACGCGATGCGGTGGCCATGGCGGCGTACATGAAGACTGAGATGCCCTTTCATGGCGTGAAGAAGCCGGGGAGGGCGCCGATCTTCCGCGAGATGATCTCCCGTTTCCCGATCGAGAGCGCAAGCGACTACCGCGCGGCCGTGGCGGCACTGTGGGCATTGCCCCACCGGGAGGAGAAGTACTTCGCGATCGGGCTCGCCGGGGCGTGCCGGGACCACATCACCCTGCGGCACGTGGACCTCTATGAGCGCATGATCGTCGAGGGCGCCTGGTGGGACTTCGTCGACGGTATCGCCGCCGACCTGATCGGCAAGGTGTTGCTGGACGAACGCGTGGAGATGTCGCATCGTCTCGATGGTTGGATCGACCACGAGAACATGTGGCTGCGGCGAACGGCGATCATCTCCCAGCTACGCCACAAGGAGGCGACGGACGAGGAGCGTCTCTTTCGCTATGCGTTGCGCCGCGCCCACGAGAAGGAGTTCTTCATCCGCAAGGCCATTGGATGGGCGCTCCGCGAGTACGCCAAGACGGCGCCCGACGCCGTGCGGGAGTTCGTGCTCGCCAACCGCGCGGCGTGGTCCGGTTTGACGTTCCGGGAAGCCACCAAACATCTCGATGTTGCCGGCGCATGGCGCGGTCCTACGATGCCGGCGATGGGACACCCTGATCCGAACGCTGCGCAGGCCGCCTGGGACGAGCGCTACACCACCGAAGGCTTCGTGTTCGGCGTGGAGCCGAACCGATTCGTGGCCGAGCACCTTACGGATCTGCCCGCTGGACGGGTTCTCGATCTCGGTAGCGGGCAGGGACGCAACGCCGTGTGGCTCGCCTCACGCGGGCACACCGTCACCGCCGTCGATCTGTCTCCGGTCGCGGCCGAGCATGGCCGCACGCTCGCCGAAGAGGAGGGTGTCTCGGTCGAGTTCGTGACGGCGGATCTGGCGGCCTGGCGGCCGGAACCGGCGGCGTATGACCTCGTGGTGCTGTCGTACCTCCAGCTCCCCCCGGAGCCTCGGGCCGTTGCTCACGCCGCCGCGTGCGAAGCAGTGGCTCCCGGCGGGGTGGTGTTCCTGATCGCTCACCACTTGGACAACCTCGAGCATGGGTTCGGCGGGCCCCGCGACCCCGCCCATCTCTTCACCGAAGACGAACTGCGGCGTGACTTCTCAGGTCTCGACATCGAGCGCCTCGAGCAGGTGCGACGCCCGGCCCCGGAGGGCGCCACCGTGGAGCCGATCGACGTATTGATGATCGCCCGCCGGCCACGCTGAGCGGCGCGCCGTTGCGCCCGTGGCTGTCGGGCGCCGTCAGACCCAGCCGATGCGGTGCCGGGGCCAGTAACGCCCAACTACGCGCCACCGCACCAGACCCACGGGAAGCGGACCGATGGACCGGCTGTCGGCCGCCGACGCCCCCCGCTGGTCGCCGAGCAGGAACAGCTCGGCGCCGAGCCGCCATTCACCGTCCGGATGGGTGCGTCCGTGCGCCCACGGCTCCATCAGCGGCACGCCGTCGACGCTGATGGAGCCGCCGGAGATCACGAGATGGTCATCGGGGAGGCCCACGACCCGTTTGACGAGCTCGAAACCAGGTCGGTGGGGATGTGTGACGATGGCCACGTCGCCGCGCAGCCACTCGGAGACCGTCCGGATCGCGATCACGTAATCGCCGGGTTCCAGCACCGGCGCCATCGAGCGGTCGGCAATCGCATAGCGGCGGAGCCGCATATGCGCGCGAGGGATACGACACGGGCCGGTCGGAAGTGGCATGTGGCGAGTCTACGAACCGGGCCGAGCGCCGCCGCCGCCGCGTGCCACCGGGTGTAGGGTCGTGTCTCACTCGAACCAGGAGGTGAACGTGGGTCTGTTCAAGCCGAGCCGCGTGGCCCATGCCCACTGCGACCTGTACTGCGGCGTCTACGACCCCGCCCAGGCGAAGATCGAGGCAATGTCGGTCCTCCGCATCGCCGAGAAGTACCACGGGTCGGATGACGAGGTCTTCCGGGCGAGGTGCATCACGCTCAAGGAGGAGCGTGCCGAGGAGGTCAAGCACCACCTGATGGTGCTGTGGGCCGACTTCTTCACAGCCGATCACCGGCAGCAGTTCCCTCAGCTCGACGATCTTTTCTGGCGGGCGATCCACCAGGCGGGCGACGCAAAGAAGTCGATGGATCCTGCGGCCGGGGAGAAGCTACTCGACCTGATCGACGACATCGCCGACATCTTCTGGGAGACCGAGAAGGCCGCCGGGATGGGTGTCTATCCGCCGAGCTGACGCGAGGGCTCTCAGCGCCGAGGAGTCAGCAGCCGCGGTGGCCCGAAGCGCCCGTACAAGGCCGCACCGATGCCGAAGCCGACACCGGCGAAGGCACCGGTGCCGCCGATGACCGCGAGCAGTGCCACCCACCAGGCCTCGCCGAGCAGGGTCTGAAGCGCCCAGCTGTAGACGAAGGCGGCGAAGCTCGCCGGCACGACGACCGCAATCGCCCTCGCCGCGGCGTCGACGACGGCGATCGCGTTTCCGCCCTCCTGGCGCCGCCGGTACCAGACCGCGGCCAGCGCGATGGTGTACAAGCCGAGGGCGAGCGTCGACGCCGTGGCGACCCCCTCGAGGCCGAAGCGGCTTTGCATGGCGAAGAAGAGCGGCACCGCCGCGATGCTTGCGATGGTGCCGATGACGACCGGCGTCCACATGTCCCGCATCGCATAGAACGCCCGCGACAGGATCTGGAGCGCCCCCCAGATCGGGATGGCGAGTGAGTAGAAGAACAGGGCCCGAGCCGTGGCGATGGTGTCGGCCGCGTCGAACTGGCTCCGCTCGAAGAGCGTCTGGATCACAGGCTGGGTCAATGCGGCGAGGAGCCCGGTCGCCGCCATGGAGAAGACGACGACGTAGGTCAGTGCCCGGTCGACGGATTGCGACATCTCGCGGCGCCGTCCTTCGGCGAACAGCCGGGCCAGGAACGGGTAGGCGGCCACGCTCGCCGCCTGTGCGATCACGCCGACGGGGACCAGCATCGTGCGCCGGGCGTACTGCAACTGGGTCTGGGCTGCCTCTCCGACGCGGTTCCCGAACACGCTCATGAACGTCTCGTCCAGCACGACGATCGACTGGCCGATCATGAGCGGGAACGCGATCTTCACGTATTCGGCGAGCGCAGGGTGGCCCCACTCGGTTCCTCCGATCCACCGCATTCCGACTCGTCGGGCGCCCCACCACTGGAGAGCGAAGTTCCCGACGAAGGCACCGGCCAGCGCGCCCCACAGAAACCCGTCGGGATCGGCCGTGCCGGTGACGACCGCATCGGCGACGCCTCCGGTGATGATTCCGAGGTTGTAGATGATGGGTGCCAGCGTCGGCACCAAGAACTGGCCCTTGGCGTACTGGACGGCGCTGAACAGGGCGCCGATCACGAAGAAGATCTGGGCGGGGAGCACGATTCGGGTGAGGCGGACGGTGTTGGTCGCCTGCTCGGCCGTGAAGTCCGGGAAGAGCCAGTCGATGACACCGGGCGTCGCCACCCATCCGATCACCACCAGGGCGCCGATTCCGAGCGCAATGGGTCGGATGATGGCGGTGAGCGCCCGCCATCCCCCCTCTTCGTCGTTCTCGGCGAGGTAGCGCGAGAAGATCGGGATGAAGGTGATGGAGAGGAAGCCGCCGGCGAGGAGGTAGTTGAGGAAGTCCGGTATGCGGAACGCCGCCACGTATTGATCGGTGATGCCGCTGGCGCCGAGCAGTGCCGCAAAGATGATGTCGCGGAGCTGACCGAGGATCCGGGACAAGAGCACGCCGGCCGACACGATGAGCGCCGCTTTGCCCATGCGGCGGTTCAGCTGGCGGAGCGTGCCGGTCACGCGGGGGACGGTAGTGGGCGCCTCCGTGACACCGGTGGCATCATCGGCGACGTTGTCCGGAATATGAGGCGGGAGAGGGAGGGTGGAGGACAGTCCGAGGCGGTAACGTTGCCGCGCTGGTTCAGGTCAGAGTGCGGACCGGCGGCCGCAGGGCTGATTGTCGAGGAGCAACGCCGTGGTGGAGAGGAACGGATCCGGTCCCAACGGGACGTTGGGCACCTTCATCGGTGTCTTCACGCCGTCGATCCTCACGATCCTCGGCATCATCCTCTTCCTGCGCCTCGGCTACGTGGTCGGCAACGCCGGGCTGCGAAATGCGTTGGTCATCATCGGCATCGCAACGGCCGTCTCCGCGCTCACGAGCATCTCGCTGGCGGCCATCGCCACCAACATGGAGGTGCGGGGAGGAGGCGACTACTACCTGATCTCCCGCACGCTCGGCATCGAGTTCGGAGGCGCCATCGGAGTGGTGCTCTTCCTTGCCCAGTCGGTCTCGATCGCGTTCTACGCCATCGGCTTCGGTGAGGCCATCTCGGCCATCGTCGGCACAGGTTGGGATCTTGCACCGCAGGTGATCGCCGCGGGGGCCGTCGGTGGGCTCTTCATCCTCGCCTGGCTCGGGGCCGATGCGGCGAGCAAGTTCCAGTTCGTCGTCATGGGTTTGCTCATCGCAGCGCTGGTGTCGTTCTACACCGGGGCCATTGGCAAGTTCGACCCCGGCGTCCTCGCCGACAGCTGGTCGGCGCCCGCCGGTGCGCTCGGCTTCTGGGCCGTGTTCGCCATCTTCTTTCCCGCCGTCACCGGCTTCACCCAGGGAGTCAGCATGTCCGGGGATCTGCGCGATCCGGGCAAGAGTCTCCCCGCCGGCACTTTCTCCGCCGTCGGTCTGTCCACCGTCGTCTATGTCTCGGTGGCGATCTTGATGGCGGGAACCATCGGGCTGCAGACGCTGATCGACGACACCGGAGCGATGGCGTCGGTGTCGTCGCTGGGTGTGCTCATCGACGCCGGGGTGGTGGCCGCCACGCTGTCGTCGGCGATGGCATCGTTCCTAGGGGCGCCTCGCATCCTCCAGTCCCTTGCGTCGGACCGCATCTTCCCGATTCTCAACTTCTTCGCCAAGGGCCACGGCCCCACGGCGAACCCGCGGCGGGGTGTTCTGTTGTCGCTGGCCATTGCCATCGCCACCATCGGCCTGGGCAGTCTGAACGTGATCGCCCCGGTCGTGTCGATGTTCTTCCTCATCTCCTACGGACTGCTCAACTACGCCACGTTCTACGAGGCGCGAGCCGGGAGCCCCTCGTTCCGACCGCGCTTCAAGTACTTCCATCGCAGACTGAGCCTCGCCGGAGCCATCGCCTCCTTCGGGGCGATGATCGCCATCAACCCGCTCGCAGGGATCGTGGCCCTACTCGTCTTGCTCGGTATCTCGACGTACCTGCGCCGTCGTCCGCGTCCCGAGCGGTGGGCCGACGCAAGCCACTCCCACTACTTCCAGAGGGCGAAGGAGAGCATCCGGTTGATGACGGGGGAGACCGAGAGTGCTCGCAACTGGCGCCCCCAGGTGCTCGCATTCTCCGCCGATCCCGAGCGGCGGGAGAGGCTGATGCAGTTCGCCGAGTGGCTCGAGGGTGCGAGCGGGCTGTCGGCCGTCGTCCACATCATGGAGGGAGCGGGTGCGATCAAACGGCGGGAACGCGAGGCCGAGCAGCATGCACTGAAGGCGCAGATCGACGAACTCGGCCTGGACGTGCACTCGCTCGTCGTGCTCGCTCCGGATCCGCTCGAAGCATTGCCGATCGTCGTCCAGTCGTATGGCCTCGGACCGCTGCGCGCCAACACCGTCCTCTTCGGCTGGCCGGAGGACCCCGCCCCGGACCGGCGCGCCGACTACAAGGAGACGCTGCGTCAAGTCGTGCGATTGGGAGTGAACGTCGTCGCCGCACTCACCGATGCGCACCGCTGGGGCGCGGCCAGCAACATCCCGGAGAAGCGGCGGCGGATAGACGTGTGGTGGACCGATGACGACAGCGGGCGGCTGGCTCTCCTGGCCGGCTACCTGTTCACCCGTACCAAGGCATGGCGCAAGGCCGCCATCAGACTCCTGGCGACCGCGAAGGACGAGGAGGCCGCGGCGGCCATCAAGGAGGAGCTGGATGCAATGCTCGACGAGGCTCGTATACCCGGTGAGGCCGAGGTGCTGGTCGGTATGGATCGTCGTACCGTCGTTCGGGAGTGCGCAGAGACGACCCTGGTCTTCGTACCGGCTCGGGTCCGGCGAGACGAGATCCTCGACCCGCACGGCGACGACATCTACGAGACGCTCAGCGGGCTCCCCATGGCCGCCGCCGTGATCGCCGGCGCTCCCGTCGACCTGACGGCCGGCCCCGAGTCGGAGCACCACTGGGAGTTGTCCGCGGCGGAAGAGCGAGTCGAGGCGGCCGAAGCGCGGCTCAAGCGGTTGGAGGCGGAGCTCGTCAAGGTCGTCGGCGAGGTCGGAGAGCTGCGCGTTCGGGCGGAGCGCAACGGGGGTCCCGACGTCGACGCGCAGCTCGAGGCCGCGGAAGCGCGGCACACCGAGGTGGCGCGACGCACTCTGAAGGCGCAGGTGATCCTCGATACCGCCCGCAAGGAGCTCGAAGACCTGCTCAGCGGAGCGAACTAGCGGCCGCGCTACGCCTCGAACCCGATCAGATGAGGTCCCGAGAACGCAGGATCCATCCGGTGGCCCACACACCGATGGCCAGGACCACCACGGCTTTCGCCGCCGCGCCGCCGGCTCCCGGCATGACGTTGCCCAACGCCAGGTCGGGCACGTAGGGCAGCACCTCGTCCGGGGTGAGCGCAGCGAATGCGCTGAAGCCGATTCGCCACGGTGACAAGCTGGCGAGCGCACCGATGGCTCCGACGACGGCGCCCTCCCAGATGAACGCAAAGGCAAGCCCGGCGAGGGTTGCCCGCTCCGTCAAATAGCCGAGGGGGGCGAAGATCGCCGCATAGACCGTCGTTGCGATGAGCCCGCCGGCGAGTAACGGAACCACGTGGCCCCAATCGCCGTGGCGCAGGCCCATCGCCGCGCCGAGACCGATCGCCCCGAGTGCGACGACCAGCCACGACGCCGCCATCCCGCCGCCGATCTTGGCCGCGGCGAGGACGATGCGGGGGATCGGGCGGAGCACGATGAACGAGAGCGTCTGATCGCGGCGTTCGTCGCCCAGCGCAGACGCCGACAGGATGAGGGCGACGATCGGTACCACCACACTGAAGAAGAACCCGACCGTGACTCCGGCGAAGGTCTCCAGCCGCGACGCCGGACTGGCTCGGGAGGTGCTGAGGAAGACGATCACAGCGGGTAGCAACGCAAGTAGGGCGAGACCGATGAGCCGTCGCGTGCCGAGCACCTGGGAGACGGTGGTGCGGGCGATGCGTGCCGGAGCCGTCATCGCCGGTGCACCAGATAGCGGAAGACGCTCTCCAGCGAGTCGTCTTCGGGTCGAAAGGCGCGGAGCCGAATCCCGAGCTCCTTCGCCACGGCCGGGACGGTGGTGCCGAGCAGGCGGAGATCGCTGGTCTCCACGTGGAAGCCGCTCTCGGCCAGCTCGATACCGGTGATGGCGTCGGAGGCAAGCAGTGCGGCCGCCAACCGTCTCGGCTCGTCGGACTCGACGAGCACCCGGTAGGGGATATCGGCCATCGCGCTGCGGATCGCTGCGATGTCTCCCGCCGCCGCCAGCTTGCCGTCGACCATGGCGATCACCCGGTCGGTCATACGTTCCACCTCTTGGAGGACGTGCGACGAGACGATCACGGTGCGTCCCTCTTGCCCCAACCTGCGGAAGATGCCGATCAGTCGCAGCCTCTGCATCGGATCTGTGCCGTTGAGGGGCTCGTCGAGCACGAGGATCTGCGGATCGGAGACGAGTGCCGAAGCCACCTTTGCCCGTTGCCGCATGCCCTTGCTGAACCCGCTCACGGCCCGGTCGGCGGCATCCTCCAGCTCGACGGCCGCGATCGCGGCGTCGGCGGCGGCGCCCGGGTCGCCGACCCCGGACAGCTCGGCAGCGTATCGCACGAGGCGCCGGGCGGACATGTGGCCGTACACGGAGCTCTCCTCGGGGACCATCGCCAGGTTGCGATAGGTCTGCGGATTCTGTCGGGGAGCCTTGCCCAGGACGCTGACGGTGCCCTCGGAGGGGAGGACGAGGCCCACCATCATTCGCAGCATCGTCGTCTTCCCGGCGCCGTTGGGTCCGAGCAGTCCGGTCACACCGGGGCCGAAGGAGCAGGTGACCCCTGACACGGCGACCTTCTGACCGAACCACTTGGAGGCGGCGTTGACCTCCACCGTCGGGTTGGGGACCACGGCCGGGTCGAGGGTGGCGGCGTGCTCGCCGGTCACATCAAGCTCCGGTAGCGTCGCACGGCGACGAGGAGGGTCACGACGGCAACGACCACGATGACCACGAGGGAAACCCAGGCGTCGAGCCCGGCTCGAACGGGAACGAGTTGGGTCGGCGTGCGGTCGAAGATCCAGTCCCGGACGATGCTCGGGTGGTCGGACAGCGCAGCAACGGCGGCCCAGCGGGTGCCCGACGACGAGAAGCCGTCGGCTGCCGCCTGCAACCCCAGAAAGGCGCCCAGGTACACACCCGTCGCCGGAGCGAGCCGCTTGGCGAAGACGGCGATGAGGAACGCAGGCGCTCCGTAGGCGAGGAGGTAGAAGAACGTGGCGGCAGCGATGCGGAGTAGATCGCCCGAGCTCGTCACCAGGTTGGAGAGGAACCCCCCGCCTCCCAAGGCTGCGAACCCGAGATACAGGAGGAGCTGGGGAACCAGCATGAAGGCACCGACGCCGAGAGCGAGCGCACCGGCGCGGGCGCCGAGGTAGTCGAACACCGTCATCGGACGGGAGCTGTAGACGGCCAACACACCCTCGACCCGGTCGGGAATGAGCAGCTCCGGGCCGGAGAGTGCGCAGAAGAGGAGCACGGTGCCTGCGGCGATGTCGAAGTACGACGCATGGTTGGCAAATGGGGTGTCGATAACGTCGCCGGTGGCGATCTGGCTCGTGAGAAACACGAGACCGACGAAGACGATGGCCGGCAGGAGCGCCACGCCGAACAGGAGGAACGGGAGCACCTTCTTCCGAGCTCGCCGCCGGATGCCGAACATGCGTCGCAGCCCGTCCTTCACCGTCGCGCGGATCGCCGCCCTGCGACCGAGGCGAGGCCCTTCGTGGGGGCGGTAGCCGAGGTCGTAGACGACACCTTGGTCCGTCATCGCTCGGGTCCCGGCTCAAGACCTCCCGAGGAGAGGAACACGTCTTCGAGCGTCTGGGCGCGCGTGCCCATCCTTCGCACGGCCATACCGGCCCTCGCCAGGGCGTCCCGAACGAGGTCGTACGAGCCATCGCCGTCGATGCGCACCGCCATCGTGCGGCCCTCGGCCGTGACGTCTGCGCCCCGGTGCCGCAGGTCCTCTGCGACCGGTGCGGCATCCTCGAAGAGCTCGACCTCGACGGTTGTGGTGTCGAGCAGGGCCGAGAGCGGCCCCTCGCGCAGCACGCTGCCGCCGTCCAGCATCACGACCCAATCGCAGGTGCGCTCGATGTCGGTGAGGACGTGAGACGACGTGATGACGTTGATCCCGAAGCCGCCGAGGCGTGCGATCAGGTCGAGCATCTCGTCTCGACCCTCGGGGTCGAGGCCGGCCGTGGGCTCGTCGAGCATGACGAGGTCCGGGTCGTGGACGATCGCTTGGGCGAGTTTGGCTCGCTGCTTCATGCCGGTAGAGAACTCGCCGAGCTGGCGGAAGCGCTCCTCGTGGAGCCCGACGAGTGTGAGGACGTCGGAAGCACGCTGACGAGCCGCTTTTGGCGGGAGGCCGGCGAGCTCGGCCGCATAGACCATGAAGTCCGCCGCCGATTGCGCCTCGGGGAGGCAGTCGCTCTCCGGCATGTACCCGATCTTGGCGCGGACGCCGACCGCATTTCGTTGCGGATCGGCTCCGAGCACGGTGGACGACCCGACGGTGGGCTCGAGGATGCCGAGGAGGATCTTGATGAGGGTCGTCTTGCCGGCTCCGTTGGCGCCCACCAATCCCACGCGTCCGGCGGGCACTTCGACCGAGACGTGGTGCAGGGCCACCACGTCCCCATACGCGTGACCGAGGCTGTCGGTGGCGACGACGACGTCCATGAGGGGCGCACACTACGCCACCGGCTGCGTGGCCAGGTCTCAGGACGTGGCGGCGTCGTCCCCGCGCTTGAGAATGCGGCGGGCCATCGACCTCAGGTCATGCATGCGGCGGCGCGCCCATGCGAACTCGATGGCGAGGATCGCCAGCCCGGCGAGGAGCACCGGTGTGCCGGGGCCGGGTGCGACGAGCAGCAGCAGGCCGATGATCACGAGGGGAATGCCCAGCATCAACACGGCGATGCGGCGCACCCAGCGCCAGGCGACGGCGGAGGGGCGCTCGGGAGCAGGGGGTGCTACCTCGGCCATGCATGGAGTGTACGGATCCGGCACGAGTACTGTGACGTCGATGCATCCCATCGATCGGGGCGCCGGACTCGCCTTGCGATTCCTGGGCGACGAAGGGCGGGTATTCCGGGACGGGTGGGGGGACACCGGCCTGTTGTCACAGCTCGACATCACATTCGTGACCGCCCCTGCCGAGCTCACGATCGAATGGGGACGACCGCGGGAACAGGCTGGCCTCGTCGTCACCGACGCCGTCTTTCCCTCGCCCCTGACCCTGCTTCCCGAGCCGGCCCGGACGGCTCATCTGCGGCTGATCGAGCCCATCGCCGGAGCCGACCACGTGTGCCTGCTGCTGCCTGCGTGGAACGACGAAGGGTTTCGGACCCGGACCCGGCTGGCGCGCCGGCTGGCGCTGAGCCATATCGGCTCGCTGCTCCTCGAGGCCGCTTTCTACGGGACACGCCGGGTCGACGGCGAGGGCTCGCCGATCCGCACCGTCGCCGATATGGCGCTGTTGAGCCGGTCCATCGTCGACGAGGCGCGAGCGGTCGCGGTGGATCTCGCCGGCCGCGGGGCACGGGTGGGTGTGTCGGGCTACTCGATGGGCGGCAGCCTCGCCGGCGTGACCGCGGCGACGCTCGACATTCCGCTGGCAGTCACGTTGCTCGCCCCCGCCCACAGCCCGAGAGCGGTGATGTTCGACGGGGTGCTGTCCCGCGCCGTCGACTGGTCCGCACTCGGTGCCGGCGCTCACGACCGGCTCAGCGCGGTCCTCGATCTCGGGTCGGTGCTGCGCGTTCCCCCGAGCCGACCCACCGAGCGCGCCGTCATCGTCGGAGCCAAGGGTGACGGTTTCGTCCGGCCCGAGACCACGCTGGCGATCCACGAGCATTGGCCCGGGTCTGAGCTTCTCTGGGTCAACGGTGGTCACGCATCGCTGTTGTGGACCAGGCAGGACGTCCTCAGCCGGGCGATCGTGCGCGGCTTCGAACGCGCCGGTCTCCGGCCGGCTCGGTAGGGTCCCGCCGATGGATGTCGGTCTGGCCGTCGTCGCCGGTGTCGTCG
>JBFINP010000069.1:0-15655 GCA_041611095.1 Acidimicrobiia bacterium | reverse complement strand
GCGCCGTTGCGTGCCGTGCGGCCTCGAAAGGCGTGGCTCGCCGGATCCTGTTCGCCGGCGTACGCCTCGACCTCGGTCAACGCCACCTCGGTCGGCGCACCGTCGATCTCGGTGCGGACCCGAAGCCCGATCAGCCGGGGAGCCACCTCCAGCACTGGGCCCGCCAGGAGCATCGCCAGCTCGCCTTCGCTCACGGCGGCTCCTCCGCTGTGGCGTCTTGCTCGTCGGCGAGGCCCAGCAGTGGCGCGATCGAGCCTACGGCGTCGTCGATCCCCTCCATCAAGTCGCCTACCCGTCGATACCGGTCGGCGAAGCCGACCATCGGGAAATCCTCGGGCTCGACCCCATCCACCTCGTCCCACGTGAGGGGGGCCGACACCAGGCCAGTCGGCCTGACCGAATACGCCGATGCGATCGTGTGATCTCGTGTGTTCTGGTTGTAGTCGAGGAACACGCCGTGCCGCTCCTCCTTCCACCACGCCGTCGTCGCCAGGTGCGGGATCTCCTCCTCCACCGCCCGGCCCACGGCCAGGGCGGCGCGGCGCACCTCCGAGAAGCCCCAGCGTGGCTCGATGCGGCAGTAGACGTGCATTCCCTTTGACCCCGATGTCTTCGGCCAGCCGACCAGCCCGTGACGTTCCAGTACGTCACCCGCCACCTGCGCCACCGTGCGGACGTCGGTGAACGTCGCCTCCGGCGTCGGGTCGAGATCGATCCGCAGCTCGTCGGGTTGCTCGACGTGCTCGGCCCGAGATGTCCACGGGTTCAGATCGAGGCAATTCAGCTGGACCATCCAGATGATGTCCGCGGGTGTGCGGGGCACCAGGTACGCCGCCGACCGGCCGGACGGATAGTGGACGCGGATGCGCTCCGTCGCCGACTCCGGTGCCCGTTTCTGAAAGAAGGGCGGCGAACCGACCCCGTTCGGCCACCGCTTCAGGAGCGTTGGCCGGCCGAACACGCCGGTGAGCGCTCCGTCGACGCACGTGAGGAAGTGCTCAACCACGTCGAGCTTCGTCCAGCCCTGTCGGGGGAACATGACCTTGCCCGGGCTCGAGACCCGGACATGCTCACCGTCCACCTCCACGGTGATGTGGTCGCCGCCCATCGGGGTCAGTGTGACACGCCTCGCGAGCGTCCTGAGCGCGGCGCTCAGGCCTTGCCGGTGACGTGCAGCAGCAGCGCCTTGAAGGAGTGCATGCGATTCTCCGCCTGATCGAACACGTGCGATCGTTCGTGCTCCATCACCTCGTGGGCCACCTCCTCGCCACGATGCGCCGGCAGGCAGTGCAGGAAGATGGCGTCGGTCGCCGCCCGCCCGAAGAGGCGCTCGTCGACGTGAAACGGCGCAAAGAGCTTGCGACGCTCGGCGGCCTCGCTCTCCTGTCCCATGGACGCCCAGACGTCGGTGTAGACGACGTCGGCGCCCTCGACCGCAGCACCGGGATCGTTGCCGACGGTGATGGTCCCGTCGAAAGCAGCCGAATGGCTCTGCGCCTCGGCGACCAGATCCGGGTGGGGCTCGTATCCCTCGGGCGTCGCCACCCGAAGCTGCATGCCCGTGAGCGCTGCACCCATCATCAGGGAGTGACACACGTTGTTGCCGTCGCCGATGAAGGCGACCTTCGCCCCCTCCAACGCCCGATGCTCGGCGATCGTCTGCAGATCGGCGAGGGCCTGGCACGGGTGGCTGCGATCGGAGAGGAGGTTCACCACCGGGGCGTCGGCGTGATCTGCGATGGCGACCAGGTTGGCGTGGTCGTAGACCCGGAACGCAAGCACGTCGAGGTAGCGATCGAGGGTGCGAGCCACGTCTTCCACGGCCTCACGCTTCCCGAGCCCCACCTCGTCGGCCTTGAGCACGACCGGATGGGCGCCCAAGTCGACCGTGGCGACCTCGCACGAGACCCGAGTTCGTGTCGACGGCTTCTCGAAGAAGAGACCGACGTGCGCACCGGTGAGACGCCCGGCATAGGGTCCCGGGTCACGCTTCACTGCCGCGGCGAGAGCGAGCACCGTTCGCAGCCCCTCGTGGCCGAGATCGGAAACGGTGAGATAGTCGGTCATTCATCCTCCTTGTTCGCACTGCCGCGGAGCGTGGCTCCCAGACCTCCGGCCGCTTGGATCATCGCCTGTCTCGCCGCCTCGATCTCGTCGCTTGCCAGCGTCCGATCGGCGGCTCGGAGCCGGTACGTGATCGCAAGCGAGCGCGTAGGGCCCGCAGGGCGATACTCGTCGAAAACGCGAGCCTCCTCGACGAGATCCGAAGCACCGCTCGTCACCGCTACGAGCCGATCGGCGGTCACCCCCGCCGGCAAGTCGAACGACAGGTCGTAGTCCGAGTGCGGGTAGCCGGAGATCGCCGTCATCTGATGGGGCGGGCGTTCGGCGACCAGTGGTGCGACCTCCAGCTCGACGACGCCAGCACGGCCTTCGATGTCGAAGCGCGCCGCCATCTCCGGGTGGAGCTCGCCGGCGATGCCGACCCGGCGGCCATCGATCGTGAGCTGGGCGGCCCGGGTCGGATGAAACCCCGCCGGCGTGGCCTGGCGGCGCTCGATCACGACACCCATCGCCTCCCCCAGGGCGCCGACGATTCCCAGCGCCGTGGCCGCATCCGCATCGGTGCGGTGCCGGCCGATTCGCTCGTTGCCGAACCGGCCCGCGACCAAGACGCCTACCCGCACCGGCTGGTCGGGCACGCGCGGGTCCTCGCCCCACGGTCGTGCGTGGAAGGTGCGGCCAATCTCGAACACGGCCACCTGATCGGCTCCGCGGTTGAAGTTGTCCCTGGCGTTGCGGACGAGACCGGGCAGCAGGCTCTGTCGCAGCTTGGCCTGGTCGTCGCGCAGGGGATTCCGCACGCTCACGACGCCCTCGACCTGCCCTTCGGCGAACGCGGCCAGCTCGCCGTGCGACACGAAGGGCAGGTTGATGACCTGGTGCAGGCCCAGCCCGCGCAGCACGTCCTGGAGGTGTCGTGTTCGGCGTTGCTCTGCAGTGAGCCCCCCAACGGGTCCGGTTGGGACCGTCGCTGCGAACGAGTCGTAGTCGGCGAGTCGGGCCAGCTCCTCGATGAGGTCGGCTCCCCGGGTGAGGTCGGGCCGGAACGTCGGTACGACGACCCGCAACGTGTCTCCCTCCACCTCCACCTCCAACTCGAGACGCCGCAGCGCAGCGGCCGACGCCTCGACGGTGAAACGATCGTCGAGCAGGCGCTGAACCTCGCGGATCGGCAGCGTGATGTCCCACGGGGTGACTTCGTTGGCCACAACGTCGATCAAATCCGATACTTCGGCGCCACCGCCGATCTCCGCCAGCAGGGCACTCGCCCTGGTGTTGGCGTCCGGGGCCAGGTTGGGGTCGACGCCTCGCTCGAAGCGGGCCGAGGCCTCCGAGCGCAGATCGTGACGCCGCGACGTGTACATCACCGTCGCCGGGTTCCAGGACGCCGCCTCCATCAGCACGTTCACCGTCACCGGCTCGACCTCGGAGCGGGCCCCACCCATCACCGCTGCGAGCGATGTCGGGCCGTCGGCGTCGACGATGACGAGATCCCGTGGCGTCAGGCTCCGGGTCACGCCGTCGAGGGTGACGATGGCCTCCCCTTCCTCGGCCCACCTCACATCCAGCATGTTGCCGGCGATCTGGTCAACGTCGAAGGCGTGGAGCGGGTGTCCCAGCTCGAGCATGACGTAGTTGGTGACGTCCACCACGTTGGAGATGGCCCGCACGCCGGCACGGCGCAGCCGCTCGCGCATCCACAACGGCGACGGGCCCACCGTGAGGCCGCGCAGCTCCCGGGCCACGAAGCGGTTGCAGCCGTCGGGCGCCGAGATCAGGACCTGCGTGGTGGGCGGCCCGCCGGTGGCTTCGAGGGCGATGGTGGGCCACCGGTAGGGCACCTCGAACCAGGCGGCGAGCTCGCGGGCGACGCCGACCATGCCCATGGCATCGGGCCGGTTGTTGGTTACCTCCAGGTCGAAGACCACGTCCGGCAGATCGATCACCTCGGCCAAGGGGGATCCGAGACCTCCGGCGGCGACGTCGTCTCCCAGCACCATGATCCCTTCGTGCACGTCTCCAATGCCCAGCTCGCGCTCGGAGCAGATCATGCCTCGAGACATCACGCCCCGGATCTTGCGTTCGCCGATCTCCAAACCGCCGGGCAGCACGGCCCCGGGCACGGCCACGGGAACCACGGCACCGGCGTCGAAGTTCCAGGCACCACAGATGATCTGATGGAGGGCGCCGTCACCGAGGTCAACGTGAGTGATCCGCACCTGGTCGGCGTCGGGGTGAGCCTCGATCCGCTCGACACGGCCGATGCGGACATCGGTCCAACCCACGCCGAGATGGAGGACGTCCTCGACGCCGTGGCCCAGCATGTCGAAGGCGTGGGCGATCTCGCCGACATCCGACGTCGGCAGCTCGATGTACTCGCGGAGCCAGCTCAATGGAACACGCATCAGAACCCCGGGTATTGGGCGAGGAAACGGACGTCGTTGTCGACGAAGATGCGCATCGAGTCGATGCCGTGGCGAACCATGGCGAGCCGTTCGACCCCCATGCCGAAGGCGAACCCGGTGACCGCGTCCGGGTCGTAGCCGACGGCAACGAACACGTTGGGGTCGACCATCCCGCACCCGAGCATCTCCAGCCAGCCGACGCCCTTGCACACCCGACACGAGGAGCTCCCGCCGCCGCAGCTGAAGCACGAGACGTCCAGCTCGGCCGACGGCTCCGTGAACGGGAAGTAGTGAGGACGCATGCGCACCTCGGTCTCCGGCCCGAAGTACTGACGGGCGAACTCGGCGAGGGTGCCCTTGAGGTCGGAGAAGGTGATGTTCTCGTCGACGGCGAGCCCCTCGATCTGGTGGAACACCGGCAGGTGGGTGGCGTCGATCGTGTCGTTGCGGTAGGCGCGACCGGGGGCGACGATGTACACGGGAGGGTCGTGGGTCTCCATGTAACGCGCCTGGATCGGTGAGGTGTGCGCTCGCATCAGCATCTCGTCGGCCGCGTCGCCGTAGTCGAGGTACATGGTGTCCGACTCCAACCGGCCCGGATGGTCAGGCGGCGTGTTGAGCGCATCGAAGTTGTACCAGGCGAGCTCGGCCTCGGGTCCCTCGGCGACTTTGTAGCCGAGTCCGACGAAGATGTCGGAGACCTCGTCGATCACCTGCTGCACGAGATGGAGGCTGCCTAGCGGCAACCGTTCGTAGTCGAGCGTGACGTCGAAGGCCTCGGCGGCGATCTGCTCGCGCTGCACCGCGGCGCGCAGTGCCACTCGGCGATCACCCACGGCGTTCGCGAGCTCCTTGGCGACCTCGTTGATCGCCCGGCCGGCGTCCCTGCGCTCCTCGGACGGCATGGAGCCCAGCCCCCGTCGTGCAACTGCTATCGGCGACTCGGAACCGAGAACCTCGGTCTCGATGAGCGCCAGCTCTTCGAGCGTTGTCGCGTCCTGAAGGCGCTCGATGGTGACGGCGCGCAGCTCGGCGAGGGATGACCGGAGGTCCATGGGGGCCGCCAGGTTAGCCGTCGTCTCCGCGGGCTCCGCTGACTGTTCCACGTCGATGCCTTCCTGCAATCTTGCCTCCTTCCAATTCGTCTCGTTCATAGAAAAAGCCCGAAGCTCGATGCTTCGGGCACTGGTCTGCGGCCGGGTTGGTTCAGTCGCGCTGCTCCGGCCGGGAGCGTGCCCAGCCGGTAAACGCATAGACGAGTCGTTGCGGTCTCACGCCGCGAGCTTACCCCACGTCTCCGCCACGATCGACAGACCGGCCATCCGGCCGCTCTCGGCCCCCCCGCAGCGCATACATCAGCACGGCGCCGGCAACGGCCACGTTGAGGCTCTCGACACCGCCGTCGAGCCGTAGCGTCACCCGATCCTCGATCTCGGCCACCACGTCGTCGGGAAGACCGGCCGCCTCGTTGCCCACCAGCAGCGCGATCGGCTCGCTCGTGGGCACCTCCGCCGGATCCATGCCGTCACGGGCCACGGCGGCAACCGGCCGCAGCCCGGTCCGTCGTAGACCCTCGACGGAGACATCCGTCACAGAGAGCGGAACGGCGAATTGCGTGGCCGCCGCGGCGCGTATCGCCTTCGGCGCCCACACATCGGAGGTCCCCGATCCGGCGATGACGGCGAAGCCGAATGCAGCAGCGCTGCGAATGATCGCCCCCACGTTGCCGGGATCCTGTACGCCCCACAACACGATGCTGTCGACGGCGGCTATCCGGGGGCTCCGCGGGATGGCGACGACCGCGACCGGCCCGCGCGGGTTGTCCGAGCCCGCGATCCGTCGCAGTACGCTCTCGTCGACTCGGGTGACCGCAACCCCGGCGGCCGACGCCAGGAACGCACCCGATTCATCGTCCTCCAGCACGTACGCCTCGCGTACCTGTGCCCCGGCGGCCACAGCGTCGGCGAGCTGGTGCGGACCCTCGAGGATCGTCAGACCGGTCGCCCGCCGGTGCCGCGGATCATGAAGCTTGGCGACGGCGACGACGCGCGGGTTCCGAGCCGACGTGAGCACCGACCGGCTCACGAGCGCGCCGCTCAGGCGTCGCCGCGTGCGTTGTTGGCGACGGCCACCAGAGCTGAGAACGCGGTCGGATCGTTCACCGCCATCTCGGCGAGCATCTTTCGGTCGACCTCGACCTCGGCCGCCTTGAGCCCGGCGATCAGCTGGGAGTACGTCGTACCGTTGAGCCTGGCTGCCGCGTTGATGCGCTGAATCCAGAGCCTCCGGAACTGGCCCTTGCGGGCACGGCGATCGCGATAGGCGTACTGCAGGGAGTTCAGCGTCTGCTCCCGGGCAGCTCGATATCGTCTGCTGCGCGCTCCGGTCGCGCCCGAGGCGCGCTCGAGCACCTTCCGTCGCTTCTTCGCCGCACTGACGGCGCGTTTGGCTCTCGCCATGATGTGATCCTTCCTACCGGCCCAGGAGGCGTCCGGCCCGCTTGGCGTCCCCACCGGTGAGCGTGGCTTCCCCCGCCACGCGTCGCCACCTGCGAGACGACTTCTTGTGGCGGTTGTGGCCGCGCCACGCCCTGCGGTGACGGATCTTGCCCGAGCCCGTCACCTTGAGGCGTTTGGCTGCCCCGCGATGCGTCTTCTGCTTCGGCACGTTCTCACGCTCCTCAGGAGGACTCGTCGCCTTCGCCGACGCTGTCCTCGACTTCTGTCTCCTTCGCGGCCTGGGCGCTGGGTGCCCTCCTCACCGGCGCCAGAACCATCGTCATCTGTCGCCCGTCGAGGCGGGGCATCGTCTCTACCGTGCCCAAGCCTTCGACGCTGTCCACCAGGCGGTCCAAGATCTCCCTTCCCAGTTCGGGATGCGTTACCTCACGACCGCGGAACCTCATGGTGACCTTGACCTTGTCGCCCTCGCCGAGGAACCGTTCCACCCGCTTGCGCTTCACGTCGAAGTCGTTCGACGAGATCTTGGGGCGGAACTGCACCTCCTTGATGACGGTCCGGGTCTGCTTCTTCCGTGCCTCCCGTGCCCGGACCGACTGCTCGTACTTGAACTTCCCGTAGTCCATCATGCGCACGACGGGTGGCTGGGCGTCGGGGGCGACCTCGACGAGGTCGAGGCCGAGCTGATCTGCCAACCAACGGGCCTCTTCGATCGACTTCAGTCCGATCTGTCCGCCGTCGGGATCTACGAGACGGACCTCACGGGCTCGGATGCGATCGTTGACCCTTGGTTCCTTGCTGGTGATGGAAGTACCTCCCAGGTTGTCGTCTGGTACCCGACGCCGGCCGGACCCCGGTGCGTATCCCGCACGCAAACAGGCAGCATGCGAGATGCTGCCCGGAACGAGGTATCGACCACGGCGCACCTCGCCTGCGGCGGGTGGCCGGGTGGGAAGCAGCGCCTCCGCTTTGGTGTCGGTTGTGGCGGGGAGTATAAGCGCGTTCGGCGATGGCGCGAATACGCTGGACAGCGCCCACCCGGTGAATGCGCCTAGACCGGGCGCAGGCTGCGCAGCAGCAATGCGGTGCGCACGGCGGCCTCGGCCGCTTCGGCACCCTTGTTGTCGGGACCGGGAGCGCTCCGCTCGAGTGCGTGCGCAGGATCGCGCACGGTGAGGATGCCGAATGCCACGGGCTTGCCGCTGTCCAGCATCACTCGAAGCAGGCCTTCGGACGCTCGGTGGGCCACATGCTCGTAGTGATCGGTGGCGCCCTCGATCACCGCACCGAGCGCAACGACGGCATCGTGATCCCCGACGAGCGCCTGCGCCACGAGCGGAAGCTCGAAGGCTCCGGGCACGTCCACCAACGTGATGTCGACCGCTCTTGCGGCCTTCAGCCACTCGACGGCGCCCTCCCGTAGACCGCTCGTCACCTGCTCGTTGAAGGTTGCGGTGGCGACGGCGATACGAAGACCGCCGGCGTCGACCGCTTCCACCCCGGCGGAGGTGCGGTCCTCGAGCCTCATCCCCTCTCCTCCCGGATCAGATGCCCGAGCTTGCTGCGCTTCGTCTCCAGGTACTTCACGTTGTGGGGGCCGACACCCGTGATGTGGGGCACCCGCTCGGTCACGTCGATGCCGTAGAGCTCGAGCTGGCGTTGCTTCTCGGGATTATTCGTCATCAGCCGCACGCTCGAGACCTTCAAGTTCGCCAGGATCTGGGCTTCGAGGGCGAAAGTGCGCATGTCGGCCCCGAAACCGAGCGCCTGGTTGGCTTCGACCGTGTCGTGCCCTTCGTCCTGGAGCCGGTATGCCGACAGCTTGTTGAGCAGACCGATCCCACGTCCCTCATGGGAGCGGTTGTAGACGACGACCCCGCGACCTTCTCGTGCGATGCGCTCCATGGCGGCGAAGAGTTGCGCCCGGCAATCGCATCGCTGCGACCCGAGCACGTCGCCCGTGAAGCACTCCGAGTGGATTCGGGTCAGCACCGCCTCCCCTCCGGTCACGTCGCCTGCAACGAGCGCGATGTGCTCGCTCCCGTCCAGGACCGACCGGAAGCCCACGGCGCGGAACTCGCCTACGTCCGTGGGCAGCAGCGCCTCGGCCTCCCGGCGGACCAGCGTCTCGGTGGCCCACCGATGGGTCACGAGCTCGCTGACCGAGAGCAGCGGCATGCGGTGCTCGACGGCGAACTCCACCAGCCGCGTGCCTCGCATCATCGACCCGTCGTCCTCGACGAGCTCGGCGAGGACGCCCGCAGGCGCCCGCCCGGCCAAGCGGCACAGGTCGACCGCCGCCTCGGTGTGCCCGGGACGCACCAGCACCCCTCCCGGTGTATAGCGAAGCGGAAACACGTGTCCGGGCCGGGCGAATTCGGCTGCGGTCGTCCTCCCGTCGGCCAGCGCACGTATCGTGGCGGCGCGATCTTCGGCCGAAATGCCCGTCGTCGTGCCCTTGATCAGGTCGACACTGATCGTGAAGGCAGTGAGAAACGACTCGGTGTTCTGGGCAACCATCAGCGGCAGACCGAGCTGGTCGAGCCGCAACCCCTCCAGGGGGACACAGACGAGGCCGCTGGTGTGCCGGACCATGAAAGCGATCTGCTGCGGAGTCACGGCGTCGGCCGCCAGGATGAGGTCGCCCTCGTTCTCTCGATCCTCATCGTCGACGACCAGTACGAACTCGCCGGCGGCGACGGCGGCGATCGCCTTCTCCACGGGTGTGCTCATCGGTCCACCGCCAGCATGCGCTCGACGTACTTGGCGATGACGTCGGCTTCCAGGTTCACGCCATCGCCGACGCCCCGGCTCCCGAACAGGGTCACGTCGAGGGTGTGCGGGATGAGGACGACCTCGAACCAGGGCTCGGTCTCGCCGGCTGCTGCCACGGCGGTGATCGTGAGACTGACGCCGTCGACGGTCACCGACCCCTTCTCGACCACGTAGCGAGCGAGGTCCGGCGGGATGGAGATCCTGATGCGGCGCGCCTCGCCCTCCGGACGGATCGCTGCCACCACACCTACGGCGTCGACGTGCCCCTGCACGACGTGTCCGTCGAAGCGGCCGCCGGCGGCCATCGGTCGCTCGAGGTTGACGGCATCGCCCGGAGCCACGCCCCCGAGATTGGAGCGAGCGACCGTCTCGCCGACGACGTCGAGGGCGAAGCGCTCGCCCGCCACGTGCGTGGCGGTGAGACATACGCCGTTCACGGCAACAGAAGCTCCGACGATGAGATCGGACGCCGTCGCCGGCGCGGCAACGACGATGCGTCGGCCGCCGTCGGTCCGAGTGACCTCGACGACGCTCCCCACCTCGGTGACGATCCCGGTGAACATCATGGCTCCCGTTCCAAGCGAGCGACCAGTTTGACGTCGTCACCGAGCCGGTCGAGGTCGACCAGGGTGACGTCACGGGCGTTCGTCAGCGTCGTGAACGCACCGTTCACGATCGGCCTGCCGACACCACCGGCCAGCTTCGCTCCCAGGTAGATGACGAGGCGATCGACCAGGTTTGCGGCGAGCAAGGCGCCGGCGAGCGTGGGGCCGCCTTCGACGAGCACGTCGAGGATGCCGCGAGCACCCAGGTCTTTGACCACACCGTCGAGATCGACCCCGCCGGATCCGTCGGGCAGCGTCGTCACCTCGGCGGTCTCCGGCTCGTCGCCCTCGATGGCCGCCCGGTAGATCAGCGGGGAGCGCCCATAAACCTGGGCGAGGGACGGCAATCGCCCGGCGCCGGCGACGATGACCGGCCTCGGCTGCGGTCCCTCGTAACCATCCAGCCGCACATCGAGTCTGGGATCGTCGGTGCGTAGCGTGCCGGCGCCGACCATCACCACATCGGACCGTGCCCGGAGGAGATGGGCGTCGCGCCGTGCGAGCTGTCCGGTGATCCACCGCGACGTTCCGTCGGCAGCTGCGGCCTGCCCGTCGAAGGTTCCCGCGAGCTTGAGCGTGACGAGCGGTCGGCCCGTCCGCCGATGGTGGAAATACCCCGGATCGAGCTCCAGCGCCTCGTCGACGAGCGCGTCCTCGACGACCTCGACGCCCGCCGCTCTCAGCCGGGCGATCCCGCGGCCGGCGACCCGGTCGTCGGGGTCGCCCACGCCGATGACGACCCGGGCCACCCCGGCGTCGATCAGCGCTTCGGTGCACGGTGGCGTACGTCCGTGGTGGTCGCACGGCTCGAGCGTCACGTACACGGTGGCTCCGGACGCCTGCGATCCCGCCCTGCGGAGCGCCTCGACCTCGGCGTGGGGCAGTCCGGCGACGCGGTGGGCGCCCTCCCCCACGACCGCGCCGTCAGCGGCGACGACGAGGGCTCCGACGCGCGGGTTTGGATGGGGGTGGTGGGGACGGGCCAGGTCGAGGGCGCGACGGAGGTGCGCAAGGCTGCGCCGTTCAGCGGTTCGGTTGTCGGACTGCGCGCGTCGCGACACAGCGCCCTCCTTCTTCCATCCGGACTGTCACCGTCGGTTCCGGAGTTTCACCGGATCCACCCCTAGCGGGGGTCGCGGGCTTTCACCGCCGGTCGGGAATTCCACCCTGCCCTGAAGGGGGCCTCTTGGTGGGGCCATTGTACCCGGCGGCTTCGGCGCCGAGTACGGGCTCAAGAAGTGCGCATGTCCATCTTGAAGTTCGATCCTTCGTGACGCTTGGCATGCTCTTTCATCTCCGCCGCGACCGCCGATGCCTCCCACTCGGAGCCGAACCGCCGCCGCTCGTTCGTGGCGACACCCATCGAGAGGGTGGCGAGGGGGAACTCCTGAAGCGCTCCACGGCGATCGGCCACCACGACGAACCCACGCTCGGCGTCCACCGGGTCGTAGCGGGCGGGGATCCCCTGATCCCACCGCCGAAGCGCGTCCTCGCAGAACTCGACCGCGTCGGCCGGGTGAACGAGCGCCACGAAGTCGTCACCGCCTATGTGGCCGATGAAGGGATCCTCGTTGACGCAGAGCGAGGCGGCCTCGAGGAGGCATTGACCGCAGAACGTGATGAGGCCATCGCCCCGTAGGAAGCCGTAGGTGTCGTTGAACGACTTGAAGTTGTCGATGTCGATGTGAACCACCGCCAGCGGATCACGGCGCTTGATGCGGGCGCCGAGTTCTCGCGTGATGCCTGCGTTGCCCGGGAGACCGGTGAGTGGCGAGAGGTCCCGTAGCTGGCGGGCCCGGCGAAGCACCGTTCGCACTCGAGCCGCGAGCTCGTCGACGTCGAAAGGCTTGGTGACATAGTCGTCGGCTCCGAGGCGGAGGGCGCGCACCCGGTCTTGACTGCGTCGTGCCGCCGTGACCACGATCACCGGGACTGCGGCAGTCGTGCGATCCGACGCGAGGCCCCTCAGCAGGGCATGGCCGCCGCCACCGGGAAGGTCGATGTCGAGCAACACCAGGTCGGGTACGGACCGCCGCATGACCTTCCACGTCTCGGGGGCATCGGCGACGCTCTCGACTTCGAACCCGGCGGCGCGGAGATGACGGCGCACGTAGTCGACGAGGTCGCGATCGTCGTCGACCATGAGTATGCGCTGCCTCATCGCTCTCCGTCACTCTCCGGCGCCGCAGCCCGACGTCTACGTGTCGGTTTGGTCCGCTTCCGCGGCCACCCGGCGCAGCTCGGCGATGGCAGCATCGCGGTCTTCTGCCCCGAACACAGAGCTTCCGGCCACGAAGATGTCCGCCCCCGCACGCCGTGCGGATGCGATCGTGTCCGGCCCGATGCCGCCATCGATCTGTATATCGGCCGGTAGGCCGCGAACATCAATGAATTCCCTGGCCGCCTCCACCTTGTCGAGCACGGAGGCCATGAACGCCTGACCGCCGAATCCCGGCTGAACCGACATGATCAGCACGAGGTCACAGATCTCCACATATGGCTCCACTGCGGCGAAAGGTGTCGGCGGGTTGATGACGAGGCCGAAACCCAGCCCCTCGTCCCTGGCCTGAGTGGCGATCGTCATCGGATCCGGGAATGCCTCGACGTGCACCGTCACGAGATCTGCGCCAGCCTCCCTCAGCGCGGCGAGGTAGGCATCCGGATTGGTCATCATCAGGTGGCAGTCGAAGACGAGATCGGTCGTCTTCCGGATCGAGCGGATGACCGGAATGCCGAGGGAGACGTTGGGCACGAAGTGGCCGTCCATCACGTCGATGTGGAGCGAGTCGGCGCCCCGCGCCACGGACGCGATCTCGTCCCCGAGGCGGCTGAAGTCGGCGGCGAGGATCGAAGGGGCGATGCGGACGGGCTTGCGCACGACCGCGAGCTTAGAGACGTGGGCCCGCGCAGCGGCGTCCCCTGCGGCGGCGGACCGCCAGACGTGGGCGTCCGGTCGTTAGATTCACGCCCACCGACCAGGAGGACATTCGTGCTCGCCCATCGCGTCGCCCCCGGCGTGGACCTCGATCTCGCCGCCATCGATCCCGACGGGGCCGCAGCATGGCCCGACGGCAAGAAGTCCGCCCGGCGGCGGCTCGCCGAGCTGCGGGAGCGGCTGGCCGAGCTGCAGCGCCTGTTGTGGGCAGGTGACCGGCACAAGCTCCTCGTCGTGCTCCAGGCCATGGACACCGGCGGCAAGGACGGCACGATTCGCAAGGTCTTCGAGGGAGTCAATCCCCAGGGCGTCAAGGTCGCCAACTTCAAGGCGCCAACGCCGCGCGAGCTCGCCCACGACTACCTGTGGCGAGTGCATAGGCACACACCCGGCTCAGGCGAAATCGTGGTGTTCAACCGAAGCCACTACGAAGACGTCCTGATCGTCCGCGTGCTCGACCTCGTTCCCGAGGAGCGGTGGCAGCGCCGTTACGAGCACATACGAGACTTCGAGCAACTGCTCGTCGCCGAGGGCACGACGATCCTGAAGTTCTACCTCCACATCTCGAAGGAGGAGCAGGCAGCCCGGCTGCAGGCGCGACTGGATGACCCAGCCAAGCGCTGGAAGTTCAACCCGGGTGACGTGGACCACCGCAAGCTGTGGGATGACTACATCGAGGCGTACGCGGTTGCGCTGGGTCGGACGTCCACCGAGCGGGCTCCGTGGTTCGTCGTGCCGGCCAACCGGAAGTGGTTCCGTGATCTCGCCGTGGCCGAGACGATCGTCGCCACCCTCGAGAGCCTCGACATGAGCTATCCGCCGGCGCCCGAGGGGCTCGACGAGGTCGTGATCACCTGACGTGGAGCCGCTCTGTGGGCATCAGCGCTCGATCACGCTGATGAACATGCCGTCCGTGCTCGTGAGGTGAGGCGCCAGCAGGGTCCCCCCGCCCCACTCCCACCCGGTTAGGCCCGCCGGGGGACGTCCATCGAAGCCGGCGACGACGTCGACCGTCTCCTCGGCGAACACCGTGCACACCGCGTAGACGAGGCGACCCCCCGGCGCCAGGAGCTCCACTCCGGCCTCCAGCAGATCCCGCTGGGTCCGGCCGAGCCGGGAGGGTGCTTTCGGGTCGAGGGTGAGCTTGATCTCGGGGCGGCGACGCAGCGTGCCCAGCCCGCTGCAGGGCGCATCGATGAGGATCCGATCGAACGTTCCGCCGGCGAACGGCGGATGTGATCCGTCGGTGACGACCCACATGGCACCCACGCCGAGCCTGCGCAGCCTGCGAGCTGCGCTACGGGCCCGGCGTGCGTGGCGGTCCGCGGCCACCAGGTCGCCCACCCCCTCCATCTGATCCCACAACGCGATCGTCTTGTTCCCTGGCGCCGCAGCCAGGTCGAGCACGCTCATCCCGGGACCGGCCTCGACGGCTCGTGCCACTGCAGCCGACGACGGATCCATGACGGTTCCCCCAGATGGGTCGGGAACGTCGCTTCGCGCATCGACGTAGGACGTACCTGGGACGCCCGTCACGGGGACGCCCCGGAGATCGGCACCACCTCGCCAGCGCACCCCGATCGGGGGCGGCTCGAGAGACGCCAGCAGGAACGCGTCGGCCGCCTGTGCGCCCCACTGCGCTACCAACGCGTCCCGGATCCAGGCGGGAACACTTGCGCCCGCCGCACCTTGATCGGACGGCGACACCGCTACCGGCTCGCCGCTACGCACGAGGGAGCGCAGGACGGCATTGACGAAGCCCGCGGCCGCCCGAACCCCGCCCTCTCGCACGGCCTCCACGGAGCTGTCGACCACGCCATGCGGATCCCCGCCGAGAGCGAGCTCCGTCGCCGCAACCCGGAGCACCGACCTCACCATGGGATCGAGATCATCGAGCCGGCGCGAGCTCGCCGCTGCGATTGCGGGCTCGGTGTGAGGCAGCCAGCGGAGCGTGTCCATCGTCAGTCGATGCACTCGGGCGCGCAGTGACTCCGGAACATCGCGCATGTGATCCAGGAGCACGTTGGAGTGGGCCCCCTCGTCCAGGACGCGACCTACGAGATTCGCAGCATGCAGCCGAGCGCCGACGCCGGGTTTCACCGACCGGCGTGCGCCGGCTCGCCCCTGCGACCGTTGAGCCACTCGGCGCCTGTCTGCACCCGCTTGCCGGCAGGCTGCACCTTCTCGAGCCGCAGTCCGCCGTCCACGGTGCCCAGCACGGGTGCGCCGTCGCGGCCCGCGATCACGCCGAGTTCGGGGCCATCGTCGGCAAGCGAGGCGGCCTTGACCTTCATTCGTCGACCTTCGACGAGCAGCCACGCACCAGGTCGCGGGTCGAAGGCGCGAACCGCCCGCTCCAGCTCGCCTGCGCCTCGGTGCGGATCGAGCTCCGCCTCGGCGACCGTGAGCTTG
>JBFINP010000068.1:0-16471 GCA_041611095.1 Acidimicrobiia bacterium | reverse complement strand
CTCCGCTGCGAGGCTGTTGGCGAGGTCGGAGAATGCGGCGGTGCCACGATCTGCCGCCACCACCAGGTATGGATCGCCTTCGTCGTGGACCCTCACGGAGGCCGGGTGAACGACCACGCCGTCGACCAGGTTGTCAGTGAGATCGAGCAGGCCGCGAATGAAGGTCGTGTATGCGTCGGCGACGCGGTTGGGCGTGTCGGACGCCAGGTCGCCGCGCAGCACGAAACCACCCTTTGCACCGGTCGGGACGATGACCGCGTTCTTGGTCATCTGGGCCTTCATGAGGCCGAGGACCTCCGTGCGGTAGTCCTCGCGCCGCTCCGACCACCGGATGCCGCCGCGGGCCACCTTCCCGCCCCTCAGGTGGATGCCCTCGACGTCCCGGGCATAGACGAAGACCTCGAACAGGGGGTAGGGCTTGGGCATTCCGGGAACGTCGCGTGACCGCAGCTTGAAGGCGAGGCTGCGAGCGCCTGGCACGTAGGCGTTGGTGCGGACGGTGGCGATCACCAGGCCGACGAGACCGCGCAAGATGCGGTCCTCGTCCAGCGAGTCGATGCGGTCGACCGCTGCGAGCAGGTCATCACGGAGGGCTTCGGAATGGCCGTCGCCCCGTGCCGGATCGAACCGGCTGCGAAACAGCGAGAGCACACCCGCCGTGATGCGGGGATGGCCCACCAACGTGTCGTGGACGTAGTGCGCCGTGAACTGGGGGGCGACCCGCCGCCAGTATGTGAGATAGGCGCGCAAGATCGCCAGGTCGTGATGATCGAGGTCGGTGAGCACGAGGAGCCGGCTGAGCGAGTCGGATTCGGCTTCGCCGTTCCAGACGGCGCTGATGAAGCGCGCGATGCGGTCGCCGACGGCGTCGAGATCGAGCCTGGCGCCGGCGGCATCCAGTACGCCGAAGTCGTGGATGAGGATCGGCGGCCCCTCGCCCGTGAGCCGGGTCGGCACCTCCTCGATGACCTGGAGACCGAGGTGCTCGAGCAGCGGCATCATGCGAGATAGCGCCAGCTTCCCGCCACGGTGGTAGAACCCGAGCCGGGTCAGCTGCTCCTCGCCGGGAGGCTCGGTCTGGAGCCCGATCACGAGCGAATCCTCTCCGGCCATGAGGCGATCGAGCGCGACGACGTCTCCAGCGGCGACCTCCAGCGACGTGTACGTGCGGTAGTAGTCGGGGAACCGCCCGGCCCACCTCGTACCGAGCTGCCCGCCACGATCCACCCCGTAGAGGTCGACGAGCCGATCGCGCAGGCGGTCTTCCCAGGTCCTGGCGAGGTCGGCGACCTGGCGCTCGAGATCGGCAAACGACACATCGGGGACCTGGCCGGCTCCTACCCAGACGGTGAAGTGAATCCGGGCCGAGCCGGCCTCACTGAGGGCCAGGCGGTAGTCGACGGAGGTTCCATGAAAGCGTTCGAGGAACAGCGCTTGGAGCCTGCGCCGCAGCTCGGCGTTGAACCGCTCCCGCGGGATCGCGACGAGGACCGAGACGTTGCGTCCCAGCAGATCGTTGCGCACGAACAACCGCACGCCGCGCTCCTCCTCGAGCGCAAGCAGCCCGGAGATCGTGCGTGCCAGCTCTTCGCGAGGTACGGAGAAGAGATCCTCCTTTGGAAAGCTGTCGAAGATCTGAACCACGGCGCGGTAGTCGTGGGACCCTTCGATGAGCTGCTCGTGGTCGATGATCCACTCCAGCTTCCGCCTGATGAGCGGGATCGACGAGGCCCGAGCCATGAACGCCTTTGCGGTGAACAGCCCGATGAGACGTAGCTCTCCCATGACCTCGCCGCCCGGGCCCATCTCTCGTATGCCCACGTAGTCCATGCGAGCCCGACGATGAACGGTTGCCGTCCGGTTGGTCTTGGCGACTACCAGCAGGTTGCCGGACAGGTAACGCTCGAGCATGTCGCGGGGCAGCCGGCTGAGCGGCATCGGCTTCGCAAAGCGGGACGCCTCAGCGTGGCGAAGAATGCCGAGGCCGCTGTCGGGCACCACGATCAGGGCTTTCTCGCCGTCTCCGTCGACGATCCGGTACTCGCGATAGCCGAGGAACACGAAGTGATCGTCGAGCAGCCAGTGCAAGAACTCGATCGCCTCCGCCACGTCCTCCTCGGGGTAATGGCTCGCCCCGATGCGCGCGGCGGTGCACATGGTCTCGATCCGCTCGGTCATCGGCACGAAGTCGGCAACTGCGGCTTGGAGGTCGCCGACCACGGAGATCAACGCCGACTCCAGGGCCGCGGCATCCGCCTCACTGAGCGCCTGTTCCAGCACGTACTGCTGCACCGACTCGCGTTGCGGGCTCTGACGTACGGAGCCGACTCCGATCAACCGGCCTTCCGACCTGATCGTGCCCAGGACCGGGTGGAGAATGCGCAGTGGGCGAAGGCCACGGTCGTTGAGCTCGGCGAGCACCGACTCGACGAGGAATGGTGCGTCGTCTGCGTTGAGCTCGACGACGGCGCCCCCGGCGCCGCGCTCCAGAGCGCGCTGGCCATCGGTTCGCACGCGGATCGCCATCGGCCGGTCGCCGCGATCGGACACGAAGTCCAGCAGCGATGCGATCTGAAGTGCGAACGCCGAGACATCGCGCTCCCCGGCGTCGAGATTGGCACGACGCAGTAGGGCCGCAGCGAAATCGGACAACAGGTTGGCGCGCTCGGCCGGGTAGTTCGCCTCGAAGTGCGCGGCCAGGTCCTTGACCAATCCGGCGATGTCCTCGGAAGAAGTGGCGTCTGGCGAGAGCACGCGACCACGCTACTCCCGCGGCGGGGCACGGCCATCGACCGCCCGGCCCTCACGGCAGGGCGGAACGTCACGTGCGTGGTGCGGCGGTGGCACACTCGGAAGGTGGATCTCCCCAGTGCGTTCCGCCTCCAGGCGACGAGCTGCGAGCGGCTCGGCTCGCCGCTCTACACAACGTTGCTGGAAGCCGCCGCCGACGACCTGGTACGCGAAGGAGCCACCGCACGGCTCCTCGAGGCATATACCGGCGACCCGGTCCGTGATGCGATGGCGCTACGAGTGATGGCAGGAATCCACCAGGCCGCACTCACCGGGGCCGCCCCCGCCGTTGCCGCCCACTACCCGACCACGGGGGGCGCCCGTCGTTCCCCGGGTGCACCGATGCGTTCCTCGCAACCGTCGCCGATCGACCGGGTGTGCTCGTTCGAGCCGTGGCGAAGCCGCCGCAGACGAATGAGATCGGGCGCTCCGCGATTCTCGTGGGCGGCCTGCTCGAGATCACACGGTTGACGGGCATGCCGCTGCGGCTCTTGGAGATCGGCGCTAGCGCCGGCCTCAACCTCATGATGGATCGCTTTCGGTACGAGCTCTCAGATGGCAGACCCTTCGGCGATCTCGCGAGCTCGGTCGTGGTGCCGTGTGACTGGCGGGGCTCGCCGCCCGACGTCGGATCTGTACTCGAGGTCGGCGAGCGAAGCGGGTGTGACGTCAACCCGCTGCGCATCTCCGATCGCGACGATGCCGCCCGCCTCAGGTCGTTCGTGTGGGCAGACCAGCTCGACCGATTCGCCCAGCTGGAGCGGGCGCTGGAGCTCGCCGCCCGGCGCCCCGTCGCGATCGCGGCGGAGGCGGCGGAGACGTGGCTGCCTCGCCAGCTGGCCTCGACGGCAGCGGGGGTGGCGACTGTTGTGATGCACTCCGTGGTGATGCAGTACCTCTCCTCGCAGGCGCGACGGGCTGTGATCTCGGCGATGCGAGCGGCGGAGGCAGCAGCCACGCCCGACGCTCCGGTCGCCTGGCTGCGGTTCGAGCCGGGTCACAAGGCATTCGAGCTGAGGTTGTCGCTGTGGCCGAGGGGCATCGACTCGGTCATAGCCGTCGCCAACCCGCACGGGCGCTGGGTCGAATGGTTCATCGGCACCGATCCACAGTGAGGAGAGCCCGGGCACGGCTACGACTACTCCGGCGAGGCGCGCCCTTGACGGACGAGGGCAGCAGTGAGATAGTGACTGCCGGCCGTGAACGCTCGTAGCAGTGTCGCGGCCGTTCGTGTCATACGACCGAAATGCCACACGACCGGAATCCGGTCGAGTCGATAGAGAGGAGGGTCACGATGCTGCAGAAGATCAACCGCTTCGTTGCGCCGGCCTTCCCCGTTCCGGCGGCCCGGTAGCGCCCCCAGGCGCCTCCAGTCCGCCTCGGCAGCAACCCGGCGCTGCCAGCTCTTCGACCCGCCCGTAGCGAGGGTTTCGCCCTCGGCATCAGTGAGAGACAATGATTCCGGTCCGTTCCTACTACCGACTGCTCGTCCAGTACCTGCGCCCGTTGCGCGCCAGGGTGTGGCTGCTTGCGCTTGCGCTGCTCGTCTCGATCGCGCTGCAGCTCATCAACCCGCAAATCGTGCGCGTGTTCATCGACCGCGCCACCACCGGCACGGCGGTCGACCGGCTGATCCCGCTCGCGCTCTGGTACATAGGCATCGCCGTCGCCCACCAGGCGATGAGCCTGTTCGCCACCTACCTCGCCGAGGACCTGGGGTGGGCGGCAACGAACGAGATGCGAGCTCGGCTCGCCGAGCACGTGCTGAACCTGGACATGGGGTTCCACAAGGAGCACACACCAGGCGAGCTGATCGAGCGCATCGACGGCGACGTCACCTCGCTGTCCAACTTCTTCTCGGCCTTTGCCATCCGGGTGGTGGGCAACGTCGTGCTGCTGGTCGGCGTGCTGACGCTGCTGTGGTTCGAGAATGTGTGGGTGGGTCTCGGGCTGACCATCTTCTCGCTCATTGCACTGGCCGTGATGGTGCGGCTCCAGGTCGTGGCCGTGCCGTGGTGGAAGCAGGTCCGGGCGAGCAGCGCCAGCCTCTTCGGCTTCATCGGCGAGCAGCTCGGGGGTACCGAGGACATCCGTGCCAACGGAGGCGCCTCCTACATGGTCCACCGTTTCACGAGGATCCTGCGCGACTGGCTACCGGAGCAAGTGCGGGGCCGAATGGGCTTCGCCATCCTGTGGGGAACCGGCATCACCACCTATGTCTTCGGTACCGCCCTGGTGTTCTGGCTGGGCTCGATTCTGTTCGGCAACGGCACCTTGACGCTCGGCTCGGTCTACCTCGTCTTCTACTACACGGAGATGATGCGCCAGCCCATGGAGCAGATCCGCTCCCAGATGGAGGACTTCCAGAAGGCCGGCGCCGGCATCGCCAGAGTCGAGGAGCTGTTCTCCCGGACGTCGGCGCTGGCCGTTCCCGGCGACGAGCACCTCCCGAGAAAGGCGCTCCACGTCGTCTTCGACGGCGTCGAGTTCACGTACGACGACGACGCCGGCGACGATCGCGTGCTGCATCGCGTTTCGTTCGAGGTCGCCCCGCAGCGGGTGCTCGGCGTGCTCGGCCGGTCCGGCTCGGGCAAGACGACCATCGCTCGATTGCTCACTCGCCTCTACGACCCACAGGCGGGTGCCGTGCGGCTGAGCGGCGTCGACCTCTCCCACGTAGCCACCGACGAGCTGCGCCATCGGGTCGGGATGGTGACCCAGGACGTGCAGCTGTTCCGTGCCCCGGTGCGGGACAACTTGACGTTCTTCGACGGCGCCGACCTCGATGACGCACACCTCCTCGACGTCCTCCACCGGCTCGGACTCGAGGAATGGCTGGCCTCGCTTCCCGACGGGCTCGACACCGAGCTCGAGTCGGGAGGAGGCGGACTCTCGGCGGGACAGGCCCAGCTCCTGGCGTTCACCCGGATCTTCCTGCGTGATCCGGGGCTCGTGATCCTCGACGAGGCTTCGTCCCGGCTGGATCCGCTCACCGAGACGTTGATCGAGCGCGCCGTCGACAGGCTGCTCGAGGGGCGGACCGGGATCATCATCGCCCACCGTCTCGCAACGGTGAATCGGGCCGACGACATCCTGATCCTCGAGGACGGGAACGTGATCGAGTTCGGTCCCCGCGCCGAGCTCGTCGCCGACCCGGAGTCTCAGCTGTCACGTCTTCTGGCGGCAGGCATGGAGGAGGTGCTCGCATGAACGGCTCGTCGCGATCGACCGTGCCCACCGGCCGGCTGATGGTCGGCATGATCCGTCATGCGCCGTGGCGCTATGCCGCCAACGTCGTGATCTGGGCGGCAATGTGGCTGCTTCCGATCATCCCGGCGCTCATCACCCGCGCCTTCTTCGACCGGCTACAGACCGAGCCCGGTTTCAACGCAGCCACGCTGATCGCGGCGCTCGTCGCCTACGGCGCGGCGCGGCTGGCGATCATGGCCCTCGGGATGTGGAACGACATCCACTTCATCTACCGGATCACGAGCCTGCTGCGTCGCAACATGCTCGAACGCATCTACGAGATGCCCGGCGCCCAGGCGGTTCACGACTCGCCCGGTGAGATGATCAGTCGCTTTCGCGACGACGTCGACCACGTCGACGAGGCGCTCTCGTGGACAGCGGACCTGACGGGAACATTCACGTTCTCGATCGTCGCCGGTGCGATCATGCTCTCGATCGACGCACGCCTGACGCTGCTCGTGTTCGCCCCGCTGTTGGTCATGGTGATCACGGCCGAGCGGTTCGGCGGCCGCATCCGGGAGTACCGCACCGATGCCCGCGAGGCGACCGAACGGATCACAGGCATGCTGGGCGAGACGCTCGGGTCCGTCCAGTCCATCAAGGTCGCCGGCGCCGAGGCAAGCACGATGCAGCAGTTCCGCCGCCTCAACGAGGTGCGACGCCGCAAGATGGTGCGCGACCGGGTATTGAACGCCGGGCTCGAGTCGGTCTTCTGGAACCTCCTCAACGTCGGCATCGGGCTGATCCTCGTCGTCGGGGCGAGCTCGATGAGCGACGGGACGCTCACCGTGGGCGACTTCGCGCTCTTCGTCTACTTCCTCGACTTCGTGACCGATGCCGGCTATTTCGTCGGTCTGTTCGTCGCCAAGTTCAAGCAGGCAGGTGTGTCGTTGGAGCGCATGGCCGCGATCCTCGGCGGTGCGCCGCCGGAGTCGCTCGTGGAACGCCGCGAGCTCAACCTGACGGGGCCCTTCGTGGCGCCTCGAGTGGTCGAGAACAGGACCGAGCCGCTGCGCACGCTCGAGGTGCGGGGCCTGACCTTCATGTATCCGGAGTCCGGAGCAGGCATCCGCAGCATCGACCTCGTGGTGGCGGCGGGAAGCTTCACGGTCGTCACCGGCCGGGTCGGCGCCGGCAAGACGACGTTGCTCCGTACGCTGCTCGGGCTGGTCGCCGCCGACGGTGGCGAGGTCCGTTGGAACGGCGAACTCGTCACCGACCCCGATGACTTCTTCGTCCCGCCTCGGTCGGCGTACGTGCCCCAGGTGCCACGACTGTTCTCGATGTCGCTGCGCGACAACCTCCGCCTCGGTCGCGAGGACGGCGACGACGAGTTGATGGAGGCGATCCGGTCGGCGGCGTTCGAGCGCGATCTGGCCGCCATGCCCAATGGCCTCGACACGTTGATCGGCCCGATGGGCATGCGGCTCTCGGGCGGGCAGATCCAGCGTACGGCGACGGCGCGGATGTTCGTCAGGAAGCCGGATCTGCTCGTCATCGACGATCTGTCGAGCGCACTCGACGTGGACACCGAGCGCACGTTGTGGGAGCGGTTGTTTCGGGAGCACGCCGGCGCGACGGCGCTCGTCGTGTCGCACCGCCGTCCTGCGCTGCAGCGCGCCGACCAGATCATCCTCCTCGAGTCCGGCAAGGTCGCCGCCTGCGGCACCTTCGACGACCTGCTGGCCGAAGTCCCCGAGTTCCGCACCCTCTGGGCCGACGAAGGCCAGCCGGGGTGAGGCGTGAGGCGATGCGAAGCGAGCCTGAAGGGGGAGTGTGAGGGGGAAAGCTCCGCGCCTTCCCCCTCACCCGGATCGCAGCGACCTGAGCGGTGCGATCCGAGCAAAGAGCCGGCCGAAGGCCGACGACAGAACTCGCTCGCAACTCGTTGCGAGCGACAGGACTCGCCCGAGGCCTGCCGAGGGCGATCTACAAGATCTCGACGATCTCGATCTCGAAGGTGAGGGCCTGGCCGGCGAGCGGGTGGTTGGCGTCGATGGTGACCGTGTCCTCGGTGACCTCGATCACCGTGGCGGGGAGGCTGTTGCCGAGCAGCACCTGGCTGCCGACGACGCGGAACTCCTCCGGTACCTCCTCGATCGGGAACTCGATGACGGCCTCGGGATCGACCTGTCCGTAGGCCTGGTCCGGCGAAATGGTGACGGTGTTGACGTCACCGACGGCGAGGCCGAGCACCGCATCGTCGAAGCCCGGGATCACCTGGCCCGAGCCGACGGTGAATTCCAGCGGCTCGCCCCGCTCGCGTGACGAGTCGAACTGGCTGCCGTCGTCGAGCGTGCCCACGTAGTGCACGGCGATCGTGTCGCCGACGTCGACCACTCCGTCGTCGGGCGTCGCAGACGCCGCCGTCGTTGTCGCGCCGGGAGCGGTGGTTGTTGTCTCGGCGGCGGTCGTCGTGGTCGTGGTGTCGTCGCCGGTATTGTCGTCCCCACCACACGCCATCGCGACGAGGGCGAGCGCGACGACGAGCGCAGCGATTCGCAAACGGGACATTCGGAAGGGCTCCAAGAATCGAGTGCGGTCACTCTAGGCCCGCCCGGGACCAACACACCTCTGATGTGACGACGTGCGGAGCGCATGAACCACTACGCCGGGAGGCCCGCCATCAGCAGGCCCGCGACGATGTGATCCTTGTTGTCATCACCGGCATAGATGATCCGAGTGCGATACCGGGTGACCGAGAAGTGGGGTCGCGCTCGCAAAACGACATCCACGTGGGGCTGCGCCTCATCGATTCGCCCGAGCTGACCGCAGGTTGCCGCCAGGACGAGGTGAGACTGGAGGTAATGCGGGTTGATCTCGACCGCTCGCCGCCCCCACGCCAGCGATGCGTCGTGGCTTCCCAACATGTAGTGCGCCCACGCCAGGTCGTTGGCGATGTTGTAACGGATGGGCTCGTGACGACCGAGGCGCCACGCATCCGTGAGCGGCTCGATGGCATCACCAGGTCGGCCCGCCGCATTGAAGTTGGCGCCGAGCATGTGATGGCCGATGAAGCCCTGTGGGTTCATCTCGATCCCTCGGCGCGCCATGCGGATGCCCAGCTCGAAGTCACCCCGGATCGGACAGGATGCAGCCAGGATCACGACGGCGCCGTAATCGTGGTTGTCGGCTGCCCAAGCGGCATCGACTGCCTCGAAGGCGTTCTTCCACGGGTCCAGGCCCTCGTGGCGCCAGCCGTTCAGCGCCAGCAGCATCCACGAGGTCGCCAGCCCGACGAGCGGCGCCACGAACCGGCCGTCGAGCTGCCGGGCACGCTCGAACGCGTCGATGCTCCTCACGAATCCGTCCACGGTGTGGGTGTTGTACTCGTGCATGCCCTGCAGATACAGATCCCAGGCGTCGACGGACCTCGTATCGCGCCCCGCGCTGCGGTCGCCCGCCGCATCCCACACGGCCGGGCGGAGTCGCGCAGCGATGCTGTCCACGAGCTCGTCCTGCAGTTCGAAGATGTAACCCAGCCTGCGGTCGAAGCGCTCCGCCCACACGTGGTGGCCAGTCTCGGCATCGATGAGCTGCGCCGTCACCCTCACCCGCTCGCCCGCCTTGCGGACGCTGCCTTCGACCACGTGCGTGGCGTCGAGCTCGCGAGCGATCGTGCGTACGTCCTTGGTGCTCCCCCGATAGGCGAAAGTCGAGTTGCGGGCAACTACGCCCAGGTATGGCGTATATGACAGCGCCGTGATCAGGTCGTCCGTGATGCCATCGGCGAAGTAGTCCTGATCGGCGTCGCCACTCATGTTGTCGAACGGCAGCACCGCCACCACCCCGATGAGGCGCCGACGCGCATCGACCTTGGTGGACGCCTCGACAGGACGGGCGCCGACCTTCCACAGCCGAACCGGATCCGGGATGTTCTTCAGCTGGTGGGTTCCGGTGTCGACGAGCTCGAGATCGGACTTGCCCCGGATCGCTTCCCGCACCGCGTTGGTCATCGCGATCCCGCCGGCGTCCGCCACCGCCTCCACCCGAGCTGCGACGTTGACGCCGTCGCCAAAGATGTCGCCACCGGCGTCCACGACCTCGGCCAGGTTGATGCCGATGCGGAATTGCATGCGTCGTCCCTCGGGGAGCTGCGCGCTGCGCTCGCGCATCACCTCCTGCACCTCGATGGCCGCCTGCACCGCAGCGCTCGCCGACGGGAACTCGATGAGCATGCCGTCTCCGGTGGTCTTGACGATCCGGCCGCCGTGATTGAGCAGCACCGGATCGGTGACGTTGCGATGCGCCCGCAGGGCAGCCAGGGTCCCCGCCTCGTCCTCTGCCATCAGCCGCGAGAAGCCCACGACATCGGCGAAGACGATGGCGGCGAGCCGTCGCTGCGTGCCCTCCATACGTCGTGACGCTACCGACCGGAGCTGCGTCGATCGGCGTTCAGTCGCCACCTTCCCCGCAGTAGCCTCCCCCGGTGCTCCGGCGTCTCTCTCCGTCGTGGGTCTTCGGCGCCCTGTCGGCCGCGTTGTCGGCGGGCTACGGGGTGCTGTTCACCGTGGTCGGCGACTTCCGCGACGAGTACGGGATCTCGGAGACCGCCATCGGTCTCGTCATCGGGATCGGATTCCTCGCTGGCTTCGTCGCCCAGGTCTTCATCGCGCCGATCGCCGACCGGGGGCGAGCACGGCAGCTGATCGTCGCCGGCGTCGCGGCAAACGTCGGCGGACTGCTGATGATGGGGTTCGGCACCAGCCTCACCCCGATTCTCGCCGGACGCATCGTGTCCGGAGTCGGCATCGGCGCCGCCCAGCCCGCCATCCGCCGCATCGTGATCCTCGCCGATCCCGACAACCTCGGCCGCAACCTCGGCAGGCTGCTGTCGGCCGACGTCTTCGGGTTCGCCCTCGGCCCCGCCGTCTCGGCGATCCTCGCCGAACCCGTCGGACTGGCGGCACCGTTCGTCGCCGTCGCCGCAGCAACCCTTGCGATCCTGCCCGCCACCCTCTTCGTCTCGGCCCACGAGACGGTGACGCCCACGAGGCAGCGTCTCGCCATCGACCTCATGCGGTCGCGTGTCGTGGCCGGCGCCGTTGTGCTCGGCGCCGCCGTGTTCTTGATGATCGGCGCCTTCGACGCCCTCTGGGACGTGGTCCACGAGGATCTGGACACCCCCACGTGGATCGCCAATCTCGGCATCACCCTGTTCGCCGTACCGCTCGTCGTGCTGGGACCGACGAGCGGCCGCCTCGCGCAGACGGTGGGGCCGTTCCGCATTGCCGCCGCCGGGCTCCTCGCCGGCTCCATCTTCATGTTCACCTACGGCCAGCTGCCCACCGGCATCGCGATCTTCGGACTCACCCTGGCCCACGCAATGACCGACGGACTCACCATCGCAGCATCTGGCGTGGCCATCGCGATGACGGTGCCCAAACAGCGACAGGCCGGAGCTCAGGGTGTCCTGGGAGCCGCGCAATCCCTCGCCGCCGGATTCACCGCCATCATCATCGGTGCGATGTACGACCAGGCGGGCCGAGCTGTCGCTTACGGCGCAGCCGCCGCCGGGATGATCGCCATGACCGTGCTCGGCATGTGGCTCGCTGCCGAGTTCTGGCGCGGTGAGTTCCGCCGCAGACCGCTCGAAACCGAGGTGGAGCCACCCGTGCCGTTTGGCTAGGACCCATCGGGCCACTGAGCTACAGCTCCGCCACGGCCTCTTCGAGTGTGGGAAGGAGGGCATCCGCCCACGCCCCGTGACCTTGGGCGCTCGGGTGGAACAGATCGGGGGAGAACATGTGGAGGCCGCTGTTGAACGCCGCCGTCGTGAGCCGCCACTGATCGATCTTCGGAACCTCGTGCTTGCGGGCGACCCCCCGGTGAGCCCAGTCGGCGACGTGCCCTGCCAGCCACGCCATGCGATCGAGCGGGAAGGGCAGCCGCGGAATCGACCCGAGGTCGCCGACACCGAACAGGATGACCCTCCTCGCCACGCCGGCCAGCTCGGTCACGATGTGGTCGAGGCGCTTGCGGAACAGCCACGGTGGCACCAGGTGGAGCACATCGTTCGAGCCGACCGACACGATGGCGACGTCCCACTCCGACCGGAGGGCAGCACTGAGCTGGCCGGCGACGACGTCACGGGAGGTCGCACCTCCCTCGGCGAGGCAGGTCAGCTCGACGTGGTAACGGTCGGTCAGGTGGCGGGCAACGACCCGAGGCCAGCTCGCATCGGGGTCGTCCAAACCGGGTGCGGTCACGGTGCTGTCGCCGAGGACGACGATCCGCATGGTCGGCCGCTCGGGATCGCCGAACACCCCGCTCGGATCAAGGCCCGCGAACGACGGCACGCCCCGGAACCGCGCCCAGACCGCTTGACCGGCGAGTGTTGCGGCCGCCACGGCGGTGCCTCTCTGCACGACTCTGCGCACGATGATCGATCGTACCGCTCGGCGGAGGCATCGTTGGCGCGGGGATCGGGTTAGGACCTGGGGTCAGTTACCGTACGCGTACCCGCCGACCGGGAGCTTCCGTGCCATCGCTCAAACCGCTCCGCGTTCTCGTCACCCTCGTGGCCACGGTTCTCGTCGCCAACGCCTGCGGTGGTGACGATGTCGCAGAGGACGAGGGTGTCGCCACCCTCCAAGACACCACGGTCGTGACGGAGGAGGCGCCCCAGCGCCAGGACATCGACGAGGCGGTGCTCGACTTCACGCAGTGCATGCGCGACGAGGGAATCGAGGTGCCCGACATTGCCCTCGGGGCCGACGGCGCCCCGCAGCTCGACCCTGCGCAACTCCAGGATCTCGACCTGGACTCGGCGGAGTTCCAGACGGCGTTCGACACGTGCATCGGGATCATCGCCGACTCCGGTGCGTTCTCCCTCGAGCTCGATCCGGAGATCGAGGCGATCATCCAGGATCAGCTCCAAGCTTTCGCAGAGTGCATGCGCCGCGAGGGCATCGAGGACTTCCCCGACCCCCAGGTCGGCGGCAATGGATTGCCCTTCCCCGCATCGGCGTTCACGCGCGTCGGCGACGAGGGTTTCCAGACGGCGCTGGACACCTGCCAGCAGGAGACAGCCTTCGACGGCCTCGACGAATGAGGCGCGGCCTCGGCATTCTCGCCACGGTCGTCGCCCTGACCGTGATCGGCGTCGCCGGGATCATCGCAGTCGATCGTCTCGGCGACGATGAGGAGACGGCGGCCACGACCGACACTCCTGTGCTCACCACCGTCCCCGTCGTCCGCACCGATCTGATCGAGCGGGACATACTGGAGGGAACCTTGCGCTACGGCACACCCGACACACTGCTCGCCACGGGCGCCGGCACGATCACGGGCCTGCCCGCCTCCGGCGTCGTCCTGGGGCGAGGCGACGCCGTCTACGAGCTCGACGGCCGCCAGGTCACGCTCATGTTCGGGGAACGCCCCCCGTGGCGGCCCATCGCCGAGGACGTGTCCGACGGCCCCGACGTCGCCCAGCTCGAACGCAACCTGTGGGCGCTCGGCTTCGACGACGACTTCGAGATGACGCTGGACGAGGAGGTCGACGACGCCACGGTGGCCGCCATCGAGCGCTGGCAGGAGTCCCTCGGCCGCGACGACGTCTCGGTCGTCCTCCCTGCGGACTTTGCGGTCACGCGAGGCCCCGTACGCGTCGGCGAGCTCCTTGCGGAAGTGGGCGCCGTCGTCGTCCCCGGCACCCCACTCTTTGCGACGTCGGCGACGAGCCGCGAGGTCATCGTGCTTCTCGAGGCCGACCGTCAGGATCTGCTGGCAGAAGGTGACGCCGTCACCATCGTCCTCCCCACCGACACCGAGACGCCCGGAGTCGTGCGCGACGTCGGCACCGTCGTCATCACCGTTGGCCAGGGACCCGATGCTGCGCGTGCGGTGGAGGTGTTCATCGACCTCGTCGACGACGCGTTGGCGGGAAACCTGGACGAGGCACCCGTCGACGTCGAGGTGGAGACGAGCCGTGCTGAGGAGGTCCTCGCCGTCCCCGTCGAGGCGCTCCTCGCCCTCGCCGAGGGCGGCTACGCGGTCGAGGTCGCCGATGGCGAGGAATTCCGTCTGGTCGGCGTGGAGATCGGCGCCTTCGCCGACGGGCTCGTCGAGGTGTCGGGCGATCTGAGCGCGGGCGATCTCGTCGCCGTTGCTGGCTGATGACGCCGCCCGTTCTGCGCCTCTCCGACGTCAGCAAGGCCTATCCGGGTCCGCCCGAGGTGAGGGCCGTCGATGGTGTGGATCTTGCCGTGGCACCCGGCGAGCTGCTGGCCGTGATGGGTCCTTCCGGTTCCGGGAAGTCCACGCTGCTCAACGTCATGGGCGCCCTCGACAGGGTCACCGCCGGCACGGTTGCGATCGACGGCGTGGACATCGCGACCCTGTCCGACCGGCAACTCTCCGGGCTCCGGTCTCACAAGATCGGCTTCGTGTTCCAGGACTTCTTCCTGATCGAGGGCCTCGATGCGACGGCCAACGTCGCAGAGGGTCTCCTCTATCGGGGGATACGGCGCCGGGAGCGTCGAGCGCGAGCGGTCGCTGCGCTGGAGCGTGTCGGGCTGGGCCACCGGCTCCACCATCGCCCGAACCAGCTCTCCGGCGGAGAGCGGCAACGCGTGGCGATCGCCCGTGCGCTCGTCGGAGAGCCGAGCATCGTCTTCGCCGACGAGCCGACGGGCAACCTCGACTCCCACACGAGCGAGGACATCGCCGAGCTCTTCGCGGCGCTGAACGCCGAGGGCACCACCATCGTGGTGATCACCCACGAGCGTGAGCTCGCCGCTCGATTCCCCCGCATCGTGGAGCTCGACGACGGGCGCGTCGTGGGAGAGCGATCACGGTGAGGAGCAGATTGCGCCCCGGTGATCTGTTCGGGCTGGGCCTGCGCGGTCTCGCCGCCCGCCCCGCCCGGGCGGTGCTGACGGCAATCGGGATCGCAATCGGGATCGCCGCCATCGTGGCCGTCATCGGCATCTCCGCCTCCGGACGCGCCGACCTGATCGCCACGCTCGACCGGCTGGGCACCAACCTGCTGCGGATCACCCCCGGCGGTGGCGTCCTCGGGACCGGGTCGGAGGTACCCGAGGAGGCACGGGTGATGGCGGCACGGATCGGCCCCGTGCAGAGCGCCACCCAGACCACCCAGGTCGCCGCGACCGTTCGGCGGAATGACCTGATCGGCGAGCTCGAGACGGGCGGCATCGCCGTGCTGGCGACGCGGCTCGACCTGCTGGACGAGCTCGGCGGCAGCCTCCAGGAGGGTCGGTTCATCGACGATGCAACCGGACGAGTTCCGGCGGTCGTCCTGGGATCGGTCGCGGCGCGACGGCTCGGCATTGCCGACCTCGATCCACGGCCGCGCGTCTTCATGGACGGCACGTGGTTCACCGTCATCGGCATCCTCGAACCGCTCGAGCTGCACCCCGACGTCGAGCGCTCGGTCCTCATCGGGTACCCGGTGGCGGAGAACCTGTACGACACGACCGAGTCGCCGACCACGCTCTACGTACGCGCCGATCCCGAGTTTCTCAACGACGTCGCCGAGGTCATCCCGGCAACGGTCAACCCGCAGGCGCCCGACGCCGTAGACGTCACCCGCCCGTCCGATGCACTTCAGGCGCGCCAGGCCGCCGACGAGGCGCTCACCAACCTGCTCATCGGCCTCGGTGCCGTGGCGCTCCTCGTGGCCGGGGTGGCGATCGCCAACATCATGGTGATGTCGGTTCTGGAGCGCCGCACCGAGATCGGAGTGCGCCGTGCGCTCGGCGCCACCAAGCGCCACATCCGGCTGCAGTTCCTGTTCGAGTCGGTGCTGCTGTCGGGTATCGGCGGCGTGGCCGGCACCGCCCTGGGCGCGGCGATCACTGTTGCCTACGCCGCCAACCGAGACCTGACGCTTGCCGTGCCCCCGGAGGGCGTCGCCCTCAGCATCGGCGCCGCCCTTCTCGTCGGCGCCGTCGCCGGGCTCTACCCGGCATGGCGCGCCGCCCGCATCCCGCCCGCCGAGGCGGTCCGGAAGTGAGAAACGAGGACCGACCTACGATGCGGCCCCGGCAAAGGAGGCTCCGCTGACCATTCTGGAAACCCTCGAGGACAAGGCCGACACGGTCGCCGAGCTCGCCGCAGGCACCGCAGCGCTGCTGCACGACGCCGCCGACGTGTCGGACGAGGCACGACGTTGGGCGAGGACGCTCGTCAAGCTGCTCGTCGTAGCCATCATCATCGGCGCACTGGCGGGCATCGTGGCGAAGATGCGCGGCCGGTCGGAACCGGAGCCCGTCCACTCGGCGTAGTCGGCCTCCACCGCGGACTCGTCCCGCTGCCCCGGCGAGGTTGGTCAGTCTTCGTGGCGGCGCGGCCGGTCGCCCCGCACCGCCGGGTGGGCGGTCTTGAGGTCGCGCCAGGACGTGACCTGTTCGAGCTCGCCCGCCTTGCGCTTGGCGAGGTACTCCCTCGTCTCCGGGATCATCGCGAT
>JBFINP010000067.1:0-16500 GCA_041611095.1 Acidimicrobiia bacterium | reverse complement strand
TCAAGAACGCGCAATGTGGCGCTGTTCGGACGGGTGCCGGTCAGCCGGTGCGGAACTCCTTGAGGAAGTCGCGTAGCGGGCTCTCCAGGCCCCCCGCGGTTGCCACGAAGCCCGGCAGCTTCGGGTTCCGCTGATTGAAACGGATCTCCTCGCCATCGGGCCCGAAGACCGCTCCCCCACCGGCGAGCACGAGGGCGGCACCTGCGGCGACGTCCCACTCGTGCTTGGGGACGAGTGTCCACGTCGCATCGGCGAGGCCGGCCCCGACACAGCCGAGCTTGTAGGCGACGGACCCCATGTTCCGTACCGAGATCGGCGTGGAGAAGAACGGCTCCCACTCACCGCGTTTCACCTCGCTCCGCGACGCCAGCACGAGCGCACCTTCGAGGGCCGTGCATGACGTGACCCCCGCCGGCAAACCATCGAGGGTGACCCCGTCGTCGATCGAGCCGACCATGCGGTGGCCCGCGCTCGGACTGAGGATGCCACCGGCCACGGGACGGTCGCCGACGACGAGGCCGATCGAGACACACCACTCCGGGATGCCTTGGATGAACTCCCGGGTGCCGTCGACCGGGTCGACCACCCACACGCGTTCCGCAGAGAGGCGATCGGCGTCGTCGGCCGTCTCTTCCGATAGCCAGCCCTCACCCTGCCGTGGTAGCGCAGCGAGCAGAGCCGCGTTCACGGCGAGATCGGCCGCGGTGACCGGATCGTCACCTTCCTTCATCCGGGAGGCGATGGCGCCCGGCGTGAAGGGCTCGAGAGCGGCCGCAGCCACGTCCAAGGCGGTGTTGATACGCTCCAGGTCGTCGGGGGCGGTGAGGCGTCCCATCAGCCGAGGAATCCCTCCTTGACGAGGTAGTCGACCACGACGTCGGCCGCCTCGTCAGGGCTCAGCTCGGTCGTCTGCAGCGTGATCTCGGCGTCCTCCGGTTCCTCGTACGGATCGGAGATGCCGGTGAACTCCTGGATGATGCCGGCACGAGCCTTGGCGTATAGCCCCTTCCGGTCCCTGGCCTCGCACACTTCTAGCGGGGTGGCCACGTGAACGAGGACGTACCCGCCGTACGACGAGATCAGCTCACGGTTGAACTCACGAGTCTTGGCGTACGGTGCGATCGGTGCGCAGATGGCGATCCCGCCCGCTTTCGTGATCTCCGATGCGACGTAGCCGATTCGCATGATGTTGGTGTCGCGGTCTTCCCGGGAGAACCCGAGACCTTTGGAGAGGTTCTTGCGTACGACGTCGCCGTCGAGCAGCGTGACCGTGCGGCCACCGCGCTCCAGCAGCTTCACCATCAGCGCATTCGCGATGGTGGACTTCCCGGAGCCGGACAGACCGGTGAAGAACACGGTGAAGCCCTGATCGGCCTTCTTGCGGTGCGTGCGGCGCAGCTCGGTGACGACCTCCGGATAGCTGAACCACTCCGGGATCGCTCCGCCGCTGGCGAGCTTGTCGCGCAGCTGGGTACCCGAGATGGTGAGCGTCTCGGTGCCCTCGGGCACCTCGTCGATGGGCATGTAGGAGTCCTTCGACGGGACGTAGACCATCAGCTTGAACGGCACCAGCTTCACGCCCAGCTCTTCCTCGTGGGCGATCACGAGGTCTTGGGCCTCGTACGGGCCGTAGAACGGGTCGCCGTTGGAGTCGCTCCCCGGTCCCGCATGGTCGCGACCGACGATGAAGTGGGTGACGCCGTGGTTCTTGCGGATGATCGTGTGCCACACCGCCTCGCGGGGGCCACCCATGCGCATCGCCAGGTTGAGCAGCGCCAGCTCGGCCCCGTTCTCCGGGTAGCGCCGGGTCACCGCCTGGTACACCCGCACCCGCGTGTAGTGGTCGACGTCGCCGGGCTTGGTGAGGCCCACCACGGGGTGGATCAGGAGGTGGGCTCCAGTCTCCTCGGCAGCCCGCATGGTCAGCTCGACGTGGGCCCGGTGCATCGGGTTGCGCGTCTGGAACGCCACGACCTTGTTCCAGCCCCGCTCGGCGAACATCGCCCGCAGGTGGGCCGGGGTCTGGCGGAGGTGCTGGAAGTCGTAGTGGAAGGGGAATTGGAGCGCCTCGACGCGCCCGCCCACGTACAAGGGGTTGGACTCGTTGAGGAGGTAGTCGACGCCTGGGTGTTCGGGGTTGGTGGTGCCGAACACGAGCTCGGCTTCGCGCGCTAGGTCGGGACGCCAGACGTCCTCTACGTGAAGCACCGCCAGCATCACGCCTTCGTGATCCCGCAGCGCCACGCTCATGCCCGGCTCGAGGCCGTCGGCCGCCGCCTCTGTGATGTCGAGGGTGACGGGCATCGGCCAGAGGGTGCCGTTGGTGAGACGCATGTCCTCGCAAACCGAGTCGTACTCGGCTCTCGTGAGGAAGCCGCGTAGCGGAGAGAACGCTCCGTTCGTGAGCAGCTCCAGGTCACAGATCTGGCGAGGAGTGAGATCCCAGGACGGGAACTCTACGGACACGGCCTTCAGCTCGGCGGCGCGGTCCTCGTTGACGAGCAGGTCGACGAGCTCCCCGCCGTGTGGTGTGATCAACTCGGGCACAGAATGACTCCAGGTCTCGATGTCGTCGCAAGAACGGGGGCGCACGCCCAAAGAGATCCCCCCAACGGCGTGCGACGCCACTCTAGGTGAGGGCAGCGGGGACCGAAACCCGTCGCTCGACCTATCTGGCAATGCAAGAATCCCCGACGGTGGACGGCATCAGGCGCGCACCGAGGCCACGTAGTCGCGTGCGTTCGGGGCGATCAGGGCATCCAGGCTCGTAGTGATGTAGGTGGCGCCGCGCTCACGCCACTCGGCGGCCATCGCCGGTGACTTCGCCATGATTCCCAAAGCTTTGCCCGACCCGACCACGGCGTCGGCGATGCGGTCGAGCGCCTCGCGCATGAGCGGGTGGTCGAGCCGGCCGGCGACGCCGAGGCTGTGGCTGAGGTCACTGGGGCCGATGAAGATCACGTCGACGCCATCGACGCCCGTCATCTCGGCGACGGCGTCGACCGCAGCCGCGGTCTCGACATGGACGACGACCAGGGTCTCTCTGTTGGCGCGCACGATGTAATCGCCGAGCGGCTCCGTGAGCCCCCAGTCGGCGGCGCGAACGCCGGCCAGGCCGCGATTGCCCTCGGGGACGTACTTGGCGGCGCGCACAACGGCGGCCGCCTCTTCTGCACTGTTCACCCACGGGACCTGGACGCCGTGTGCGCCCGAGTCGAGGGCTTGGAGCACGAGGTGCGGCTGGTTCGACGCCACCCGAGCAACCGGGGTCGTCCCACGGAGCTCGGCGGCTCGGGAGAGATCGTGGAAGTCGGCGGCGCCGAGGGGGCCGTGCTCGCCATCGAGCACGAGGAAGTCCCAGCCGAGCAATGCCATGTGCTCGACGAGGTTGGCGTCGGCGTATGCCACGAAGCATCCGACGACCACTTCCCCATTGCGGAGCTTGTGCTTCGTGGTGTTGTCGATCACGGTTCCCTCGCTGTCTGCTCGGCCGTCACGAGCGGCCGGAGCCTACCGATCCTCCGGCTCCAGGCCCCGGCTTCACCGGGAGCCGCTCACCGCTCCCGTCGCCAGCCATAGCCCGACGACGTCGAGCGCCGCGGGGGTGAGCTGCATCCGGAGCAGGTCGCGCTGTCTTCCGCCGATCACGACGTGGACGACGGCCTCGGCGAACTGCTCGGAGGGGATCTGCTCCCAGAGGTCGCCCTCGAACCAGGGAGCGCCTGCATCGATCCCTTGCGCCGCGAGGAAGTAGGGGCGAAGCGCCGTCTGGGAGGGACACGACAGCTCGAGATGATGGGCGAGCTCGTGAACGAGGGAGGCCCGGAGGCTCGCCGCAGGCGCAGGGACGCGCACGTGCATCACGTGGCTCGCCTGGTCGTACACCGCCAGCTCTTCGAGCTCGTAGACGGCTTCGAGGCGCGGGCTGCGGACGCACTCCCCCACGCCCCCGGCGGCAGCGGCGAACTCCGCGTACGTGGCGCGTGCCAGCGACTCGAAGTCCGCAGCCACGCTGCTCCCGACGAGGAGCTCCGGGGAGACGTCCCCCACGGGGCGTCCGAAGGCCGCACCACCCAGGATCAATGCCACCGCAAGCACGACGGAGAGCCCGCCGGTGCGCAGCGCCGTCACCGGTCATACACCTCCGGGTTGACGCAGGCTTCGAGTCGCTGGCCGGCGAGCCCGGCGAGGACGTTGCGGGCGGCGAGGTGAGCCATGGCTTCGCGCGTGCGTACTGTCGAGCTTCCGAGGTGCGGAATGACGATGCAGTTCGACATCGCCAGCAACGGGTCGTAGGGAGCGATCGGCTCCGGCTCGGTCACGTCGAGAGCGGCCATTGCGATGATCCCCTCGTGGAGGGCGTCGGTGAGCGCAACCTGGTCCACCGTGCCCCCGCGGGAGACGTTGACGAGCGTTGCCGTGGGCTTCATCGCCGCCAGCGCAGCCGCGTCGATGAGGTGGCGTGTGCTCGGCGTCAGCGCAACGGCGACGACGACGTGGTCGGACTGCTCGAGGAGGTCCTCGAGCACCACCGGCTCGACCCCGATGGTCTCCGCGTCGGCCGGCGGGGTGCGATTGTGGACGAGGATGCGGCAGTCGAATCCGCTGAGACGCCGGGCGATGGCGCGCCCCACCTGGCCGAAACCGACGATCCCGACGGTCGAGCCGTGGAGGTCCTGGCCGAGCATGAGGTCCGGCTCCCACGTCTGCCAACGGCCGGCTCGCACGTAGTCGACACCTTCGACGATGCGGCGCGCACCGGCGAGCAACAGCCCGATGGCGAGGTCGGCGACCGTGCCGGCGAGGACGCCGGGAGTGTGACCCACCGGAATGCCCCGTCGGGTGCATGCGTCGATCTCTATGTTGTCGACACCGACCGCCATGGTGCTGATCACCCGCAGGTGAGGAGCGGCTTCGAGCAGGGCTTCGTCGATTCGATCGGTCAGCATGCAGTAGAGACCGGTGGCATCGGTGATCGCCGCAGCCAGATCTGTGGCGGGCATGGGCTCGTCACCGCCCCAAACCACCACTTCCCCGGCGTTCTCGAGCATCGTCACCGCTCGCCCCGGCGGGCGTCGAGTCACGACGATCCGAGGGCGCCACGCATCGGCATCCATCGCGAGGAGGTTAGGGGCGCTGCGGGCCGCTGGTCCTGGGGCCGAGCGCGGAGCCGATCATGATTCGTCCGACTCGCGCCGCACCTTGCGCTTTCGCATGTCCGCGATCTCCGAGAGCACGTCGCCGGCGTGGTCGCCGATGCGTGGAAGCTGGGCCGACTGGCGGGCATAGCGGCTCCGGCGGCCCGTCGCCGGCGTGTCGTCGTCGTCGACGTCTTCGGGGACGGGCGCCGCCTCGGCTTCGTCGTCGCTCGGCGCCGGACTCGCTGTCTCCGAATCGCCGGACTTGATGCGGTCGAGTAGACCAACCGCTTCGGCCCTTATCGCCGAGGCGTCGTCCTCGGCTTCGCGCTTCGTCCGGTCGGCCACCTCCCTGGCCCGGTCGACCGACGCCTGGGCACGCTGGGCTGCGGCCTGGAGCTCCTGAGCCCGCCTCCGCAGCCGCTCGTGCTCCGCCCGCGCGGCATCGAGGATCTCCTGGGCGTCGGTGCGGAGCGCCTCCGCCTCGATCGCCGCCTGGGTCTTCGTCCGCTCGGCTTCGGCGCGGGCCTCGTTGAGTGTCGCCCGCGCCGCCATGGCGCTCTCTCGATCCGTCTGCTTGGCCGACTCGACCAGTCCGTCGGCCTCCTGCCGCAGGTTTGCCGCGTCACGGTGGAGCTTGGAGACGGTCTCTTCGGCGGCGGCCATGACCTGCTCCGCTCGCTCCTCGGCATCCGCAACGATCTTGGCGGCGCTCGCCTCGCCCTGGCGGCGCAAGCTCTCTGCCTCCTCGGCGGCGGCAGCCCGCACCCTCTCGGCCTCTTCCTCGGCGGCGATACGCTTGCCGGTCACCTCCTCCAGCAGCTCGGCGGCCTCGGCATCGGCCTTCCGGCGCACCTGCCCGGCGTCGTGCTCGGCCTCCTCTCGGATGGCGGCTGCGGTTTGCTCCGCCTGTTCCTTGAGTTGGGCCGCCTCCTGCTCCGCCTCGGCGGCCAGCTCGCGCGCCCTGGTCGCCTCCGTCTCGGCTTCCGTGAGGGTCGTGGCGGCCTGGTCCCGGTCGGCCTTGGCTTGCGCGACGAGCTCGGCAGCCTCTCGCTCCGCCTTGCGAACGATCGCAGAAGCTTGCTGCTGGGCCCGGTCCAGCTCTTTGGCGACGGACGACGTCGTCTTCTGGTTGCGGACATCGGCGCGGGAGCGGGCGACGGCGATCATGCCTTCGGCCTCGGAGGCGGCATGCGTCGTGATCAGGGCCGCTTCCTTCCGCGCCGCCTCGAGGATCGCCTCCGCCTCGGTGTGGGCATTGGCGCGGATCGCATCGGCGTGCTGGCGCAGATCCGACAGATCGGTGGACCCCTCGTCGCTGCTCGCCGCTTTCAGCACGGCGAGCTCGGCCCGGAGACGCTCGGCCTCGGCCTCCGCATCAGCTGCAATCTGCGCCGCCTCGGCGCGGGCGGCTGCCAGCAGCGCCTGCGAACGACGCTCGGCGCTCTCCAGCACCTCGCTGGCCTTCTCACTGGACGCCTCTGCCTCGTCCCGCTTGGCGATGGCGTCGCTGGCGATGTTCGCCTGACGCTGGGCATCCTCCTCGAGCCGGGACGCCCGCTTGCGCCAACGGTCGACCTGGATCTCCAAATCCTCCACCTGAGCCTCGAAACCGGCGAGCCGCGTCCGTAGCTCGACCATCTCCTCTTCGGGGCTGGTAGGCGCCTCGGCGGATTCGGTGAGCGCCGCAGCGCGCTTACGGGCGGCGTCCTCGATCTCCCAGGCACGTTCCTCGGCCTGGAGCAGGATGCGCTCCTTCGCCTCGAAAGCGGCGAGCATCGCCTCGTCGACGGCACGGCGCTCGGCTTCTCGGGCGTCCCGCGCCTCGGCGCGGGCATGGGTGATGCGAGACTCGAGCTCACGGGTGAACTGAACGAAGTCCTTGGTGAGACGCTCCAGGCGGGCGATGTAGGACTCAACGGCCTCGGGATCGAGACCACCTTTCCGGAGCATGGGAAACTGCGGACGCCTCAGTTCGTTGAACTCGAACCTCGGATCCGATACCCACCGCTCGCTACCGGCGCGTTCCTGCGCCACGCGGCTTCTCCCCTCAACCGACTCGACAAGCCATCGTGTCTATATGGCAGAGCCGATGCTAGGCGCCAATCCGGGAAACCTGGAAAGGTATTTCCGCCGAGCGTCGATCACGTCGTCCACGAGACCCTTGTATTCGCTCATCCGATCCTGTCGCTCGTACAGCAGACGGGGGCGGAGCAGCTCCGAATCATCGAAGTCGGGAATGCTCGTCGCCACGAGGTAACCGAAGTCCGGATCCTCCTCCCAATCGATCGTGTTGGCCACGATGCCTTGCACGACTGCCGAGCTGTGGGGGATCTTCACCTTCGTGGAACGGTCGTCGTCGGCCGGACCGCCGACCCTCCCCGTATTCATGAGATACACCTCGAGGTCGGGCATCGAGTCCAGCAACTCGAGGAAGCGGTTTCCCTGGAGAGCATCGTTGTCGAAGAAGAAGGGGTTCGTGCCCGGCACCCTCAGGCTCTTGCCGGCCTCGGCGGCCCCTCCCGCCGAGGTGCCTTTGGTCTCGCCGAGCATGAAGTACGCGGCCGCCTGCTCTCGCTTCAACTTCGCCACGGCCGGGATCATGTTCTCGTTGCGGTTGAGCAACAACAAGTAGCTGGCCTTGGGAACGTTGCGTGGGTCGCGATGGCGGATGTGGGCCAGGCCGAAGGTGGAGCGTCCGTTGGCGGTGTACGACGCATCGAAGAAGTCGACCTTGCCGTTCTCGTCGACGGCGGTGTTCTCCAACCATGCATCGGGACGAGTCGTCCCGCCGTAGATCGTGGGCTCGTCATGGGGGTCGAGCCCGTACGTCTTGGCGAAACAGCCATCCTCGGTCGTGTAGACGATGCCTCCCGGCATCAATGCTACGAAGTCGTCCTGCACCGGCAACGACCCGAGCTGCTGGCGGAACGTCGTCGTCGTCTTCCCCGTGCCCGACAGACCGAGGATGAGTGCCGCGCGCTCCTCGCCGTTGGGGCCTGCGTTCGGGAAGGTCTTCAGCCCCGAGTGCAAGGCGAGACCGCCGCGCTGATACACGAGGTGGTTCCACATGCGAAGCCCGCCCATCTTGGACTCGCCGAAGTAGTCGGAGCCGAACACGCGGGTGACGTAGTTGTCGAGATCGACGAGGATCAGCCGGTCGTCGGGCTTGCCCGGCGCCCGCAGGCCCGGTGTGTAGATGACGGTGAACTCGGGCGCCCACTCATCGTCCGGGTCGAAGTAGAGCTGGCGCTGCATGGCCGGAATGTTGGCCTGGGTCTTCTCGATGTACAGGCGGGAACCCGTCCGGAATCCGGGATCAGGTCCGATGTACCCCTCGACGAGGATCATGTCCTTGTCGGCGATGTAGGCGTCCTGTTTCCGGGCCCACTCCTCGTACTCGTCCCGCCCGATGCGGTTCTGGTGGATCTCCTCTTCGGCCACGAAGAACGTCGACCGTGCCAGACGCGCCGTGACCTCGGCCTGGTAGTTGATGTTGTCGAACTCGGTCAGCGTGACGCGCGGCATGTGCTCGAGCACCCACTCCCGCATCTCCGCTTGCGTCGGGTTCACGGCCACGGATCTCGCCGGGGGCAGCTCAACGGCCACGCCGACCTCCTCGTTCATGGACGCCCTCACCGGCGACCCCTCCTCTCGTCGAATTGGAGGTCACGCGATCGTGACCTCCTCGTCCAGGTAGACGTCCTGGATGGCGTTGAGCAGCTCGATGCCCTCGACCATCGGTCGCTGGAACGCCTTCCGGCCGCTGATGAGTCCCATCCCGCCGGCCCGCTTGTTGATGACGGCCGTCCGGACCGCCTGCTCCAGGTCACCGGCCCCGGACGAGGCTCCGCCCGAGTTGATGAGCCCGATCCGACCCATGTAGCAGTTGACCACCTGCCAGCGGGTCAGATCGATGGGATGATCGGTGGTGAGCTCGTCGTACACCCGCGCATGCGTCTTGCCGAAGCTCACGGCCCCGTAGCCGTTGTTGTTCTCGGGCTGCTTCTGCTTGATGATGTCGGCACCGATCGTCACGCCCAGGTGGTTGGCCTGGCCCGTGAGATCGGCAGAAGCCTCGTAGTTGACCCCATCCACCTTGAATCCGGGGTTCCGCAGGTAGCACCACAGCACCGTGAACATCCCGAGCTCGTGGGCGTAGGCGAAGGCCTCCGAGACCTCTTGGAGCTGCCGCATCGACTCCTCGGCGCCAAAGTAGATCGTGGCCCCGACTCCGGCGGCTCCGAGGTCGAACGACTGCGCCACCGATCCGAACATGACCTGGTCGTGCTGGTTCGGGTAGGTGAGCAGCTGGTTGTGGTTGAGCTTCACGATGAAGGGAATGCGATGCGCATAGGAGCGGGACATCGCTCCGAGCACACCGAGGGTCGAGGCCACGGCGTTGCACCCGGCATCGAGCGCCAGCTCGACGATGTTCTTGGGATCGAAGTAGGCGGGGTTGGGGGCAAAGGAGGCGGCTGCGGAGTGCTCGATGCCCTGGTCGACCGGCAGGATCGAGATGTAGCCGGTGCCGCCGAGCCGTCCGTGATCGAACAGGCTCTGCAGATTGCGCAGCACTTGTGGGGAGCGATCGCTCTGTACGAATACCCGCTCTACGAAGTCGCTGCCGGGCAGCGTCAGGTCCTCTTTGGGGACCCCCTTCGACTCGTGGGTGAGCAGGTCGTTGGCCTCGTCACCGAGCAGCGCAGCAAGGTCCATGGGTCATCTCCTGGAGGAAGCGTGTTGCCGCCCATTATGGCCGATGGCGGAAAGGCCGGAATAAGGTCCTTCTGCCCGGTGAACGGCGCCGGACGACGCTGTCAGTCGCCGGCGAAGCCGAGCAGATCGGCGGCGGCCTCGCCGAGCCGGGTGGCTTCGGCGAGCAGGTCGGCTTCCCGAGCCCTGATGTCGTCGCCCTCTGCGACCGGCGCCGCCAGATCGACGTAGATCTTCAGCTTCGGCTCGGTGCCGGAGGGCCGGATCAGCAGGCGCCCCAGCGACCCGAGATCGAGGGCGACGAGGGGCGTGGCCGCCAGATAGCGGGGTCGGTCCTCGGCGCCGGTTCGGTAGTCCGTCACCGCGACGACGTCGACTCCCCCGACCTGAGTCGGCGGTTCCGCACCGAGCCGATCCATGGCGGCGGCGATCTCGGCGGCGCCCTCCGTCCCGGGCCGCACCACGTTGCGCTGGGTCGACACCCAGAGCCCATGGCGCCGGTAGAGGGCATCGAGACGGTCGAGCACGGTGACCCCTTCGTCGGCGGCGAGGGCGGCGAGGTCGGCGAAGACCACGGCGGCGCTGATCCCGTCCTTGTCGCGAACACCGGGCGCGACCGAGTAGCCCAGCGCCTCCTCGTAGCCGAAGACGAACCTCCCCTTCCCGGCCTCCTGGAGATCGAGCGCCGCGTTCCAGATCCACTTGAAGCCTGTCAACGTCTGGGCGAACAGCGCACCATGCGCCTCGGCGACGTCGGCGAGCATCGGTGACGACACGATCGAGTTGATCACGATCGGGCTCCGCTCGTCCGTGTGGGCGAGGATGTGCTCGGCGAGTAGTACGCCGATCTGGTTGCCGGTCAGCGGGGCCCAGTGGCCGTCGCGGCGGGCGACGCTCACTGCGAGCCGGTCGGTGTCCGGGTCGTTGGCGATGATGAGGTGAGCCCGCTCTGCCTTCGCCTGGGCGGTGGCGAGGTCGAGCGCCCCCGGCTCCTCGGGGTTGGGGAAGGACACCGTGGGAAAGCGGCCGTCGGGCGAGTACTGGGCACGAACCGGGCTGACTTCGTCATAACCGAACCGGGCCAGCGCCTCGACGACGTACCGCCCACCGACGCCGTGCATCGGCGTGTAGACGATGCGGAGCTCCTTGTTCTTGGGCTCCGCTCGACGCGTCTTCGCCAGATCGGTGAGGTACTTGTCGAACACCCCGCTGCTCACGCGAGACACCATGGGCGATTCGAAGGGCTGCTCGACGCGCGGCACCTCGGCTGCCGGACCGACGGCTTCGATCGCGGCGGCGATCTTCGTGTCCACGGGCGGGACGATCTGGGCACCGTTGGCGTCGTACACCTTGTAGCCGTTGTCGTACGGAGGGTTGTGGCTCGCCGTGATCACGACGGCCGCCTGGGCGTCCGCAGCGAGCGCGGCGTACGCGACGATCGGCGTCGGCGTGGGCTGTTCGAAATACCGGACCTGGAGACCGGCGGCCGCCAGCACGCCGACCGTGTCCTCCATGAAGCGGCGGCTCGACAGCCGGGCGTCGTAACCCACGACGACCGGCCCGTCGCCGGCCTCGTCGAGGAGGTACTGGGCGAGACCGGCCGTCGTGCGAACAACCACCGCTCGATTCATGCGATTCGACCCGGCCTCAACCCTGCCGCGGATGCCGGCGGTGCCGAACTCGAGGGTCCCCGCCATGCGTTCGGCCAGCTCGTCCTCGGCCCCCACGTCGAGGAGATGCTCGAGCTCGGCCCGCGTTTCGGGGTCGGGATCCCCTTCGATCCATGCTCGTGTCGCTGCGGCGAGGTCGGTGGGGACGGGATTCATGGCGGCGAGGTTACCTCCGCCGATTCCGGCGGTGGCGGGCAGTCGACCAGAATCGGCGGGTGAGCACCGCAGCCGCCACCCTCGGGCCCGCCGCCCGCCGCACCACGCTCGACCGGCTGAGCGACGAAGCATTCGACGTCGCCATCATCGGTGGCGGCGTCACCGGCTGTGGTGCGGCGCTCGATGCAGTGAGTCGCGGCCTGTCGGTGGCGATGATCGAACAGCGCGACCTGGCTGCGGGAACATCGAGCCGGTCGTCGAAGCTGATCCACGGCGGGTTGCGCTACCTCGAGCAGCTCAACTTCCGCCTGGTCTTCGAGGCACTGCGCGAGCGGGGGCTCATCCTGTCGACGCTGGCGCCACACCTGGTGCGCCCGGTGTCGTTCCTCTATCCGCTCCACCACCGCATTTGGGAGCGAGCCTACGTGGCTGCCGGAGTCACCTTGTACGACGCGATGGCGACGGCGTCTCGCACCAACGTCCTGCCCTGGCACCGACACCTGACGCGGGCTGGTGCACTCGAGCTGATGCCGGCGCTGCGCAAAGACAGCCTCGTCGGCGGTGTCCGGTATTGGGACGCCCAGGTGGACGATGCCCGCCACACCATGACGATCGCCCGAACGGCGGCCGGCATGGGGGCTGCGGTGGCGACCTCGGTGCGGGCGGTGGGGTTGCGCAAGAGCGGAAGCCGCTTTGATGCGGTGGAAGCGAAGTGTCTGGAGACGGGGCGCGACCTGACCATCAGGTCAAGGGCCATCGTCAACGCCACCGGGGTGTGGAGCGATGTGATCGAGCAGATGGCGGGCGAGACGCGACAGCAGGTGACGGCGTCGAAGGGGATTCACCTCGTCATCCCGAGAGACCGGATTCGGTCCGGCACGGGCATGATCATCCGCACGGAGAAGAGTGTGCTGTTCCTCGTGCCGTGGGGCAACTACTGGATCATCGGCACCACCGACACCCCCTGGAATCTGGGGCTTGCCCATCCGGCGACGAGCCAGACAGACATCCGGTACGTGCTCGATCGCGTCAACTCGGTGCTGACCGAACCGGTGGGTGAGGCCGACGTCATCGGAGTCTTCGCCGGGCTGCGGCCGTTGTTGACCGGGGAGACGGATGCGACCAGCAAGTTGAGCCGGGAACATGCCGTGGCGGTGCGGGCGCCCGGGCTCGTGTCGGTGGCGGGTGGCAAGTACACGACCTACCGGGTGATGGCCGCCGACACGATCGAGGTCGCCGGCGAGGTGATGGGGATGTCGCTGCGCAAGAGCCGGACTGCCGAAGTCCCGTTGCTCGGCGCCGAGGGTCACGAGCGGACGAAGGCCGACGCGGGACGGCTCGCGACGGAGGCCGGGGTGCCCGAGGCCGACATCCGGCGGATGATCGGCCGGTACGGGACGATGACCCGAGAGCTCGTGGCGATGATGGCGGCCGATCCGTCCCTCGCCGAGCCCGTGGCCGGGGCGCCGAGTTACCGGCGGGCCGAGATCACCTACGCCGCCACCCACGAGGCGGCGCTGCATCTCGACGACGTGCTGACCCGCCGTACGAGGATCTCCATCGAGACCGAGGACCGTGGACTACGAGCCGCCGAGGATGCGGCCGGGCTCATGGCAAGGGTTCTCGATTGGGACGCCGCCACGGTTCAGCGGGAGCTGGACCACTACCGAGCCCGGGTCGCCGCCGAGCGCCAGTCGCAGTCGATGCCCGACGACCAAACCGCCGACGCCGCCCGCATGGGCGCCCCCGACGTGAGGACCGGCAAGGCGGAGTAGGGCGGCTGCGATCCGCCGCGCCGCGTATCCTCGGGCGTGGCGTCCACGGGAGGTCCGCCATGCAGCGGCTTCGCATGATCATGCAGATCCAGGCCATCGTGATCGGTATCTACGGGGTGGCTTTCGTCTTGCTGCCCGGCTTTGCGACTGACACGATCTTCGGCTGGGCAGGGGTCGACCTGACATGGGTTCGAGCCGCGGGGGTGCCGCTCATCGCCCTCGCATGGGTCGAGTGGCTCGTCGTGGGCGACGTCGAGCACCACCTCGACCGCGTTTGGCCCTTCGTGGGCTTGCCCGTGCTCTACGCCCTGGTCTTCCTCTTCGAGCGAGCAGCGGGTGACTACCAGGGTCCCGACAGCTTCTGGTGGACGAACCTCGTCGTCGTGGTGGTGTTCGCCGCCGCCGTCGCCTGGGCCCGCCTGACGGTGGGCTCCGAGAGCCCGGCTAGCGCGGCCTAGGCGATCCCCCTGCCCTGGGATGGCAGCCCGAACCGATGCGACGGCCGATCCGGCGAAGCGAAGCGGGCCCACAAGGGGGAGCACGAGGGGGGAAACGCTCTGCGTTCCCTCTCGTCCCGGATCGCAGCGACCTGCGCGGTGCCATCCGAAGAACATGCGGCCGACGGCCGACCCCACAACTCACTCACCCAGGTGGGCCACCACGGTGTCGGCGATGTCGGCGAGGGTGGCGAGTTGGTCCTCGTCGAGCAGGTCGATCATGTGTTTGCGGACCGCCTTCATGTGGCCGGGAGTCGCCACGCGGATCGCCTCGAACCCGGCGTCGGTGAGCACGACGACCGCACCACGCCCGTCGCCCTCGAACTGCTCCCTGGCGACGAGGCCGCGTCGCTCCATGCGCTTGACCTGGTGGGACAACCGGCTCTGTGACCACTGCATGTGGTCGGCGAGCTCCGTCATCCGCCAGCGGCGGTCCTCCGCCTCGACCAGGTTCGAGAGCACGGTGTAGTCGGCCATCGAGAGGTCGGAGTCCTCGGCGAGATCGCGGGTGAGCTGCGCCTCGAGCAGCGTGAACATGCGCCGGTATCCGCGCCAAGCGTGGTCTTCGATGGGGTCGAGCCAACGTGAGGTCATGGCTGCATCGTACCTCCAACCCGATGTTGTTGACATATCATGCACTCAACTATATGATACGTCAAGTACTGCGAAAGGGCGGCCATGCGATTCACCCAGATCATCAGCGGCGACGTGAAGGAGCACAGCCTCGCCGAGCTCCAGGAGTGGCTGGCGGCGAACGAGCCCAAGCTGGTCGAGGCCTCCCCGGAGGGCACCGAGTACCTCGGTACCTTCTTCGCCGTGTACAGCAGCGAGAAGGGGATGGGCCAGCTCTTCACCCTGACGGCGATGGACAGCTACGGGGCGCAGGATCGCCTTGCCCAGCCGCGCACCGAGTACGCAACGCTCCTCAACCAGCTCACCGACTTCTTCGACCAGAGCAACGGCGCTCGGGCCGGAGCAATACTCCTCAAACGAGTGACGGCCGCAACGTTGCTCGGCTCAGAGAACTGATTCGCCATGGCCGCTCGGCAGCGACGGCGATCTAGCGAGAGCGGGCCTCGGCCCGCGTCGACGATGCTCGGGGCGCGCGGCACCCGGTTGCGTCGCATGCTGCTCCTCTATGGCGGGCTCGTCATCGGTGGTGTGGCGCTGGCGATGTTGGTACGGGCCGATCTCGGGCTCGATCCGTGGGACGTTCTCCACCAGGGGGTTGCCCGCACGACAGGAGCCAGCCTGGGGACGGTCGTCATCGTGAGCAGCTTCTTCGTGCTGCTGCTGTGGGTGCCGCTGCGGCAGCGCCCTGGGCTGGGGACGCTGTCGGATGTCATCGTGATCGGCCTCGTCATCGATGCGACACTCGCCGTGCTGCCGCGGCCGGATGCGATGTCGCTGCGCATCGGCTTCCTGGTCGCCGCCCTGCTCCTCAACGGGGTGTCCACCAGCATGTACCTCGCCGCCGGGCTCGGCCCCGGACCCCGCGACGGCTTGATGACCGGGCTCGCCGCACGTGGCCTGTCGTTGCGGGCGGTGCGCATCGGTATCGACGTCACCGTCCTCTCCGTCGGCTGGATGCTCGGCGGCACAGTGGGTATCGGCACCGTCGGCTCGGCGCTCACCATGGGCCCGATCGTCCACCTGCTGTTGCCCCGGCTCAGTGTCGACGGCCGCCCTCCGAAGTTGCGAAGGCGGAGGAGGCGATCGTCCTGTGAGGTGCCGGGCGCGGCGTGACTCGCCCCGCTTCCCTCGCCGACCGCATACCACCTCACTTCTGGTTCGTCGGCTCCGCCATCTTCCACTACCTGGGACCGTCGTTCGCGGTCCTGCTGTTTGCTCGCGTTCCGGTTGCCGGGGTGGCGTGGCTGCGCATCGTGTCGGCCGGGTTGATCTTTGCGGTTTGGCGGCGGCCGTGGCGTGCCTTGGCGAGAGCAAGCCGGGAGGTCCTGCTGCTCATCGGTGGGCTCGGCGTCGTGTTCGCCCTGATGAACTACAGCTTCTACATCGCCATCGACCGGCTGCCGCTCGGCACGGTGGCCGCCATCGAGTTCCTCGGGCCGATCGTCCTCGCCCTCGCCGGCGCCCGCTCACGGCGCAACGGCGCCGCGCTGTTCCTCGCCGTCGCCGGTGTCGCTGCGCTCACGGACGTGCGGATCGCCGGTGACGCTGCAGCCTTCGCATGGGCGTTCGTCAACGCCGCCTTGTTCACGCTGTACATCGTGCTGGCCCACCGGCTCGCCGGAGCCGACCCGGCGACGAGCCCCACAGATCGCCTCGGTGCCGCCATGTTGGTGGCGTCGGTGGCGATCACGCCGCTCGGGTTTGCGGCTGCGCTTCCTGCGCTCGTCGATCCCGTCGCCGTCGCCGCCGGGATCGGGGTCGGTGTGACGTCCTCCGTGATCCCCTACGTCTTCGATCAGATCGCCATGCGTCGCCTCCCCCGCTCGACGTATGCACTGTTCGTGGCGCTGCTCCCCGCCACGGCTGTCGTGATCGGCATCATCGTCCTCCGCCAGATCCCCCTCCCGGTCGAGGC
>JBFINP010000066.1:0-17082 GCA_041611095.1 Acidimicrobiia bacterium | reverse complement strand
TCCACTGAGCTACGGGGGCGTGCTCGCAGCGAGCGCACCTTCGAGCGGATGACGGGAATCGAACCCGCATAACCAGCTTGGAAGGCTGGGGCTCTGCCATTGAGCTACATCCGCGAGCGCCGGGTAGGTTAGACGACCGGCATGGCGGTACCGGTTGCCGTCGATAGGCGCATCGTCGCCCGGGGCCCTCGCCGGTCACGGCGATCACGCCACCCGGGCTGGCTTCGTGCGAGGAGATCGAGACGAGCGACGACATGCAGCACCGGACACCGGCGCTCCATCCCGTCCCTCTCGAGGACGGGCCTCCGATCGTCGGGCTCATCGCCAACCCGCTGGCCTCGAAGGACATCCGGCGCCTGGTCGGTCTGGCCCGCGTCGTCGACGTCGAGGAGAAGGCCAACCTCATCGGCCGCTTTCTCGTCGGGTTGACTGCGGGACCTGATGTCGTCGTCGCCGCACTCGACGACTCGGGAGGCATCGCCAAACGCGGGCTCCGCCTCACCCGAGGCGCCGCACCCCCGGTCGGGTTTCTTCCGATCGAAGCTCGAGCGACCGAGGCCGACACTTCTACGGCCGCACGGATGTTGGGTTTGATGGGGGCGAAGGCCCTCGTCACCGTGGGCGGCGACGGAACGATCCGGTCCGCCGTCGAGGGCTGGCCGGAGGCGCGACTGGTTCCCCTCGCCGCCGGCACGAACAACGCCATGGCCATCGCACACGAGCCCACCATCGTCGGGTATGCGACTGCGCTCGCCGTGTCGGGCGGATTGCCGGACGACACGTACGAGCGCATCACGACGATGGTCGTGCACACGGGTGAGCCGAACCCCAGCACCGCCGTTGTCGATGCAGTCGGCGTACGTACCCACTGGACGGGGGCCCGTGCTCTCTGGGAGCCCGAAGATCTGGTCGAGGCCGTGGTCGCCAACGCCCGCCCCGACTCGGTCGGCGTCGCATCGATCTCGGCTGCGCTGGGCCCGACCCCGCCCGGGCACGCCCGCCACATTCGCTTCGGTCCCGGGCGCCGGCTCCGGGTCATCTTCGGCCCCGGCCTCGTTGGCGACGTCTCGGTGGAAACGCACCGCATCGTCGCCGAGGGTGAGACCGTCGCACTCGACCCGGCGACACGGGTCATCGCGCTCGACGGCGAACGCCGTCTCGTCCGGGACACGGGAGCGCACATCGAGGTGCGCCCGGGTGCCCATCTCCTGTCGATCGTGAAGGCCCTCGAACGCCATCCCTCGCCGAGCGATGACATCGGGTCTTTCGGCCCGAGTCCGCACACGCCAGGTGCGTAGTCTCGAAGGAACCGCGGCAACCACCACGGTGATCTGCCCCTCCAGATCGTCGAGCCAAAGGGAGTTCGTATGGAGATACCCCGGGAACACCTGGTCGACATGTATACGACCATGGTCAAGATCCGCTACTTCGAAGAGCGCATCCGCGCGATCTACTTCGACGACAAGTTGCCCGCCTTCGACATCGCGGCGGGTGAGGTACCCGGCGAGATGCATCTGGCGGCCGGACAGGAGCCCGTCGCCGTCGGCGTCAAGCCGCATCTCCGGCCGGGCGATGCGATAACGGCGACGCACCGCCCTCACCACGTGGCGATCGCTCAGGGACTCGACCTGAAGAAGATGGCCGCCGAGATCTTCGGGAAGCAGACGGGTCTCGGCCAAGGCAAAGGCGGGCACATGCACCTGTTCTCGACCGAGCCGAACTTCGGATGCTCCGGCATCATCGCCGAGGGGATGCCCGTCGCCGTCGGGGCCGCGCTCGCCTTCAAGAAGCTGGGCAAGGACAACGTAGCGATCTCCTTCTTCGGAGAGGGTGCCGCCAACCAGGGCGCCTTCCACGAGTCGTTGAACCTCGCGGCCCTGTGGAACCTCCCCGTCGTGTTCGTCTGCGAAGACAACGCGTTTGCGATCTCGGTGCCCAAGGAGGCATCGACCGCCATTGCGGACAACAGTGACCGCGCCTCCGCCTACGGCATGCCCGGCGTGCTGGTGGCCGACAACGATCCCGTCGCCGTGTACGAAGTGGTCCGGGAAGCCGTAGCTCGCGCTCGCGCCGGCGATGGACCCAGCCTCATCGAGGTCAAGACGGATCGTCTCTGGGGTCATTTCGAAGGCGACGCCGATGCGTACCGCAGCGACGAGTTCAAAGCGACCATGAACGAGAGGGATCCGGTCACGACCTTCGGTGACCGCCTCATCGACGAGGGGGTCCTCACCGCCGAAGACCGCGACGCCATCACCGAGAAGATGCATGCCGAGGTCGACGAAGCCATCGAGTTCGCTCGCCAGAGCCCGGAACCTGCGCCGGAGGATGCGCTCCTCCACGTCTTCGCCTAGGAGGCCCGCATGACCACCATGACCGAGCGCAAGCTCACGACCCAGAAAGCGATTGCCGAGGCCATCGCCCAGGAGATGGAACGCGACGAGACGGTGTTCGTCCTCGGCGAGGACATCGGCGTGTACGGCGGGATCTTCGGAGCGACCGAAGGACTACTCGATCGGTTCGGACCCGAGCGGATCATGGACACCCCGATCTCCGAGACCGGCTTCATCGGTGCCGCAGTCGGCGCCGCCGTCAACGGGATGCGTCCGATCGCCGAGTTGATGTTCGTCGACTTCTTCGGCGTGTGCATGGACCAGATCTACAACAACATGGCCAAGATCCATTACTTCTCCGGCGGCAACATCAAGGTGCCCATGGTTCTCATGACCGCCGTCGGCGGCGGCTACTCGGATGCCGGCCAGCACTCGCAGACGTTGTGGGGCACCTTCGCCCATCTGCCTGGGATGAAGGTCGTCGTGCCGTCCAACGCCTACGACGCCAAAGGGCTGATGATCTCGGCGATCCGCGACGACAACCCCGTGCTCTACATGTTCCACAAAGGGGTGCTGGGGCTCGGATGGATGACGAACAACCCGCGGGCGACCGGAGTCGTGCCCGAAGAGGCGTACACGGTGCCGATCGGTGAGGCATCGGTGGCCCGGGAGGGCAGCGACGTCACGGTCGTCACCGTGGGCCTGTCCATGCATCGGGCCCTCGACGCCGCCGAGCGGCTCGACGCCGACGGGATATCGGCGGAGGTGATCGACCTCAGGTCGCTGGTTCCCCTGGATCGAGAGGCGATCCTCGAGTCGGTACGCAAGACTCATCGACTTCTCGTCGTCGACGAGGACTACCGGAGCTACGGGATGACGGGAGAGGTGATCACCACGGCCGTGGAAGGCGCATTCGATTACCTCGATGCGCCACCTGCTCGCATCGCCATCCCCGACGTGCCCATTCCGTACTCACGGGTGCTCGAGCAGTACGTCATGCCCGACTCGGACAAGATCGTCGCCGGGGTCAAGACCCTGCTCGCCGGGTGAGGCGCTGACGTGTCCGTAGAGGTGTTGATGCCCGTCATCACCGCCGTGGGTGATGACGGGGTCGTCACTGCTTGGTTCGTGGACGAGGGCAGCGCTGTGACCGAAGGCCAGCTGATCGCCGAGGTGCAGGCCGAGAAGGTCGCCGAGGACGTGCACGCCCCGGCGACCGGCACGGTTCGCGGCCTCGCAACGATCAATCGAGCGGTCCCTCAGGGGGCGCCGATCTGCACGATCGACGAAGGTGCCGAGGCACCAATCCCCGCCGAGGCCCGGTCGGCCACACCGCCGGCAGCGGTCTCCGCGGCCGTACCGCGAGTGATCGCTTCACCATCGGCAAAGCGACTCGCACGCGAACTAGGTGTGGACCTGGCGAGCGTCACAGGGACCGGGCCCGGAGGCCGGGTCACCGGAGCCGACGTCGAGAGCGCCGCTGGGGCGGCGGAGCCGGCTGTTGCGGGCATGACGGGGCTGCGAGCCGTCATCGCCCGCAACATGCGCCGCAGTGCACGAGAAACCGCACCGGTGACGTTGACGACGACGGTCGACGTCACGGGCCGCGGCGGCCCTCACATCACCGCCTGGATCGTGCGAACCGCGGCGATGGCGCTTGCTGCACATCCGATGCTCAACGGCACTCGGGAGGATGACCGCTACACACCTGCGGCCACGGCCCACATCGCACTGGCGATCCAAACCGACGACGGGCTCGTTGCCCCGGTTGTCCGCAACCCGGCCAAGGCAACGGTCGAGGAGGTTGCCGATGCCATCGAGCGGCTCGCCGAGCGTGCTCGTAGCAAGGCGCTCACGACCGAGGACTTCGAGGGTGCGACTTTCACCGTGACAAACCTCGGTGGCTTCGGTATCGATGCCTTCACCCCGATCATCAACCTCCCCCAGGTTGCGATCCTCGGAGTGGGCGCCATCCGGACGGCTCCTGGGCTGTCAGACGAGGGCGCCGTGGTGGTTCGCAAGGTGATGACCCTGAGCCTGACGTTCGACCATGCGTTCGTCGACGGGGCTCCCGCGGCCGAGTTCCTCGCTCACGTGAGGGAGCTCTTGGAGGGGGCCGACTGAGCCGGCCGACCGACCTCGAGAGCCTCGCCTCTCGCGCCGAATCCACGCCGAACCACCACACCCACCCAGACACCAACAGCGACCGCGTCTCGAACCGAACCACCCGAGCCCGGCAGCCGGCTTGGAGACTGAACAGGGCTCGAAGACGGCGAAGACGTCCCCCACCTCGTCGGGCTGGCCGGATTTGAACCGGCGACCCCCTGCTCCCAAAGCAGGTGCGCTACCAAGCTGCGCCACAGCCCGCGTCGCAGCATTCTGCCAGCTCAGCCACTGGTGTCACACCGTCGGCATACCGTCAACGACATGGATCCAGACGTGCCTGCCCAGCTCCATACCCTTGCCCGTCGGTGGGACTCGCTGTCGCGCTGGGAACGTCGTGAGGTCGGCCGATCACTGCGCCGAGAAGGTCTCACCTACGGGGAGATCGCATCCATCGTGCCAGTTCCGAGGAGCACGCTGTCGACCTGGTGCCACGACATCGACCTGACTCCGGATCAGGTAACGGCCATCGTGGCGCGAACCAAGAGTCGCAAGAGCGTCCCCCGGGACACCCAACGCCGCCGACGGCAGGAGGTGCGGACGATCGAACAACGAGCGGTCGCCCGCGCAAGGCGCCTCGTGAACGAACCCCATTGGGTTGCTGGTGTCGCTCTCTACTGGGGGAGGGTACGAACTACTGGGGGGAGGGTACGAAGTCGGATCGGAGGCTCGAGCTCGCCAACGCCGACGTCCGCGCACTGAAGTTGTTCATGAGCTGGACGCGGGCGTTCATCGAACCCGAAGCCGAGTTCGTCGCCCTCGTCAACCTCCATTCGTCGAACGATGAGCCCGCAGCTCGGCGCTGCTGGGCACAGGCGCTCGGGATCGACGGGAAGGCGTTCACCAAATCGTTCATCAAGCCGGATGGCACCGGGCATCGAACGAACCACCTCCCTCACGGTGTCTGCAAGGTGCGAATGCGACGGAGCGCCGACGCGTGGGTCATGACCATGGCGTGGGTCCGCTGGCTCGCGGGTGAGCTGGGGGGAGGTCCCCGAGATGCCGCTGCTAATCTCGCTCCGGGTCGCTAGCTCAATTGGCAGAGCATCTGACTCTTAATCAGCAGGTTCCGGGTTCGAGTCCCGGGCGACCCACCAAGTCACCGGCCGGCTGCTTTTGCTCCAAGTTTGCCTGCGTCAGCTCCGCGACACATCTGCTGCGACAATGCGGGGAACGCGGGCGTGGCGGAATTGGAAGACGCGCCAGGTTTAGGTCCTGGTGGGCAGTGTCCCGTGGGGGTTCGAGTCCCTCCGCCCGCACCCGATGATCAGGCCCACGAGCCGACAGTGCGGCCGTCGACGGGATCGAATACGTGGCCACCGAGGATCGCCAACCGCACCTCATCGCCGGCGGCAAGAGGCGCGGGTGAGCTCCGCACGGCGACATCGTCATCACCGATCCGGCACGTGACGAGGTCGTAGGCACCGTGGTGAGCGACATCGATCACCACTGCCGGCATCGTCCCGGCCTCGCCGATCTCGAGCTGCTCGGGACGAAAACCCACCTCCACGTCCAGATCGTCGTAGTCCTCGAGGGCGGGGGACCACACCAGCTGCCGGAAGTGCTCATGCTCGAGCCAGGCAGCGCGACCCTCTCGCGACACCCCGGCCAGCAGGGTGCTCAACGCACCGGTGAGCTGGGCGACACCGAGCGTCGCCGGAGACCCATACACGTCCGTGGGCGGGCCCGACTGAACCACCCGACCGGCCACGAGGACGACGAGACGATCCGCCATCGCCATCGCCTCGACGGGATCGTTGGTCACGTAGAGCGTCGTCACGCCGTACCCTCGCTGGACGACTCGCAACTCTGTGCGCATCTCCGTTCTGAGCTGGGCATCGAGCCGTGCCAGCGGCTCGTCCATGAGGAAGAGCGCCGGTGCGCGGACCAAGGCTCGGGCGATCTGAACGAGCTGCTGATGACCCGCGGAGAGCTGGTGGGGGTCTCGATCCATGAGGTCGGCGAGGTGGAGCGCCCGCACCTCGGCGAGCACGCGCTGATCGATCTCGCTGCTGTCCCTGTGTTGCATCTCAAGCGGGAACGCCACGTTGCCGGCGACATCCCGTCTCGGGTAGAGCACGGCATTCTGGAAGACCATGGCGATGTTGCGCCGGCTCACGTCCTCCGGGACGGGCTCACCATCCATCCGCACCTCGCCGGTGTCGGGTTTGTCCAGACCGGCGGCTACTCGCAAGAGGGTGGACTTGCCGGCACCCGATGGGCCGATGATGGCGACGAGCTCACCGTCGGCGGCATCGAGATCGACGTGGTCGAGGATGAGCATGCCGTCCTTGCTGACACTGACGTTGCGCATCTGCAGAGTCGCGATGGGAATCACCCCGCGCTCGATCGTACTGCGCTAGCCGGAGGCGCCGAGGGCTCGGGCGAGTGCACGAAGGGCGCGAGCTCGGTGGGATACTCGGTTCTTCTCGAGGTCCGACATCTCGGCGAGCGTCCGACCGTCCACCTCGAACACCGGGTCGTAGCCGAAGCCGCGCTCGCCGCGGGGTGCGTCGGTGATCCTGCCCGAGAGCGAGCCCTCCACGACGAGCTCGTCTCCATCACGGGAAACGAGAGCGACCGCCGTCCGAAACTCCGCGCGGCGATCCTCGACTCCCCCCAGCTCCTCGAGCAGCTTGGCCACGTTGTCTGCGTAAGTCGCTGCTGGGCCGGCGTATCGGGCTGTGTGCACTCCCGGTGCGCCTCCGAGGGCGGCCACCTCGAGCCCTGTGTCGTCCGCCAGCGCAGCCTCTCCGGTGGCGTGACGCACTGCCCGCGCCTTGAGCAGGGCGTTGCCGGACAGCGTCGCCTCGGTCTCCTCGACCTCGGGCCAGGTCAAGCCGCGCAGCACCTCGACGGGTGCAGGCAGCATGGCGAGGACGGCTTCGATCTCGGCGATCTTGTCGGGATTCTTGGAGGCGACAACCAGCCGGGTCGGCCGCATCAGCTGACCCGTGCTGCCGCCTGATGGCTCACCAGCTCGGCGATCCCCTTGGTGGCCACATCGAGCATGGCATCGAGCCCTTCTCTGGAGAAAGCCTGCCGCTCGGCCGTTCCTTGGATCTCGACGATCCGGCCATCGCCGGTCATGACGACGTTGCAGTCGACGTCGACCGTGACGTCCTCCCGATAGTCGAGGTCGAGCAGCGCCTCGCCGTCGTGCAACCCGACCGAGACGGCGGCGACGTGGTCACGCATCGGGGAGGCAGCCAGCTTGCCGGCGGCGATACGAGCATCGAACGCATCGGCGAGGGCGACCCACGCCCCCGTGATCGACGCCGTACGTGTGCCGCCGTCGGCCTGCAAAACGTCACAATCCACCCGAGCAGTGAGCTCCGGCATCGCACCGAGGTCGACCGCAGCTCGGAGGGAACGACCGATCAACCGCTGAATCTCCTTCACCCGCCCCCCGCTCAGGGAGCCACGCGACACTCGCTCGGTCCCCGACCCGGGAAGCATCGAGTACTCGGCAGTCACCCACCCCTCGTCCGACTGCCGCATCCACGGTGGGACGTCTTCGTCGAAGGAGACCGTGCACAGGACGCGGGTACGACCCATGCTGACGAGCACCGACCCCGGAGTCATCTCCGTGAACCCGCGATGAAACGAGATCGGGCGAAGCTCGTCTGGCCTGCGATCGACCCGAAGCGGGTCGGTATGTTCCATCGCATCTGCTCCTCTCGTGTCGCCCGGTTGCGGCCGTCTGTACGACTCCGTCAGATGACTCGTCGCAAACCCGGGCGGGCGAGCTCTACGGGCCCGGTGAACTGCGACTGCGCTGCCTCCAGTACGTCGGCTGGAGCCAGCGTAGGCGGCAGGTGTGTCAGGATCAGGCTCCGGGCACCGGCCTCGCGTGCGATCGCCCCCGCCTCACCCCCGCTCAGGTGCAACTGGAACTCGGCGGTGGCCCGAGGTGCGTCGAGGCCGGCTTCGCACAAGACGGCGTCGGCACCTGTGGCGAGGGCCGGGAATCCTCCGCCCGGGCCGGTATCGCCCGAGTAGACCAGTGTCGACCCCGACTCGAACCTGACGCTGTTGGCCGGCACCGAGTGTGCCGCCGCCGCAAACCTCAGCCTCACGTCCCCGATCTCCACGGTGGAACCGTCTCCCACTTCGGTCGGTGCCAGCACCGAGAAGAAGGGATGGTCGGGCCCCGCCGCGAAGAACCCGCTCAGACGTTCGACCACCCCCGTGGGAGCGAGCAGCGGGATGGCTCGGTCGAGACCGATACGATACGCGGCGTAGTGCACGAAACCGAGCACGTCCGCACAGTGGTCGGCGTGCACGTGGCTGATGACGATCGCATCGACGTCGGCGGGGTCCATCACCTCGGTGAGGGCCATGAACGTTCCCGTGCCCGCATCGACCCACAGCGCCACCCGTTCGCTCGTGACGACGTACCCCGATGCCGGACCGTCGAGCCCGGGACCACTCCCGTTGCACCCCAGGACCACCAGCTCGAGGCTCACGGGCTCCACCCGAGCACGGCGCCTCCGACGGAGACCACGCCCACCCACACGAGACCCACGACGACACCCCAGAGGAGTGGCGTGTACATCTTCTCGCGCCAGCTCCGCACCGAGGCGACGACGCCGAAGAGCCACACGGCGATCAGCAGGGCAACGGCCCACGGTGGAGCGACGAGGCCGGAGGCGAGCACGAACACGCCCATGACGAGCTGCAGCGCGGCGCCCACGAGCGCATAGAGGAGATGGCGCGGCGACAGCTCGTCTCGATCCACGGACGGGAGGCTACCGCCGCACGGTCAGCGCACCTCCAGGAGGACCTCGGCCGGCACGCCGGAGACGATCCGGTAGGCACGCACGTCGGGATCCGGCAGAGGCCCGACGATGAAGTACAGCCAGCTCGGTTCGAGCGCCCCGGCGATGTCGACGGGCGAAGGCTCCGGACTCGCCCCCGGGTGCGAGTGGAACACGCCGCCGATCGTCCATCCGAGACGCTCCGCGTGGAGCAGGGCGCGCAGGTGCTCGTACGGAGATACCGTGTACCGCACGGCCGACCGATCGACGTTGGTGAGGCAGTAGGCCATGCGCAGCCGACCATCGTCGTCAACGGCGACGAGGCCGCATGCCTCGTGGGGGGCCACGAACCTGGCGTGGGCGATCATGGCGTCGCGGATCTGACCCGGAAGCTCCATTGCGGCAAGCTCGGGGCGGAGCACGCCGAGTGCCGCGACCCGATCCTCGGGGTTCACCTCGACCCGGACGCGGTAGTCGGCGAAGAATCCAGGATTCAGCCCACCCTCGTCGTCGGCGACGATGCGGGCCTCGATACCCTCCGCAGCGAGACGGGCGCGGGCAACCTCGGCATCGCCCCGGAAGAGATATGAACCAACGGTTCGCAGGGGCTCCATCCCGAGGGAGCGTACCCAGCCGGAATCGGCGAAATCAGCGGAGCGGGTCGCGGAGCAGCGGCTGGGTCATGCAACGGCTGCCGCCCCTCCCCCGGCAGAGTTCCGACGCATCGAGCTCCATCACCTCGATGCCGTGATCGCCGAGCCTGCGGTTCGTCTCCTGGTTCCGCTGGTAGGCCACGACGACGCCGGGAGCGAGCGCAAGCGTGTTGTTGCCGTCGTCCCACTGCTCGCGCAGCCGCCCGATCGCATCGCCGCCGGTTGGGATCATCGTGAGGTCGCCATGACCCAAGGCCGTCTCGAGCGCCGACGTGAGGTCGTGCGGATGTTCGACGCGGATGCCGCCGTCCGGACTGGGTGTGAGCACGTGAACGTCGACGTTGTCGAGCAGACCGGGGAAGACGTTGAAGGTGGCCTCGTCGATCATCGTGAACACGGTGTCCAGGTGCATGACGGCCCGGTCGTGCCGTAGATGCACGACGATCACCCGCTGCACGTCGCCGGCGGCGAAGAGCCGACCGGCGAGGATCTCCACCGCTGCCGGCGCCGTCCGCTCACCCAGGCCGATCATGACCGTGTCGGCCGTCAGCACGAGCACGTCGCCGCCTTCGACGCTCGCCGGATACTGGTCGCCCGGATCCTTGCCGTACCAAACGGGGAATCGCTCATCGGCGAAGCGGGGATGATGACGATAGATCGCCCGCATGTAGCGTGACTCGCGAGCTCGCGCCGGCGTCGCCAGGACGTTCAGACTCAGCCCGTCATTGATCCAGGCGGCGTTGTCCCTCATGAACAGCAGGTTCGGCAACGGCCGCAGCACATAGTGGAAGCGGTCGGCAACCAGATCGGCGTAGAGATGATCAACGCCCCACTCCTCCAGCTCACGCTCGAGGAGGCCGCCGACGAGCACGTCGACAACCCGCTCCGTCGGGGCTTCGAGCAACGCTGCAGTCAGCCGGTCGGCTACGCGGGGCCCACATTGCGCCGGGGTCACGACATCGTTCACCAGCTCCTCGCGCACGGCGCGGTCGGCGAGGACCTCGGCGAGCAGGGCTTCGAAGTACAGCACCTCGATGTCGCGGGCTCTCATCATCGCGACGAAGCTGTCGTGCTCCTCTTGGGCGCGCTCGAGCCAGAGCAGGTCGTCGAAGAGCAGCGCCTCCTTGTTGTCGGGCGTGATCCGGGCGATCTCCAGGCCGGGCCGGTGGACCATCACGGTTCGGAGACGACCGATCTCGCTCGAGACTCCGAGCCGGTCGCTCACTGCGTCACGTCGGTGGCGACTTCGCGCAGCTCGGTCAACATACGCTCGTCGCCGTCGATGCGGAGCCCCTCGACGCCGCGACGCCCCCACAAGAAGAGCAGCAGGTCCTCCGCCGCTCCCCGGACCACCGTGACCGGCTCGGCGACGTCGCTGAACACGAACGTCGACTCGTCCTCGTAGGTGATACCCGATGTGGGGGACGTCCCACTGAAGCTCGCCAACTTGAGCGTCCAGGCCGCTCCGGTGTCGGTGGTCTCCATCCGAACGGTGGCATCGCTGTGGGCGATCTCGCCCCATTCCGGGTAGCCGGTCATCATCACGGTCAGGATCTCGTCGAGGGCGTCCGTGGCCAAGGCGGGATCGAGATCGGTGACGACACCGTGTGCGAGCTCGGCGTCGACGCGGTGAACCACCGTCTCGCAGGCCATCCGTCGAATCCAGAAACCAACCGACTGATCTTCCTCGTACCAGGTCGCCACGTGCTCGGATGGGTCGTGGGCGGAGAGCTCGTCGAGCATCTCGGTCAGGCCCTCGCGATACCAACCGATCACGTCGCCCTCCGGACCCTCCCCGGGCGCCGGCATGGCGTCGCGCCAGCCCTCGCGCACGATCTGCGCCTTGTGGCGGTGCACGATGCCGACATGCTCCACGAGGTCGCCCACCGTCCACTCCGGACACGACGGCACGTCTGCGTCGAGGCCCATTTCCGCCACCGCCGCGAGCCGGTCGCCATCGGCTCGCGTCAAGCGGAGGTAGGCATCCGTGTCCACGCCGCGACACTACTGCGAACGAGTTGGTGCATACCGCTCGCATGGCGAACCCGCGAAACGCTAACGTGCCGCAGCAGGCCGCGAGCGGACCCGGGAGGTGCACCACATGAGGCGAGACGTGCTCTACATGGCGCTCGTGACCCTCGCCTCATTGGCTCTCTTCCTACCGGCCACAGGCCTCGCCCAAGAGGGCGAGTCGGTCACCAGCACGATCCTCTACGACGACCCCGAGTCGGGCGAGCGCATCGGCGCCCCCGGCGTGATCGTGACCGTCACGGACGAGAACGGCGAGGTCATCGAGGAGACCGAGACGGACGGCGAGGGCGTCTTCCTCGTCGAGCTTCCCGGACCAGGCATCTACTCGGTGACGATCGACCCAGACACCCTCCCCGAGGGCATCGTCCTTCGCAACCCAGATCGAAACCCCGCAGTCGTCAACGTGGAGGCGGGACAGCAGGCACGCACCATCGTCGCCACGACCTCCGGCGAGGGGGGAGGTGGCGGCGGCGAGCGCGGCGTGACGCTCCGTCAGGTGTCGCAGCTCACGCTGGAAGGCCTGAAGCTGGGGCTCTTCATCGCCATGGCGGCGATAGGACTCTCACTCATCTTTGGCACCACGGGTCTGGTCAACTTCTCGCACGGCGAGATGATCGGGTGGGGCATGCTCATCGCCTACATGTTCAACTTTTATGGGCTGGCCGGGGTCTTCGGCTTCCTCCAAGATCTGCCGACGCCCCTGGGAGCAGGGATGAACCTGGCGTTCGCCACGCTGTTTGCGATCGTCGGTGGAGCCGCCATGGGCTGGACGTTCGACAAGTTCATCTTCAACCCGCTGCGCAGAAAGGGCGCCGGCCTCATCGCGCAGATGGTGGTCACGATCGGCTTGTCGCTCGTGTTGCGCTACTTCTATCTGTTCGGCTTCGGCGGCACGCCCCGGTTCTTCAGAGACTTCACCGCCCAGTCGGCGATCAAGCTTGGAGTCGTAGAGATCACACCGAAGGATCTCATCACGGGGGCGCTGTCGATCATCGTCTTGGTGGGCATCGGGCTGTTCCTGATCTACGCCCGGATGGGCAAGGCGATGCGGGCCGTCGCCGACAACCGCGACCTCGCCGAGTCGTCAGGCATCGATGTGCAACGGGTCATCCGCTTCGTCTGGACACTCGGCGGCGCGCTGGCGGCGCTCGGCGGAGTGTTCCTCGGACTTGCCGAGCAGGTGAGCTGGAACATCGGTTTCCGCACCCTGCTGCTCGTCTTCGCCGGCGTGATTCTGGGCGGGCTGGGTACCGCCTTCGGTGCGCTGGTGGGCTCCGTCATTGTCGGCATCGGCATACAGGTCTCCACGATCTGGGTGCCTACGGAGTTGAAGAACGTCGGTGCACTCGTCGTGTTGATCCTCGTACTCATCGTTCGGCCACAGGGCATACTTGGCAGGAAGGAAAGGGTGGGTTAGCCGATGTTCCTCGCTGCCATCGACTGGGGCTTCATCTTCGATCAGACGCTCACGCAGGCGTTCGGGTTGAACGCCGCGGTGTACGCCATCGCCGCGATGGGTCTGAACGTGCACTTCGGGTACGCAGGGCTGTTGAACTTCGGCCAGGTCGGGTTTGTAGCGATGGGCGCTTACGGCATGGGGTTGGCCGTCACACTGTGGGACCTCCATCCGCTGCTCGCCGTGCTCAGCGGGATCCTGTTTGCCACGATCTTTGCGCTGCTGCTCGGGGTGCCCACGCTGCGGCTGCGCGCCGATTATCTGGCGATCGTCACCATCGCCGCAGCCGAGATCGTGCGATTACTCGCCAGATCGACCGCGTTGCGGGATGTGACCCGGGGCGCCGAGGGCTTGAACGAGTTCATCGGGCCCTTCCGCGACTTCAATCCATTCAATCCCAGCTTCACATACGGGATCGGTGCGATCGACTACCGGGGGGCCGAGTTCTTTGCGATCGTCATCGGCTGGGGTGTTGCGCTGGCCTTCGTCCTCATGATCTGGACGCTCATGCGCAGCCCGTGGGGGCGGGTGGTGAAAGCCATTCGCGAAGACGAGGACGCTGCACTCGCACTCGGCAAGAACGCGTACTGGTACAAGATGCAGGCCCTGATCCTTGGTGGTGTAATCGGCGGCTTCGCCGGAATGGTCGACGCCGTCGGCAAGGCGACCGTGCAGCCCGACTTCTTCGTCGCCCCACTCACGTTCTTCTTCTGGCTCGTGTTGATCCTCGGCGGTGTTGGCCGCGTGTGGTCGCCGATCGCCGGTGCAGTCATCTATTGGGGGCTCATCACCTTCGTCCAGAACCTGGGACGTCAGCTGGTCGACGAGGGCATCGTCCCCACCTCGGTCATGGACCCGAGCCAGGTGGACCAGATCCGTTTCTGGATCGTGGGGTCGGCGCTGGCTTTACTCATGGTCTACCGACCTCAAGGCATATTCGGCTCCAAGGAGGAGATGGCGCTCGATGCCCGATGAAGGCACCATCGTCGTGGACGCCACGGGCCTCGGCGCCGTGGCAGCAGAGCCCGGCGTGTCCAAACCCGACCCGATCCTGGTCGTTGAGAACATGCGGCGCGCCTTTGGCGGCATCGTCGCCGTAGACGTCGACCGCCTGGAGATCCAGCGCGGCATCATCACCGGCCTCATCGGACCCAACGGAGCGGGCAAGACCACGTTCTTCAACTTGCTCACCGGCTTCGACTCACCGAACACCGGACACTCCGTCTTCAACGGGAAATCCATCGACGGTCGGTCTCCCCACAAACTCGCCCGACAGGGCATGGTCCGGACCTTCCAGCTCACGAAGTCGCTCACTCGTCTCAGTGTGATCGACAACATGAAGCTCGGGGCCCAGGGCCAGGGTGGCGAATCGTTCTGGCGAGCCCTCATCCCCCCCGCCTGGACCGGTCAGGACAAGACGATCGAACGTCGCGCCGACGAGCTGCTCGAGCGCTTCAAGCTGTCCCACATGCGCGAGGAGTATGCGGGGACTCTGTCGGGCGGACAGCGGAAGCTGCTCGAGATGGCGAGGGCGCTCATGTCGGAGCCCGAGATCATCATGCTGGACGAGCCCATGGCAGGCGTGAACCCCGCGCTCACGCAGGACTTGCTCGAGCACGTGAAGGATCTCCGAGACCGCGGCATCACCGTCGTGTTCGTGGAGCACGACATGGACGTCGTTCGCGACATCTCCGACTGGGTCGTGGTCATGGCCGAAGGTGCCATCATCGCCGAGGGTCCCCACTCCAGCATCACGGCGAACCCTCACGTCATCGACGCCTACCTCGGATCACATCACGATGCCCCCATCGACTTCGACGAGGAAGCTGCACGTATTGAAGAGGACGAAGCCATCGCCGCCCAGGAGATTGCCCACGAACACGAGATAGTGAGCGAGATCGAGCACCACGAGGATCACGATGGCTGAACCGCTCATCTTGATCCAAGATGTCATTGCCGGCTACGTGCCGCGGGTGAACATCCTCAACGGCGTCAACCTCACGCTTGCTCCCGGGGAGCTGGTCGGGATCATCGGCCCCAACGGGGCCGGCAAGTCGACCATGATCAAGGCAATGTTCGGATTGCTCAAGATCAGCTCCGGGACCGTCACCTACGCAGGCGAGGACATCACCAGCCTCACGGCTCACGAGCTCGTCGAGAAGGGGATCGGCTACGTTCCGCAGATCAACAACGTGTTCCCCAGCCTCACCGTGGAAGAGAACCTGCAGATGGGCGTCTTCCTGCGACCGAAGAAGGCGGGAGAGCGCATCAAGGTGGTCACGGACATGTTCCCGAGGCTCGGTGAGCGGATCAAGCAGCGGGCCGGTTCCCTCTCCGGAGGCGAGCGGCAGATGCTGGCGCTGGGGAGAGCACTCATGATGGAGCCGAGAGTGCTGCTGCTCGACGAGCCGTCGGCCGGTCTCTCCCCCGCCCTCCAGGACGAGGTGTTCATCCGGACGAAGCAGATCAACCGGACCGGCGTCGCCGTGATCATGGTGGAGCAGAACGCCCGCCGCTGCCTGCAGATCTGCGACCGCGGCTACGTGCTCGACCAGGGCACCAACGCCTACACCGACACCGGCAGCGCCCTCCTCCACGACCCCAAGGTCATTGAGCTCTACCTCGGCACGCTCGCCAAAGTCGACTGAGTATTCGCTCGAAGCGGGCTTCGAGCGATTTGTAACGACGGCCTCCCGGCCGCAACCCCTGTGGTGCGGCGGCAAAGCCACCGCACCACCTTTGAGAGGGAACGCGGAGCGTCTCCCCCTCACACACCCCCTGGCTCGCTTCGCATCGCTCTCTGAATGGCTCCCCCACCGGGGGAGCTGGCCGATCGGGCGTCAGCCCGAGCGGACCGATGGGGCGCGCTCGGGCCTGCGGCCACTCGCAGTACCCCCCTCGCATCGCTGCGCTCTGCGATCCCCCCTGATGGGGGATCAGTCGGAAAGCGATGCGCAACGCTAAAGAAGGGGAGCTCGAGTGGAAAGCTCCGCGCCTTTCCGTCGATCGCTTCGCAGCGACCTGTGCGGAGCGATCCGAGCAAGAACGCGGCCGAAGGCCGGCGACCGAAGCTCGCCCGGGGCCTGCCGAGGGCGAGTCTCCTATGCGGCCGGGCCGAATAGGAGACGTTCCGGCAGCGTCCGCGCCACCTCTGCCGCCGCCACCGGACCGGCGGTCGTCACGATGCGCCCGTGCCATGTCACGGCATCGTCTATCGGGTGGGCACCCGCCGCCTCCATGGCGTCGTGGGCGAGCCAGTGTCCGGATGCATCCTCGTCATCCAGCAGACCGGCCGCGGCGAGAAGGAGCGAACCAGTCGACACGCTCATCACAAACCGACTTCGCGCCGCCTGCGCCCGTATCCATCCGATGACGGTGACGCTGCGCATCATCGCAACGGAACCGAGACCGCCGGCCACCACCAGGAGATCGGTGTTGCGCACATCCGTCAGGACGGAGTCTGCGGTGAAAAGGTGGAAGGGCTCGTAGCCGCGGGCGGAGCTGCCAGCGGCACTCACATAGCGAACTGTTGCCTCAGTCGCCGCTTGGATCGCTTCTACCGGAGCGAGCACCTCACGTGACGTGACGCCGTCGAAGACGAGCACCGTAACCTCCATACCCCAAGTATGCCAGTGACTCCCGGATTGGTGAACGGACACAGAGCAGAGGGCCGGGCCGCGGGGGCC
>JBFINP010000065.1:0-17183 GCA_041611095.1 Acidimicrobiia bacterium | reverse complement strand
GGGGTACACACTGATCGCCGCGGCGCAGCTGGCGATCTTGGCGCTGCTGTGGCATCGCCGGGACACGTGGGGGCCGCCGCCGGTATCGGCACCACGCAGCCGGCGGTTCCGGTTCGACGGCGTCGTCGCCCTGAGCCTGGCGATGTTCTTCCTCTACACGGGCATCGAGTTTGGAGCCGGGCAATGGTCCTTCAGCGTGCTCGCGGAGGGCCGTGGTTTCTCGACCGAGTCGGCGGGTGCCTGGGTTGCCGCCTACTGGGGTGGCCTCACCGTCGGGCGCCTCGGGCTCAGTGCCGTTGCTACGCGATTGGGACCGCGCCGCGTGTTGTGGTGGTCGATGGCGGGGACCATGGCCGCCATCGGGCTGTTCTGGTGGAACCCGGCCGGCTTCGGCATGTGGGGGCTGCCGATGACAGGGCTGAGCCTGGCCGGGATCTTCCCCACGCTGGTCACGCTCACTCCTCAGCGGCTCGGTCCGGAGCGCACCAATGCCGTAGTGGGTTACCAGCTCGCCGCCGCCAGCATCGGCGCCGCTGCATTGCCGTGGGTGATCGGGCGGGCGATCGCCGCTTCGTCCCTCGAAGCGGTAGCGCCGTTCCTCGCCGCCGGCGCCGTCCTCATGGCCGGCCTCAACGCCGTGCTCGACCGACGGGCGGCAGCTCCGCGTGCGCCGCAGTGACCGTCACAATGCGAGAACCATCCCCTCGTGGGCCGCCTCGACGTTGGGGAACAGCTCCTTTGCGGCGGCGACGATCGCATCGATGTCGTCGTCCGAGCGGAACGGATCGTGGCTCGTGAGGATCAGACGGTCGACGCCGGCGGCGTCGGCGGTGGTGGCGGCATCGTGCCACGTACTGTGGCCCCAGCCCGAGTAGACACCCTCCCGCTCCTCAGGCGTGAATTGGGCGTCGTGGATGAGCACGTCGGCGCCGGTGGCGAACTCGACCAGCCGTGCGTCGACCTCCGGTTCACCGGCCTCGTGATCGGTGGCGATGACGATCGCCCGCCCGCCGACCTCGAGCCGGTAGCCGGTGATGCCCTGCGGGTGGCGGAGGCGGATGGTCGTGACCGCCACCGGACCGACCCGTGCCGGTGTTCCATCGAGCTCTACGAAGTCACGCCGGGACGGGATCTCCTCCAACGGGATCGGAAACCACGGCTGGGTGAACACGGCCAGGAGTGCCCGATCGACACCGATGCCCCCGGCCGGATAGCCATAGAACGTGAACCGTTGATCCTGCTGGAAGAAGGGCCGGAACCCCTGCAGGCCCACCAGATGGTCGAGGTGGTAGTGGGTCAGGAAGACGTGGTAGTGGGTGGGCCCCTCGGGCACGAGGTCGGGGGCGAACGCCATGCCGGTGCCGCAATCGATCACGATCGGGTCGGTGTTTTCGATGTGCAGACTGAAGCAGGTGCTGTTGCCGCCGTACCGAGTGTGCGTCGTACCCGAGGCGGGCAGCGACCCGCGTGCCCCGTGGACGACGAGACGTGAGGGCGGCGCCATGATGCGACGGTACACCATGGAACGCCGCGGTAGTCTCGGCCCGGGCGTCACCGACGAAGGGAGCGAATCAGATGCGGCTAGCCGGGCTGCGTCCACCCCGATTGCGGACCGCCGAGACCGAAGCCGAGCGGCATCGTGTCACCTGGCTCGAGCTGTTCTACGACCTCGTCTTCGTGGTCGCCGTGGCCAACCTCGGCCATCGCCTCTACATCGACCACGCATGGCAGGGCACGCTCGGTTTCGTCGGCCTCTTCATCCCCTTGTGGTACGCATGGGCGCAGTTCACCTTCTACGCCGACCGGTTCGACACCAACGATCTCGGCCAGCGCCTGCTCGCCGTCGCCCAGATCGTGTCGATCGCCCTGATGGCCGTGAGCATCTCGGGCGATGTCGCAGACTCAACAGCCGGTTTCGCCGCCGCCTACGTCTTCGCCCGCCTCGTGCTCCTTGCGATGTACACGCGCGCCTACCGCCATGTCATCGACACTCGCGAGCTCGTGGCAGGCTATCTGAAGGGCTTCTCGCTCGGCGGGCTGATCTGGTTTGCGTCGATCTGGGTACCGCCACCGACCCAGTACTTCATCTGGGCGCTCGGCATGGCCGTCGACTTCGCAACGCCGTATGCGGTCCGCAAGGTCCAGGCGAAGGTCCCACTCGACGTCGAGCACCTCCCGGAGCGGTTCGGACTGTTCACGATCCTCGTGCTCGGCGAGCCCATCGCCGCCGTCGTGTCCGGTCTCGCCCACGAGGGGTGGGAGGCGGCGCCGACGATCGGCGCCGTGCTCGGCGTGCTCTCTGCATCGGCCCTGTGGTGGCTCTACTTCGAGAACCGCCACGGGCTCGTCGTTCGCCGCCGTGCCGACCAGATCAAGGCGTGGCGCCCGACCGTGTGGATCTACAGCCACCTTCCGCTGGCCATCTCGCTCACGGCGACCGGCATCGGGTTCGAGTTCCTCGTCACCCAGAAGCTGGACGTAGGCCGATGGCTCGTGTGTGGCGGCGTCGCCGGCAGCCTGGTCGCCATGGCCGGCATCTTGATCGCCACGGATCGCGGCGAGGACGAGCGCGATCGTGTCCAGGCAATCATCCGGCTGGTGTCCGGCGGGATTGCGCTGCTCATCGGGTTGGTGAGCGTCTCCTGGTCGCCGAACGCCCTCCTCCTCGCCATCCTCTTGCTGCTGGCAGCCCAGATCGCCGTCGATCTGCGGGTCGTCGGGGAGCTCCAGGAGCACTAGCGACGAGGACGCGTCACTGCGCGTCGGGGTGGGGACCAGCCTCGTCCATGTGGGCGACGAAGTCGGCGACGGAGACGGCGGCGATCGACCGACCGATCACGTCCAGCGGAAGGTCGTCGAGCTTCCTGAAGCGCACGCAGGACTTGCCCATGTCCATCTTCTTGCCGGACGCCTGATAGTCGGCTCGGAACTCCTCGAGAAGTCCCGGCATCGTATACACCGACGTGAGGTATACGGCCATGTGGTTCTTCTGGGAGGCGAGTGCGGCGTACATCAGCGGACGGCCGTTGTAGGTGTCCGGGTACGTCGCCAGCGGAATCTGGTAGGTGATCATCCCCCAGTTCATCACCTCTTCGTACCCGTCGGGCAGGTTGTCGAGGATGACCGCACGGACCTGCTCCAACGCCTGGCGCCGCTCGTCGGGCAGCTCGTCCAGGTACTCCTCGACCGTGTCTGCCACGCTTCGCATTACGCCTCCTGCTCGCTGCCGTCGGGGCACAGCATGGTACGGCGCACTCCAGGCTCCTCCGGGCCGGTCAGCGTTGCTCCACGGCGCGGCGCAGATCTCGCGCCACCAGATCGAGCAGGTTCGAACGGTGGTCGAACAGGTAGAAGTGGCCCCCGGGCAGGACCCTCGTGGTCGCAGGTGCGGTGGTGTGCTGGGCCCAGGCATCCAGGTCGGCGATCGGCACCAGTGGATCGGCGGCCCCGCCGATCGCCACGATCGGGCAGCTCAACGGAGCGTGCGCCGTATGGCGGTAGGTCTCGAACATCGTGAAGTCGGCACGTAGCGTCGGCAGCAGCAGCGCTCGCATCTCGTGGTGATCCAACACCTCGGCCGGGATCGTTCCCAGGTTGCGAAGCGATCGCAGGAAGGCTCGGTCGCGCTTGTGGTGAATCGGCTTGCGGCGCAACGGAAGGTGTGGCGCCCGGTGGGCGGAGGCGAACAGCACGACCGGCCCTGCCGAGCCTCCGGCGGCCAGCTTCGCCGCCAGCTCATACGCCACGAGCGCACCCAGACTGTGCCCGAAGAAGGCAAAAGGCGGGCTGAGCTCCCCCGCGAGACCGTCGTGCGCCGAATCGACCAGGTCGCGCACCGCGGCGAAGGGTGTAGTGCCGATGCGATTCTCCCTGCCGGGCGGTTGCACCGGCACGACGTCGACCCAATCGGGGAGCGCCACGGTCCATGGAAAGAACGTCGAGGCACCACCGCCGGCGTGGGGAAAGCAGAGCAGGCGCACCTGGGCGTGCGGGCGCGACCGCCGTCCCGCAGTCCAGGACTCAGCGATGGGACGTGGACTCCGGATCGACGGCGTGGTCGATGGCGGCGCGGAGCGGCTCGGCGACCTGCGTGATCCACGGGTCGCGGAGCATCGTGAGGTGATCGGGCACGTAACCGCTCTCGTCGGGCGCGACATGGTGCACCGCCAGACCACGAGCGGCGAGGCCCTGCCAGTCGAGCCCGTGCCGACGAGCGAGGAACAGGTCGATCGATCCGTCGTAGGGCTTGGCCGTGTAGCGGACTCCCGCCTTACGGCTCACTTGATCCTTGAAGTAGAAGTTGCGGAGGCGGCGCGGGATCGGCCGCCCCGCCCTGAGGAACGCCTGGCAGATGAGCCGCTTCGTGCGGATCACGGCCACGATGGCCACCAGCTTGATGATCTCGGGCGGCGATCGGTAGGTGCCCACCTTCGCAGGATCGATGAGCTCGGCCCCCTGCTTGTGCACCAGCTTGCTCTTGACCTTCGCCTTCAGCTTGGCGGCACGACCCCTCGGCGGCGCGCCGCCGTCGAGCGGATTTGCCAGCGCCGGGTCGGGCGGTGCGTGGGGATTGGTGATTCGTGACGGCTCGATGAGCGCCAGCACGCCGACCTCCTCGCCACTCGCCCGAAGCTGTTGCGCCACCTCCAGCGCCACGATTCCGCCGAAGCAGAACCCACCGATCAAGTAGGGGCCGTCGTGCTGCACCTTGCGGATCTGCTCTACGTAGTGGGTCGCCAAGCCCTCGATGCTCGGCGTCTCCGCGCGGCCATAGTCCCACGCATGGGGCTGCAGCCCGTAGAACGGCTGATCATCACCGAGCTGGCGGGCGAGGTAGTTGAAGTGGAACACGCCCCCGGCACCGTCGTGGACACAGAAGAACGGTGGCCGGTCGCCGCCTCGCTGGATGGGCACCACGGTCTCCCACGTCGCCGCCGACGGTCCGGCCTCCTCGGCGTCACGCACGGCGGCGGCGAGCGCCTCGATCGTCGGAGCCTGGAAGAGGAGGGCGATCGGCAGGCTCGCTCCCAGAGCGCGGGCGATGCGGTCCATCATTCTGATGGCGAGCAGCGAGTGGCCGCCAAGCTCGAAGAAGTTGTCCGTGATCCCGATCGACGACACACCGAGGACGTCCTCCCAGATCGCAACGAGCTCCCGCTCGATGCGATCGGTGGGGGCACGGTGCTCGCGTGGAGTCTCGGCGGCGACCGTCGGGGGCTCGAGCCGCGACCGGTCGACCTTACCGTTCGGCGTCAACGGCAGCGCGTCGACGATGGCGAACTGCCCCGGGACCATGTACGTCGGTAGCCGATCTGCCACGTGGGCCCGAAGGTCCGCAGACGCCACCTCGGAATCGACCTCGACGAGGGCCACGAGCCGGGGCATCTCGGGCACCGTGTCGTCCAGGATGACGGCGCAGCGGCGCACTGCCGGGTGCTCGAGCAGCGAGCTCTCGACGTCGTTCAGCTCGACCCGGAAGCCTCGCACCTTGACCTGGAGGTCTGAGCGCCCCAGCAGCTCCATCGCACCGTCATGTCGCATACGGGCGAGGTCGCCGGTGCGGTACAGCCGGCGACCGGGGCGGAACGGGTCGGGGACGAAGCGTTCGGCGGAGAGCTCGCCGAGGCCGATGTAGCCCCGAGCCAGGCAATCGCCGCTGACGCACAATTCGCCGGTCGCGCCCCAAGGGACCGGACGGAGTGCACCGTCCAGCACGTACGCACGAACGTTCGGCAGCGGCGTGCCGATCGGCACGCGGACGCTCCCGGCCGGCATGCGGCCCGTGTCGTAGCCGAGGGCGTTGGAGGCACACTCGGTCGCACCGTAGAGGTTGAGCAACGGCACGTCGGGGAACCAGCGGCGCCATCGTTCGACCATTGCAGGGGCGATCGGCTCGGCGCTCGTCGTGGCGAGCCGCAGGGTGGGCCACCCTCCGCCGCGCCGCTCTGCTTCGAGCAGTATGCCCTCGAGGAGCGCCGGAACCCCCAGGAAGTAGGACACGCCGTTGGCGACGCACGCCTCCCAGAGCCGCACCGGGTCGCGCACGTCGTCCACCGACAGCACGAGCGTCGGCACACCTGCGATGAGCGCCCCGAAGAACTCCCACGTCGCAGCGACGAGAGCATACGACTTTTGAATGACGGCGACGTCCCCCTCGCCGAACGGATACTCGCGCCACATCCACTCCAGCCTGTTGAGCACTGCTCGCTGGTCGATGACCACGCCCTTCGGCCGGCCCGTCGTTGACGAGGTGTAGATGACGGCGGCCGCGCTCTTTGGGTCGCCCACAGGTGAAGGGTTCGTGTCCGGGTAGCCGGCGAGGTCGACCTCGCCGATGCGCACCTTGGTGCCGGCATAGCCGGGGAACCGGTCGAGGTCGGCCTCCACCACGAGGACGGGGCACGCCGCATCTTCGAGGATGTGCTCCAGTCGTTGCGTCGGATACTCGGGATCGAGCGCGACGTACGCACCCCCGGCCTTGAGCACGCCCAACAAGGCCACGACCATGTCGAACCCGCGCTCGAGACACAGCCCGACCCGAACCTCCGGCCCGACTCCGACATGACGGAGATGATGGGCGAGGCGGTTGGCCCGAGCGTTCAAGTCGCGGTACCGGATGACGTCCCCGCCGAAGCGGTACGCCACGGCGTCGGGTCGGGATGCGGCCGTCTCTTCGAAGCGCGCCTGGATCGTCGAGTCGATGCCGTAGTCGACGTCGGTGTCGTTGAACCGCTCCAGGAGATGTACCCGTTCGCCCTCGGAGGTCACTCTGAGCTCACGCAGCCTCCGGCTCGGATCGGCCACCACGTCGCCGAGCAGCACCTCGAAGTTGTCGAGCATGCGGCGCACCGTCGCCGGCTCGAAGAGGTCGGTGAGGTAGGCGAACTGCAGGAAGAGCCGCTCGCCGTGCTCTTGGGCATAGAGCGACAGGTCGTATTTCACGTATCCAGAGTCGAGCTCGCTGAAGGTGATCGCGAGCTCGTCGTCCTCGATGGCCTCGTGGGGCAGGTTGAGCATGTTGAACATCACCTGGAACACCGGGCTGACGCTGCGATCACGCGGAATCCGTACTGTCTCGAGCATCCACGGAAACGGATAGTCGGCGTTGCTCAGCGCCCCGACGACGGTCTGGCGAGACTGGTCGAGCAGATCGGCGAAGCTCGTCTCGGGATCGAGCGAGGTCCGCAACGGCAGCATGTTCAGGAAGAAGCCCACCACCTCGCTCGACGTACCGTGGGTCCGGTTGGCGAGCGGGGCGCCGACGATGACGTCGTCCTGGCCCGAGTAGGCGCCGAGGAGGACGTTGAAGGACGCGAGAAGCGTCGCAAACAGCGTGGTCCCGTGGCTGCGGCTCAGCTCCCGCAGTGCCTCGGTCAGTTCGTCGCCGATGAACAGGCTCTCCGCCGCCCCCCGATAGCTCGGTGCAGCCGGTCGCGGATGGTCGGTGGGCAGGGCGAGAACGGGCAGCTCACCGGCAAGGTGCTCCTGCCAGTACGCAGCCTGTCCGTCGAGATTCTCACGCGTCAGCCGCTCGTGCTCCCAATCGACGTAGTCGCCGAAGCCGGCTGCCGGCGGCGCAGCCTCCACCGAGCCACCTCCCAGCAGAAGCCGGTACATCCGATGCAGATCCCGCATCAGGAGCGACAGTCCCCACAGATCGAGGACGATCTCGTGGAAGGTGATGGCCAGCTCGTGAACGTCCTCGTCGAACTTGAACAGCTCACCGCTGATGAGTGGATCACGTTCGAGGTCGAGGGCGCGCACATGCGACCGGGATCGATCGATCATCCGCTTGCGACGCTCGTCGAGCGGTGCGTCGGAAACGTCGACGAGTGGCAGATCGGTGGGCATGTCGGTCCGGAATCGCTGGACCGGTTCCCCCTTTTCGAGCAGGTAGCGGCTGCGGAGGACCTGGTGCCGGTCGAGAACGGCGGACCAGGCCCTGCGCAAGACCGCGATGTCCAGGCGTCCCTCGAAGCGGATCGAGCCCTGGGCCGTGTAGTAGGGGCTGTCCGGTTCGAGCCGCCACAGGAACCAGATGCCCTGCTGGGCGAGCGACAGGGGATGTGACCCGTCGGTCCGGACCACGCCCTCGACGACGGCCGGGGCGTCGCCGGCACCGGCTTGCTCGTCGAGCGCCGCCGCCAGCTCGGCCACCGTTCGGTACGTGAACAGGTCGCGGAACGAGAGCATGGCCCCCGTCTCGCCGCGCAACCGGTCGAGCGTGCGCATGGCGAGCAGGGAGTCCCCGCCCAGCTCGAAGAACCCGTCCTCGGCGCCGACCTCCGGCACCCGGAGAATCTCGCTCCACACTGCGGCAACGGCTGCCTCCGTCGCCGTACGCGGCGCCACGAACTCGGTCGACCGCTCGATGTGCATGGCGTCGATGGCGGGCAACCTGCGGATGTCGATCTTGCGGTTGGCGTTGCGTGGGAGGCTGTCGAGCTGGACGAGATGTTGCGGGACCATGTGCACGGGAAGCCGGTCGCGAAGGTGGCGCCGCAGGTTGGACCGGTCAACGGTGTCGTCGGCGGTGAAGTACGCGGCCAGGACCTGGATCTCGTCGGCCTCGGCCGTGCGTGCCTCCCACTCTTTGGCGACGAGCATCCGGCGCGGGGTCTGCACGGTCCTCACCACCGCGGCGGCCTCCCGGACGTCGGGGTACGACCGCAGCGCCGCCTCCACGTCGCCCAGCTCGACGCGGACGCCCCGCAGCTTCACGAGGTTGTCCTCACGCCCGAAGAACTCCAAGATCCCGTCGGGGAGCCAGCGGGCGATGTCTCCGGTGCGGTAGACGCGGTCCTCGGGGTCACCCGTGATCGGGTTCGCAATGAACCGCTCTTTGGTCTCGGCGTCGTTGCGGTAGTAGCCCTGGGTCAGGAACGCGCTCCGCACGTAGAGCTCCCCGCGCACACCAATCGGTGCGGGCCTCCCCAACGGATCGAGTATCAAGATCTGGCGGCCGTCGATCGCCCGGCCGATCGGAATCGACGGGCGCTCCAGATCTGCAGCGCTCACGCGGTGATGGGTCGCAAGCACGGTTTCGCTCGGCCCGTACAGGTTGTAGACGTCGAGCGGGCCGTCGGAGACCGCCAGCCAGCGCCGGGCCAGATCGACCGGGAGGCGCTCGCCGGCGAGCATCACCAGGCGCAGGCCGGATCCGGGGCCGTGCCCGGGCCGTTCGAGGACCTCGACGACCTCGCGGGCAAAGCTGGGGACGACCTGCAGGATGGTGGCGTTCTCTCGGGCAACCCAATCGACCAGCGCGACAGGGTTGTAGCGCACCGATCCGTCCGCCAGCGCCAGCGTCGCTCCGAAGCACAGGGCGCCGAAGATCTCGCAGTAGGACGCGTCGTAGGCGGTTGACGCCCATTGCGCCCATATGTCGCCGGGACCGATGTTCAGCTCGCGACTCTGCCAAGAGACGAACTGGGAGAAGGCCCGATGGGTCTGAACGATGCCTTTGGGAACCCCCGTCGATCCCGAGGTGTACACGATGTAGCAGGGGTCACTGGGTTCGACCTCGACGCCCGGCAACTCATCGGGCTGCCGGGCGAGCGCCGCCTCGTCCAGCGTCAGCCAACCCGAGCGGGCTTCGGGTCCGAGCAGGAGCTTGAGGACGCCGTCGGGAATAAGGCTGCCGTGGGCATCGACCGATGCGCCGTCCGCCACGACCATCGCCGGCTCCGCCTCGCCCAGCATGACCTCGAGCCGGGCGGCGGGATACGTGGGGTCCAGGCACACCATGACGCCGCCGGCCGCGAGGGTCGCCAGCATCGTGGTGACGAGGGGCGGGCCGGTCTCGAACATGAGAGCCACACGCTGTCCGGGACGCAAACCGGACCCGACGAGCGCGTGGGTCAGCCGGCCGACCCCCGCAGCGAGCTCGGCAAACGTGGTCTCTTCGCCCGAAAACCGGATCGCAACGCCGTCTGGATGGATGCGCGCCATCTCGGCGAAGCGCTCGTGCAGCGTCGTCGCCGGCTCGGTGTCGGACGGGTCGGGCTGCCGGTCGACCAGTCGTCTGCGCTCGGCGTCACTGAGGATGTCATAGCTCGCCACGGGCGCATCGGGTTCACGCCGCGCTCGGATGAGCACCGCCGCGAGGTGCCCGGCGATCCGCCGTGCCGTCTCCTCGTCGAACCGCGCCGTATCGAAGCCAAGTTGGATCCCGCCCGACGGGGCCAAGATCGCTTCCAGATCGACCATGGCTTGGGCGGGCCTGCTGTGGAGCAGCTCAACGGTGGTTCCGCCGCTCGTCACGACGGAGGGAAGTGCCCTGACGCGAAGGTTTGCGTCCCGAGCCCCGTCCGCCTCGACCGGCGGGTGCGGGGCGCGTACCGCTCCGGTGAGCTTTCTGAACCCGGTGGACGGCGAGACCGACACCACGAGATCCTCCGTGGCGACCCGACCCTCGGTGTCGAGGGTCACCAGGTCCACGGGAATCGACCCATCCCCGCTGTAGCGCTGCGCGAGCGTCGCGAGCGCGGCGGCGACGACGACGGGCGGCTCCGCCTCGACGAGTCGGCACAGATCGTCGAGCTCGGCGGGGTCGACGGGCACCGGCACCTCGCGTACCGGACCAGGAGCATGGTGCTCGGGAGCACGGTCATGAGGCAGCAAGGTGCCCGGGGAGCGCGGGCGGTGGGGTCGGACTACGACGGGTGGCGAAGCCGATCTCCGCTCGCCATCGAGGGAGGCCGCAACGGCGGCGACGACGTCGGCCGCGGTGACCACTTCGTGGTCTTCCCAGGCGAAATGGAGATAGTGCCGATCGGCGCTCGCCGCAATGACGATCCAGGGCGATCGGTCACTCGCTCCCATATGGGCATCGATCGCCTCCTGCAGCGGATCGCCGTCGCCGTCGGGGTCTACACGGACGATGCCTGGCTCGTTCCCGGCACCGTTCCCCGGCAAACCGCGGACCACCTCCACCAGGCGCTCGGGGTCGGCCGAGCCTGACACCGCCACCAAGATCGATGTCTTCATGGGGCCGCTCCCGTGATCTGCTCCGCCCGCATCCGAGGTCGTCACCTCAGTGAAAGCTCGTTGGCCCACTCCCTGCGATGATCCACCACGAAGTCACGCGCCACCCTCATGTCGCCGGCGAGGACCCGGTCCTTGTCGAGGAACGCCACCTGCTCCCGGAATTCCCCAACGATCTGCTTGGCGACCGGCGACGGTTCGAGAGCCTGATTCATCTCGATGGCCTGTACGGCGTTGAGTAGCTCGATGCCGAAGACGTAGTGGCAGTTCTCCACGATGGTCTGCAGCTTGTAGGCGGAGGTGCCGCCCATGCTCACGCTGTCCTCCTGGAGCTGCGCAGTCATGATCGTGTCGACGCTCGCCGGGTTCGACAGCACCTTCGACTCGTTGACGAGCGCCGCCGAGGTGTACTGCGTGATCATCATCCCGGAGTTGAGGCCGGGCTTGCCCACGAGGAAGTCGGGCAGGCCCCGCGTCCCCGACAGAAGCTGGTAGGTGCGCCGCTCGGAGATGCTGGTCAGCTCGGTGAGGGCCATTGCCAGCAGGTCGAGGACCATCGCCGTCGATTGACCGTGGAGGTTTCCCCCGAACAGGATCAGGTCGTCCTCGGGGAAGAAGAGCGGGTTGTCCGAAGTGCCGTTGCACTCCCGCTCGATGATCTCCCGGGCAAACCGGACCGCCTGCCGCACGGCACCGTGGACCTGCGGAATGCAGCGGTACGAGTAGGGGTCCTGCATCGACTGGTTGCAGGTCGGCAGGTCCCAGTGGTTGCTGCCGTCGAGCAACGTCCGAAGGTTGGCGGCCACGTCCTGGCGTTCGGGGTGGTGCGACGTCTCGTGGTATTGCGGCTGGTAGAAGGTGCGGGAGGTGCTGAAGGCCTGCGCACTCAGCGAGGCGAGCACGTCGGCGGCTCGCACCAGCTCCTCGATCTGGATCAGGCAATCGACGGCGATCGCGTTGATGTACTGCACGCCGTTCGTGATAGCCAGGCCCTCCTTGGGCTTGAGCCTCATCGGCTCCCAACCCAACACGTCCATCACGTCGCGGGTAGGCACCACTGAGCCGTTGTAGTGGACCTCACCGAGGCCGAGAAGCGGCAAGCCCATGTGGGCGAGTGGGGCGAGATCGCCGGAGGCGCCCACCGTGCCCTTCTTCGGGATCGCCGGGATGATGTCCCGATTCCACAACTCGACGAAACGCTCCACGGGCGTGCGGGAGATGCCGGTGCGCCCGGCCCTGAACGTCAGCAGCTTGATCAACATCGCAATGCGTGAGATGCGCTCCGGGACGTTCTCACCTACGCCGACCGCGTGGGACACGACGTGGTTGAACTGAAGCGTCTCCATCTCGGTCGACTCGACGCGGGTCTCGCACAGCGACCCGAAGCCGGTGTTGACCCCGTAGATGTAGCGGTCCTCCGCGGCCTTCTCGAGCACGAACTCGGCCCCGCGGTCGATCCGCTGCCTGACTTCGTCGCTCAGAGCGAGCTGCGGCCGCTCGTCCACGACCTTCCTGATGTCGTCGAGTGTGTAGAAGTCGAGCGTCACCTGATGCTGTGGCTGTGCCATGAAACCCCCTCGGCTCCCCTCCTGGCCCGCACCGCCGGCGTGCGCGCTGTACCGGCAGCCTGGAACCCAGAGGGTAGGCGCGTTTCGGCCGGGTGAGAAACGGTTTCCTCTACGATCATGCGGAATGAGTCGCCCGCCCCGGACGGGCCGGCGATGGGGGAATCTCAGCGAAAGGAACGGCAGCACGTGGGTGGCGATGGGGGGAATGGGCCGCCGATCACGGCACGGCTCCGGCAAGCGCTGAAACCGACGCTATTCAAGGCGCTCGTCCCGATCGAGCGGGCCAACCGCAAGGAGTACCGGCTCGACGATCCGCCTGGATTCGTCATCGGCCCGCCACGTTCTGCGACCACTCTGGTCCGTCACCTGATCTCGTCAGGGCTGCGGACGAGCTACTTCTCCAACCTGACCACGTCGACGGTGTTCGCCCTCGGCTACCCGCTCCCGCTCACGACCGCCTGGATAGTGAACCGCATGGGTTGGGCGGGAGGACGGGGGCATCGGTTCCACAACAGTTACGGCAAGATCGATGGACCGGGTGCGCCCACCGAAGGCGAGGTCATCTGGGGCCATTGGTTCGGCACCCGCTACGACGCGGTCGCGCCCGGCACCATCTCGAACGAGGCGGCGAGTGACATGTATCGCGCGGTGGCCGGCACGGCGCACATCCTCGGTGCGCCGTTCGTCAACAAGACCACGGCACTGTCCCTCCGTCTCCAGGCGATGCTGGAAGTCTTCCCCGATGCGTACTTCCTTCGTCTGCACAGGGATCCGCTCGACATCGCCCAATCGATCTACATCGGCCGCACCACCCGTTACGACGAGTGGCTCGGAGCCCGCCCACCCGAGTGCGTCGACATGCACGGTGTGGAACTGACGACACAGGTGGCGACCCAGGTGTTCCACATCGAGCGCCGGATCGATGAGAGTGTGTCGCGTATCGGAGCGGATCGGTTCCTGGACGTTCCCTATGCCGACGTCTGTGACGCACCGCAACGGATGTTGAGCTCGATCGTTGGGTTCATGAAGGAGCACGGGGTCAGAGCCGACCAGGTCCGCCCGGTGCCCGACCGGTTCGAGATGTCGGCCGGCCAGAAGGTCGACGACGTGACCTACGCCGCCCTCCGCCGGGCGTTGAACCGACTCGCCGGCTGACCTCGAAGGGCCGACGCAAGCCGTCCTCTATTCCTAACCAACCCTCATCTCGGGCTCAGACGGCCTTCATCGGCCGGCCCCATGCTGGATACAGACATCCAGGCAGGATCTTGAAAGGAGCCCCGGATGAGATTCAGGAAGACACTCGCCGGCATTGGGGCCGTGGCGGCCCTCGCCGGAGCGACCGCTCTGGTGGCCGTACCGGCGACCGCCCAGGACGAAGGGACCGACGACACGGCCACGACCGAAGAGTCGATGCAGACCCCGTTCCGGCACGGGCTGCGTGACGGTGGCAAGCTCGACACGCTCGCCGAGATCTTGGGCGTCGACGCTGCGGATCTCAGGGAGCGACTCGTCGCAGGCGAGACCGTTGCCGACATCGCCGAGGACGAGGGTGTGGCGATCGACGATGTCGTCGCTGCGCTCGTGGAACGTGCCGAGGAGCGGCTGGCGACGGCGGTCGAGGACGAGCGGATCACCCAGGAAGCAGCCGACGAACGGCTCTCGGACATCGAGGAGCGCATCACGGACATGGTGAACGGTGACGTGCCCTTCCGCTTCGGTCACCGTGGCGGGCCGTTCGGGGGGCCGAGCTTCCTTGGCGCCGGTCTCGACGTGCTCGCCGACGTCCTCGGTCTCGACGCCGCGACGCTGGAAGAGCAGCTCCGTGCCGGCGACACCATGGCCGACGTCGCCGAGCAGCAAGGCGTCGCTCTCGAGGACGTGATTGCGGCGCTCGAGGCGCAGGCAACCGAGCGGCTCGACCAAGCCGTGGACGACGGCCGGATCACTCAGGAGCAGGCAGACGAGATGCTGGAGGGCATCGCCGACCGCATCGATGCCGCCGTCAACGGCGAAGCGCCGCTCGGCGGCCGCGGCTTCGGCGGCCATCGCCACGGCTTCGGTCAGGGGGGTGCCACCGACACCACCGACACGTCCACTGACAACGCCTGACCGTCAGCGTGTGAGTCAGTCAGCGTGTGAGTCAGCCAGCGTAACGAGAGGGGGCCGCCATGTGGCCCCCTCTCGGCTCGGCCTTGCCTCGCCGATCCCCCTGATAGAAGATCACCGGACGCGAGCGAAGCGAGCCGAAGGGGGGGCTCGAGGGCGAAACCAAACTCGCCCGAGCCTGCCGAGGGCGAAACCAAACTCGCCGTATCGCCTCGTGCTGTGGCAAGCTTGGGGCCCGCGTACTCCGCCGAGGAGCTGAGGTTGTCACCCGCCGACCAGACACTGTCCGCGATCCTGGCCGAGCTCGATCTTCCGACCGATCTGAAGCGCCTGAGCCGAGCCCAGCTCGCAGAGCTTGCTGGAGCCATCAGGGATTATCTGGTGACCGTGCTCTCCGAGACCGGCGGACACCTCTCGCCCAACCTCGGCGTCGTCGAGCTCACGCTTGCGATCCACCGCAGCTTCGAGAGTCCGCACGACTCGATCGTGTGGGACGTCGGACACCAGGCCTACGTCCACAAGATCCTCACCGGACGCGCCGACCGGTTCCCCGATCTGCGGCGGGACGGCGGCCTCTCCGGCTACCCGAGCCGCGAGGAGAGCCCTCACGATCTCGTCGAGAACAGCCATGCATCGACGTCGCTGAGCTACGGCCTCGGACTCGCCATCGGCAAGCCAGACGGCTACACCGTTGCGGTGATCGGCGACGGCGCTCTCACGGGCGGCATGGCCTACGAAGCGCTGAACCACATCGCCCAGGTACGACCGGAGCGGCTCATCATCGTCGTGAACGACAACGGCAGGTCCTATGCCCCGACCGTCGGCGGGCTCGCCAAGCACCTCGCCCGTCTCCGCCTGGATCCGCACTACGAGTCGACGAAGAAGGCGATCGGCTCCGGGCTCCGGCACATCCCGTTCGTCGGTGAACAAGCCGACGAGACGGCGCGCCGAATCAAGGAGAGCGTGAAGCAAATGCTGTCGCCGTCCACCTTCTTCGACGTTCTCGAGCTGAAGTACGCCGGACCGATCGACGGCCACGACGTCGACCTCCTCGAGCACACCTTCGCCCGGGCGAAGGAGATCCACGAGCCCGTGGTAATCCACGTGGTGACGGAGAAGGGCCGCGGCTACCGCCCGGCGATCGACGACGACAAGGACAAGCTCCACGGGGTGGGGAAGTTCGACATCGAGACCGGTGCGCCCACGTACAACCAACTGACCTATACCGACGTCTTCGAGGCCGCCCTGGCGCGAGCCGCCGACGAAAGGGACGATGTCGTCGCCGTGACCGCGGCCATGGAATCCTCTACCGGTCTCGGCGCCATGGCGGCACGCCACCCGGACCGCGTCTTCGACGTGGGAATCAGCGAGCAACATGCCGTCACGTTTGCGGCCGGCCTCGCCATGAGCGGACTTCGCCCGGTGGTGTGCATCTACTCGAGCTTCCTGCAGCGAGCGTTCGACCAGGTGATGCTCGACGTAGCGATGCATCGGCTTCCCGTGACGTTCGTGCTCGACCGTGCCGGGGTGACGGGGCCCGACGGACCGTCCCACCACGGTGTGTTCGACCTCTCATACCTACGCATGATCCCGAACCTGGCGATCGCCGCTCCCGCCAACGAGCAGGAGCTGGGTGCCCTGCTCGATACGGCTCTCGAGCACGACGGGCCGGTTGCGATCCGGTTTCCCAAGGGTGCGGTGGCGGCGTTCCCCGACGACCGCAGTGAGCCGCTCACCGTGGGTGAGTGGGAGGTGCTCGCCCAGGGCGACGACGTCCTCCTGCTGGCAACCGGCAAGATGGTCGAACCCACCTCCAAGGCCGCAGCCCGCCTGTCGGAGAGCGGCGTGTCGGCGACCGTGGTCAACGCCCGCTGGGTCAAGCCGATGGACTCTCGACTCACGGAGTGGGCGGCGGCTCACGACCTGGTTGCGACCGTCGAGGACAACGTGCGAACCGGCGGCTTCGGCTCCGGAGTGCTCGAGGTGCTCGCCCCGGCGGGCCTGGCAGGACGCGTCCGTACCCTCGCCGTACCAGACCATTTCCTCCGCTTCGGCAATCAAGGCTCGATCCTCGCCGAACTGGGTCTCGATGCCGACGAGATCGCCGAGACCGTCAGGAGCTTTCTGATCGGCTCTTAGCTCGTGTGGCGCCCGCCGCGGATGACGGGGCGATTCCCACGAACCCGAGCCGAAGGGAAAGTTCAGGGCCGCTCGAGCGACTCCACGACTCGGCTCGGGCTCGATTGGGAATCGAGAACGACGGTCCCCGCCGGCACACCGAACATGGGAGCGTCCTCCAACCACACCTTGCGCTCACGGACGAGGTTGGCCTCGGCGTCGAACTCGAGGGTGAACTCGGACTCGATGCCGAACTCATCGACAGTCTCGTACGTGACCACCACGCCGCCACTGTCCAGCTTGGCGGCTTCCACGTCGAGCAGACTCATCGCCTCGAACACCGCGCTGCGAAGCTCGGCCGGCGCGTTGCTCGGCCGAAGCAGATCCGCGGCCAGCTCGATGATG
>JBFINP010000064.1:0-17215 GCA_041611095.1 Acidimicrobiia bacterium | reverse complement strand
GGACCGGCATGGTCCACCGGCGCGTGGTCGACGGAACGCCCATCGTGCTGGGGAATCAGGGTGCGTTGTTCGGGAACGCCATGACCTGGTGGGACCACGACACGGGCAGCGTGTGGACCCAACCCACGGCCATTTGTCTCGTCGGTCCCCGCAAGGGCGCCCGGCTCGAACTCGTCTCGTCCACCATGACGACGTGGGGGTCGTGGCGCACACGCCACCCGTCGACGGAGGTGCTTCGCGCACCGACGAAGGCACAGACGCTGGAGCTGAGCGACCTGGCGATCGTCGCCTCGCTCAAGGGCGACGTGATGGGCTTTGCGATCAACGATCTCCGTGCCGTTGCGGTGGCGAACGAACGCCTCGGCGTGGAGCCCATCGCCGCCGTGATCGATCCCACCGACCTGAATGCATGGAACGTGTTCTCGCGCCGACTCGACGACCGCACGGTGACCCTCGAGGCCGATGGCGGAACCATCGTCGATCGCGAGACCGGATCGACCTGGGACGTCGACTCCGGGGTCGCTCGGTCCGGTGATCTCGAAGGAGAGCGCCTGGCCAGGGTGCCTGCGGCAACGGCGAAACCCGAAGAGTTCGCCACCCATTGGCCCGAGGGCACGATGTGGCGCAGGTCGCGTGGAACCGCCGGCGACGCCGCCAGCGGCTGACGGGCAAGGTTCTCGAACCGTCGGCGCGGCGCTCCTCTAGGCTCGCATCCGCCTTGTTCCCGACCGAACGCAGAGGCCGTTGATGCCCGCGACGCCGCAGAGCCCGGTGGTGACCGGCGGGAAGCCCGTGCTGGCCCTCCTCACGTTCTCCGCAATGAGCGCCGGGACCTTCACTCTCGTGGCCATCGGAATCCTGGCGACGTTCATCATCGATGACCTCGAGATCACGCGGGCGCAGCTCGGGCTGGTGATCGGTGCCGACTCGGTCCTCGCCGCGCTCCTCTCCCCGGTTGCCGGGCGGATCGCCGACACGCTCGGTGGAAAGCGATCGCTCATTGCGGTTTTCCTGCTGGCGGCGGTCGCCTACCTCGCCTACGGAGTCGCTCCGATCTATGCGCTGCTGTTCTTGGGGGCGGCGATCGGCGGGGCCGCCGACGCCGCATGCAACCCCGCCACCAACCGGCTCATCGCCGAAAGCCTCGTCGCCGGGGAGCGGGGCGTGGTCACCGGGATCAAGCAGTCGGGGGTGCAGGCAGGTGCGTTCTTCGCCGGCTTGACCCTGCCGTCACTCGCCATCGCGTTCGGCTGGCGGACAACGTACTTCCTCGTCGCCGCCCTGCCCCTGGTCGGTGCGTTCGTGGCGAGCCGGATCGTCCACAGCCCGCCGTCACGTCGGAGAGCCGTACCACGCCAGGACCCGGAGAGCCCCGCGCTGTCTCGGGCCGTCCACTGGCTCGCGGCCTTCGGGTTCGTGTTCGGTTTCGCCGGCTCGGTGTCGTTCTTGGTGCCCCTCTACGTCGAGGAGGGAATGGGGCTGGACGCACGTGTCGGGGGTTTCGTCGCCGCCGTGATCGGCCTCGCCGCAGTCGCAGGTCGGGTCGGCTGGGCCCACTACGCCGAGCTCCGGGGCGCTTTCGTCGGCACGCTGTGGTCGATGACTCCGGTTGCCGTGCTCGGTGGTCTCGCCTTCCTCGGTTCCGGAACCGTCCCGGCTCTGGCATGGTTGGGTGCGGCTCTGCTCGGGTTGAGCACCTCATCGTGGAACTCGGTGGGGATGCTCGCCGTCATGAGCGAGGCGGGCACTGCGGCCACGGGACGTGCGTCCGGCGTCGTCCTCCTCGGCTTCCTCGGAGGTCTCGGCATCGGGCCTCCAATCTATGGCGCCCTCGTGGATGCCGCCGGCAGTTACGCCCCGATGTGGTGGACCTCGGTCGGAGCTTCCGCCGCAGCGTCTCTGCTCGTGGCGATCTGGCGGAATCGTGCTCCGTTCGCCACGGAGCCCAGCGGCGGCGGCGGTCGAGGGCCGTAGACTCGCCCCGTGGCTGTGATCATCGCCGTTGCCAACCAGAAGGGTGGCGTCGCCAAGACAACGACGGTACACGCGCTCGCCGAGGCGTGGAGCGAATCCGGGAAGCGGGTGCTGATGGTCGACCTCGACCCGCAGGCCTGCCTCACGTTCGCCAACGGGTTCGATCCGGATGAGCTGGAGATGAGCCTCCACGACGTCCTCCTGGGCCGCACCGGCGCTGCCGACGTCCTGGTCGACACCGACTTCGCCTCGCTGCTTCCGTCGTCGATCGACGTCGCCGGGGCTGAGGTGCATCTTTTGACCCGCACCGGCAGGGAGTTCGTCCTCGCCCGGGCGCTCAAGAGCGTGACTGCGAACTACGACTACGTGCTGATCGACTGCGGCCCGTCTCTCGGAATCCTGACGATCAACGGGCTCACCGCCGCCGATCACGTCGCCATTCCCTTCCAATGCGACACGTTGAGTCACAGGGGGGTCGGCCAGCTCCTGGATACCGTCAACGATGTCCGGTCGTACACCAACGACGGGCTCCGTGTTCTCGGCGGCATCGCCACGCTGTTCGACGGTAGGACCCGACTCGCTCACCAGGTCCTCGACGCAGTGCAGGAGAGCCATGGCCTCGCGGTGCTTACCCCGCCGATCCCCAAGTCGGTGCGCGTCGCCGAGGCGCCGGGACGGGGACGGTCGATCCTCTCCCACTCCGCAAGATCGAAGCCTGCCGTGGCGTATCGGGAGCTTGCGGTGTCGATCGAAGCGGCGCTGTGAACGAGCGCGATCCGCTCGGCAAGCGGGCTCTGTTCGAGATGCCGGCTGTGGTGCCGGACGATCCCGTCGATCGGGACCCCGTCGTGGGCGGCGAGCATGCGAAGGGCAAGGACGCCCTGTACTCGGCGGGTCCGCACCGACCCGGCTCCGTCGTCCTCGCGTGCTCGCGATGCGGCGTTCGCACCCGCATGTCGTACATCGAGGCAGGCGTGCGCATCGCCATGATCTCTCTATGGCTCCCGGGCAAGCACTACAGCCGGTGGATCCTGTGCCCGGAGTGCGAACGCCGGACGTGGTGCAGGGTCCATTGGCTCGGTTGACGCGTGGCGATGGTCATTGGGTGAGACGGTATGTGGCGCCCTCGGCTGTCACGAGGCCGTCCTGGCTCAGCCCGTCCAGGGCCTTGGCCACCGCCGGCTTCGCAAAGCCGGTGGTGTCGACCAGATCGTCGAGGGTGCTCGTGCCGGCGACCAGGGCGCGGACCACCGCACCGCGTATCTGCCGGAGCGAGCCGTCGAATCGAGGCTGCGGTCGAGGCGGCTCGTAGACATCGGGGCCGGCGCACCAAGTCGATACGGGACACACGTCGCACCGGGGCGCCCGAGGGAGACAGATGGTTGCACCCAGGTCCATGACCGCCTGGTTCCACGACGCGGCGTCTTCATCCAGATCGGCGGCCGCAGCGGCGTCCAAGCCGGCACCCTTGAGCGGCTCGCCGTGCCACCGGCTGAGCACGCGGCGACTGTTGGTGTCGACGGCCGCAACCCGCTCACCCAACGCAAACGAAGCGACGGCAGCCGCGGTGTAGGGGCCTACGCCCGGAAGCTGGCCGAGCCCATCGACATCCGTCGGCCAGCCCTTGGCTGCGATCACCCGCGCTGCATCCAGCAGGCGACGCGCCCGCGAGTTGTAGCCGAGGCCCGACCAGACACGGAGAACATCGGCGAACTGGGCCGCCGACAGTGCCTCGACGGTTGGGAACCTGGCCATGAATCTGGTGAAGTGGCGTACGACGCGGTCGACCTGGGTCTGCTGCAGCATGACCTCCGACACGAGGATCGGGTACGGGTCGGTCGTGAGCCGCCATGGCAGGTCTCGGCCCTGGGCCTCGTACCACCGGAGGAGCGCCCGGTTGCGATCCGCCTCGATCGAGACCGTCACGGAGCGACGGTTGTGTCCGGCGGAGGCGGCGGGGCTACCCCGAGTTGCACGCCGACGGCGCTTCCCTCCGGCAGCTCGTTGCCCTCGTTGGGATCCTGGGCGGCGACGCGATCCACCAAGCCGCTCTCGGGATCGACTTGCACCGTGCCGACGACGATCAGCTCCAGTCCGATGCTCTGCAACGCCGATCGCGCCTCGTTCTCTGTCATCCCGATGAGGTCAGGAACGCCGATAGTGCGGAGCTCCCCGATCCGGACCCGGATCTGGTCGTTGATCGTGACCTCCGTGTTGGGTGCTGGATCCTGCTCGGCGACCTTCCCGGCGAGTCCGCTGGCGAGCGTCACGTCGACCGTCTCTTGTTCGATGACGAGCTCGAGGCCGAGCTCGCCCGCCATGTCACGCGCCTGATCAACGGTGCTGCCGATGAAGCTCGGCAGACGGAACGGCTCAGGACCGAGCGAGACGAAGACGGTGACAGCCGGACTCTCGCGCCCGACGAGCTGTCCCGCACCAGGTTCGGTGCGAGTGACGAATCCCTCGATGACATCTTCGGAGAACTCGTCCTCGACCCTCACCTCGAAGCCCGCTGACGTCAGCTCGTTCACTGCGGCGTCCCTCGTCTGGCCGGTCACGTCGGGCACGGTGAGCGCAAACGGACCCCCCGAGAGCACGAGGTCGACCGCAGTGCCCGGCGGCGCGGCCTCGCCCGCCTCGGGATCCTGTTCGATCACGAGACCCTCGTCGGCGTCGGTCGTGAAGCGACTCGTGACGTTGCCGACGACGAAACCCTGTTCTTCGATGAGCGACCGCGCCGCCTCCTCGCTGAGACCGATCACCTGCGGGATCGGGAACTGCTGGGGACCGACGGAGATGCGCACCTCCACGGTGGAGCCGGGGTCGACCTGGCTGCCGGCGGGAGGGTCGGTGTCGATGACGAAACCTTCTGGCACGGTATCGCTCGGGAGCTGGCGAAGTCGGACCCTGAGCCCCAGCTCCTGCAGCGCCTCGAAGGCCTCGTCCCGCGATTGGCCTGCGAGGTCGGGGATGGTGACGAGGTCGCCGGCGGCGCCCGAGTCCGGGGAGAGCAGACGGCTGAGGATGAAGATGCCTGCACCCAGGAGGACGAGCAAGGCCACGATCGCGACGACGTACGCCGCGCTGTTGGTGCGTTCCGGGGGGACCGACGCGACGTGCCGTGCGGTCTCGTCCGGGGTGACGGTCGGCGGCGGTGGTGGGGGGCTGGCGAGGACCTGGGTGGCCGCCTCGTTGGCGGCCACGGCCGCAGCGGGAGTGTCGCCTCGCAGGAAACGCAGGAGGTCGTGCCTCATCTCTGCGGCCGTCTGGTAGCGAGCCCCCGGGTCCTTCTCCATGGCGCGGTCGACGATCGCCTCGAGGGAGGCGGGAACGTCCGGATTGACGCTCGACACCGGCGCCGGCCACGCCGACACATGCTGGTACGCAACCGCAACGGGGCTCTCGCCCTGGAACGGGGGCCGGCCGCACAACATCTCGTACAAGACGACGCCGAGCGAGTAGAGGTCGGAGCGGGCGTCGGCAGGGAGCCCCTGCGCCTGCTCCGGACTGAAGTACGTGGCCGTCCCGATCACCGCGCCGGTGCGGGTCAGCTCCTCGGAATCGTCGAGCGCTCGAGCGATTCCGAAGTCCGTCACCTTCACGCTGCCGTCCGTAGTCAGCATGATGTTGCCCGTCTTGATGTCGCGGTGGACGACACCGGCTTCGTGGGCGACGCTGAGCGCCGCCGCCGCTTCGGCCGCGATCTCGGCGGCGCGCCTTGCGAGCAGGGCGCCCTGGGCGCGGCGCACCTCGCTGAGGGTGCGGCCGTTGATCAGCTCCATCACCATGTAGTACGTGTTCTCGTACTGGCCCCAGTCGTAGATGGACACGATGTTGGGGTGGTTGAGGTTGGCAGCGGCGAGTGCCTCCCGGCGGAAACGTGCGACAAACGCCTCGTCACGAGCGAAGTGCTCATGGAGGAGCTTCACGGCCACTCGACGTCCGAGGAGCTGGTCCTCTGCCTCGAAGACGTCGCCCATCCCTCCGCGAGCGAGGTGACGGGTGATGCGGTAGCGGCCCGAGAGAACCCGGGTGTCAGTCACGGGCCGTCATGGTACCGACAAACAGGCCAAATCCGGCTGCATCCGTGCATTCTGCGCCTCATCCGGTCCGTCCGAAGAACCGGGCGAGGACGGCCTGGGCCACCGGTGCGGCGACCGTGCCTCCGGTCGCATCCTCGCCGACCGCGCCGCCCGACTCCACGACGACGGCGACGGCGATCTGCCGCTCGCCGGGCTGTGGGTCCACGGGGCCGAAGCCAATGAACCACAGATGCGGTGCGCCGCCCGGAACCTGGGCGGTGCCAGTCTTTCCGGCGACACGGACGCCGGACACGGCAGCCCTACCTCCGGTCCCCGAGGTGACGACGCGCTCCATCATCTCCGCAAGGGCCTCGGCGGTGGCGGGGCTGATCGCCCTCGCAAGCAAGGTCGGCTCGGTCCGGGACTCGATCGTGGCGTCGGCGGTGAAGACCTCGGCGACGACGTAGGGCTCCATCACCTCGCCGTCGTTCGCCACCGCGGCGGCGATCGTGGCCATCTGGAGGGGGGTGGCGCGGACGTCGCGCTCTCCGATCGCCGATTGGGCGACCGCAGCCAGGTTGTTCTCGAAACTGTCCGCGGGCGGTATCACCGAGGCGATGGCGGGGAAGTCGGTCGCCGGCTCGGCGTTGAAGCCGAAGGACTCCGCTCGCGCCACCAAAGGCGGCGCTCCGAGACGAAGGCCGAGCTCACCGAAGATGGTGTTGCAGGAGCGGGCAAAGGCCGTCGTGAGGCTGACCTGGCCGCCGTCGGCGCAAGGCCCGCGGGAGAAGTTGCGGATCGTTGCCGTCGAGCCCGGCAGCTCGAGCTCGGTCACGTCCTCGAACAACGTGCCGGGGCCGGCCGTGCCGGTCTCGAGCGCGGCGGCGGCCGTTACGACCTTGAAGGTCGATCCTGGGTTGTACGTGGCCTGGGAGGCGCGATTCAACAGCGGCTCGTCGGGGTCGTTCTCCAGGGCATCGCCGACAGGGGCGGCGTCGAGGCCGACGAGCGTGTTGGGGTCGAATGTCGGGTTGGACACCATTGCCAGCACAGCTCCCGTCGCCGGATCGAGCGCCACCACCGCACCCTTCTGACCCGCCAGCGCCTCCCGCGCTGCGGTCTGCAAGGCGTGGTCGATGGTCAGCCTCACCCCGCGAGGCCGCAGGTCTCCGCCGAGGACGGCGTTGAGCACGCCCGAGATCGTGGAGTCTCGGTCCGAGAGCAGCACGGACGACCGGCTTGCTTCGAGACCGGTGTTGCCGAAGAGCGCCGTCGAGTAGCCGACGACGTGGGCATACTCCGTACCTTCGGGGTAGACCCTTCGGAACACCCGCGGGTCACCTGGGTCCGGCTGCGACATCGCCACGACGACGCCGTCGGCAGTGATGATCGTGCCACGCTCCCTCCCGACCCGGGCCGCCACCACGCGGGCGTTGCGGGGGTCGTCGCGGTAGTCATCCGCCTGGACCACCTGGAGCCACGTGACCATGGCGACCAGGGCCACCATGGCCAGGAAGAGGAAGGCGGCGACATGGCGGATGGGACCGTTCATGTTCGCTCCCCGTGGGAGATCCGGGCGAGCAACGCCACCAGGACCATGTTGGCGAGCAGCGACGATCCGCCGTACGACATGAAGGGCAGGGTGATACCGGTCACCGGGAGGAGCCGGGTGACGCCGGCGATGATGAGGAACGCCTGGAAGCCCAGAACCAGCGTGAGCCCGGCGGCGAGGAACTTGCGGAAGATGTCACGGGCACGGAGGGCGATGCCGAAACCGGCGGCGATCAACAACGCATAGCCGGTGATCACGGCGATCGACCCGGCGAATCCCATCTCCTCGCCGACCGCGGCGAAGACGAAGTCGGTTGCCGCGGCAGGGATGAGGTCGGGCTGCCCCAAACCCAGTCCCGATCCGGTGAGGGAACCGCTCCCCAGCGCGAAGAGGCTCTGGGCGATCTGGTAGCCGGTGTCGGCGAAGTCGTCGAAAGGATGGAGCCATGCGGCGACGCGGCGTTGCACGTGGTCGAAGAGCCGGTAGGCGACCAAGCCGCCGGCGAGCACGATCACCGCTCCCGTGCCGAGGTACGTCGCGCGGGCGGTGGCGATGTACATCATCCCGATGAATAGGGCGAACAAGAGCAGGGAGGCGCCGAGGTCGCGCTGGTAGATGAGGACCATGAAGCTCAGGGCAGCGGCGATCGCGATCGGGAAGAGCTGCCGGGGCTCTGGCACCGACACCGGTCCGATTCGGCGCGGTTCGGCGAGCGCCAGATGGCGGTCGGCCAGGTACGAGGCGAGGAAGATCGTCAGGAGCACCTTGGCGATCTCACCGGGCTGGAAGCTGAGCGTGCGGGCGCCGACCGGCAGGTCCACTCTCACCCAGAGACGGGATCCGAAGACTTCCGCACCGTAGATCGGCCAGGTCGACGGGAGGAGGGGCAACAGCAGCAGTGCCAGGGCGAGCGCCAGGAAGATGTAGCGGTAGCGCCGGAGCGCGGCGACCCCTTCGTCGCGCAGTAGGAAGAGCACCACGGCGGCGACTGCCCCCGCAACTACCAGAGACCATCTCTGGAGGGAGGCAAGGTCACGGTCGAGGCGGTAGACCTCGGTGAAGCCGATCGCGGCGAGAAACGCCGCAATCGGGAACAGGTACGGGTTCGCCGTGGGCGCCCATGCGCGCAGCGCCACGTGGACGCCGCCGAACGCAAAGACGAACACCATGAAGGTGAGTGCGACCTGTGCATCGAAACCGACGCCGCCGGCGAAGTTGACCAGCGCCACACCCAACGCCGCCAGCACGGCAGCGCTGACGAGCAGCGACGCCTCGGCGTTTCGTGTCATGGCGAGACGTCGACCACCGCAACGGTCGTGTTGTCGTGACCGCCGGCTGCGTTGGCGGCATCGATCAGCGCCCACGCCGCCTCGGAAGGGCTGTGCGATTCGACGAGCAGGCGACCCACGGTGGCGTCATCGACCATGCCGGTGAGACCGTCGGTGCACAGCAGCACGCGATCGCCCGGCTCGAGTTGCTCCTCGATGCGATCGATCTCGACTTCGTGCATTCCGATCGACTGCGTCACGATGTGCCGCCGCGGGTGGATACGTGCGTCTTCCTCGGAGATGTAGCCGCCGGCGACGAGGTCGGCCACGAAAGTGTGGTCGGTCGTCAGCTGCTTGAGCTCTCCGTTGCGCAGCAGGTAGGCCCGAGAGTCGCCGATGTGGCCCATGCGGAGCATGCCGTCTCCTGCGAATATCCCGAGCGTCAGCGTCGTCCCCATGCCGGCGAGCTGTGGATCGTTGTCGATGGCGTCCATCACGGCGGCGTTGGCGGTGCTGACCCGCTCGACCGGGTCATCGGTGTCGGCGGCGGCGGCCGCCTCGATGGCGAGCCGGCTGGCCACCTCGCCCGCGACGTGTCCACCCATCCCGTCGGCGACCGCGATCACGACGGGCCCGGAGCTGGCGTCGTCGTTGGCGGGTAGGTGGGAATCCTCGTTCCCCTGCCTGACCAACCCGACGTGGCTCTCGACTGCCCAGGAGTACTTCATCTGATCTCGAAGATGGTATTGCCGATCTGGATGGAATCGCCTTTCCCGAGGTTGGTCGGGACGGTCACCCTTCTGCCGTTGAGGTACGTGCCGTTCGTACTGCCGAGGTCGGTGAGCACCGTCGACCCGTCGTTGACGGCAACACGGAAGTGGTATTCGGACGCATAGGGGTCGTCAACGACCACGTCGGCGTCACTACTGCGACCGACGGTGCAGCCGGCCCCGACCGCAAACCGGAGCCCGCTGAGCGTGTCGGATCGCACCACGACGAGCTCGCTGACCCGCTTGGTGGGGCGCGACGAGGCGGCGGGGCCGATGTGGGCACCGATCGAACGCCCGATCTGCCACAGGAAGAGGTAGATCAGAACGATGAAGATCAGCTTCAGCAGGTTGAGGAACAGTGCAGGCATGACCGCCCAACGAGTGCCGGGACGGGGCCATTCTCCCACGCCATTGCCGAGACGCGTCACTATGACGCATCGAATCCCATTCGTCGGCTACAGCAGGCGGAACGAGTACGTTGCCGAGCCGAACGCGACCTGGTCGCCAGGGCTGATCGCCACGGGTGCGCCGTCGACGGCTACGCCATTCACGCGGGTGCCGTTTGCGGACTTGAGGTCGTCGATCCACACCCGCCCACCCTCGCGGAAGACAACGGCATGGGTGCGGGAGACGTCGGGGTCGCCGATGACCACGTCCGACGAAGCTGAGCGTCCCACCAGAACGCGGTTGGGTCGTAGCTCGAAGGCCGCTCCTTCGGTCACGGCGAGGAGCTGTCCCCACGGGGCCAGGTCGCCGGGTGCGGTTTCGGCGTCACACTCGATCCCGCCCGACGTCACTGCCGCATCCGGCTCGAGCACGACCGTGATGGGACCCTCGATCCGCCATCCTCGGGAGGCCGCGGCGTCCGCCAGGGCGGCGGCAAGCTCACGACCCAATCTGTCGACATCGGCATCGCGCGGCAGCCGCTTCGGCCGGATGCGAACCCTGTAGCGATTCGGGATCGTGGGGCCGGCCGGGGCATCTGCGACCATCAGATCCGCCTGGCGAACCAGCCGCTCGGCGATCTCGACGGGCTGCATGCCACCCCGGAAGATCGTGGCGGAGAGGCCGTCGACAAGCTGCTCGAGCCGCCGCTCGATGTCGCGTGCGATTCCCACACCGCTGGATTGTATGGCCGGGGGCGGCTTTCGCTGACGCCGTCGAGCTGCGGGGACCTTCCGAGAGGCGTGCCAGACCAGGTCGAATTCGTTGTCTGGTACCCTCTCGACCGTTGGGCGAGTGGCGGAATTGGCAGACGCGCAGGATTCAGGTTCCTGTGAGGTAACACTCGTGAGGGTTCAAGTCCCTCCTCGCCCACTGGCAGGTTGTCCGGGCCGACCCCGGCGGGAGCTCCGCTGGACCGACGCTGGTCGGCTCCTGTCCGCCAGGTGGGGTGCCCCAACCCCTTGGCGGCCGTAAACGCGTAGATCGCGTGCTGTGCAAGAAGGCCCACGTACATGGCAATGTCATCGATGGCGGTCCAACGTCGTGACCGCCGGCGGCGTAGGCTCGCCCTCTTCTTGAGTCTCGCCGTGGTGATCACGGTGGTCACCCTCGCCGTTCGCACGAGAACCGAGGAGCGTCAGACCGGCGACTACCTCGCGCTCGTCGAGGAACTGGCGCGCGAGCAGGTCACCGTGGCCCAGGGTTTCCGCGAGCTGCTCGACGGGTTGTCGGACATCGAGCGCCAGGACATCGTCGACCGCTTGACCGTGCTCGGCCGCCAAGCGGACGGTCTCGCCACACGCCTCGACGATGCCGTCGTCACTCGTCCTGCTGCGGAGGCCCACGGCTTCTTCGCCGTCGCCTCCGCATCCTGGGCGGGTGGTCTGGATGCGATCGACGAGGGCGTCGTCGAAGTCATGGACCAGCCGGACGAGGCGACCAGCATCCCGCGGAGTTTCGGGGAGGCGGTCGATCGACTCGAGCTGGGCGACGCCGCCTATCTCGGGTTCCTCGATGCCGTCGACCGCATGGAGAGCAACGAGATAGTCCTTCCGAGTTACCCCGCTGTCGCCTATCTGGGCGGCGAGGAGCCCGTGGACATCGACAGCGTCACCGCGCGTCTGCGGCTGCGGCTCAGCCTCGCCGAGCGTCACGACGTGGAGGTGAGCGCAACCACGTCCCCTGAGCCGACCGGCGACCGCAACGGGGTGGCCATCATGCCCTTCGCTCCTCGTCTCGACGTGACGGCGGTGGTCAGCAATTCCGGCAACGTGACCCAGGAGGAGATCCAGGTGACGCTGACCCTGGCCAGGGACGGCGGCGACGATCCGCCGTTCGAAGAAGGCCGTATCATTCCCGCGCTCGACCCGGCAGCGTCCGTGTCGGTGGAGTTCCTCGGAATCGACGTCGAGCCGGCGGCTCTCTACACCCTCGAGGTCTCCGTACTCGTCGCCGACGACGCCGACTTCGAGAACAACCTCTGGGAACTCGTCTTCGCCACCAACGCCCAATGATCACCACCATCGCCCTCGCAGTCGCAATCATCGCCCTCGTGCTGTCGGCGTGGCTCATGACACAGGTCGTGGCCCTGAAACGCCGGCTGTCGGCAGTTCCTCGCGACGGCGACGTCGTGGGCCTGCTGCAGGAGATCGACCAGGACCTCTCTACGGTGGAGAAGGTCGTCACCGAGCTGCAGCCGCGGCTCGAGGAGGTGGAGGCGGCGCTGCCCGAGGCCGTCTGCTTCATCGGCGTCGTGAACTATGACGCGTTCGGCGATATCACCGGCAACCAGTCGCGGTCGGTCGCGCTCCTCGACCGGCAGGGAAGCGGTCTCGTGCTGTCGATCCTCGTCGGCCGCCACCAGACGCTGTTCTACACGAAACAGGTGCGCCACCGCCGTGGCGTGGAGGAGCTATCCCCGGAGGAGCACAGCGCTATCGCCCGGGCCATGGCAGGTTGATGCTCCGGCGCCACCGGTAACATCGCGCATCATGATCGACGTAGCCGTCCTTCGCCGTGACCCCGACACCCTCCGCGCATCGCTGGCACGCCGCGGACTCGAGATCGACATCGAGGCGCTAGCAGACCTCGATCGCCGCCGCCGCGAGGTTCGCACCGAAGCCGAGGCGCTGCGGGCGCAGCAGAAGGAGATCGGCAAGACGATCACGCAGCTCGAAGGCGACGATCGCGATCAAGCCATCGCCGCCGCCGGCGAGCTCGCCGAGGCCTACAAGTCGAGGCTTGCCGAGGCCGACGAGCTTGACGCGGCGTTCGATGCAACGTGGGTGACCCTGCCAAACCTGACCGATCCCACCGCCGCCGACGGTCTCACCGAGGAGGACAGCGACGAGGTCACCCGGTGGGGCGACCGGCTCGAGGCGGATTGGGTGAAGGACCACGTCGAGCTCGGCGAGACGCTCGGGTTTCTCGACATCGAGCGGGCCGCCAAGGTCTCGGGATCTCGCTTCGGCTACATGCTCGGCCCGATGGTGCGTCTCGAGTTCGCCCTCATCCAGTATGCGTTCGATCGGCTGCAGCCGCACGGCTTCACGCCGGTCGTGCCCCCGGTGCTCGTCCGTGAGGAGGCCCTCTTCGGAACCGGGTTCTTCCCCGACGACCGCGAGCAGGTGTACTCCATCGTGGCCGACGACCTGTACCTGGTCGGCACATCGGAGGTGTCGATCGCCAGCATGCACGCCGACGAGATCTTCGACGCCGACCAACTCCCCGTGCGGTACGTCGGCTTCTCGACCTGCTTTCGACGGGAGGCCGGAACGTACGGCAAGGACACCAGGGGCATATTCCGCGTGCACCAATTCGACAAGGTGGAGATGTTCTCGTTCTGCCATCCCGACAACTCACCGGCCGAGCACGACTTCCTGCTCGCCCGAGAGGAGGAGCTGGCGCAGGGTCTTGGGCTCCCGTATCGCGTGGTCAACGTCGCCGCAGGCGACTTGGGGGCGCCGGCCGCAAAGAAGTACGACATCGAGGGATGGTTCCCGGGGCAGGGGCGCTATCGCGAGATCACGTCGACGTCCAATACGACCGATTTCCAGTCCCGGCGGCTCCGCATTCGCTTCCGTAGCGAAGAGGGCAATCAGCTCCTGCACACGCTCAACGGCACGGCCATCAGCGGACGCTGGCTGATCGCCATCGTCGAGAACTACCAGCAGGCGGACGGCACGATCCGGGTGCCAGACGCCCTCCAGCCGTACCTGGGGTTCGACTCGTTCGGACCCTGAGTCCGCCGATGTCCAACGGGAGCGTCTTCTCGGACATCGCGGCCAAGTACGACCGGATCAACTCGATTCTCTCGTTGGGTCGCGACGGCGCCTGGAGGCGGAAGGTGATCGACCGGCTTCCCGGAGGACGGGTGCTCGACCTCGGCGGGGGAACCGGCGCCGCCAACGAAGCGCTGGGAGATCGGCACATCGTGGTGATCGACCCTGCTCCCGGCATGCTCGCGCTCAACTCGGGGGCCGATCGTGTCGTCGGCGTGGGTGAGCGTCTGCCCTTTGCGAACGACACTTTCGACGCCGTCTTCTCCGCCTATGTGTTCCGCAACCTCGACTCGATCCCTTCCACACTCGCCGAGATCCACCGGGTGCTGCGCCAGGGCGGCAAGGCGGGAATCGTCGACCTGGGCCGGCCCTTGGCGCCGTTTGCGGCCCGCATCCACCGCGCCGGAACCAGGGTCGTCCTGCCGCTCGTCGGCCGGCTCGCCGGCGCCAGCGCCGAGTACACCTACCTGCACTACAGCCTCGACAAGCTGCCGCCACCCGAGAAGCTGTTCGCAGCCGGGCCCCTGCGCCTCGACCACACGTGGCGTATGGGCCCACTCGGTTTCGTCTACGGTGCCGTTCTGACGAAGCCATGACGGATCACGCCGAGACCACTCAGCAAGAGATCGCCTCGCCGGGCAGGCGGCTGGGCGGGTTCATCATCGATGCCTTGATACTCAGCGCCGTGGCGCTGCTCCTGTTGCCGATCCTCGGGTTCGATCTGGATTTGAACGACCCCGACTCGTTCGACAACGCGTCGCGGTTCCGCCTCGCCAACCTCGTGGTGGCCGGGGTGTACTCGGTGGCGTTCGTCTCGATCCGTGGCCAGACACCGGGGAAGATCCTCGTTCGGACGAAGGTGGTCGACGCCACCACTCGCCAGATTCCGTCCGTCACGGCGGCGGTGATCCGCTACGCCGTTCCTGTCGCCGTCACGTTCGTGCCGGTCATCGGTGGGCTGTTGGGACTGCTCGTGTACGCCTGGCTGCTGTGGGATCCGCAGCGGCAGGGCATCCACGACAAGGCCGCGAACACGCTCGTCGTCACGGTGTGACCGTGCGTCCCCGCCCTCGAATGCTCGTCCTCCGGCGCGTCCCGGGGAATCGACTCCAGCCAGGCGCCCCTGCGGCACCCGGGGCCGTCCCGCTTAGGGCTGCTTCCTTCCGGACCTGACCCGGTTCACGGCGCCCCGCCGCGCAGGACCCGGCCTTCAACGTCGATGCACCCGGCGCTAGACCCGAAAGGCGCTCACCCTCGGGCGGGGGTTCGGCCCCGCGTGAAGAGGATTTCGGGTTCAGGACACCCCTAACGCCCCGCCTAGCACGGTGTCGTCACAGGCTAGTGCCTCCGGCGGAACCGGCCACCGCCCTCACCAGACATGTCGGCCCCGGGGCGTCCTCGCACCATCGGAAGGAAGGTTTCGGGTGGGAGGTGGCTGTCGAGGGCCTGGATGATCCGGTCGCCGCGCCACCACGCCGTTGCATCGAGCTCGATCCATCCGCCCTGACGGCTGAAGAGATGGCGGATCCCCGCTGCTGGGCGGGTCACCAGGGCCAGGTCGCGGTAGCCGATGCTGACCCAGCGACCCTCGGCAAGGGCGGACACTCCTTCGTCGCCCACAACGAGCCGGCTGATCGACCCGTGAGCCTGGCGGCGAGCGCGGTGGTGGCGGCCCGAGAACGGCTCCTGGCTGCGGCGGGGCCGTGGAGTGAGCCCCTCGTCGTAGTCCTCGGAGGGAATCACGAGGCAGCGGGCGATGGCTTCGGCGAAGGCATCGCGTACGGCCTCGATCGTCGTGGCCGCCCGCAGTGCGGCCGCCTCGTCCTGATCGACGACCCGGTGGCCGAGCAGCTCGTCGTGCGAGAGGCGGTTGAGCTCGCTCCGCATCGTTCCGTTGACGTCCGCCGGCGCAGGCTCCTCGTGCGCTCGATCGAGCTCTGCCTGCGTTGGACCGGCCCGGGCGAACTCACGGATCTCCGACATGAAGGCCTCGCTGACACGGTCGTTGTACATGGGCTCGCAGTCGGTGCCGATGTATACGAACGCCTCGTCGGCCGAAAGCGGCTCGTAGCTCGCCTGCACCGAGTACACGAGACCGAGGTCGTGACGCAGACGCTCCCGCATCCGCTGTCCGATGATCGCGACCGCCATGACCAGCGGGACCGACCGCAACGCGACGCTGCCAAGGCAGACGCCTGCCGGTTGGGACCGCAGCTTCACCTGAGACTCGGGCCGGAACCCGGCATCCTCGGGAGGCATGGCCACGGGGACGTACGTGCCCATCGGCAGGTTGAGGGTGAGCTCGGCCGGAGGGGGTCCGGTGAGGGTCAGCATGGCGTTGGCGGCGGTGAAGTGTCCGGCCGCCCAGGCTCCCACATGCGTCGGGCCGACCCACTCGAGTCCGTACTCTGGGGAGCCGATGAGGCCGGGGCCGTTGGGGCCGTACCAGGTGCGGAGCAGGTCCGTGTAGTTCGACCCCGTCAGGGCTTGGGACTCTGCGGCGAGAACGCGGGCTTCCGCCTCGAGACGATCGGTCGGGAGGTCCGTGAGCGAGTGGCAGAGCTGGCGGAGGAACATCGCGACCTGAGCCGGCTCCCCCGCAGCCCAGAACGCCGTGTGGTCGACGTGGACTGCCCCGTTGAAGGCATGATCGCGGTGGCGGAGCGGGTCGAGGGCGAGGTGCTCTGTCAGGTGCGTGATGCCGGACGTCTTGAGGCGCTCGTCGATGGGGCCGACGCGAAACATGAGCGTTGCCACGAGCGGTGGCGGTGCCTCGATCCATCGAACCGCTACGCCCCCCACCACATCGCGCTGGATCTGAGGTGTGGCGGTCATGACCCTCCGAGCCAGCAGGGAGTCGTGGCAGCGTAGCGAGTCCCGCTGCGTGGTGCGCCGTCCAATAGGCCAAGCGCCCCATGTCGATCGACCTAGTCGATCACTAGGCTCGGCCGGGCCGGCCGCTGCGGTCCCATGCCGCGGTCGTCGTTTGGGAGACCCTGGGAGGGACCATGACCTTGCGCAGATCGGCGCGGCTTCTCTTCGTACTCGCCCTCTTGTTCGGCACGGTGGTGTCGACGGCTGCCACCGGTGTTGCCAGGCAGGACGGTGAGGGCCCCGACGTCCGGCTGAAGGCGGCCCACTTCGCCCCCGGCGCCGACACGGCCGATCGCGCAGCGCTCAATGGGCGTGGGCACGGCTACTACATCGTGCAGTTCGGCGGCCCGATCCTCCAGTCACAGGCCGATGCGGTGCGGGCCACCGGCGCCGAGATCCTGGCGTACGTGCCCGACTACGCGTACAAGGTCCGGATGCGTCCCTCCCTCGTCAAGGACATCTCCGGCATCGACGGCGTCACCTGGGTAGGCGCCTTCGAGGCGGACTTCAAGCTGAGCCCCGATCTCGC
>JBFINP010000063.1:0-18103 GCA_041611095.1 Acidimicrobiia bacterium | reverse complement strand
GTTCGGCGCTGGAACGGCACGCCGCAGCCGTATCCGCAGGGCGAGACCGTTGACGAGCTGATCTCCGCCGTCGCCGGCGAGCACGGCCACCGGACGGCGCTCGTGGACCACGCCGGCTCCGTCTCCTACAGAGAGCTGATCGAACGCGCCGAGGTGCTGGCCGCTCGGCTCCGGGCGGGGGGCGCTCGCCCCGGCACGCGGGTGGCGATCGCCCTCGAGCGCGGCAGCGCCATGGTCGTCGCCATCGTCGGCGTGTTGCGCACCGGCGCCGCGTACGTCCCGGTCGATCCTCGCCTCCCGGCCGCACGGCTGCAGTGGATCCTCTCCGACACCGAGGCGGTGGCGATGGTGGTCGCAGAGCCGGCAGCTGCTCAGCAGATGAGGGACCTCGCTCCGGGCCTCTCGATCGTCGCCGTCGCCGCCGAAGACGCGTCCGGCGCGAAGGGAGCCGCTGCCCCGTCCGGCGCGGTCGAGCGTTCGTCCGAGGATCTCGCCTACGTCATGTACACCTCGGGCTCGACGGGACGCCCCAAGGGGGTGGCGGTGACGCATCGCAATCTGGTGAGCTCGACGTGGGCGCGCCGCGACGCCTACCCGGACCGAGTCGACTCGTTCCTGTTGCTGTCACCCTTCTTCTTCGACAGTTCCGTGGCCGGGATCTTCGCCACCCTCACGGACGGCGGCACCATCGTGCTCCCGGAACCCGACATGGAGAAGGACGTCGTTCACCTCGCGAGCCTCGTCGCCGATCACCGGGTGACCCACACCCTGGCGCTGCCCACGCTCTACGAGCTGCTGCTGGAGAATGCGCCCGCCGGGGCGCTCGATTCGCTCCGCCTCGTCATGGTTGCCGGCGAGCCGTGTCCTCCGTCGCTCCCGGCCCTCCATGAGGAACGTGTACCGAATGCTCGCCTCGTCAACGAGTACGGACCTACCGAGGCCACCGTGTGGTGCACGATGCATCCCCTCGGGAAAGGTGTCGCCGCCGCCGGCCCCCGGGTTCCGATCGGCAAGCCCATCGCCAACAGCGAGGTCTTCGTTCTCGACACGAGGGGCCGACCCGCCCCCGTCGGCGTGCCCGGCGAGCTGCATGTCGCAGGCGACGGCGTTGCCCGGGGATACCTCAACGACGAGACGCTGACCGCCGACCGGTTCGTCGAGCGATCAATGCCCGTCGCCGGATGGCGGCGGATGTACCGCACCGGCGACGTGGCTCGATTCCTCCCCGACGGCTCCCTGGACCTGATAGGGAGGCTCGACGACCAGGTGAAGGTGCGCGGGCAGCGCATCGAGCTGGGTGAGATCGAGAGTGTGCTCCGCAAGCACCCCCTGGTGGGCGAAGCCGTGGTCAAGCTGGATCCCCAGGCGCCTCCCGCCCGGACCCGGGTCGTCGCCTTTGTCGAGCCGGCGATCGACGAGCAGGGGCTGGTCGGCTATCTGACGGACCGGCTGCCGGCCGCCATGATCCCGGCGTCGATCGTGACCATGGGGCAGCTCCCCCGGGGTCCGACCGGCAAGATCGACCGGCTCGGCCTCGAAGATTTCGCCCCGGCGCCGGGTGGAGCGGCCGTCGCTCCCCACGACGACGTGGAGCGGACACTGGCCGAGATCTGGGCCGGGGTGCTCGGCGTCGCCACCGTGGGTGTTCACGACAACTTCTTCGATCTCGGCGGGGACTCGATCCTCAGCATCCGGATCATTGCCCGAGCCCATCAGGCGGGCATCGCCATCCGGCCCCGTCAGCTCTTCGATCATCCGACGGTCGCCGGGCTCGCCGCGGTGGTGCGCGACGCCTCAGCCTCCTGAATGGGAGCGAACAGCTCGGGGCGCTGCTTCAGCGCTGCAGCCGCTTACGGGCCCGCCGGACCAGCTCCCGGGTCTCGGCGCCGACCCGGCTGCCGGCGCCGCGCAGGTCGGAGAGCAGCGAGCTGGGTGGGACGAGGATGTCGTGCGTCGTCTGCTGGGCGTTGAGCGGCAACCGCCGCTCGCTCTCGGTGCGCACCGGCCCGAATCCGGAACCGATCTTCACGATGAGCAGTCCTTCGTGCTCGGAGGCGGTTCCGGTCACGCCGTCGAAGCGAATGCGCAGGCGGTTGGGCCGCTGGGCGGGAGGCGGTTCGATCGCGTACTCCAAGATGGCGTAAGAGCCCGCCTCGCGCTCCAGCACTCGGTGCTTGGTGAACACGACCTGCAGGGGCCAGCCGTCGCCCTCGAGCGCCAGGTGGGTCCCGGCGTAGCCGGCGATCTCGGCGCGGTGGGTCGCCAGCGTGTCGAGCGCCCCGGCCTCGTCCTGCGGAAAGGAGAGCCCGGTCGCCGCGTTCAGCGCGACGATCGGAAACTGGACGTTGCCGGTGACCGTGCCGTCGTGGATCACGAGATACACGTACGTGTTGACACCGGAGTGCCCATGGGCGACGCGGCGCGGTCGCCACAGCCGAGCGAGCGCTGCGTTTGCCGCCGGGGTCGCATCGCCTGCGCGGTGGTCATGGCGTCTCATGTCACTTCCCTGTGCCTGCGGTAGTTGACGATCCAGGCGAGCCTAACGACCGGTGTGGAGCGGTGAGCCATCGTCACTCCGCCGGCGGGTGCTGGAGCAGCTCCTCGACGGCCGCAACCGCTCGGTTCGACGAGGCGGCGGTGTCGAGGAGCTCCCGCATCCGCGCCAAGCGCCTCGGGATGTCGGCGCTCGCCATCACCCGGTCGAGCCGCCCGCCGATCTCGGCGGGCCCCTCCGCACCTCGGTCGCCTCGCTCACCCAGCGCGTGGTAGACGACGCGCGCGGCGTTCCCGGGTTGATCCAGGAAGTCGAAGGGGTACACCACCATGGGCACGCCCGCGGCGATGCACTCGTTGACGCTGCTGATCCCCCCGTGGTGGACTGCGGCGTCGGCATGCCGCAGAACCTCTCTCTGGGGCGCCCACGCGAAGAGATGCACGTTCTCGGGTGTGGCGCCGAGTTGTTCGGGATCGACCCGGCCGCCCAGACCGACGACGAGATCCAGGTGAGGACGGGCGGCGGCAGCAGCAACAACCCTCCGGATGAAGTCGCGGTCATCGCCGGCGTGCCAAGCCCCGAATGAGCAGTAGACCAGCCGCTGCGAGCCCGCTCTGCGCCGCTCGACGAGGGCCTCGAGCCGCGCGGCGTCCTCGGCGGGGAGCGGCCGCCGTTCGCTCGATGACAGGACGGGGCCGACGTGACGCACGTGCGGTGGTGGCCGGTGGGGGAAGTCGAGCTCGAGCACGTTGCAGGACAGGGTGGGAATGGTGCGGTACGTGAACGGAATGAGCCACTCGTAGCGGTCCGCCTCACGGCGCAACGGGAAGCCGGTGTCGCGAGCGGCCCCCTGCAGGGCCGTCATGCGATCGGCACCGGCCTTGGCGATCCGCTGCCGTTGCCGTCGTTGCCATTTCCAGGCGCGAAAGCGAAGCCACTCCCCCTCGATGCCGAGCCGGCTGCCCCGGAACCCGGTCCCGGGCACGATCGACGATCCCAGCGGTGGCACGTTGGGACGCTTCCACAGTGAGAGCATCGACGTCCATGCGGCGACAGGGATCCCACGAGCGTGAGCCGCCATCACCGGCACCGGGAGCTCGATGTCGCACAACACGAGATCGGGGGTCAGGCCGGCGAGGGCAGCGGCGACCCCGGCGGCGTCTAGAGCGGCGACGGCGTCGCGGCGCCGCTGCGCGACATCGCGAAGCTCGGCGAGGCGGCGAAGCAGCCGCAACGTGCGCTGCGGGAAGCCCGCCAGTTGCTCTCCGCCCGGTTCGCCCGGGTTCGACGGCTCGGAGGCGCCCGGAAGCCGACGGAACGAGACCCCTTGATCCCGAACGGTCGCGCCGATGTCGGCAGTGGCCGCCACGGTGGCGCGGTGGCCGGCGGCTTCGAGGCGGCGGGCCAGCTCGCAGACGATGTTGATCCGGCCGGCCATCTCGCTCGTGATCAGGACGACATGGCGCACGGGGCGGCTCCGGATCAGGGCAGGGGGGACCGCGTCACGCTTGGCGGTCGTCCCGAGCGAGCCAGTCGGTCACGTTGTCGATCAGGGCCTGCTGGGACTCGAGCGAGGAGAACCCAGACAGGTCGCCGTCGACGACCCGCACCTCCAGCTGTTCACCGGCGGACTCGAGCAACGGTCCCAGTGGGCCCTCGACCGCTTTCACGAAGTGCTCGTAGGCGGCGTCGCCGGAGCCGAATAGGAACAGCACGCGCACCCCGCGGGCGACGAGCTGATCGATTTGGGCGACGAGTCGCTCCAAGCCGGCCGCCGAGGCTCGTTCCCGCCGTTCCGCCTCCGCATCTTGTGACGGCGCCCGTCGACCGGTGAAGCGCCGGGTGAGCGCCTGCCACTTGAGGCGGACGTACTTGAGGTACACGCGGCGGGTTGCCGGCTGCAGCCAGCCGCGCAGCACGGACGGCCTGACGGCGTAGCGCACGGCCTCCCACCAACCGATGCGCTCGGCGCGCTTCGTCTTGGCGCGTGCGGCCGGGAAGGGGAAGGAGACGAGGGCGACGGCGTCGAGCTGCGGGACTTCGGGCGCCACCGCCAGTACGGCGCGAGAGCCGATGCAGGTCCCCACCATTGACACGGGTTGGTCCGGTTGCTCGGAGAGGAGAGCCAGCGCCCCCAGGGCATCGGCCTCTCCGGGCTCGTCGACGCGGAAGAAGCGTACGTGGCCCGGGCTCTCGCCGGCTCCATGCCAGTCGAAGCGGACCACCGTCCGGCCGTGCTCTGCCAGCTTGCGCGCCAGCCTCACGACCATACGATTCGCATTGATGCTGCCGCCGTGCCACCCGCCGGCACAGATGACCGTCTTGGCCGTGGCACCAGGGACCGTGGTGACGACCCCGAGCAGCGCCCCGTCGCCGCCCTCGAAGTAGACCGGGGTCTCGTCGGCGGCGATGGCGCGGGTCATCCCAACACCTCGTGGAAGAAGCCGGTGGTGAGGGGCAAGGCGTCGAGCCCCCCCGCCTCCACCTCGAGCACGGTGTACCCATTTGCACCGAACCACCACGCCTCGTCGAAGCCGACCACCTCGGTGGCGATGTCGATCCCGGCGCCGCGGCAGCGCTCGACCAGGGCGGCGAGCCCGGGTCGGAGCTGCGGCTTGACGGAGAGCTGGATGATGAGCACCGGGCGGGGCCCGGCGGCGATCAACAGCTCGCCGAGGTCCAGGTCGACGGTGGATGTGTACAGCCCGTAGGGAAGGGGATTACCGACCACGTCGAGAATGCCGGCGGCGGCGAACGAATCCATCAGTTCCCGCGACGTCGGGCCTCGCTGACCGCTGCGCAGCAGGCCGATCATCCGGGCGCGGAACACCTCGTTGTAGTAGCGCTTCATGTCGAGCGGTGGCTCCCACAACACGAGGGGGGCCCCGGGGAAACCTGCGGCGACCGTCGTCGCGACCAGAGCCCCGAGCCTGGTTCCGACGAAGCCGATCCCGGCGTCGGGGGCCGATTCGGCGGCGACCCGGGCGCCGTCGGCCACGAGACCCTCGAACGTCATCGTCTCCGGCTCGCCGTCGCTGTGGCCACTGCCGATGTAGTGGAAGCGCGTGGCGGCGAACCTCGCGGCGGAGAGCTCCCAGCCGAGCACGAGCTCGCGGCGCTGGTTGCGGACGGCCTCGGCGAGGATGGGTGGGCACACGACGATCGTGCCCGCGGACGGCCCGGACGGCTCGTGGCGGACGGTGAACATCCGCCCCTGTGGAGTCTCGAGGAACGACGCAGCCGAGGCGATGCCGTCGGAGCGAACCATGGTGGCGGCGCTCGGCGTCGTTCGGGGCGCCCAGCCGGCAGCGAGCCTGCGGTCGATCGGCTCCACGTTCCCCCTCATGCTCGGGAGCCCGTCGAGCGTACCACGGCGTCGTGGCGCCTCACCCCGGGCGAGTGGCCGTCCAGCGGTCGAAGGTGCGGCCCGTCAGCTCCTCGAGGGCGCTGACCTGCGACCGGTGGACCTCGCGCAGGTAGTCGATGGCGGCGGGATCCTCGAGCTCGGCGGCGTCGACGGGCCGCTGCAAGGTGCGGCGGATCGCATCGCGGAGCGTTGGTGCGACGTTGGCGGCGATGCGCCGGTAGCCGGCGGTGCGGCGGATGCGGTGCACCAACCGCGGTCCCCGCGCCACCTCCAGCCTCCGGGTGATCTGGTTCCGCTGCGGCAGCGGAGCACACGCCGCCGGGTCGGGTTCCAGTCCCAGCCAGCGGTACAGCCGGGTGAACTCGGTCTGTGGGTCCGCCACCAGGTCCTCGAGCGCCCCCACCCAGATGCGATCCATGCCGAAGACCTCCACGTACGGCCTGAGCTGGGTCGGGTAGTCGCTGACCGTGCGGTAGAACGGTTCGGAGCGAACGGCATCGAAACACGCCCTCTGCTCTTCTTTGCGGTCGACGGAGAAGCGGTAATGGCTCAGCGTCCGTCGGACCGGATCGCGCACGAGGTACAGGATACGAGCCTCGCGGGAGAAGGCCGCCATGCGGGCGGCGACGCCGGTGATGCGAGGCAGCTTGGTGTAGTGGGTGCTCGACTCTCCGGCGTACCGAACCTCGCCGGCGCCGGCGAACAGGGAGAGGTAGCGGCTTCGGTCGCCTGCATAGCCGGCTGCCGCCACGATGCGGCTGTCCCTGGCGAGCTCGCGGGGGTCGGCCAAGAAGGCGGGCTCCTTGAACGAGCTCATGAAGATCGCCGGGTGGCGGCCGAGCGCCTCGTGGAAGGCGGTGGTCCCGGAGCGCATGGCTCCGATCACGAACAGGTTGGGGATCCGTTCCTGCACCGGCCCGAAGGTAGCGCACGACGCCGGGCACGCCACCGATGCTTACCCGACGCCGATCGGTACCATCGCCGCCATGCCGACGGAGTCCGCAACCTTTGTGATCTCGATCGATCTCGAGATGTCGTGGGGCGCCGTGCACCATGGACGACCGCACGACGAGGGCCCGTACCAGCTGGAGCGCGAGGTCGTCGAAACCCTGCTCCGGGTCATGGAGCGCTACGACATCGCCGCCACGTGGGCCATCGTGGGGCATCTCTTCCTCACCGAGTGCGCACCGGTCGACGGCGTGAAGCACGCGGAGATCGTCCGCCCCGACTATTCGTGGCTCGAAGGCGACTGGTACGACCTGGACCCGGCGGCGACCCTGGAAGCAGCCCCGACGTGGTACGGGCGTGACCTGGTCGAGATGATCACCGGGAGTCCGGTGTCGCACGAGGTGGGGTCGCACTCGTTTGGCCACGTCATCGCCGGCGATCCCGGCTGCTCGGCGGAGGCGTTCCGGACCGACTTGAACGCAGCGCGTGAGGTGGCGGCCGCCGCAGGCCTCGAGGTGCGCTCCTTCGTGTACCCGCGCAACTCCATCGGCCATCTGGACGTCCTGCGGGATTCCGGCTTCGTCGCCTACCGGGGCCCGGCGCCCACCCGCTTCGCCGACCTGGCGGGAGTGCGGCGCCGGTTGGCCCTGGCCGTCGATGCGGTGCGCCCGTTGCGCGGCGAGGTGGTCAGGCCGGCTGTGCGCCACGGAATGGTCGACGTGCCCCAGACCTATCTGTTCGACCCCGACTCACGCAGAGCCCGGCGGTGGGGGACGGCCGCCTGGGCGGTGGCGGTGCGGCGTCGGCTCCGCCATGCGGTGCGCAGCGCCTCGCTGTTTCACTTGTGGTTCCACACCCACAACCTCGCCGCCGCACCCGATCGTGCCTGGAAGGCGCTCGACGTGCTGTTCCGGGACGCCCGGCGGCACATCGACGCGGGGCGCCTCGACAATCTGACGATGGGGGCCGTCGCCGAACGGTGGAGGGGGACCAATGCACCGAGTTGACCACACCGGCCGGGGGAGCGTCCGCTGATGCGGGTGCTGACTGTCATCGACAGCCTCGCCGTCGGCGGGGCGGAGCAGTCGCTCGCCGCCCTCACCCCGTCCCTCATCGAGCGCGGGATCGAGATGCACGTCGCCTACCTCGTCGATCGCCCTGGCGTGGGCTCCGAGCTCGTGGAGGGCGGGGCCATCCTCCACCCGCTCGTCGGAGGCGGCGGGCGGCCGGGAGCGGTGCGTCGGGCGTTCACGCTGATGCGCCGCATCCGTCCCGATCTCGTGCACACCACGCTGTACACAGCCGACGTCATCGGCCGCACGGCGGCATGGCTGCTCCGCATCCCCGTCGTTTCGAGCATCGTCACGGAGTCGTACGGTCCTGAGCACATTCACAACCCCGAGTACTCGGCCTGGAAGGTGCGCGCCGCCTATGCGGTCGATGCAGCCACGGCTCGCTTCGTGGACCGATTTCACGCCGTGTCCGAGAACAGCGCCGCAGTGATGGCACAGCGCCTTCGCATTCCCCTCGACCGGATCGAGGTCATCCCCCGGGGGCGGGATCCGGAGCGGCTGGGAGTCCGCACCGAGGAACGGCGGAGGGCGGTGCGCGATGCGCTCGGCATCGACGAAGACGTCCCCGTCGTGCTGGCGGTGGCGCGCCACTACCACATGAAGGGTCTCGACCTCGTGATGCGTGCATTCCCGGCGGTGCGCGACGCCGTTCCGGGTGCCCGATTCCTCGTCGCCGGCCGAGACGGACCAGCGACGTCGGAGCTCCTCCGGATGATGGATGCCGCCGGCATCGCCGATGCCGTGAGCCTGCTGGGCTACCGATCCGACGTGCCCGACCTGATGTCCGGGTGTGACGTGTTCGTGCTTCCTTCGCGAACCGAGGGCTCGCCGGGAGTGCTCATCGAAGCCATGGCGCTGGAGGCGCCGACGGTGGCGAGCGACATCCCGTCGGTCCGCGAGATCGCCGGCGGCGACCAGCAATCGCTGATTCTCGCCCCGGTCGCGGCCACCGATGCGTTCGCCGAAGCCATCACGAAGCTGCTCTCCGACCGGGAGCTGGCGGCGACGCTGGCCGCAGCGGGCCGGGAGCGGTTCCTCGAGAGATACACGATGGCTGCCGTCGCCGAGGCGACGGTCCGGCTCTACGAGCGCAGTGCGAAGGGCCGCATCGACGGCTGAGCCGTCCGGCGGTCCTCAGAGGTGCCACTCCGGGATCGCCTTCCCCAGGATGCCTTCGAGCTTCGCCACATGGGGGCCGTAGTAGTCCTCGAGGAGAGCTCGGGACTCTTCCGGGATCGCCGGCGGGTGGGCTTCACGGGTGTTGAGCCGCCCGAGCGCCTTGCCGAGCGGCCTGGGGAGACGATGGGTCAGTCGGCGAAGCGTCAGCGAGCGGAACGTCACGAAGGGGTTCACCCGCCGGCCGAGATCGGGCGGCGTGAACGTCGCATCGACGCCGAGGAACTCGCACACCCGCCGGTAGGCCGGCCCGGGATCGTTGGACCACCGTTCGAAGACCTCGACGTGAAGGTTGGCCGGGGGGAACAGTTGCCGGCAGCGCTGCACGTGGACGTCGTACATTCCGTGCGGGAGGTACAGGACGCCCGGCGCATCGGGGCCATGTTGGCGCAGCGAGGCGAGCTCGTCGGCGATCGCTCGTGCGAACGAGCGCGGCTCCCGACCTCGCTCCCGCACCAGCAGGTAGTGCGACCAGGCGCGGGCCACCGGGTTGCGGAGGCTGGCGATGAGCCGGGCGGCCGGGGCCGTGTCGGCGATCCGGGTCATCGCCGATTCCCGGGCCATGTAGTCGGCGGTGGCCTCGCCGCGCAGCCGGGCGGTGCCGCTGGTGGGGAACTGCCGCCGGTACCAATCGAGGCCCTCGTCGAAGTGTTCGGTGAAGAACTGCAGTTCTTTCCGGGCCATGGCGATCTCGGGGTGGGCGCCCAGGTAGCGGTAGAGGGAGGTCGTGCCCGAGCGCATGGCGCCGATGATCAGGAAGTCGGGCAGCGCCTCCGTTGCGGGCGCGGAGCCTGTGCTGCCGGCCTCGTGGGGATTCACGTCCGCCCGGGTTTTGGGGCGAGCCGCCTCCCGCTGCCCACGCGCCCGCTTGCGTCGAACACTTCGTCGTAGTTGCCCACGGCGACGATCCGAGCCGCCTCCATCAGCGCCACGCGGGTCGCGGCGCGGATCGGTGCGGCGCGGTGCGACACGATGATCGTCGTGAGGTAGTCGGAGAGGCTCCACAGGCTGTCGATCACTGCCGCTTCGGTCGCGCTGTCGAGCGCTGATGTGGCTTCGTCGAGGATGAGCAGATCCGGTTCCCGGTAGAGGCTGCGGGCGATGGCGACGCGTTGCCGCTCGCCGCCGGACAGGAGCTTGCCGGACTCGCCGACCATGGTGTCGAGACCGTCGGGCAGCGCGGCGAGCCAGTCGCCGAGCTGTGCCTGCTCGAGGGCCCGCAGTACCCGTTCGTCGTCGGCGCGGCGACCGGCGCCGAATGCGACGTTGTCTCGCAGAGAGGCGTCCAGCAGGACCACCGATTGGGAGACGACGCCGACGTGCTGGTGCCAGCCGGCCGGGAGGCTCTCCGCCCCGTCGAGGAGGATGCGGCCGGAGTCGGGCTCGAGCAACCCGAGGATGACGTCGACCAGGGTGCTCTTGCCCGATCCTGACTCGCCGACCACGGCGAACATCTCACCCCGCCTGACGTCGAGGGAGACCCGGTCGAGGGCCCGCCGGTCGCTGCCCGGGTAGGTGAAGCTGATGTCGTCGAGCTCGAGGGTGTGGGCGAAGAGCGATTGGTCGACCTGGTCGCCGGCGGTGTCGGGGCGCTCGGCAGGGACGGCCGAGCGCAGGTCGTTCCGGACGTTGCGCACCGCCTCGTTGCCGAACTTGAGGCGGTTGACGGCGGCGACGACCTTCGTCAGCGAGGGCATGATGCGAAGCGTTGCGTAGGCGAAGGCGCCGATCACGGGGATGAAGTCGCCGAAGGTCTCCCCCTGGGCGAGTCCGACGACGATGAGGAGACCGATCACTACGACGAACTCGAGGCCGGTGCTCGGCACCTCTTCGAGGAGCGCCTTGTGGGTGCGCAGCCGGGCAAGCACGTTGCGGTGGCGGCGGAACTGGGCGTCGAAGTAGGACTCGGCACGGTAGGCCTTGATGTCGCGCACGCTGTCGAAGGAGTCGCGGACGCTGCCGAGCAGCGACTTGACGGTGTCCTCGCTCAGCTTGCCAAGGCGACCCAGGCGGGGCTGGACGACGACGAGGATCACGGCGAGGGCGGCGGCGAGCACCACGATCGTGGCGAGGGACAGGGCAGGGGCGATGGCGATGAGGAGTCCGACGAGGGTGGCCATGACCAGCGACTGAGTCACGATGGTGACCAGGGGGTTGAGGGCGTTCAAGGTGGCGGCATCGACGCTCCACAGGACCGTGCGGATCGACTCACTGGAGCTGCGCTCCAGGTGGAAGCGGTACGGGGCTTGCAAGTAGCGGCGATGGATGAGTGTCGACACGGCGGCGCCGGCGCTCTGCACCACCCGCGCCTGAGTGAAGGCGTACAGCATGCCGAGCAGTCCCCGCAGCACGAACGCAACGCCGGCGATGACGAGGAGGGGCGTGAGGCTCACTTCGAGCCCGAAGACGAGCGACACGGTTGCGTCGGTTGCCGCCGGTGAGGTCGCCGCGTCGAGGACCCGGAAGATCAGGTAGGCGGTCACCATCTCGGCGCCGGCGACCAGCAAGGAGAGACCGATCAGCCCGAGCCACTTGATCCGCTGGCCGGGGGGAATGAAGACCCTCAGCGCAATGCGCACCGTCTCGATCATTCCGCCGGGCCCCCATCTGGTCGCGATCCGCACGCCGAGGATAGACCCGGCCGGGGTGCTGGCCGGGTGGCTTCGGTGCTGGGGCTCGGGGCCCCTGGTCGCACGACGACCGGCCCTGTCTTTCGTCCAGCGGTGCGGGCTACCGTCGAGGAGTGAGCTCGATTCGAGCGCTGGTCCTGGTCGGAATCGCGGCTTTCCTCGTGCTGGTGGCAGTCGTGGGCTGGGCGACGAGGTCCGAGGAGCCTCCACCCGAGTACCGGGTCGACGGCCTGCGCGCCGTCGACGCTGCAGAGTTGCTCGCCGAGGCCGACGAAGTGTTTGGTGATTCGCCAGCGGCCTGGCGCAGCGACGAGTCGCGTTGCTTCTTCTCGCAGCCGAGGGCACGTGGCGAGCTCAACCCGTTCCTGCGGTGCGGACCGGTGTTCCGGACGCTGCGTCACGGGATCGACCCGTGGGACACGTATGCGATCTTCGGGGCCCCGTCCGACAGCGGTTTCGCCCTGGAGCTGGGCCCGCGGATCGAGACGGAGAGCAAGCTGGAGGTTGGCGAGGTGCTCAGCCGACCGGACGGTCTCGAGCCTGTCGACGATGAGCCCACGTTCCCCAACGCCACCCCGGCGCCGCCGGACACACCGACGTACCCCTACGACAGCTGGGAGACGGCGTTCGAGTTCGAGCAGTGCATGGCGGTCGAGGGCGTCCGTGCCTTCGACGTGACGGCGACGGTGACGGACCCCCAGACCGTGGAGCTCATCGAGTTCGTAGTTGCGTCCTTCGACGGTGTCACCGCCTACGACCTCGTCATCGATCCCATCGACGGCATCACGGGCTCGATCGATCCGGATGACCCTTTGGCCTACGTGGCCGACGGTTGCGTTCGCCGGGCGGACACCGGGTACCTCAACCGGGTGCGTCTCGACCAGGAGTACTTCCCGCCTTGAGGGCGAACCTCCCAGCACACGGGGTGCTCAGCCCGAGCCGCGCGCCGTTGCCAGCCACATGTCGACGAGCTCGCGGTTGTCCTCGATCCAAGCTGCGGCGTCGGCTCGCACCATGGCGTCGGTGTACTCGGCCTCATTGGCCATGCGCGCATTCTGATCGGCGATGTCTCCGAGTGGGATCTTCACTGCCTCCAGCAAGCGCCGGATCGGCGGGTTCTGCTCGAGGAACTCCTTGTTGGCGACCGCCCGGATGTCGTTGACCGGCCATCCGAGCTGGCAAGGATCTCCTGCGGCGCAACCGGCGAGCCCGGGAACCGCAGTGTCCGCCTCCTCGTCCGGGAGGGCCGGCGACTCGAGCCACACCACGTCGGTCCCCGGAGCGAGCACGTCGATCGTCCAGTTCGGCGTCCATGTGTAGAAGAGCACGGGCTGTCCGGCTTCGATGCGAGGCCGCACGGTGTCGTTGATCAGATCGTTGTACTGCCCAACCACCTGCTCGACGTTGCGACCCCAATCGAGCTCGTCGATGTGCTCGTCGATCACAACGTTGCATCCCCACCCTTCGTTGCATCCGTAGAGATCGGCGCGACTGTCGCCGTCGGTGTCGAAGACTTGCGCCACTGCCGGATCGGCGAGATCGCTCATCGACGTGATACCCATCGCATCGGCCGTTCGTTTGTCGATCAGGTAGCCCTGGATGGCACCTGCTTCGACCTGGAAGCCAACGGGCTCGATGGGTTCCGAGATCAGCTGGCCGCTGAACAACTCCCGCTCCAGGTAGATGTTGTGGAGCGGAAACCAGCCGTTGACCCAGAGGTCGACCTCCTCTTGGGCGAGCGCCGGATAGAACGTGTTGGCATCGCGCGTGAGTTCCGCAGGATCGCTGACCACGTAGCCCAACTCGTCGAGCAGCTGGGCGTAGATCGCCGCCTGGAACCATCCGGTGTCCCAGGTGGCGCGTGCCATCGTCACCTGCCCGCCCGTCACGCCATCACCGGCCGCCGGACCCCCGTCGCCGTCGGCCTCCTCAGCCAAGCTGCCACAGGCGCCGGCGAGAACCGCCACGACGACAACCGATGCGAGCTTGCGCGGGACCACCGATCTCACCAGCTACTCCTGCTGCCCATGGCTTGTCTCCGCGTCGAGGGGCTGACCATCGTCTCCCAGCCCGTGATGCGCCAGGAGTGCGCCGTGACGTGAACGGAAGAGAGCAGCGTCGTAATGGCTCTCGAGGAGGTCGAGCTCCTCATGGAAGGCCACGTACAGGCTCCAGCACATGATCAACAGCACCATCGCGAACGGGAGGCCCGTCGTGATGGCGGCGGTCTGCAGTGCGCTGAGCCCACCACCGATGAGCAACACGGAGGCGATGAGACCCTCCATCAGCGCCCAGAAGACCCGCTGCGGCTTCGGTGAGTCCAGCTTTCCGCCGGAGGTGAGGTGGTCGACGACCAGCGATCCCGAGTCGGACGACGTCACGAAGAACGAGACCACCAGGATGATCCCCATCAGCGACGTGAGCTGCGCCACCGGGAAGGCTTGGAGCATGTCGAACAGCGCAGTGGCGACGTTCTCGTTGACGGCGGTGGCGACGTCTCGGATCCCGTCGAGCTGGAGATTGATCGCCGTGCCACCGAACACCGACATCCACAGCGCCGAGAGGAGAGTGGGCAACGCCATGACCCCCAGGATCAGCTCGCGCACCGACCGGCCCTTGGAGATCCGGGCGATGAACATGCCGACGAAGGGAGACCACGAGATCCACCATCCCCAGTAGAAGATGGTCCAGCCCTGCTGCCACGTCGTGTCGCTGAAAGCCTCGCTCCAGAACGACAGCTGGGGCAATACCGAGATGTACTCGCCGAGGCTCTGTGTGAAGACCGAGAAGATGAACACGGTCGGGCCGACGATGATGATGAACAGCATGAAGATCAGCGCCAGGTTGATGTTGATCTGGCTCAGACGCTTGACCCCGGCGTCGAGGCCGGCCACCACCGACATGGTCGCCATCCCGGTGATGATGGCGATGAGCACCACCTGGAAGCCGGTCCCGGTCGGTGTGCCGAACAGGAAGTTCAACCCCGCGGCCGCCTGACCGACCCCCAGCCCGAGCGAGGTCGCCAGACCGAAGAGCGTGGCGAGGACGGTGAGCACATCGATCACGTTGCCCCACGTGCCGTAGATGCGCTCCCCCAGGATCGGGTAGAAGACCGACCGGAAGGTCAGCGGCAGACCCCGGTTGTAGGCGAAGAAGGCCAGGGCGAGACTGACCAGGGCGTAGACCCCCCACGGGTGCAGTCCCCAGTGGAAGAAGGTCACGGCCAATGCGGTCTTTCCCGCCTCGCCCGTCATCGGGTCGACGCCGAACAACGGCGGCGGTCCGGCGAGATGGAAGATGGGCTCGGCAACCGACCAGAACATCAGCCCGATCCCCATGCCGGCGCTGATCAACATGGCGTACCAGGCCGGTGTGGAGAACTCCGGCTGCGCTTCAGGCCCTCCCATGCGGATCTTGCCGTAGCGGCTGAAGGCGAAGAAGAAGCCGACCACGACGAAGACGTTGGCAGCCAGGATGTAGAGCCAGCCGAAGCTCGTGCCGATGAAGCTCAGCACCTCGTCGAAGACGCCTGCGGCGGTGTCCTGAAACAGGAGCGTCCAGGCCACGAACAGGATCAGGGCACCCGCGGACCAGAACGTCACTTGAGGATGAATGTCGAAGCCCCACTTGACGATGTTGGTGTCGCCCGGTTCGCGATCGGCGACCTCGGGGTAGAAGTCGATCTCGGGATCGACCTGGAGACCTTCGAACGGCGCCCGCTCGTAGATCGCTTGGTGACGCCGGCGACGTTCCTCCGCCTCCCAGTCCTCGTACGCCTCAGTGACGTCGGTGAGATCCTCGTCGGCCACGACAGCTCGCCTTCCTCTCGCTCCGCCACCAGAGCGGCTCCGCCGTCTTGTGCCAGCCGACAAAGCTCCTCTGGTCTGGCACGTCGAACCTAGCAACGTGGTTCGAAGAGTGACGGCGGGGCGTTCCCGGCGAGTTGCGTGGGGGAGAGGCGTGGTAGCTCCGACGTCAAGGCCAGTTCCCATGTGGCTGGACGACGAGCCGCGCAGAGCAAACTAACGCCGGACCCGCCTCGAGCGGGTCCGCGTGGTCAGGGCCGGCGTCGATCCGGCGACCTCCGGTTTTTCAGACCGGCGCTCTACCAACTGAGCTACCTGACCGTTCGACGATGAACGCCCGGACCTTGGGCCCGGGCGCAGCGTCTGGCGGGAGCGACGGGATTTGAACCCGCGACCTCCGGCTTGACAGGCCGGCGTGAACTCCAGACTTCACCACGCCCCCAACCGCTCGTTCGGTCGAGACCGGGCGAGCACGGCGAGTATAGAGCCGCCACCACCACCCGCGGAAGCCCAGGATCAGTCCGGCGACCAGGCGACCCACGTGCCCGACGCGACTCGTGTCGTCGCCTCACCGTCGGCCCTCGTCACCCAGATCCCGGACTCGCCGTCGATCGTCCCCGGGAACGCATACGCCGTCGAGTCCGGCGCCCACAGCGATACCCCCAGCGCATACTGATCGAAGAACGGCAGGAACTCCGTTATCCACCCTTGCCCCGGCCGGAACATCGGGCCTGGGATCATCTCCTCGCCGTCCCAGACCGACCACACCGCCTCCCCGCGCGACTCGCCCGCCCCGAGGAGCAACAGCCGTGTCCCGTCCGGGCTCCAGAAGAACGCCAGCGCCGGTGTGTCCGTCAGCTGCGTCGCCCCGCCGCTCTCCAAGTCGATCACATACAGCCGGTTCGCCGCCAGCGTCGCCTGCGAGAACGACGCCGACACCGAGTTGTCACCGGTGGCCAGCGACTGCACCGCCAACTGCGACCCGTCCGGGCTGACCCCGAACACCGCCGCCCCGGTCATCTCGGCCAGAACCTCGGGCTCGCCGTCCTCGGCGATGCGCACCAGCTCCTGGCCGTTCGGGACCACGAGCGGGGCGATGACGTCACCGGTCGTCCAGTCCGGCGCCCGGAACGCCCCTGGTCGGTCCGACAGCGGCTTGTCGTTCCCCACCGGGTCGAGCACATCGAGCCGATCCATGCCGACATGGGCCACCAGCCGGTCACCTTCCGGGCTCCAGTCGTAGTAGTACGGCTGCCCGGTGTCGCGTTCCTCCAGCACCAGCTCGGCCCCCACCGTCGTGATGTCGAACACGATCCCCGTCGGACCGTTGCGCAGCGAGGCGATCCGGTCACCCGACGGTGACCACAGGAAGTAGAACGGCGCCGTCGGGGCGGTGGCACGCTGCAGGTTGGAGCCGTCGGCATCGACGACCACCAAGGACGCGGTGCCCCGCCGATCCGAGTACGCCACCTTCGACGAGTCTGGTGACCACACCGGCTGGAAGGGCACATCTTCCGCCTCGCTGAGCACGACCGCGTTCTCGCCGTCCCGGTCCATCGCCACGACTCGACCTTCCCCGTCGACGACCACCAGGCGGTCGATCTCGGGGGGCGGCGGGATCGTGGTCGACTCGACGGCGGCGACGCCGGTCGTCGGCGTCTCGACGAGCGTGGAGCCGGCGTCTCGGGAATCGTCGCTGCACGCGGCGGCGAGCAGGCCCAGCGCCAGCAGGAGAATGATGAGTCGCACTCGCGGCATGCATCGACTCCGAGAGGAGAGAGCATCGAGACTACCGAGGGGTGGGTGCTAACTCCCCTCCATAGCTAGGTAGCCTCCGGCGACGTGGAGACGCCCGACCTCCTGCACCCGCTCGCCGCACCGTTCCGGTACCACGAGGACCGTGATGATGTCGTCCTCTTGCTCCACGGTTGGACCGGCTCGCCGGCACACCTTCGGCTCATCGCCGAGGACCTCGTGCAGGCCGGGTACGGAGCCGTCGCCCCGCTGCTCCCCGGCCACGGCACCGAGATCGAGCACATGCTCGCCCACGGGTGGCGCGACTGGGTGCGAGCCGCAGCCGAGCCCGCCGCCGAGGTCGAGAGCCGGGGAGCGCGTCTCCACGTCGCCGGGTTGTCGATGGGTGGACTGCTGGCGATCCTCCTCGCCGCCGTCTTCGACGTCACGTCGCTGACCACGATCAACGCCCCCATCCGCGTCTTCGATCGCCGGGTCCCTCTCTCCTTCCTCGTGCGCGGTACGCGGCGCATCGTCGAGCAGGAGGACCCCGAGCGGCCCCTGGGGTTCGCCGTCGACCACGACCACGGCTACCGGGACAGCCCCATCGGCACGGTCGCCGACCTCTACCTGCTGATGCGGTCTGCCCGGCGTGCGCTTCCCAAGGTGACGGCACCCACCCTCGTCATCCAGGGACGGGCCGACGAGACCGTCCGTCACGAGAGCGCCGGCTTCATCTACGAGCGAGCGGGCAGCCCGTACAAGCGGCTCCTGTGGCTGGAGGAGTCGGCCCACGTCGCCACCCTCGACGTCGAGCGCGTGACACTCGCAAGGGAGCTCGTCCGACATCTGGGCGAGGCGAAGCGGATGAGGTG
>JBFINP010000062.1:0-18156 GCA_041611095.1 Acidimicrobiia bacterium | reverse complement strand
ACGCCCTCACGCTCCAGGCGATCGAGGGACATCCCGGCCACCGCAACGGCCGTCGGATCGGCGACGCTGCCGTCTGGCCGCAGCTCGACGTAGAACGTCCGCTCCGGATCGTCGACGAGGCACGCCCCGATGGCGAGCAGTGAGTGGCCCGACGGCGACGGGCCCGAGGTCTCGACGTCGACGGAGACGAAGGCGCGAGGCATCGTCGCCGGACGCTAGTCCTCTTCCCGCAAGGCCGCGGCGACCTGGGCACCGAGGGTTTTCCCACTAGCCTGGCCGCGCTTCATGAGGAGGAGAGACCTGTGACGGACAACCGAATGCCAAGTCCCGGAGAAGGGGTACCTGAGGGCGGCGGTGCGGCGCCCGGAGGTGCAGGGGGCGCCCCCAGCGGCGCCGGGGGGCCCGGCGCCCCACCACCCCCTGGAGGGCCGGGCGCACCTCCGCCCGGTGGCACCGGAGCGACGCCGCCCCCGGCGGGCGGCGTGAGTCGCGGCGTCTGGATCGGGCTCGGCGTCGTTCTTCTGATCGCGGTCATCGCACTCGTCGTTGCGCTCGCCAACAGCGGCGACGACGAGGGCGACGTGGCGATCGGAGACACGACGACGACCGCCGTCGAGGAGACCACCACGACCACGGGCGTCGAGGAGACCACGACCACGGGCGTCGAGGAGACCACGACCACGGGCGCCGAGACCACCACCACGGTTGCCGAGACGACGACGACAGCTTCCGCCGGCCTCGCCGGCGATTGCGCCCTCGACAACCTGGCGCTGCTCCAGCCGGGCATCCTGACCGTGGGAACCGGCGAACCCGTGTTCCCGCCGTGGATGGGCGTCGGCGACGACAACTTCGACGTTCCGGAGTCACAGACCGGGTTCGAGGGTGCCCTCGTGTACGAGCTCGCAGAGGTGCTCGGGTTCACGGACGACCAGGTGACCTTCGTTCGGACCGGCTTCGACGAGGCCATCGCACCGGGGCCGAAGAACTTCGACTTCAACCTCCAGCAGTACTCGATCACGCCCGACCGCGAAGAGGTCGTCGACTTCTCCGACCCGTACTACGAGACGAAGCAGTCGCTCGTCGCGCTTGCCGGGTCACCGCTCATCGGCTCGACCACCCTGGCCGATCTCGCCGATGCGAGTCTCGGCGCCCAGATCGGCACGACGAGCCTCGACTACATCGAGAACGTGATCCAGCCGAACGTCCAGGCCTCCGTCTACGACACCAACGTCGACGCCATCGCCGCGCTCGTCGCCGGCCAGGTAGACGGGATCGTGGTCGACCTGCCAACGGCGTACTTCATGAACGCGGTCCAGATCCCCGAACAAGGGGCGGAGGGTGTGATCGTGGCGCAGTTCGGCACACCGGCCGAGAACCCTGACGAGTACGGCCTCCTGTTCGCCCCGGACAACCCGCTGGTCCCGTGCGTGAACGAGGCGCTGGGCGTGCTGCGCGACGCCGGCACGCTGCAGGAGCTGGAGGACACGTGGCTGACCGCAGGCGGAGACATCCCGACGATCACCGAATAGGAGCGAGCTCGAGCCGGTGACGCAGTCACCCATAGACGAGGTGGAGCGCAGGGGACCGCAGACCCTGTGGCCCCGGCGCCCGCCTCGTGCTCGCGAGGAGGGCGCCCGTGGAGCCCTGATCGCCGCCGTGTCGACCGTGATCGTCTTCGGCCTGATCCTGTGGGTGGTGCTCACCTCGGAAGCGTGGCCGGCGGTGCAGCGCCAGTTCTTCAACTGGTTCCACTTCAGGGAGAGCTTCCCCGACGTGCTGTCGGGGTTCTGGCTCGACGTGAGGATGTTCCTCGTCGCCGAGGTGCTGATCCTGGGTATCGCCCTCGTCGTCGCCATGATCCGTGCGCTGCGGGGCCCGGCGTTCCTGCCGCTGCGGGTGATCGTCGTCGCCTACATCGATCTCATCCGCGGCGTTCCGATCCTGCTCCTCATCCTGCTCCTCGGCTTCGGGGTGCCGGCGCTCCAGCTCCCCGGCGTGCCGAACAGCCGGCTGTTCTGGGGCATCACGGCGCTCGTCATCAGCTACGCCGCCTACACCGCCGAGGTGTACCGCGCCGGCATCGAGTCGGTGCACGAGAGCCAGCGGATGTCGGCCCGCTCCATCGGGCTGACCCAGGGGCAGTCGTTGCGCTACGTGATCGTCCCCCAGGCGGTTCGCAATGTCATCCCTGCGCTGCTCAACGGGTTCATCAGCCTGCAGAAGGACGTGGCGCTGGTGTTCGTGCTCGGAGTGCGAGAAGCACTGCGGGAGGCCGACATCTACAACGCCCGAACGTTCAACTACACGAGCTACATCGCGGCGGCGGTGCTGTTCCTCCTGGTGAGCGTGCCGGTGGCGAGGTTCACCGACTGGTACACCGAGCGCGACCGGCGTCGCAAACAGGCGATGAGCACATGACCGTTCACGCACAGCCGAATGGCGTCAAGCTCGAGATCCGGGGCGTCCACAAGGCGTTCGACGACACACCCGTGCTTGTCGACGTCGCCCTGACGGTGGCGCCCCACGACGTCGTCTGCCTCATCGGCTCGTCCGGCTCGGGCAAGTCCACGCTCCTCAAGTGCGTCAATCTGCTGGTCCCGATCGACTCCGGCCAGATCGTGCTCGACGGGATCGACATCACGTCCCCGGAGGTGAACCCGAACCAGATCCGCGAGTCGATGGGGATCGTCTTCCAGGCGTTCAACCTGTTCCCCCACATGCGGGTGATCGACAACATCACCTTGGGCCCGCGCAAGGTCCACGGGATCGGGCGGGAGCAAGCCGAAGGGAAGGCGATGCAGCTGCTGGAGGGGTTCGGCCTCGCCGACAAGGCCCATGAGTATCCGGACCGGCTCTCCGGCGGGCAGCAGCAGCGGGTCGCCATCGTGCGGGCGCTGGCCTCCGAGCCCGAGCTGATGCTGCTCGACGAGGTGACCTCCGCCCTCGACCCCGAGCTCGTCGCCGAGGTCCTCAACGTGATTCGCGGGCTCAAGCAGGAGGGCATGACGATGGTCATCGCCACCCACGAGATGGGTTTCGCCCGCGACGTGGCCGACCGGGTCTGCTTCCTCGACGCCGGCCGGATCCTCGAGCAGGCGCCGCCCCAGCAGCTCTTCACCGATCCGCAGGAGCCACGCACCCGGCAGTTCCTGCAGCGCATCGTCGACGCCGGACGGTTGTAGGAGCGCCCGGTCCGCTCTGCGACGGGCCCTTCGCCTCTACCTGGTGGGCGATGCGGTTTGCTTGGCTGTGCAGGGGGTGTGGCTGGTGGATGGACGCGCCATGAGTCGAGCACGCTCACCGGGAAACCGCTCGTGGCTTTTCGCCGCACCTCTCCAACCTGACCCAGGGCCGGTCTGCGCGCGCAAGGACGACACAGGTTCAGTGAGACGTCCTTGCGATGTGGTCCGTGCCCGTGATCACCCGGAGGGATCCTCATGGCTACGTCCACGCCGACACGTTACCGCGGGCTGCTGTTCGCCGTAGCCCTGCTCGTCGCCGTGCTGACGCCGATCTCCGCATCGGCCCAACCATCATCTCAGGGCGGCGAGCTCGCATCACAGACCGCAACGACCGTCCCGTCTTTCGGGGTGGAGACGCCGTTCTACATCGTCGGGGAGGGCGAAGGGTGGGTCGAAGACCGCACGGTGACGGTGTCGATCGATGACGATCAAGACGCCTCCAACGGCACCCTGTTCACCGACACGGTCGTCGTCGAACGATGGGGGCCGGAGCCGTGGGAGGTCGGCTGGGAGCTCTTCCTCGAGGACGTCTTCGATATCGTGCCGGGCCACTACGTGACCGCCGACGACGGGGTCGACGTCGCCAAGGCCCTGCTCGTTGCCGAGTTGGACATCACCGAGATCGACCAGGACGCCGACACGCTCTCCGGAGCAGCGACGCCCGGTGCGATCGTCGACGTCGATGCGGCGTATCCCGACGAGGAGCCGAGCGCGTTCCGGACGGTCGAGGCCGGAGCCGATGGGATCTGGGTCGCCGACTTCGCCACTCCGGGCGATGAGTTCCACGAGCAGGACCTGTTCGACATCGCAGTCGAGACCGGGGGCTGGGCTCGGATCGTCGACGACGACGGCGACTTCACCACGAGAGAGTGGTTCGTCGAGCCGCCGCCGAACTTCGTCGTCTGGCCCGACGCCGACGAGCTATTCGGCTGGGGCTGGTTGGCCGGCGCCGAGCTCACGATCACCTTCGATGACGACGACGACCCGAGCGAGGTGCTCTTCGAGACCGTGGCGTTCGTCGAGGACGACTACTTCGAGACCTACGTCGGCGACGAGTTCGACATCCTTCCCGGCCAGTACGTCGTGGCGACCGACGGCGAGGTCACGAAGACCCACTGGGTGGCCGACCTGGCGGTCACCGACATCGACGTCGAAGCCGATCGGGTTCACGGCACCGCCGACTCGGGTGAAGAGATCACCGTCGGCTCGCTCTTGCCCGTCGCCGTCTGGGAGCACCTGACGTTCCAGTTCGGGCCCGACAACCGCAACGCCGATTCGTGGAACGCGCACTTGGACTTCCGCCGCGCGGTGGCCCACGCCATCGACCGTGACGTGCTCCTCGCCGAGATTCCCGGCGCCGGGTACGCCATCGACTCGTACGTCGATGCGTACCTGCCGGAGCTGTCGGAGCACGCCTGGTCGCAGTACGCGTACGACCCGGCGGCGGCCGCAGCCTTGATCGACGGGCTGTGCACCGATCTCGGGCGCGACTGTGCGACGAATCCACCGGTCGCCGTCCTCAGCACGAGTGATTCCGAGGACCGGCTGATCATGGCCGACCTCCTGGTACCGATGCTCGACGCCGCCGGGATCGAGCTCCAGCTCGAGCTGGAGTCGGTGGACGTGTTCTTCGGCGAGACCTTCTTCGAGGGCACGTTCGATCTCGGCGAGTGGGCCTGGGTCGGGCTCGTCGGGCACATGCCGTCGTTGCGGGACGCTCACTGGTGGTTCGATCCGGAGGAGCGTTTCGATTTCAACGTTTACAACTGGGGTACTCCCGATTCGTCGCAGTCCAACGCCGCCACGGCCCGGATGGCCGAGCTGGTGGGTCTGATGGAGGCGACCGACGATCCCGCGCTGCTGGCAGGCTATGTCGCCGAGGCGGAGCAGATCCTCGCGGACGAGGTGGTCTTCGTGCCGCTGTACGTTCGCGCCGACAGCGGGGAGAGCGAAGGGCCCTTCCGTGTCGTCGAGGCCGATGCCGACGGCGACTGGACGGCCGACTACTCGCAGCCCTGGGAGGACGAGGACGCGCTCGACATCGTCTTCGGGACCGGCGGCTTCGCCGAGCAGGCCGACGAGGACGGCGACGCCACGCAGATCGCGTGGCGGGCGGTGGCGCCTGCGGCGACCGTCGAGGGTCACGTCTACCTGGGCGGCGATCCGCTGCCCGACGTCGAGGTGTTCATGTGGCCGGACGAGGTGTTCACCTGCACCGACGCTGCTGGCTACTTCCTCTTCGAGGGCGTGTCACCGGTCGAAGACGCCCTGGTCGCGACGGGTCCTGCGTACAGCGACGCCGGCTGTGGCAACACCTCGTTCGTCGACCCGGACGGGATGCCGCTGCTCGTGGCGGGCCAGGAGGAGCTGTTCCTGGTGGACGGGTACGAGTACCTCGAGTTCGACGTCGAGTACGCGGCGGCGATCCAGTATGTCCGCGTCGAGGACCTCTCGACCCTGGTGCCGACTCCGGTGGACGGCGTTCCGATCAGGGCATTCGATCGCAACGACGAGGAGTTCGTAGAGGTGTTCGGGCACGATCCGGACCCGGCGGACTACCCAGCGATCCTCGAGGAGGGCATCGGCGAGCTTGCCTGGATCGACTGGACGGGCGCCGCGCTCGACCACGAGCCGGGGCTGGCCGAGATGCGCTACCCGCACGTCACCGACGTGCTGGTCCTTGCGGAGCTCGATGAAGTCCAGGGTGCGCAGACGAATGCCGACGAGTTCGCCGAGAACAACGACGGGATCGTCGAAGGACCCGAGATCGTGTTCCAGATCGGCGAGCCGCCCGTCGTCGTGACGGTCGATGACATCGACATGTACGAGGGCAACCGGCCGAGCCGGCTGATCCTCACGTTCCGGTTGAGCGAACCCGTCGACGCGCCCGTGACGGTCGTCTGGGAAACGGCCGACGGAACTGCGATCGCCGGCGAGGACTACGTTGCCGCATCGAGCACGATCACCTTCCGTCCCGGGAGGACCGAGGCGACCAAGAAGGTGCAGATCCTCGGGGACACGGTCTTCGAGGACGACGAGTCGTTCGAGATCGTCCTGCTCGATGTCGATGGCGCCATGGCCGGTGACCCGGGCACGGTCACGTTGCTCAACGACGATGGGCCGTTGCCGGAGCTGAGCGTCGGCGATGCGATGACGTACGAGGGTGACCGCAAGACCACCGTGGTAGGCATCACCTTCACGCTGACGGCGCCCGCCGGTGCACCGGTGTCGTTCACGATGACCACCTTGCCCGGCACGGCGCTGCCCGGCGACGACTACGTGGAGATGTCACGTTCGGTGCGCATCGGCGCCGGGATGACATCGGCGACGGCATACCTGCGGGTCGTGGGTGACACGGTCCCCGAGCCGGACGAGGTCTTCACCGTCGAGGTCTCCGACGTCGTGGGTGCGACTCTGGCCGACGAGACCGGAGAAGTGCTGATCCTGAACGACGACTGAGCACAGACAACCGAGCGAGCCACGTTCGAGGGGGTCGCCGAGCGGCCCCCTCGACACGCGTGACAGGGCCGGAACCCCATGCCACGCTGGGGCGTCGAATGCGCATGATCCGACGAACCACGATTCTGACCCTCGCGGTGATGCTGCTGCTCTGCGCCTGCGCCGATTCCGTGCCGGCACCCGAGCCGACGGAGCCGCCCGAGCTGCCCGACATCGGCGGACTCACCCTCACGTGGGGATGCGGCTTCGGCTTCTGGCTCGGCAACACGGCGCAGACGGTGGCGCTGCGGGTCGAAGCGCATCATGACGGATCGGCGCCCATCGACGACGGATTCTTCCTGACGACCTCGCTCCCGGATCCGAACGGGCGATGGTCTGCCGAGCTGATCCTCGGCCGCGACCTCTACGCCAACTGGTGCGACGACGCCATCGAGGAAGACGAGCCCATCCCGGTGGTCGACGAGGTGTGGGATGTCGTCAGCGGGACGATCGAGGCGGTCTTCCTGCCACCCGGCCCCGAGTGCAGCGCCGCGGAGGCATGGGTGAGGGACGTCAGCGCAATGGCCGACGACGGTCGCGTAGTCGAGATCGGTGAACTGCGGCTCACCAACACCGCCTGGGGCTGCTTCGCCGGCTGAGCGGCTGAGGTGACGCTTGCTGAGGTGACGCGAGTTGGAGGCGCCGCGCAAACGGCGCCTCCAACTCATCGGGGATTTGATCGGCTACGAGGTCCACTCACGGAGCTTGCGCTCGATCGTGTCGGCGGACTCGCCGGTGACTTCCTTGATCTTGCCGACGACCTGCTCGAAGTTGCCGCGGACCTGCTCGAGGTGCTGGTCCGTCACCTCGGCCCACTCCTCGCGGATCTTGCCGCGCACCTGGTCCCATCGGCCTGCTTCGGCCATGCGGTCGTTCCAGTCATAGGTGGTGTTGGTATCCATGTCGACCCTCCTTTGGGTGGATGACACAGATGTCCTACCCACTGCTACCGGTACGCAAACCGGCTTCTGCGGATTCAGGCCGAGATCGAGAACCGGATGGCGGGGACGCCGTCGTCCACGAGCGGCTCGGCGGATTTCGTCGCTCCCGAGAGCACGATGCCCTCCAGCGTCTCGCCCCAATCGTCCGGCGGCCAGCCGGTGGTGGCGGCATCGAGGGCGGCGACCCGCACGTCGATCGACTCGGCGGCGGAGCCGACCGAGCACTCGATCGCCGACATGGAACCGGTCGTCAGCAGACTTCCGCATGCCTCGTCGATGGCGAGCGCCAGATCGTCCAACTTGTCCATGCTCAATCCGATACGAGCGGCTGAGGCGGCGGCAACGATCCGAACGATCCTGACGTATCGAGGATCGGGCGGGATGGCTACTCGTATGGGGGCCTGGCTCATTGTTCGCATACTAGGAAAGGGGCGTGCGCGGTACCATGCCGATCCATGACGGATCCCATGACCCTCGACGTGAGCTCCGAGGCAGGACGGACGGTGCTTCGTGTCCGAGGAGAGATCGATCTGGCCACCGCACCGGTGCTGGAGGAGCGTGTCCAACAGCTCCAACGGGGCGAGCCGTTGGTGCTCGACCTCGCCGCGGTCGACTTCGTCGACTCCACGGGACTGCGGGTGATTCTCGGCGCCGACACGCGTGCCACAAACCAGGGAACGTCGCTGGCGATCGTCGCCGTCGACGGTCCGGTCACCCGGTTGTTCGACCTCACGGGGGTGGGGAGCCGCCTTGCCGTATTCGAGTCCATTGCCGATGCCGCCGCACATGAGTGAGCCGGCGGCGTCCGAACGCTTCCACCTCGAACTCCCCTCCGATCCCGCCAATCTGGCGACGGCCCGTCTCTTCGTCGCGACGACCGCCCGTGTGCTGGGTTACGACGAGGACGCGGTTGCCGACCTCAAGCTTGCGGTATCGGAAGCAGGATCGGCGGTGATCGCCTCCGGCCGTCACGAGACCGTCACGGTCGTGGTGGAGACGACGCCCACCACCGGGATGGCGACCGTGACCGTCGGGCCTCTTCGACCGGGCGACTTGACCGGCGACCACCTGAACCCGGGGGACGTGATCCTGGCATTGTTCCCCGGAGCACACATCGACGAGACTCGCGACGCGCTCCTGATACCCGTTGAACCGGAGCCTGCCCGGTGAGCGATCGGCGGGACGTACAGGCCACCTACGACGAATCGACCGCAGAAGGCGAGCTGTTCGCCAACCTCGCAGATCCCTCCGCGACGGCCGAGCTCGTGAACCGTTACACGCCGCTGGCCGAGCGCCTCGCCCTTCGCTACCGGGGAAGGGGCGAGCCGATCGACGATCTCAAGCAGGTTGCCGCCATGGGTCTCGTCAATGCGATCAAGCGTTTCGACGTAGACCGCGAGGTGAAGTTCGCCACGTATGCGACTGCGACGATTCTGGGCGAGTTACGCCGCCATCTTCGCGACAAGACCTGGTCGGTGCGGGTTCCACGGTCGCTGCAGGAGAAGTGGCTGGAAGCGTCGCGCACGGCCGCCGACCTAGCCCAGAGGCAGGGGCGATCTCCCTCGGTCAACGACATCGCCCGGACGATGGGTGTCACGGCTGAGGACGTGCTCGAGGCGATGGACGCCGGTGCGGCGTACACGTCCGGATCGCTCGATGCTCCCGTTGCCGAGGAAGACGGCGCCACAACGATCGGGGACCTGATCGCCGACGTCGACGACCATCTCGAGAGGACGCACGAGCGAGTGACGGTTGCGACGCATCTGCGAGCGCTCCCCGATCGCGAGCGGGTGATCCTGTACCTCCGATTCTTCGACGGCTTGACGCAAAGCGAGATAGCCGAACGTGTCGGCATCTCGCAGATGCATGTGTCCCGGCTCCTGCGCCGTTCTCTTGGCGACCTACGTACGAGCCTCGGCGAGGATGAGGGGTGAGGGGGTCATGCCCCGGGCCGACTTGGGGTTTCGCTCAGGCTCCGAGCGAAACCCCACAGCGGTCGAGCCCGGATACCCAATCGGTGGGGTTGCTCGAAGGGCGGGCGATGTCCCGGCCCCTCGATCGGCGTTGAGTGGCTCTGCCGCCACAACGCCAGAGAGCGTCGGCCGCAGGCCGTCGAGTTTGACTCGCTCGGAGCCCTGCTCCCAGCGAAGCACGCGAAGAGAGGGACCGGCCCTGGGTGGCCGGTCCCTCTCGGCTGGGTTGCGACGTGTTTGGGTACGTCAGGCGGTCGCAACCCGTCCGCGAGCTGCCCGGTAGATCAGGAGGGCGACGATTGCCCCCACCACCGAGCCGAGGAGGCCCGCGGCGGAGAGGCTGATGTCGCCTTCGAAGACGAGATTGGCCAGGAAGCCCCCGACGAGCGAGCCGACGAGCCCGAGTGCGAGCGTGCCGACGAAGCCCATCGGGTCGCGGCCCGGCACGAGAAATCGAGCGATGAAGCCGGCTACGAGCCCGACGAGCAGCCAGATGATGATGCCCATGGTGGATGTCCTCCTGTGTCGTTGTGACTGTCCTCCGGAGGATCTACCCGGGCGCCGGCGTCCTCAAACCACCCGATCGCGGGTGATCAGAACTCGCGACGGAGCGGCCTGAGGAGCATGGCGGCGGCCGCCCGCATCGGCTTGGGTCGCAGGTCGCGCTCGGGCTTCACGGGAAGCGATGCCGCCAGATCCTCGGCGAAGTGCTCCTCGAGCTCGGCGACGATTCGCCGGTCGGGGACCAGGACGGCGACCTCCTCGTCCTTCTCGACTGATCGCCGGTTGATGTTGACGGAGCCGATGCAAGCCATGGCTCCGTCGACGAGCACCGCCTTCACGTGCATCATCGTCGGCTGGTAGAGCGCCACTCGGACACCGTGGTCCAGAAGCCTTGCGTAGCGCTCCTCGGCGACGACGGCGCTCACCCGCTTGTCGATGTGCGGCCCGGGCAACAAGATGTCGACGGCGACCCGTCGTTTGCGTGCCCGGGTGAGTGCCTCGATCAGCTCGTCGGTGGGATTGAAGTAGGGCGTCTCGATGAGGATGCGGTCCTCGGCGGCAGCGATCAACGCCTCCAAGACGCGCTCTGCGTCGTTGAACCCGATCTGCGCCGAGCCGTCGACGACCGCCAGCGGGATGGATCCGGCCGCGTCGGGCATGTCGACGTCGACGTCCTCGGTCGCGATCACGTGGCCGAGATCGCGCCAATCCGTGAGGAAGGCGGCGCGCAGACCCAGCACGGCGGGACCCTCGATCCGGAAGTGGGTGTCTCGCCATTCGGCGGGATTGCGAGCGTCGCCCTGCCACTCCTCGGCGATACCGACGCCACCCGTGAACCCGACCCGATCGTCACAGACCAGGATCTTGCGGTGAGTGCGATGGTCGGACTCCCAGAACTTCCAACGGACCACAGGTCGAAACCGCTCGACCACGGCGCCGCCGGTCCGCATCTCCTCGATGAGTGAGTCCTTCATGGGCAGCGAACCGAAGCCGTCGAGGATCACCCGGACGCGAACCCCGGCGCGAGCGCGCTCGGCGAGGGCGTGGGCGAACCGGCGGGCGATGTCTCCGGTCCAGTAGACGAAGGTGACGAAGTCGATCGAGCGCTCTGCGGCCTCGATGGCCTCGAGCATCGCCGGGAAGATCTCGTCGCCGTTTCGAAGCGCGCGGATGTCGTTGCCGTCGACGAACGAGTGGCCGAGGACCGCCTCGACGGCGCGCCGGAGACGGTCCCGGGCCGCGTGTTCGGCAGCCGGCTCGGGCGCGGAAGGGACGGTGGCTAGCTTGGTGGAGCGATCGCTCATCCGGGGGCCTCCAGGCTCCCCCGCAGGCGCTCGAGGTCGAGCTCTGGCTGCGGGTACTCCAGACCCATGGTACGGAGATGAGCCGTCAGCAACCGGGCGATCGCCCAGTTGCGGTACCACTTGTGGTCGGAGGGGATCACGTACCAAGGCGCCTCCTCGGTCGAGGTTCGTGCGATGACGTCGCCGTACGCACGCCGGTACTCGTCCCACTTTCGACGGGTCTCGAGGTCCTGCTCGTTGAACTTCCACCGCTTGTCCGCACGCCGTAGCCGGCGCAGGAAACGCGAACGCTGCTCGTCGTAAGAGATGTGGAGGAGGCACTTGACGATGGTCACACCCGAGTCGATCAGCTCCTGCTCGAAGCTCAGTATCTCCTTGATCCGCCGGTCGACATCGTCGAAATGCTCGTTCTCCTCGGCGAGCGGAACGAGCACGTCCTCGTAGTGGGAGCGGTTGAACACGCCGAGAAAGCCGGGCGGGGGCACCTCCTTGCGGATGCGCCACAGGAAGTCGTGCTCCAACTCCTCCTCGGTCGGCTCGTCGAACGACGCAACGTTGAGCCCAGCCGGATTGACGGCGCGCACCACGTGCTTGATGGTCCCGTTCTTGCCGGATGCATCCGTGCCCTGCAGCACGAGCAGGAGGGCACGGTCGTTCTCGGCAAACAGTTTCTCGTGGAGGTCAAAGAGCTCCTCGCGCAGCTCGTCGAGCTCTTCCTTGGCGGCCTTCTTGCCGTCGACTCCCGGGGTGGCTGAAGGGTCCAGCGCCGAGAGGGTGAACGAATCGTCGACGAGTTCCGCTCGGAGACGGTCGGCGAGTGCATCGGTCATGCGGGCACCGCCTCGGTCATGTCGCTTGCGTTCGCCGGCGAGTCTCCCTCGAGATCGACCCTGCTTGGCGGGTCGTTGTCTGCAGGCTCCTCCTCGTGCGGCTCGCACACACCGCTTCTCTCAGCTTCGAGCTCGGCGGCTACGGCGACGCCGTACAAGATGGCGATGGCCGAGAGCTGGGCCCAGAGCGCGAGGCCGATGACGCCGGCAAGCGGACCGTAGGTCTCGCCGAAGGTACCGGAGGCGTTCAGGTAGAACGCCAGCCCCACGGAGACGGCCACCCAGGCCAGGGCGGCGACGGACCCGCCGGTGGCGAGCCAAGAGATGCCGGGTTGCCGGCGGTTCGGGGCGAACTTGAACAACGTGGCGAGGCCGACGGTGAGGGCCAGTATGCCGACCGGCCAGCGGAACCAGGTCCACAGCTTGGACAGTTCGTCCTCGAAGTAGCCGCGCACGCTGCCGCCGAGTGCGGTCAGGATGAAGGCCACGGTGAGGAGCACGCCGGCCGTCAGCGTGAGAATGGTTGCCAGCCCGTAGCGGCGCACGGTCGGGCGGTCGCCGTCGACTCCGTAGATCCGGGAGGATCCCCGCTGCAGTTGGGCCATGGCGGTCACGGCGGAGACGATCATGGCGGCGCCACCGACGATGACTGCGACCATGTCTCCTTGCGATCCCGCTTCGGCGCCCTGGGCGAAGGCCGAGAGCAGGACGTCGCCGGCTGGTCCCGGTGCCAGCGACTCGATCATGGTCCGCAGCACGGCCTGCAGCCGCCCGTCGCCCATGGCGGCGGCCAGCCCGACGACGAAGATGGTGCCGGGAATCAGGGTCATGAGGAACTGGAACGCCATCGATCGGGCAAAGCTGAAGCCGTCCCCGTAGCGGAATCGGACGAACGCCTTCTTGAGAAGCGTGGGCGGATGCGACCGCGCCACCGTCTCGGCGGCGTCGTCGCCACTCAGCTCGAATGTCTCTGGAACGCTGGTGACGGTGCTCATGATCGCTCTCCTTTCGGGATCATCACGGTGACGGCGTCCCGATCCACGCGGAAGGCGATCTCGTCGGTGGCGGGTCGCTCCTCCCCGTCGATCTCATAGGGGACCGGAACGGTCGTGCGCACGACGAGCGATGAACCGGAGAAGCGTTGGATCGGTCCCGCAGCCGGGTCGTCGCGAACGACGGCCCACGCTGCGCGCAACCACTCGCCGAGTCCGTCTGCAGTCGTCAGGAGGGCTTCGAGGACACCGTCCTCGGCCGACGCGTCGGGGAACAGCGCAACGCCGCCCTGGAGCTCGCCGTGGTTGCCTACGAGGATCGACGATGCCTGCCCGGCCCACAGCTGTCGCCCGTCGACGGTCAGCGACCCGGAAAAACGCTCGTCCCGCAGGTGGGCGAGCGCCGTGGTGGCATAGGCGACGACACCGAACCGATTCTTCGCTTCACGGTCGGTGTCTCGCATGATCCGTGCGTCGAGGCCGATTCCGGCCATGACGGCGAAGGCCTCGTCGTTGGCGTACCCGACGTCGATCTTCGCATCGATGCCACGGCGGGCGATGGCGAAGGCGTCGTCGACGTCCATGGGGATGCCCAGGTTGCGGGCGAGTAGGTTGCCCGTGCCGGCAGGGATGATGGCGACGGCTGCCTCGGTTCCGGCAGCGCCCTCGACACAGGCGCGGACCGTTCCGTCACCACCGCAGGCGATGATGAGCCCGGCGCCGCCGGCAATGGCCTTGCGGGTCTGGCCGAGGCCGGGATCGTCGGTGGTCGTCTCCAGCCACTCGGCCTGCGTCTGCTCGGCTGCGAGGAGATCCCCGAGCCGGTCGGCCTGGTCGGCGGCGGTGCCGGGGTTGGAGATGACGGCGATGGAGGTGCGGTCGGTGATCATCGTGCATCCTCCACGGGAACGAGCTTGCCGGGGGTGGGGGTTGGGGTCGCCGTTCTGGGTCGAACGACGTACCAGGCAACGGCGAGGCAAGCGGCACCGAGCAGGGCGCCGAAGGTCACGTCGGTGAGGAAGTGCATTCCGCGGTACATCCGGGACACGGCAACGGCCACGACGGCGGCGCCGGCCAAGCCTGCGGCGAGGCGGTGCCAGATCCTTCGGTAAGAGTGCATCGCCACGATCAGGGCAAGACCGACGTAGAGGGCGAGCGCGGCGGCCGTGTGACCGGACGGAAAGCCAGAGGTGGGTGGTGAGGGATCCAGTTGCTCGATTGGCGGTCGGTTCCGACCGACGACGTAGGCGATCGATACGAAGCTCGTCACCTCGAGCGCCAGCGCGGTCGCCAGGAGCGTGATCTCGTCCCACCGGCGCCACAGCAGGGCGAACAATCCGGCGAGCACGGCCAGCGCAACCACGACGGTCAAGGTGTCGGAGAACCCGGACCCGATGTTCGTCAGCGTGTTCAGCGAATCCGTTCGCTGTGCGGCAAACCACTCGCTGACGGCGATGTCCAAACGCCCGAGCGGGCTGTCGGCGGCCCAGCCGGTGAGGAACGTGCCTACGAGGGCGCCGACACCTACCAGGGCGGCGTAGGCCACGGCGAGGATGCCGAGGTCTCTTCGGTCGAGCGGCCAGGACGACCGGCCGACCGGTTCTGTTCGACTCGGCGTGACCGTGGCCCGGTCGACCGTCGCGGGAACCGTGGTCATGGACACGTGATTCATCCTTTCTCGAGCGCCGCTATGGGTCTCGACGCAACCGCCACTTCGTTACGGGGCTCACCGAACCGCATGATCCGACCGCCGAATGCAATGGCGCAGACGATGAACCACGCCCACCCGACGGCCAGCCCCGAGATCACGTCGGTGAGCCAATGGACTCCCAAGAGGGCACGAGTCGTACCCACGGCCGCGGCGATGAGGGCGGCGCCGCCTGCGAGGGCGGCACGGGCGCCGGGGCTCGCCCGCAATCCGAGAACCAGGGCGACCGCGGCCCACGTTGCGGCTGCGGCAGCCGAGTGGCCCGACGGGAACGACGAACCGGCCCAAGGTGCGAGCTGGAGCACGTCGGGGCGCTCCCGCATGATGAGGAGCTTGAGCCCGTTGCTCACGAGGGCCTGCCCCAGGACGACGGCCACGACGAATAGGGCGACGTGGAAGTTGCGGTACCGCCACCAACCCCAGAGGGCAACCGCGAGCGCCACTACGACGATCACGGTCGTGCCTCCGAGATGAGTGATGGTCTCGAGCCACGCCGAGGATGTGGTGGTGGCGTTGGTGGCGCCGAACTCAGCAACGCTTTCGTCGAACTGGGCAAACCCCTGCTGTTCGTCGATGGTGTCGAAGACCCATCCCGCCAGCAGAGCGAGCCCGAAGACGACGGTGGCGCCAACCGTGAGCAGAAGCCCACCCGCCCGGGTCGGATCGAGCCGTCGCCGCACGAAGGCGGCCAGGCGGGGGCGGTGTGCCAGCGCCCGGACGAGCCAGCGCTTCTCGGCGTCGGGGTCGATCGGATCCGATGGGCCGCGATGCAGCGACCACGCCACCGCTGCGAGGGCGGCGACGATACCGGTCACGAGTATCACCCAAGTCGTCATGGCGGCGGGCTACCCGCAACGCCTCTTGCTGAAACATCTCTTGAAGAAACGTCGAGCGTGTAGTCGGTGCGGCGGCCGGCTTCGGCGATGGCGCGACCCAGCAGGATCGGTACGGCCTGGGCGGCCACGACGATGACGCCGAGGACGATGACGAGAGTGCGGGCCAGGATGCGGCGGCCTGCCAGGTCGGACTTCGTTTGGTCCACGAGGGAGGCGGCCCGCTCGGTCGCCGCCTCGTAGGAGGCGAGCACCACCTCGGCGCGTTCGACCGAGGCGGCGAGGTCGCTCACGCGTGCATCGATGTCCTCGAACTCGCCGGCGACGCCGCTGATCTCGGAGGCGACGCCGGTGAGCCGGGTATCGGGGTCACGAAGCTGGTCGGCCAGCTCGGCGAGGGCCGTGTCGATCGCCCGCAGCGAATCCTCAGGAGCGGGGTCGGGCTGATAGTCCAGGCCGAGGAAGGAGAGCCCGGACAACACGCCGCTGAGGAGCTCGCTACTGGTGATGAGCCCGGGCAGTGGGCCTCTTATGGCCTCGATGCCCTCCGGCACGGACTCGGCAAGGACGGCGTCCGCCGCCTCGAGCGTCTGCGCCGTAACGGCCAACGCGTGCTGGGACTCTTCGGTGGCAGTGCTCAGGGAAGTGAGACCATCGCCGGCATCGCCGAGTGCGTCCTCGAGGACGTCGATGGTCTCGGCGATGGCAACGACGGACTCGTCGGTCACCTCCAGGCTGTCTTCCAGCGAGTCGATGGAGCCGTCGACGAGGAGCCATGCGATCGCAGAGGCGACGACGGCGAGGATCAAGCCGGCGAGCCCGATGCGAACGAGCGCTCGGCCCAACCGCGGCTCGAGCAGGCCGCTGTTGGCAGGGAACGCCGGACGCGGCGCAGGGCGTGTCTTCGGGTCGGTCATGGTGTCTGGCTACCCAGGACGGCGCCGGCGGAAACACCCTGGTTTCGAGCCTTGGGCTGCGGGGTAGGGGACGGCCACCACGAGGAGGAGCCACCCTTGATCACGATGCCGGCGGGACCCGCCACCGCTCGACCGAACGTCGACGCGCAGGCCAGCGCACCTGCCGTGGTCGCCGAGCGGCTTTCCAAAGTGTTCCCGTCGGGCGACGGTGTCCACGAGGTCGATCTCGTCGTACCGGCAGGCTCGATCTTCGGCTTCATCGGTCCGAGCGGATCGGGGAAGACCACCACGGTGCGGCTTTTCACCGGAGTGGCGCGACCGACGTCCGGTTCGGTGAAGGTCATGGGGGCCGACCCGGCACGCTTCGACCCGGCGGCTCGGTCCCGGCTGGGTTACATGCCGCAACTCAGCGTCTTGTATCCGAACCTCACCGTCGACGAGAACCTGCGCTTCTTCTCCGCGCTCTATGGTCGCCCGGCCCGCAAGACCAGGCACCGCCGTGAGGACGTGCTCGACTTCGTCGAGTTGCGCGGCCACGAGCAAAAGCGCATATCGCAGATCTCAGGTGGCATGCAGCGCCGGCTGAGCCTGGCGGCGGCGCTGGTTCACGATCCGGAGTTGGTCTTCCTCGACGAACCGACGGCCGGGGTCGACCCTGTCCTCCGCCGCCGATTCTGGGATCATTTCACCGCTTTGCGTGACGAAGGTCGCACCCTGTTCGTCACCACCCAGTACGTGGGCGAAGCGTCGTACTGCGACTACGTCGGGGTGCTCGCCGACGGTCGGCTTCTTCTCGTCGAGACACCCGATGGTCTCCGCCGTGAGGCCTTCGGGGGCGACATCCTCGACGTCGAGTTCACGTCCCCGCCGGGAGACGCACTCGTGGCTGATCTGCAGAAAGTCATCGGGGCCATATCTAGCCAGCCACGGTCGCTGCGCGGCCTGCGGCTCGTCGTCGAAGAGGCTGCGGTCGCACTGCCCGAACTGACGGCCTGGCTCAACGCCCAGGACATCGAGATCGCCCAGGCTGAGGAGTACCTGCCGCCGTACGACGACGTGTTCGTCGAGCTCGTCGAGCGGTATCGCTCCAACGGCGAGGCCGGCGAGGCTCCGTCCTTGGAGGTCGTGCGATGAGCGGGCCACTCGCCGGATTCGTGCGAACCGCCGCATTCGTTCGCAAGGAGGTCGCAGACGTCTTCCGGCAGCCGCGCCTGGTGGCTGCGTTGATCCTCGGGCCCTTTGCGATACTCGCCCTTTTCGGCGTCGGCTATCAGCGAGACAACGGGCCGATGCATGCAATGCTCGTGATCCAGGAAGACAACGTTGCGCTGCGTGAGGAGCTCGAGGCCCGGGTGGCAGAGCTGGAGGACGACATCGTGCTCCAGGGGACCACCTCCGACCGCAGCGAGGCTGT
>JBFINP010000061.1:0-18440 GCA_041611095.1 Acidimicrobiia bacterium | reverse complement strand
GGGCGCCACATGGCGCCCGAGCCCGACCCCGCTTGTTCGAGGTGGCTCAGTTGAATCGGGTGATCCGGCCCTCCCCACCCTCGGGGTAGTCGGCGGCCGAAATCGTCCCGCCGAGGCCTCCGTCCGCAGTCGGTGCCTGGATGTAGTTGGCCAGCGCTTGCTGGTAACTGACGCCAAGCACGGTGAACGGCGCGGTGCCGAATGGGTACTGGTCGCCGCCGCGAGCCAGGAAGTCGATCGTGGCGACCGTGAGGTCTGGACCGGCAACCACGTTGCCGGACGCGTCGACGATGACGGTGCCGTCGTCGAGCACCACGTTGCTCACCTTGGACCCGTCGGCCGCGGCCTGGTCCCACTCGAACGAGACGCCCGATACCTGAGCGAACCGGCCGGAGCCTCCCGGCGGTTCAGGTGGCGGGTCGTTCACTGCCGACACTGCGTTCTCCAGGATGTCCTTGAATTGGGATCGTGGGATCGCCGGGAACACAGCGAGGAAGTTGGGGAACGGGACCATGTCGAAGGTGTCCAGCTCGCTGATCGGGCCCGCCGGGATGATCGAGTCGTTGCGGATGCCACCGCCGTTCTGCAGTGCCACGTCAGGCGACGGGACGCCGAACTCGGCGGCGAGCTGGTCGGCCTGCCACCGGAGCGCATCGGCGATCAGGTTGCCCTCGTTGGTCTCCACCGACCGCACCGCGTTGCGGCGGCCGTCGAGGTCGACCTCGGAGTTGGCGATGATGTTCGACGCGAGATCGGCAACGAACGCTTCCACGGGTGCCACAACTTGCGCGTTCAGCGCCCCGTTGGGCTTGACGCCGTCGGCACCGATCGACTGACTCACCACGCGCCGTGGCCCGCTGGCGTCGTCGTCGACGGCCACGACGTTGCCGTCGTCGTCGAATCCGACCACGAGGTTGCCCAAGTAGCCATACGAACCCGATGTGGTGACGACGGGTACGTCCGCACCGTCAGCATTGACGGCGCTGAGCGGGTAGTCCCCGAAGACGTCGCCCGGACCGTCGCTCGGCAGCAGCTGGTCATCGTCACTGGCGAGCAACTCGTCACCACCGCCGGCCACCATCACGTCGACGCCTGACAGCTGGTTCGCCAAGGCGATGTCTTCGTCGATGTTCTGCAGGTGCGAGACGAAGATGATCTTGTCGATGCCCATCGCTTCGAGCGCATCGATCTCGGCCTGTGCCGCCGTGAGCACCTCGTTGACCACGACGTTGCGCGGTGACGAGATGAACGGGAGGTTCTCGGTCGTGGCTCCAACGACGCCGATGTCCTCGCCCTTCACCTTGACCACGGTGCTGGCGGCGATCACGCCGTCGTCGACGAGCGCCTGCAGTGCCGGTTCGCCACTGAAGTCGAGATTGGCGCTCAAGTACGGCGGCTTGCCGGGGTTGCTGAAGCCCTCGGTGATGAACTCGGCGAGAACATCCGGACCGAAGTCGAAGTCGTGGTTGCCGAGGATGATGGCGTCGTACTTCAAAGCGTCGAGCGCCACGGCGTCGTAGAAGATGCCGTTCGCCTCGCTCGCCGTGAACGACGGGCTGGCCAGGAAGTTGTCCCCTGACGACACGAAGATCGAGCCACGCGACGTGTTGTCGCCCTTCGGCTTGATGTTGGCGTCGGTACGTGCGTTGCTGAGCACCTTGGCGAAGTAGGCGACGCCGCCCTCGAAGCCGATGACGTTGTCGTCGGCGTCGAGTACCTCGGCCGGGATCACCTCGGACTCTCCGTCGTTGTTGTGCAGGATCGTCAACCAGAAGTCGACATCGTGATCCTCGGCTCCGGCTACGCCGCTCGGCACGAGTGCCAAGACCATGGCGAGTGCCGCAAGTAACGCCAGCAGGGTCCACCGCTTGCTGCGTGCGCGTGGTGGCATTGCTCCTCCTTCAGACGCGAGGGTGTCGCCTCATGCAACGGCCCTCATGGGCTGGTCGTGAAGTGCCGGCCGGGTAATAGCGGCCTGGCGGCGAGCAAGAACCATCGGCTCCCCCTATCGCTCCCCGCATGCCTGGTCGGCTCCACGGACGCCCACCGTAGCGGCATCGGCGGATTTGGGCAGATCGAGGGGCCACTCGGCGCCGCCAGTAACCTCAGGCGGCGTGCGCAAGGCAGCTCTGCTTCGATCGATCCAGCGGCTCCTCGACGAGGGCGAGCGCGCCGTCGAAGCGGCCTACATGTGGAGGCGGCACCGTCTCCTGCTCCCCTTCGGGGTTGCCGCGTTTCTGGGAATGACGCTCGTGGCGGCCTGGGCCGGTGCTGAGGACTGGCCGACCCGGACCGTGATCGGGCTGGCCGGCTTCGCCGTCGCCGTGGCGGCGACTACCGACTATCGCGTCGTGGCCCAGACCTCCGACGGCATCCTCTTGCTGCGCGCCAGCCGGATCCGACAGGTCGCCAAGGAGATCCTGGAGCGGCTTCCGTTCAGCACGGTCATCGAACCTGTGGGGGGCACGGTGCTCGCCGCCGACTGGAGGGTCGCCGGCCAGGTGTACACGGTCCCTCGGTCGTCCGAGACGGCCATGGAGCGCATCGCCGCACGGACATGACCGCTACGGGAGTTCGAGCCGGGAGATGTCGGGGTTGCATGCGAGTGGCGTCTGGTCCGCGCTCACCCCCGCGAGGAACTCCTGGATCTCGACGCTGCCCGTCAGCCACGTGACCGCGCCGTCGTCACTCGTCGCAAAGACGATCCCGATGAGCCGACCGTCTTCGTCATATGCCCCGGCGCCGGAGTCGCCCCCGCTGGTCGCCGCATTCAGCTTGAAGCCGACTCGGTTGTGCCGATCCGTGCCGAGGACCTCTTCGATCGACACCGAGACCTTCTCAGCCACGACGAACGGCACCGTCCCCGACGTGGCGCCCTCGACGATGGTCCCTCTCGCACCTGTATCGGCGTCCGACATCGCGATGGCGTCGGGGGCATCGTCCGCCGCTACCCGCAGCGCAGCGAGGTCCCGTTCCGGGTCGACCTCGAGGACCGTGGCGTCGACGGGGTCGCCGCCGGCCACGGCTACCAAGACGGAATCGGCGCGTGCGACGAGGTGCGCCACCGTGACGACGACCCCGTCGCCCACGGCCACTCCGGATCCGGTGCGTTCTGGCGCCAAGCCGCAGCCGGTCGTCTGGACGATGACTGCCCGTTGGGAGGGCTCCGTCCTCCCCGCCGGCGACGCAGGTGCGGCACACGAAGCCACCACGAGTAACAGGGCTGCCGCCGACAGGGAACTACGCGACACAGCGCACGATGGTACGGGCTCCGGCGAGCAGAGGGGCTTGCGATGTAGGGTGGGTCCACTTCCCTACGCGGGTTGGAGGTCGGTTGAGCGAACGGGTTCGGGATCCGGACGTCACATCAGCAGCCGAGGAGCTGCTCGAGGACTTCAGCCATCTTCACGCGGCGGGGGAGCCGCTCGAGGTTCCCGGCGGTGTCAACGGGCTGCTCTACAGAATTCGCGTCGGGCTCGAGGCGATCTCGACGGCCAACGGCAAGCTGGCGCTCGGCCTCGTGTGGGTAGTGTTCGTGCTCGGCTTCTTCGCCGTGGTCACCCGGTACCTGGCCAGGTTCATAGAGCGGGACATCATCATCGGCGAGGTCTTCGACCTCCAATGGATGGTCTTCGGGGCACTCGTGCTGCTCGGCCTCAACTACGGCGTCCTCGAAGGTGTGAACCCGCGGATCGACTTCTGGTGGACGAACTTCTCGAACAAGACGAAGGCCGTCATCGACCTGGTGATTCACACCTTCCTGTTCCTCCCTTTCCTGATCGTGGCCATGCTGACGCTGTGGCCATGGTCGATGACCGCCATGGGCCGGTCCTTCGATGGATCATGGTCCACTTGGAAGGTGTGGGAGATCTGGGAGCAGTCGACGGATGCCGGAGGGCTTCCTCGTGGTCCGATCAAGCTGCTCATGTTGATCGGTTTCTTCCTGATGGCGCTTCAGGTCGTCGCCGAGATCGTCAAACAGATCCTGGTGCTCCGCAACCGCGAGGACCTCGCCGGAGTCGCCGCCTACCACGCACCCCTGCGAGTCGAATAAGTGGATCTCGGCGTCGCCCTCGCCATCATGATGTTCGCCATCTTCCTGGCGATGATCCTGATCGGTTACAACGTCGCCTTCTCGTTCGCCGCGACGGCGCTTCTGTTCTCCTTCATCGGCGACCTCACCGACACCTTCGACCCGGCTTCGTTGAGCGTCTTGCCCGGCCGCTGGTTCGGTGCCATCTCGGACCCGACGTTGCTGGCGGTGCCCTTCTTCGTGCTGATGGGGGCGATCCTCGAGCGCTCCGGCCTGGCGGAGCGTCTCTTGACCGCCATCGGGATGCTGCTCGGGCCCATCAAGGGCGGTGTCGCGGCCGCCGTCGTCCTGGTCGGGACGCTGCTGGCGGCCGCCACCGGCGTGGTCGCCGCCACCGTCATCGTGATGGGCCTGTTGTCGCTGCCGGCAATGATCCGCCTCGGGTACGACCACAAGCTGGCGACCGGCGTGATCACCGCGTCGGGAACGCTCGCCCAGTTGTTGCCCCCCAGCCTGGTGCTCATCTTGCTGGCGCAGCAGATGGGGGTCGGCATCCTCGGGCTCTTCGCGGGCGCCCTGCTCCCCGGCTTGCTCCTGAGCGGGCTGTATGCGGGCTACGCCGTCGGGATCTCCTATGCACGGCCTGGAACCGGTCCGCCCATGCCCGCCGAGGAGCGGACGCTCACCGGGCGGGTCCTGGCGCTCGAGGTGCTCTTCTCCGTCGTCCCGATCATCCTGCTCATCGTCGGAGTCCTCTTCTCCATCTTCCAGGGGATCGCCACACCCTCGGAGTCAGGGGCCGTCGGCGTGTTCGGTGCGCTACTGCTCGCCGTCCTGGCCTACCAATTCGACAAGGTCCTGGTTCGCGCCGGAGCGGATCACGTCACCCCGCGGTGGCGTCTGACTCCCAAAGCGCTGCGGGAAGCGGCACGCTCGACCGCCAACATCAGCATCCTCGTCATGACGCTGCTGTTTGCCTCGTCGTTCTTCTCGCTGATGTTCCTGGAGCTGGGGGGCGCCGATGCCACAGCCGACTTCCTGGCCGGCATCGGCGGGGGCAAGACCGGCTTTGTCGTGGTGGCGATGATCGCCGTGTTCCTGCTGGGCATCAATCTCGAGTTCCTGGAGATCACGTTCATCGTCGTGCCCATCTTCTTGCCGGCGATGGATGCACTCGGTTTCACCGTTCAGGAGAAGATCTGGTTCACCGTGCTGATGGCGGTCAACCTGAACATGGCGTTCATATCACCGCCGGTCGGCTTCTCGCTCTTCTATCTGCAGAGCGTGGCGCCACCCGAGGTCAAGACCGCCGACATCCACAAGGGGGCGCTGCCTTTCATGGCACTACAGGGGGTTGCGCTGGTGATCCTGGCGATCTTTCCGGCGATCGTGGAGACGTCTTTCAACTTCTTCGTTCCCAGCCAATGACGATGCGGACACGACCCATGGAAACACGACCCGGCGCTGCAACGAGCGCTCACCAGAGAAGGAGGCGATATGGCTGAACAGCACAACCCCGAAGGGACCCTCATCGACGAAGGCTCGGATGGCGCCGACCTCAGCCGGCGCCGGTTCCTCAAGAACAGCATCGGCGTGGCCGGCTTTGCCATGGCCGGATCGCTGCTTGCCGCGTGCACGTCCGACGACGGCGGTGACAGCGCCACGACCCTCACCGACGACACGACCGACCTGACCGAGGCGATCCTGACGCAATCGGATCTGCCCGAGATCGAGTGGCAGATGCCCACGAGCTGGTCGCCGTCGCTGATCGGCACCATCGGCAGTGGTGCGCAGATCTTCGCCGACGAGGTGGCGAGGCTCACGGCGGGCAGGTTCCGGATCACTCCCCGGGTGGGCGGCGAGTTGGTGCCGGCACTGGAGATCCTGCCGACGGTGCGCGACGGGGGCGCCGAGGCCGGCCACACCGCGTCGTACTACTACGTTGGCATCAGCCCGGCCACACAGTTCGGCACGGCGGTCCCGTTTGGCCTCACCGAGCGCCAGCAGAACGCCTGGCTCTACTCGGCGGGCGGACTCGACACGCTGCGCGAGTTCTACGCAGAGGAATTCGGGTTGATCCAGTTTCCCGCTGGGAACACCGGCGTCCAGATGGGCGGTTGGTTCACGAAGGAGATCAACACGGTCGCCGACCTGCAGGGCCTGAAGGTGCGGATCCCCGGCCTCGCCGGGCGAACGTTCAACAACCTGGGCGCCGAGCAGGTGACCGTCTCGGGCGGCGAGATCATCACGTCGATCGAGACCGGCGCCATCGACGCTGCCGAGTGGGTGGGACCCTACGACGACGTTCAGCTCGGCCTCACCCAGCTGGGCAGCCAGTTGTTCTACTACCACCCGGGCTGGTGGGAGCCGGGATCGAGCCTCGAGGTGCAGATTCCGCTCTCGCTGTGGAACGAGCTGCCCGAGGAGTATCAGGCGGCAATCGACGTGGCGGCCAAGGCGGCCAACCTGGGCACGATGGCCAACTACGACGTGCTCAACTCCGATGCGCTGGCCGAGGTGGCCGAGGTCGCCGAGATTCGTCGCTTCCCCGATGAAGTGTTGACGGCGTTCAAGACCGACTTCGAGACGGTTCTCGACGAGGTGGCGGCGTCAGACCGCTGGTTCGGCGAGATCCTGCCACCCTGGCGGGAGTTCCGTGACAAGGTGCAGGCGTGGCACGCTCTCGCCGAGACGTCGATGCTGGAGGCCTTCAGCCTCTGAGGGCCGTGTGAGCATGAGGCCCGGCGGCGAAAGCGTCGCCGGGCCTCGGCGCGAGGCATCGAGACGCTCCATTGATTCGAATCATCTGCATCACGAGCTCCGCACAGAGCCGGCGTTCGATACGCTTGGGTTGAGGGAACCGGCGCGACGAAAGGCACTCACGTGGAGTTTCGAGTGCTGGGCCATTTGGAGGTCCTCGACGGCGAGCGGTCGATAACCGTCTCGGCGCCAAAGCAGCGCTCCCTCCTGCTCCTACTGCTCGCCAACGCAAGCACCGTCGTCTCCACCGACGTCATCCTCGACAACCTATGGCCCGACGAGATGCCGGCGACAGGGGTCAAGACGGTCCGGTTTCACATCTCCAAGCTTCGCAAGGCCCTCGGAGCGGAGACTTCACCGGTCGACGCGCCCGTCATCGAGACGCACGGCAGCGGTTATCTGATCGACTCCGATCGGCACACTATCGATGCCAGAACCTTCGAGTCGCTGGTCGACGCCGGATATGCAGAGCTCGGGGGGAGGCCCGACCGCGCCCAGAGGCTCCTCAGAGAGGCGCTCGATTTGTGGCGGGGACCGGCATTCTCTGATGTCACCTATGAGGGCTTTGCAGCCAACGAGGCGCGACGACTAGAGGAGCTGCGTTTGGCGGCAATGGAGAGCCGGATCGCCGCCGAGCTGCGGCTCGGCCGGTCCATAGATCTGGTCGGCGAGCTCGAGTCGCTGGTAGCGAGTCACCCGGAGCGGGAACGTCCGACCGAGCTGCTCATGCAGGCTCTCTACGCCGCAGGAAGGTCTGCGGACGCAATCGCAGCGGCGCGCGACCTTCGTGACCGCCTCGCCGAGATGGGCCTGGAGCCGCAACCTTCTCTCACGGCGCTCGAGGAGCGCATTCTTCGTCACGAGGGTCCGGTGGCGGCGGTGGGACGGGATCTCGACGTGGCCACACGAGCTCCGGCCGCGGCGCTCCCCACCCCGCTCACGTCGTTCATCGGGCGGTCGGTCGAGATTCAGGACGTCAGGACGCTGGTTCGCAACGGTCGTCTCGTGACGCTGGTCGGATCGCCGGGCTCGGGCAAGACCCGTCTCGCGCTCGAGGTCACCCGCCAACTCGAGCCCGGCTACACGGACGGCGCCGTGATGGTCGAGCTGAGCGAGGTCGTCGATCCGAGTCTCGTCGCACAGGCCGTCAGCACGGCGCTCGGGATCAGCGCACCTGTTGGGGCGGATTACGCCGAGCTCATCGTCAGCGCATTGCGGGCCCGGGAGAGTCTGGTGTTGCTCGACAACTGTGAGCACGTCGTCGGCAATGCAGCTCGGCTCGTTCTGTCGATCCTCCAGGCGTGTTCACGCGTCAAGGTTCTCGCCACCAGTCGGGAAGCGCTCGGGGTCCCCGGCGAGCGCGTTTGGCCGGTCCCGCCTTTCGCTCTGCCGCCGGGGAGCGATCGTCCGACCGAGGCGTTGCTCAAGGCGGATTCGATCCGCCTGTTCATCGATCGAGCGCAGGAGGTGAAGCCCGACTTCGACGCCGAGCCCTGCTTGAAGGAGGTCGAGATCGTCTGTCGACGGCTCGATGGCCTTCCCCTCGCCATCGAGTTGGCTGCGAGCACGATCGAGGCGCTGACTCCACTCCAGATCGCCGATCGTCTTGCGAGCCGGTTTGTCGAGGTGCCATCGGGTCGGCGACCGGGTCTCGCCCATCAAGCCACGATGGAAGACGCAGTTCGCTGGAGCTATGACCTTCTCTCTGCGACGGACCAACAGGTCTTCAATCGCCTCTCTGTGTTCGCCGGCGGCTTCTCGATGGACGCTGCGGAGGCGGTGGCCGGGTGGGGGGATGTGGAGCGGACCGAGGTCTTCGACTCGGTGTTGAGGCTGGCCCACCAGTCGCTGCTCATACCACTCGCCGAGGTTCAAGGTGGTGTGCGCTACCGGATGCTCACTGTGATCCGCCAGTTCGGCTCGCGGGTTCTTCGCTCCCTCGATGAGACGGCGGAGGTGGATCGGCGCCACGCCGCGTACTTCGCCGCTCTCGCCGAGGACATCTCGCCTCACCTCCAGGGGCCGCAAGAGGCGCAGACTCGTGCGGTGGCCGACCTCGAGCTCGACAACTTCCGCCACGCCCTCGAGTCGTCGCTCGCGGCCGGGCGTCCGGAGACCGCAATGCAGATCACTGCGGCGCTCACCTGGTACTGGTATTGGCGCTCCTACGTCTCCGAAGGGCTGTCGTGGGCGCGTCGCGCACTCGCCGCGGCACCTGGCGAGTCGACGCCGGAGCGGGCGCAGGTGCTTCACACGGTGGCGCTGTTCGAGAACATCGCCGGCAATTTCGCCGCAGGATCCGCCTGCTTCGCAGAAGCCAACGAGATCGCCCGCGACCAAGGACTGTCTTCCCTCGAAGCGGCCACCCTCACCGGACTTGGGGTGAGTCTTCGCGACATGGGCCGGCTCTCCGAGGCCCTCGATCGCTTCGACCAAGCCGTCACCATCGATCGACAGATCGGCGACCGGGCGCGCCTCGCCCTCGCGTTGCGGTTTGCGGCAAGTGTCAATCTCATGCTGGGGCGGGCGGCTCGAGCCGTGGAGCAGGCCGACGAGTCCTACGCCATCTTCGAAGACCTGGGCCACCGCGGTGGAATGGGCTGGGCGTTGGAGACGCAGGGGCGCATTGCGCTTCGGCTCGAGCAGGGAGGCGGTTTCGAACTCCTGCAGAGGGCCAGAGAGCACTTCGCAGAGGTTCAGGACCGTCGCAACGACGCATGGGTGCTGATGAGAATGGCGGAATCCCACCTGCAGGTCGGGGCACGCGGGGACGCACGAGACGAGACGAGCCAGAGCCTCGGCATCTTCGAGGAGCTCAACGACAGGCGGGGCATTGCCTACGCGATCATGCAGAGCGGTCTGGTAGGTCTCGTGTCCAAACGTTTCGACGAGGCAGGCGCCGACTTGCGCCGCGCCTTGCGGCTCTTCCTCGACATCGGTGACGAGGGTGGGGCATCTGCCGCCTCGGGCTTCCTGGCGTGTCTCGCCGCCAGGGACGGGGACTTGGCGGGCGCCGTCGAGCACCTGGAGCGTTGGCTCTCGTTGCCGGCCCGTGACCGGTACGTGTGGAGTTACCTCGGCGTCGTGCGTCAGCTCGCGCTGACGACCAAGGAACCCTCAGGCGCGGCCGAGACTCTCGTCGAGCTGGCGCAACGTTTGGAGGCCGATCTTCGGAGCGGTGCCGATCCGGCTCCCGCCATGGCCGCCATCGACGACATCCCGGCGATGCTGCGCAGGGCACTCGTAGGGCCGGCGCCGGCAGCGCCGCACAATCCGTAGGTTCGACCCCACGGCGCTGTGGCGCGGACGAGATCGGAGGCGAGGGGCCTGAACCGGGCCGCACGGCGACCGTCCGCATGTGACTCTCGCCCCTGGCCGGAGAGGTGCGAAAAGGCGGACGATGAGTGGTGATGCTCATCGAGCTGAAGGACGTCACCAAGCGGTACGGCGAGGGGCCACTGGCGGTGACCGCACTCGCAGGCGCCGAGCTGCTCGTCGACGAGGGGGAGTTCGTCGTCGTCTTGGGTCCGTCGGGGAGCGGCAAGACGACGCTCCTCAACGTCGTGGGTGCGCTCGACACGGCCACGAGCGGGACCGTGCGGGTTGCCGGCGTCGAGATCACGGCAGCCGCCCGGGGTGACCTCTTCGACTTCCGTGCCCACACGGTCAGCTTCATCTTTCAGGCGTTCAATCTGTTCCCGGGTCTGACCGCGCGTGAGAACGTGCAATTCGGCATCCACGCCGCCGGCTCCGACGCCGACCCCGACGCGGTGCTCGAGAGCGTCGGACTCGGCGACAAAGCCGACCGCTTTCCCCACGAGCTGTCGGGCGGGGAGCAACAGCGGGTTGCCATCGCCAGGGCCTTGGCGACGCGTAACCCGGTCCTGCTGTGCGATGAGCCGACGGGCGAGCTCGACTTCCGTACCGGCGTGCAGATCCTCGAGCTGCTCCAACTGCAGGCAGGGACCGGCCGCGCCGTGCTGGTCGTCACCCACAATCGGGAGATATCCCGCATGGCCGATCGTGTCGTGGAGCTGTCGAGCGGGCGCATCGTGAGCGACGGACCCCCCGCCGGCGGCCGCACCCCGGTCACCGAGCTGCGCTGGTGAGGAGGACGCCATGCGAACCCTGCGCCTGCTCCTCCACTGGTCGTGGCGGGACCTGCGCACCCACTGGGCGAAGGTCGCCGCGATCGCCCTGGTCATCGCCATCGGCACCGGCGGCTACGCCGGCCTGACCTCGACGACCCGGTGGCGCGAGACGTCCTACGACATCAGCTACCGGCAGCTCGCCATGTACGACCTGCGAGTGGACCTGGCCACCGGTGCCACCGTCGACGAGGGCACGCTCGCCGGCGTCGTCTCCGCGCTCCCCAGTGCCACGGCGGTCGACGCCGTGACGGAACGCCTCATCCTCCCCACCCAGGTCGATGCCTCCACGGCCGCGGAGACGATCCTCGTTCGCGGCGAGATCACCGGTGCGGACTTCGCCGCAGGCGAGCCCGCGGTCAACGCATACCACGCCGTCACGGGGCGGTCGCTCGCGGCCGAGGATGCCGGTTACCCCGTCGTGATGCTGGAGCGGAACTTCGCCAGGTTCTACTCGCTGCCGGACACGGGCGAGATCGCCATCAGCGGCGAACGGCGGCTGGAGTATGTGGGCCAGGCGAGTACTCCGGAGTACTTCAGCGTGGCTCCCGAGGGCGAGATGTTCATGTCCGAGGCGACGTTCGCCGGGCTCTTCACGACGCTCGAGACGGCCCAGGAGCTCGCCGGTCTCCCCGGTGCCGTCAACAACCTGGTGCTCACGCTTCACCCGCAGGCCGACCGTGACGCCGTCGCTGGGGAGCTCGCCTGCGCGATCGAGACGCTCCCGGTGGGAGCGACCGTCTCGACCCGGGACGACAACCTCTCCTACACGGCGCTCACGACCGACATCGATCAAGACCAGGCCATGTTCAACGCCCTCGCCGTCCTGCTCTTCGCAGGAGCGGTCGGAGCGGCGTTCAACCTGATCCACCGCTTGGCCGAGCAGCAGCGGCGAGAGATCGGCATCGGAATGGCGCTCGGCGTGCGTCCGGCGCTCCTCGCCGTGCGGCCCCTGCTGGTCAGCGCTCAGATCGCGCTGCTCGGGGCGATGTTCGGTGTCGGCGTCGGGATGATGATCGGAAACGGCATGGGTGCGGTCTTCAGGAGCCTCATACCGCTTCCCGTCTGGGACACGTCCCTGCAGACGGGCCTCTTCGCCCAGGTGGCGATCATCGGTCTCGTTGTCCCGTTTGTTGCGGCCATCATTCCGATCTGGCGGGCGGTCCGGGTAGCTCCCATCGCGGCGATCAAGCCGAGCTACCTTTCCGGCGGCAGGATTCAGTCGGATCGGCGTCGTCGCCGGATCCACAACACGTTTGCGGTCATGCCGCTGCGCAACCTTCGCCGCAGCCCACGCCGTACCGTTCTCACGGCGTTGGGCATCGCCGCTGCGATCACGGTGCTCGTCGGCTTCCTCGGCATCATGGACTCGGTGTTCGGCGCAGTGGACACCGCCGAGCGGGAAGCAACCGGCGCCGCCCCGGATCGCATCACCGTTGGGCTCGACACGTTCCACCCCGTGGTGTCACAGGAGGTGCGCGCTGTCACCGAGGCCGAGACCGTCGCCGTAGCCGAGGCGGCGCTACGGCTCCCGGGTGCGGTCCGAGTCGGCGGTGAGGAGATCGACGTCTTCGTCCAGCTCGCCGATCTCGACGACGGGATGTGGCGGCCTTCTCTCATCGCCGGTGAGCTGAGCGAGGCTGCGGGCGTGCTCCTCACCGAGAAAGCGGCCGCCGACCTGGGCGTCGACGTCGGCGATGCCGTCATCCTGCGTCACCCTCGGCGAGAAGGCGTGGCCGGCTTCGCCATCGTCGAGAGCGAAGTGGCAATCCTCGGCATCGATCCCTATCCGGCGCGCGGCTTCGTTTACATGGACATCGACCACTCCGGCCTCTTCAACCTGGAAGGGATCACCAACTCCGTCAACGTGCGGCCGGCTGCCGGGTTCGTCACCGGTGATGTGCAGCGGGAGCTGTTCACGCTGGGGCACGTGTCGTCCGTGCAGGCAGTGACCACGGTCACCCAAGCGGTCCGGGAAGCGTTCGACCAGATACTCGCCATCATCCAGATCATGGTGGTGGCGGTGCTGTTGCTGGCGTTGCTCATCGCGTTCAACACCGCCGCAATCAACCTCGAAGCACGCGCTCGGGAACACGCGACGATGTTTGCGTTCGGGGTGAGGGTGCGGACGGCGTTGCGGATGGCCATGACCGAGAGCCTGCTCGTCGGTGTGGCCGCCACAGCGCTCGGCGTCGCCGGCGGCTTCGTGATGGTGTGGTGGATGACGCAGCGCCTGTTGCCCGAGACGTTGCCCGACTTCGGGCTCCACGTCGTGGTGCAGGCCGAGACGCTGGCAGCCGTTGCTGTCATGGGCATCGTCGCCGTCACCCTGGCCCCGCTCCTCACGCTGCGGCGCATGCGGCGTATGAACCTGCCCGGCACCCTGCGGCTAGTTGAGTGAGGGGGCTGCCGGCAAGCCATCCGGCGGCCCAGGCAAGGGTGCCGTGCGGGCGCGCCGGTCTCGGGGACGCATCCCGAACAGGAGCCGGAGCCACTCGAATCGCCGCACGCACTCGTAGGCCAGGAGAGTGCCAACGACGCCTCCGACCAGGAGAACCAGGGCTTGCACCGGCCAGACGGCTCCTATCCCCACTACGTAGAAGGCCAGCACGACGATCACCGTCTGGTGGAGGATGTAGATGGGATAGGAGGCCTCGCCGAGATAGGCGAGGGCCCGCGAGGATCGATCGAGGTAGCGACGCCCTGCCCCCATGAGCCCGACGATGATGAGCCAGCGGGCCATCATGCCCAACACGTTGACGCCGGCGAGCGCAAGCGACGGGTCGGGAAGTGAGTGGCGGAACCGCCAGCTCGCCGTCCACCAAACGCCGAGTGCGACCCCCGCGGCCAGGGTGAACCAGGTGCGGCGCTCGGCGGCATCCATGAAGTCGGGTGAGCTCATCGCCAGGTAACCGAGCACGAAGAAGACCGTGTAGTAGGCGAGATTCTTGCCGCCGAGTGCCGGCAGGCCCTCGGCGACGAGGATGACGAACGCCGCCAGCAGCCAGCCCACGGGCCGCGAGAGGAGACGGGACGTGCGCACACGGCGAGCGTCGGCCCGATCGCCTCCTCTCCACAGCGGAAGCACGAGGAGAGAGATCACGATGAGGAACAAGACGAACCAGAGATGCCCGAAACCGAACCCGCCGTAGTAATCGCCGCCGTCCTGGAGATTCCACTCGAGGAACTCACCCGAGGCCATGTAGTGCACGAACGAATCCTCGTAGCCGGAGTTGAAGCGCCCGCCGTACCAGGTCTGTGGGGGGATCAGAACGAGGAGCCCGAACCCGAGGGGCACTAGTAGCCGCCGCACTCGTTCGAAGGCGTATTGGCGTGTGCTGCGCTTCCGAAGTGCGAAGAACGTCGAGGATCCGGCGAGGAAGAACAGCAGCGGCATGTGCCAGGCATCGATGAACGACAGCACGTAGCCCAACGGGGTCGACAGCTCCGGACCTTTGACGTAGAAGGGCTCATCCGCGTTGAACACGCGCCCGGTATGGAACGGGAAGAGGAGCAGCACGGCCAGCACCCTGAGCCAGTCGATGTAACGGACTCGGCGTGCTTCCATGCTCTACCGCCGGTGCTCGCGGTCGCGGCGGACCGTCTGACCTCAACGTATGAAGCGCTCGAGCGGGCGACTAGGGCCAATAGCCATCGCAATCGCACTTGCGCCGCGGGACAACGAGGCAGTGCGCACGGTGCGCCTCGTCGAGTGACGGTCATCGGGAGGTTGCCCGGTAGCGGCCCGGCGACGAACCGTGGCTGCGGGCGAAGGCACGGTTGAAGGCGTATTCGCTGGTTTAGCCCACGTGGCGGGCGACAGCACCCACGCGAAGATCCGTCGTCCGCAAGAGACGGGCCGCAGCGTCGAGCCGAGCCCGCCTGATGTACGAGGCGGGGCTCTCGCTCACGAGCGCGGTGAAGCGTCGCTTGAGGGTCGGTGCCGAGGCGCCGACATGCCTGGCAAGGTCGGCGATGGTCCAGGCCCGGGCGACGTCCCGATGGATGGCCGACATCACGTCCGTCACGAGCTGGTCACGAAGCGCTTGCACCCAACCCGCGCTCTGGCCCTCGGGCATGTCGAGCCAGCGCCGAACCAGGTGCGTGAGCATCACGTCCACGAGCCCCACGCCGACGGTCTTGGACCCCGGGCGCAGCTGACGGAACTCGGCACGCACGAGATCGATGACGGCCCGCAGATCCGCAGTCACCTCGTGGGCGGGGAGGTGGAGCAGTCGGGGAAGAGCTGTGAACAGTGGGTGAGGCCCGTCGTGGTCGTAGATGTACCCGCCGCAGATCAAGACGGTGCCCCGCTGCGGGCCGCCGGCGTGTACGTCTCCGAGCTCTTCGTCGGGGAGCTGCTCGATGAGGTCCGCGAGCGGGGTCGCGGTTGCGCGCTCGTCGTCGATACGGTGCATGGAGTCAACTGAAGGAACCGCGATGCCAGACGCCGACCGCAACAAGACCACGCTCCGCCGGCTCTACGACGAGGTGGTGAATGGTCGAGACCTCGGCGCCGCGGACCTCCTGATCACCGAGGATCGTCCCGATCACGACCCCAACCTGCCGCCCGAGATGACGAGCGGTCAGGAGGGGTTCAAGCTGTTCTTCGCCGAGTTCCACAGGGCCTTTCCCGATGCGAGATTCGTGAGCGACTTCATGGTTGCCGAGGGCGACATGGTGATCTCGTACAACACGATCACCGGCACCCACCGCGGTCCCTTCACGGGCATCCCTCCCACCGAGAGGGAGTTCACAATCGCCAACGCCGACGTGTACCGGTGCACGGACGATGCTCGGATCGCCGAGCACTGGGGCGTGCTGGACATGCTTGGGATGATGCGCCAGCTCGGGCTCGGCCCGCCGGCACCCTGGGAGGCGTCGACGTGAGGCCGGCGCTCTCCGCGTGGATCAGTCGGCTTCCTGCATGCTGCGGAGGGACCAGACGAGGGTTCGCAGCGTCCGCGGTTGGCGGAGCGCGGTGACGACGGCCTCGGCCACGTCGTCCGCTCGGAGCATGTCGGCGAGACCGGGCATGTCCGGGGTCCGTCCGGTTCCCATCGCAAACTCGGTCGCAGTTCCGCCGGGGCAGATCGTGCTCACCCGGATTCCCTTCTCCCGCAGCTCTCGATCCAGGCCGCCGGCCAGCCCGACCTGAGCGAACTTGGTGGCGGCATAGACCGCCTCGTCACCCGCTCCTCGCAACCCGGCGACGGACGCCACGATGACGATGTCGCCACCACCGGCTTCCAAGAAACGGGGAACGGCAGCACGGATCGGCCAGACCGTACCGGCGATGTTGGTGTCCATCATCGTTGCAAGCTGCTCGTCGGTGAGATCCATGATTCCGCCGTAGGCGCCGATGCCTGCGTTGGCAACGAGGGCATCGAGCTTCCCGAACCGATCCACCGCAGTTGCGACGAGTTGCTCCGAATCCTCCGGCTTGCGGACATCCATGGCGACGACTGCGGCTTTGTCGCCCAGCTCTGCGGCAAGCTCGGCGAGGCGCTCCTCCCTACGCGCCCCGAGGACGAGCGAGCCACCCTCTGCGGCAAGCGCTCGGGCTGTTGCCGCACCGATCCCGGCGCTGGCGCCGGTGATCGCCGTCACGGTTCCCGTCAGATCTCGCATCGCGGTCCTCCTCTGGACTGGTATCGCATGCATCTAAGCCGAAGCGAGAGTGCGTTTCGCTATCGAAGGGCGATCGACGCGGTACCGTCACGCCGTGTCTGTCGCACGTCCACGCAACTCGGCCATCGTTGCCTTGCTGGTGGTCGCGACGGCGTGCTCGGGTGGGGAGTCCGACGGCTCCACCTCCACCGCCCGGCGGCCGGACAGCGCACCCGTTGCGACGACGACACGGGGGGTTCCACCGACGACACCCGCGGCGGAACCGCCTCCCACCACGCGTCCTCCATCACCCGGGACTACCGAGGCAGCCGTCGAGCCCATCCCGGTGTCCGAGCTTGAGCTGGTTGCGTACCCGGTGCCGGCAGGCTCGCGGCCCCACGATGTCGCGCCCGCGGCGGACGGCGGCGTCTGGTACACCGCTCAGGGTTCCGGTGAGCTCGGCTGGCTCGACCCGGAGACGGGTGCGGTACGCGAGATCCCACTCGGTCCCGGTTCCCGGCCACACGGGGTGATCGTGGACGCGGACGGTGTCGCATGGGTGACCGACGGCGGGCTCAACGCGATCGTCAGCGTCGACCCGGATGGCGACCGTGTCGAGGTGTTCGACCTGCCGGCGGACCGGTCCGACGCCAACCTCAACACTGCGGCCTTCGACGGGCGGGGTCGGCTGTGGTTCACCGGCCAGAACGGCGTGTACGGGGTGCTCGATCCCGCTACAGGCGACATGGAGGTGTTCGATGCGCCTCGTGGTCGCGGTCCGTATGGCATCGTCGCTACACCTGGCGGCGAGATCTACTTCGCCTCGCTCGCCGGGAGCTATGTCGGTTTCGTGGCCGATGACGGCTCGGTCACCGTGCTCGATCCACCTACTCCCGACCAGGGGGCTCGTCGGGTGTGGTCGGATTCGGCCGGTGACCTCTGGGTCAGCGAGTGGAACTCGGGTCAGCTCAGCCGGTACGAGCCGGAGGTGGGGGAATGGACGACGTGGTCGCTCCCCGGCGAAGCTCCGGAGGCGTACGCGGTCTACGTGGACGACACCGACATCGTCTGGGTGACCGACTTCGGCGGCAATGCGATTCATCGGTTCGATCCGGCCACCGCGACCTTCGACACGTTTGTGCTGCCGTCCAACCCCGGCAACGTGCGACAGCTCCTCGGGCGGCCCGGCGAGGTGTGGGGCGCAGAATCGGCCGCCGATCAGCTCATCGTGATCCGCCGCGCCGCGGGTTGAGAGCTCTGACTGGGTCCCCTCGTGGGGCAGCTGGGCGGCCGGGCTGAATGGGCGCGGGCCTGCGGCCGCAACGCGACGACAAATGGGGATCATCCATGGTCACGGAGCCGGCGCCTGGCCAACGCACGGCGCACCGACGCCGACCTCGAACGCTACGGTCTCGCCACCTGTGGTGACGCGAAGCTCGACGCACCGGGGCTCGGCGACTACGAAACCTCCGGCATACGCAACCCACCCGGAGCCGGAGTCGCACGGCTCTCCGATCACCCGCTCCGTAGCCTCCTCCGCGTCGCTCCATCCGAGCGCCACCGAGCCTACGAGGTCCTCGATGACCTCCAGTTCGAAGGCGGCATCGGGTCGCACGACCAGTCCGGTCTTGGCGAAGAACCGCTCCGCGGGTGGGGCCTCGTCGAACTCCGTCACCTGGAGCGCCTCGGGTGCGCTTGCGACCGTGGGGAGTGCGATGACGCCGAGGATCTCCTCGTAGCTGTCCGGGATGGTCACCTCATCCTCGATCCATCCCCCACACTGGAGCGTCGCAGTGCGCAGCTCTGCGAGGTCCGAGGTGCCGCTGGTCGCGCACGCCGACACGATCAGCATCGCCAGTCCGGCGCCGAGCAGCTCGACGGATGTTGCG
>JBFINP010000060.1:0-18555 GCA_041611095.1 Acidimicrobiia bacterium | reverse complement strand
TTCGAGCTCCAGTTCGGCACGAACCACCTCGGGCACTTCTACCTCACCTACCTCCTCATGCCGGCCTTGCTGCGCGGCGCAAGCGCCCGCATCGTGAACACGACCTCGACGGCTCGGTTCTCTGCGGGCGAGTACGACCTGGCCAACGCTCACTCCCGGGGGAACTACAAGCCGTGGGACGCCTACGGGATCTCGAAGCGAGCCAACCTGCATTTCGCCATCGAACTGAACAACCGTCTCGCCGCAGCGGGCTCCGAAATCACAGCGTACTCCGCTGATCCCGGCTTCTCGCTGACGGATCTGCAAACGACCAGCGTCGCAGAGTCGGGCGGAGGTTTCTCCCAGAAGTTTGCGGCGCGCGGCGTACGCCTGCTCGGTCAGTCACCCGCCCGTGGCGCCCTCCCTCAGCTCCGTGCCGGGACCGACCCCGGTGCCGTAGGCGGGAGCTTGTACCGGCCGAAGTGGATCACCGCGGGTGCGCCCGTCGTGGGAAGGATCGGTGCTCGGCTCCGCAAGGCCGAAGACCTCGAACGGCTGTGGGAGGTCTCGGAGCAGGACCTCGGCATCAGGTTCGATGTAGCAGCGATGGTGGCCGAAGCCTGAGTGCAAACTCGGGTCGAACGCCCCATGCGGCCACGCAGACCACGCGGTAGGTTGGCATTTGGGCTTGGGAGCCTTTGCTTCAACAAGAGGTAGGCAGACTGTGACGAACGAGATGTATGGCGCCCGCGTGCGCCCGCTCGACGAGAGTGGCCGGCCGATCGAGCCGCGGCGGCCCATCGCGCCGGATTCACGTCGACCCCTGCTCGTCGGCGCCGGCATCGGTCTGCTGGCGCTCATCGCCATAGGTGCGGTCGTGGCATGGCGGACCCTCGTCGGCTCACCGTTCGGTGCGGCAGAGGCGGTGCCTGCGGACGCCGATGTGGTCATCACGGTCGACTTCCTCCAGATCCGTGATGTGGAGCGCGTCGATCGTCTCGTTCGCGCCTTCGCCGAGCCGATGGCGCGCCATGGCCTGATCGACGACGTGCCCGATCTGGAGGGGGCGCTTCGTGAGTTCGACGACGTCGCCGAGCAGGAGACCGGTTTCCGCTTCGGCGAGGACGTTCTGGGCTGGATCGGCAGGACCGCATCCATCGGCGTGTGGATCCCTGAGTCGGCCCTGGCGCTCGATCCCTTCGCCGAGCCCGCTCCACCGGTGTTTCTCGCTACGGTCGAGGTCCGCGATCAGGACCGGGCAACCGACTTCCTCGAGCGCGTGATCGCCGAAGCCGAGCGATCGGGTGTCCGCGTGCAGACCGCTCAGATCAGCGGTGGTCCGGCGTATTGGATCGAGGCCGACGAAGAGCCGGTGGTCGTCGCGCTACAGGACGGTCGCTTCGTCATCGGCGACTCGACGGACTCGGTGCGACGGGCGCTCGAGCTCGACCCCGCCGACTCCGTTGCCCAGACCGACGACTTCCAGCGCCTCGCGTCGGCAGTTGGTGGTGACCCCGTGGTCACCTACTACGGGTCGGCGAGCCTGGGCGAGAAGATGACGCGGCTCTCCGCCGATCTGGGTGCAGAGTTGCCGTTCGCCGATCAGCTGCGCTCCGCCGGCATGGCCGCGTTCTTCCTCGACGACGACGGCATCGCGATGCGGGCGGCGACGAGTGCTTTCGAAGCTCTGACGGTACGGACGGGTACGGCCGCAACCGCGCTACCCGCCGGCACCTACGGCTTTGTCGATGTCGTGCTCCCCGACGGCTACGTCGGCGAGTTGTCGGATCTGTACCTGGAATCCCTGCGCGGCGCCGGCCTCAGGGACGAGGACGTGGCGATGATCACGGAACCCGCCGACGAGGTCATCGGAATGTCGTTGCTCGACGATCTCCTCCCCCAATTCGGTGGAGAGCTGTTGCTGGCCGTCGCTCCGGCCAACGATGGAATGCTCGCCCAGGAGACCGGTGTCGATATCGGTGGGGTCTTCGGGCTCGGTGTCCAGGACGGCAACGTCGTTCAAACGGCGCTCGATCGCACGGTCGATCTCCTGACCCAACAGGGCCTCGTCGTTCGCGACCAGGCCGGCATGCGAGTTCTGGAAGTCGAAGGATCCGACCTGGGGGCCCTCGCTCTCGACAGTGATTCGCTGTATGTGGCGTCCTCACCGACGTTGCTCCAAGACGTGCTCTCCGGAAACGGCACGCTCGGCGCCACCGACAGATACCGGCGCATCGACGATCTGGTGGGCGGTGACGGCCTTGCCTTCTACGTCGACGTCGCCGGCATCGCGGAGGATTTCGTCACCGACGACCAGATACGCGATGTCGTCGCACCGCTCCTGGCTCTGGGTGCGGGCTACGAGGTGCAGGGCGACCTCCAGATCACCGACTTCCGGTTGCTGATCGACTACTGAGCCACGCCGATGCCGGCCGCTGGTTCGGCGCCGGCGATCACGTCACGCCCAGCCGTTTCGTATGATCAGCCAGCCGGCAACGAGCGCAGAGCCATTAAGCGCCCAGTGAGCCACAACGGGGGCGACGATGTTGCGTCCTCGGAAGCGGAGCCAGCTGAACAAGACGCCGGCCACGGCCGTCACGACCACCTGGGCGATGACGGACGCCACGTCTACGACAGCGTTCTCGCCGAGATCCACTGCGGTCGTCTCGAGAGCCTCGACGGCGGGCAAGACATGCCAGAGCCCGAACAGCAAGGACGACAGGAGCGTCGCCCGGAGGGGTGACATCCAGAGCAGGAACATACCGAGCAGGGCGCCGCGGAAGGCGATCTCCTCGCCGAGGGCCGTTCCGAGAGGGATCCTCACAAGGCTGTCGTATGCCGTCTCGGCGCCACCAATACCCGCAAAGCGGGCGTCGGCGAAGAGCTCTCGCGACGCCGGGATGGCGCCGATCATGGCCACGAGGGCAATGACGATGCCGGCCGCCAGCCCTCCAACGCGCAGCCCGGACCCGAGCGTAGAGCTGCGGAATCCCATGCCTCCGGGAAAAACGCCCGCACGGCGGGCCAGCAGCACCAACGAGGCCGCGCCGACCAGGTTCACCGGTATCTCAAGGGCGTCGGGGGCGACGAGGTTTGCGACCAGATTCCACGCCACGAGGACGGCCAACGCGGCCATTTCCGCTCCGGGTGCTCGATCGGGTCGCAGCTCTGGACGCTCCGTCCACCACGACCGGCCCCCGCCGTCGTTGCGGTGAGCGTGTCCCTCGCTGCTCACGGTGCGCCCACCGATCTCCGCGACGCAACCGTGAGCCGATCGTCATCAGCGGGCGCTGACTGGCTCACTCTTCGTCCGACCACGTCAGGGGGCGTCAGGGGGCGGCGGTCGTCGTCGTGGCGTCTTCGGTTGTGGTCTCGGCGTCCGAGGTGGCAGCCGTTGCCTCGGCAACCGGGATCTCACCGAGGAGCACCTGCCATGCGATGTCGAGATCGGCGACGGCAGCGACGGGACGATCAGGGAGAGCCTCCAGCGTGCGCTCGAGCCGGAAGACGGTCTCTGTCATCACGTCTGTATCGACGTCCGGCGCCGTCGCCAACGCGTCGGCGAGGAGGTTGCGTGCGGCGAGAACGTCTTGCTCGGCTAGGCCGTAGTTGGCCTGGTAGAGGTACAGGCGCGCCCGCGACATGAGCTCCATCGACTTGAGGAGAGCAACCTGCCGCCCGGCGTCGACCGTCGCGCTCGCGAGATCGGCGTTCAGGGTCTCCTGAACCTCGTCGAGCAAGGCAAGTTGCCGTGTGTGCCCCTCGATCTGCCCCTCCACCGTGCCCAGCCGGCTGTCGAGATCGCCCTGCGCCTCCTGAAGCGAGGCGATCGCCGCCTCGAGAGACGCCAGACGCTCGGGGAGGACGGCCTCGGCTGCGGCCAGCTCCGCCACCTGGGCCTCCAGACCGGCGAGCTGCGCCTCACCCACCTCCACCCGGCCCTGAACCTCGGTGACGCCTGCGGTGTTGCTGCGAATCGGCTCGATGTAGCGCTCGTTGACGACCGGCCAACCGAAGTAGATCGAGGCGGCGAGCCCCGCCAGCACGAGCAGCACCACGCCGACCTTCACGGCCTTCCACAGGCGGCGGGCACCACGGCGCACAGCGCCGCCGCTCGATACCTGATCCTGGCCGCTGGCGGTCTCTGCGGCTTCTTCACGTGGTGTGCCGACGTCGAGCGCGACCACCGATTCCCCGGGGGTCTGCGGCTCTACGGATGGCGCTTCTGCTGATGGCGTGGACATGTTGGGCAAGCTCCCACGTCGCTGGTCGGGTCGGTCGGGGACGCCGTACAACAGCAGATACCCGGCCCTCTCCTTGCGGGACGCACGTCACCGGCGATTTGTCGCGTCCTTTTCGACGAAGCCCGGCGTGTGCTCGACAGCTCCGACTTCGAGGTCGGCTTGGGCCCGAGCCCGCCGGGTGCGCTCCCGCACCGCGTCCCTCCGCTGGCGTTCGCCTGCCCGCCTGGCCTCGTAGGCGATCTCCCGCTGCAGCTTCTGGTAACCCTTCCAACGCTTGGCGCTCAGCTCCCCGCACGCCAGCGCGGCCGATACGGCACATGCAGGCTCCGGTCCGTGGCGGCAGTTGCGGAAGCGGCAATTCGCAAAAAGCGCTTCGACGTCCGCATACGCACGCGCCACACCTTCCTCCCGACCCGGCATCGCGATCATGCGCAGGCCGGGTGTATCGACCAGCAGCCCCCCTGACGGGGCGGGGAGGAGCTCACGCGACGCCGTCGTGTGCTGCCCCTTGTGATCGCCCCGGCGGACGGGACCGGTGTCTTGGACGTTGCGGCCGATCAACCGGTTGATCAGGGTGCTCTTGCCCGCTCCGGACTCCCCGGCAACACCTACCGTCTGAGCTGGTCCCAGATAGCGGGACAGTGCACCGAGCCCCTCGCCGGTCGCGCTGCTCACCGGGTGGATCGGTACGGCAGGCAGCGCACCCCTGACCTCGGTGATCGCCTCGTCGACTTCGATGACGGCATCGCTCGTTCCTGCGAGATCGGTCTTGGTGATGACGATCACGGGTTGTGCGCCTCCGTCCCAGGTGAGGATGGAGAGGCGCTCCAGCCGGCCGACACGATGCGGGCGGTCGATTCCATGGAGCACGAATATCGTGTCGATGTTGGCGACCAGCACCTGCTCGTCGTTGCCCGCCGGGTTGATGCGGGTAACGGCGGTTCGCCGGGGAAGGACTCCCTCGACGGCCACGTCACCTGCGGGACCGCGGCGCACCACGACCCAGTCTCCGGTGACGGGCGTCGAGCCGGACGATCTCGACAACCGGGCCGCACGGATCCCCGCCGCCGTGGCAACGAGACAGCGGTCGCGGTCGACTCGCACGAGACGAGCCAGCTCGGTCCCGATGGATGCGGAATCTTGGAATGTGGCCAGGACGGTGGCGTCCAAGCCGTACGTAGTGAGCACGCCTTGCTCACCCTGCGGAGAATGCATGGAAATCAGCTCCTGGAGTGTTCGGGCGCTCCGGAGCGTCGCCGCCGCTACGCGAGGGTCGGCGCGTCGGCTGCCGGGAGCGCTCGTGAGGTGCGGACGCGACGCGTCGGCACCGTGGCGGTGATGGCACTCACGAGGCCTCCCTTCTCGAGCCGGTACTCCAGCCGATCGTAGCGATCGAATCTGCCGCCGCCTAGGGCGACTCGATCACGGTGACTCCGGGGGTCGTGTCGTGACCCATCTCGGTCAGGAGCGCCGCCCCCTCTGCGAGGCCGCACCGTCGCGTGACGAGGCGGCTTGGGTCCAGCCGGCCGTCGACGACCAATTGGAGGATCGGACCGAACGCTCTCGCAGGCATGCCGTGACTGCCGAGTATCTCGAGCTCCAGACCGATGACGCGATCCATCGGTATCTCGACCACTCGACCATGGCCGACCACGAGGCCGACCTGCACGTGGCGCCCGCGGGGCCGCAACGACCGGATCGAAGACGCAATTGCGTTGCGATCTCCGATCGCGTCGACCGAGACGTGCGCCCCGCCTCCCGTGGCATCGGCAATTGAGGTCGCCGCATCGGCATCCGCGCGGATCAGGACCTCGGCTCCGATCTCGCTCGCAAGTCGCAGCGCATCGCCATCCACATCGACCGCGGCCACGTGGCAACCGAGACTCGCCGCGATCATCACGGCGGAGAGACCGACGCCGCCGCAGCCGTGGACGGCGACCCACTCGCCCGGCCGCGCCCTCCCCTGCGCCACGACCGCACGATGGGCCGTAGTGAAGCGGCACCCGAGCAACGCCGCTCCCGAGAGATCGACGCCCTCGGGAAGGGCGACGAGGTTGCCGGCGGCGTACCTCACCCTCACATACTCTGCGAAGGTCCCCCAGTGGGTGAACCCGGGCTGGGACTGGTGCTCGCACACCTGCGTGTCACCGGCCCGGCACGGGCCACACTCGCCGCAGCCCGCGACGAAGGGAACCGTGACCCGGTCGCCGACCCTCCACCCCGTTACCCCTTCTCCCAAGGCGGCGATCTCCCCGGCAAACTCGTGGCCGGGCACGTGGGGAAGGTGCCGAATATCGGGATCGTCACCGCGCCAGCCGTGCCAGTCGCTGCGACAGATACCCGTCGCCAGCACCCGCACGATGACCTCACCGGGACCCGGCGCCGGCTCGGCGACGTCTCGCACTTCGATCGGCCCGCCGAACTCGTGGTAGATCGCCGCCCGCATTGCGGGGAGTCTGCCAGACGGCGGCGGACGGCACCTGACGGGCCAGACGATGGCGAGCTAGGGGATCGCCCCGAGCGTGTAGGTCACGAGGGGTCCACGACTCTCTCAATCAGCCCGCACCGCGTAGGGTTCGGCCATGCCATCGGACGGTTACCCGGTGCGTGTCGAGCGTCGAGTGTTCGTCCCCGCCACCGACGGGACACGACTTGCGGTGACGACGTACCTCCCCGATGCCCCCGGCGACGGACCCTTCCCCGCCGTGCTCGAATCGGTGCCGTACCGCAAAGACGACGACTGCACGGCACGCGACTGGTCGACGTTCACCTACCTCGCCCGCCGTGGGTTTGCGGGCGTGCGGCTCGACATCCGCGGCACCGGGGCTTCGGAAGGCGTCATCACGGACGAGTATCCACTCCAAGAGCAAGACGACGCACTGGACGTCCTGAGCTGGATAGCAGCCCAGGACTGGTGTTCCGGTCGCATCGGCATGTGGGGCATCTCGTGGGGTGGATTCAGCGCATTGCAGACGGCGATGCGCCGGCCGCCGGAGCTGGGAGCGATCTGTGCCGTGCATGCAACACACGATCGCTTCGCCTGCGACGTCCACTACATCGGCGGCTCGCTCCACGCTGCCGAGAGCGTCGACTGGCCGGGATCCATGGTCGCGCTCAATGCTCTGCCCCCAGACCCGGACATCGTCGGTGACCGCTGGTACCAGATGTGGATGGAGCGTCTCGAGGCGACGCCACAGTGGCTTCCCACGTGGCTTCGCCATCAGCACCGCGATGCGTACTGGCTGCACGGCTCACCTTGCGCCGACTATGCCTCGATCGAGGTGCCGACGTTGCTCATCGGGGGTTGGCTCGATCCCTACGTCGACGGGATCCTCGCACTGCTCGAGCACCTCTCCGCGCCGCGACGGGCCGTCGTCGGACCGTGGGGCCACTACCGGCCGGCGACGGGAGTACCGACGCCCACCTACGACCACCTCGACCTCATGGCCAATTGGTTCGGCCATCACTTGCGCGACGACCGCAACGGGGTCATGGACGAACCCCTCCTGACGGCGTTCGTCCGCACCGCCCCGCCCTACGACGGCGAGCGGGTGCACGGACTGTGGCGGGCGGAGCTCGAATGGCCTCCCCGCGATGCTACGACCCTCGACCTCCCCCTCGGATCGCTTTTCCACGATCGAACCACGTGGGATGGTCCGCAGTGGGTGGGCAGCCATGCTCCGTTCTGGGATCGTGGCGGCTGGGGCAGCCATCCCGATGACACTGAGAACGCGGCGCTGGTGTTCGAGACCGCACCGTTCGATGAAGCCGCCGAGATCCTCGGCACACCCCAGGTCGAGCTCACCGTCTCGATCGACAAGCCGGCCGGCGTCGTCGCCGCTCGCCTGTTGCTGGTGACTCCGGAAGGCGAGGGGCATCTCATCTGTCGCGGCAGCCGCAACCTGGCGTTTCTCGATGATCTCTCGGACCCGCAGCCGGTGGAGCCGGGCGAGCAGATGGCCGTGCGGTTTGCGCTCAGGGCCACGTCGGGGATCGTGCCGGCGGGGTGGAGGCTACGCCTCGCCCTTTCAGGTGCCGACTTCCCGCTCGTCTGGCCACCGGCCGGGCGGTTCCGGCTCGAGATCGACCCACACCACTCCCGCCTCCTCCTGCCGGTTGTCCCGGCAAGACCCGACGAACGTGTACTGACCATCCCAGACGCTCCCCGTCCGCCCCCGGCGCCAGTCGAGTCCGTGGCGGGAGCGTCGGACTGGTCCGTCGAGCCACACGACGGCGCGACCCAGTTCCGCAAGCACGTTCGCCGCCGCGAGATGCAGACCGAACGCGACCGGCTCACCTACACGAGCGAGCAAACCATCGAAATCTCGGTGAAGGACGACGATCCGCAATCGCTACGCGCCTCGAGCATCGCGACCGTCGGACTGAGCCGGCCCGGGTGGGATGTGGCGGCAACCGGCACCGTCCAGCTTGGCACCGGTCCTGAGCACTTCGACCTCGCGATCGATGTCAGCGCGAAGCACGACGGCGCCACGGTGTGGTCCCGACAGTGGCGCGACACGATCCCCCGCGAGTGGGCCTGACCGGGCGTCCACCGTCTAGGTTGGTCTGCGATGAACCCACCGGTTGCGCTCGTCACCGCCGGCGGCAGCGGAATCGGCGCCGCAGCCGCCCGCACGCTCCATGCCGACGGATTCGACGTCGCAATCCTGTCCTCCTCGGGCAAGGGCGAGGCGCTCGCCGCCGAGCTCGACGGAATCGGAATCACCGGCAGCAACCAATCGATGGGAGATCTCCAAGGGATCCTCGACCTCGCTCTGGAGCGCTGGGGTCGCATCGACACGGTGGTCAACAGCGCCGGGCACGGCCCCGGCGGGCCGCTACTCGACATCGCCGACGAAGACTGGCACCTCGGCCTGGACGTCTATCTCCTCAACGTGGTCCGCATCGCCCGGCTGGTCACGCCGACGATGCGAGACCAGGGGCACGGTTCCATCGTGAACGTCTCGACGTATGCCACCTTCGAACCGGAAGCGGCCTTTCCCACCAGTGGCGTGTTCCGGGCGGGACTGGCGGCATTCACGAAGCTCTATGCGGATGCGCACGCAGCCGACGGGATCAGGATGAACAACGTCCTCCCGGGCTTCGTGGACAGCCTGCCCGAGAAGGCCGAGCGCCGCGAGCGCATCCCCATGGGAAGGTACGCCCGCGTGGAGGAGATCGCCGAGCTGGTCGCATTCCTGGCCTCGGACCGGTCGAGCTACATCACCGGGCAGAACATACGGATCGACGGCGGTTTGACCCGGTCGGTTTGAGCGTCAAACCCGGGTCCTCTCCCAGACGTCGAGCCAGCGATCGGGCGGCTTTCCGTCGTCGTCCGTGAGGGCGTGCAGGGTCCTGTTGATCGTGCGCCGTGCGGCCCGGGCGACCCGTTTCACCCACGAGACGACCGTGGCCACCCCGGCGACGAAGATACCCAAGACCACGAGGCCTCCGATGGGCCCGTTGAAGATGAGGCTCAGGATGACGAGCCCAATGATCCAACGCCATGCGGTCTTCCGCACCCGTGACGTATCGACGTCCAACTCCACGAACTGGCGGTGCCCGCGAGATTGCTCCACGGTTCGGGCCGCAAGGGACCGGCGCCCGGGCGGTGCCGTCTTCGTCCAGATGTTCTCGCCGCCCGAGGGCGCCGGTCGATAGCCCTCATGCTCGAGGTACTCGCGAAGCTTCCGAGCGATCTCGTCGCCGGTGCCCGCCACGATGAGCCCGCCTCGAATGCTGTCGGGCACCGTGGCTCGCTCGGCCGGATGGGCGTCGTGGTCCAAGTCGGTGTCGACCTCCTCGAGCAGCGCTCGGCGCAGCGCCTCCTCGGAGATGCCGACTTCGAAGGCGATCTCCTTGAGCGTTTCGTAATCGATGGTCTCCGCAGCGGCTTCGGCCGCCTCGGCGGCCTCGTGGTCCAACTCGATGGCCCGCCCCAGGACCCTCTCGGCGAGCGGCCGGCTCAGGGCGTCGAGACGGGCGGCGAGCTCGTCGCCCGCCCGCGCCTCCCGCTCGGCCTTGCTCAGAGACTGTTGCACCACGACGGCATTGTGCCAGGTCGCCGGGTGGTCGAGCGGCGACGGGTTGCTAGCGTCGGGGCGGTGACGTCGCTGCGTTTCGTTCCGCTTGCGCCCGGGATCGCCGAGGAGATCACCGACTGGTTCGACGACGAGGACATGATCCAGTACCTCGGCGGTCGGGACTGGCTGGCCGCATCATTGCGCTTCGAGCGTCCGGTGGACGTTTCGGCCAGCGACGTGACCGCAGTGCACACCTGGATAGTGGTCGCCGCCGACCATCCGGTCGCCGTCGTGCGCGTCGCCAAGCTCGAAGAACCCGTGGCGATCATGGAGTTGGCCGTGGCGCCTACCCGCCGACGGCGCGGTGTCGGGAAGAAGGTTCTCGCCGCGCTGTGGGACCTGCCCGAGCTGGCCGGCGTCGATGAGCTCTACGGCGAGGTCGCCTCTGGACATACGGGAGCGCTCGCCCTCGCCGCCGCCGCAGGCTTCGAGCGAGTCGAGGACGGCGACGATCGCGTCCGCCTCCGGCGGCGTCGCCCGGCGGTAGCGCCGCGCCCCTAGTCCGCAGCCGGGCGGCCCGGACCGTTACGAAATAGCGCGGGCGACCGACTAACCATGGTGACGTCGACCCGGTCATCTCTGGAGGCATCGTGACCAGTCATCATCCTTCTCTCGCCAAGGCGGTCCACCCCCTTCACGGGGCCTTTGGCAGCGATGCTTTCGGCCGGCGCGCCGAGGCGTTCGCCCGCTTCTTCGGGACGCCACGTTTCCTCATCGGGCAAACGGCGGTGGTGGGGCTGTGGATCGCCCTCAATGGGGCCGCACTTGCCTTCCGTTGGGACCCTTACCCCTTCATCCTCCTCAACTTGGCCTTCTCGCTACAGGCTGCGTATGCGGCGCCGCTCATCCTTCTGGCACAGACCCGGCAGGCCGACCGCGACAAGATGATGAGCGATGCGGACGCCCAGCACCGGGAGCAGCTAGCCACCGCCATGCGTGCCCAGCAGGCCGCCCAGAACGCCGAGTTGCGGGATCTCATCGACCGCAACATGGTGCTCAGCGAGGAGATCCAGCGCCTCGCCGGGGAGATACAGGGTTCCCTGGCGAGACGAGGCGGCTAGCGGCGCGAGGCGAGGTCGGTCGCTCACTTCCGGTCCCCAATCAAAGGGTCTCCGGGTGGGTCCAGCGACCCATTGGACTGCGGGTCCGATGGAGATACTCTCCCGCGCAACTGTCGGGATTGCGACAGCAGCCGGCCGGGGAGCCGGCACACGGGGAGGCGCACCGTGAGGTGCAATCTGAGAAGGGGGACCGTCGATGGGCGGTGGTGAGAACGCGGGCGCATCGACGCCCGATCGGATGAGCCGGCGCCGCTTTCTGGCGCGCACCGGCACGGCAGCGGCCGCAGGTCTCGTCATGTCGCCCACGGCGACGCTGGTGCAGTCGGCTCCGGCCCTGGCGGCGCCCGCAAACAGCCCGGGTACGGCGCGGCGTGAGGCTGCGTATCAGGTTCGGGTCACGGCAGCCGCCAACCAGCGGAAGCTCCCGCTTCCGAAGCTGAAGACCAATGGCGACGAGGCCCGGTATCCCGACGGGACGGCGTCGTTCAGCAAGTCGCTCCCCCACGACGACGCGGGGATGGTCGACCCGGCCGCCTACGGTGCCTTGCTTGCGGCCCTTGCCTCCGGCAAGTCGGCCGACTTCGAGGCCATCCCGCTCGGCGGCACGGCCAAGCTCGCCAACCCGCTGGCTGCCTACGCGTTCACGCTGGAAGGCGCCGACTCGCACCACCTCGACCTCGCCGCCCCGCCGGCCTTCGCCTCACGGCTGATCGCCGGCGAGCTGACCGAGCTGTACTGGCACGCCCTCGCTCGCGACGTTGCCTTTGCGGACTACGGCAGCTCCGAGGTGACGGACGCCGCTGCACAGGAGCTCAGGCGATTCCCGTACTTCTCCGGTGTCACCGCGAGCACGCTCTTCCGCGGTGAGACCCCCGGCGATCTCGTCGGTCCCTACGTCTCACAGTTCCTGTACAAGCAGGTGCCCTACGGCCCGACGCCCATCGATCAGAAGTCGCGCTGGCCGGTGGCCGGCGTCGACTTCATGACCACCATGGAGGACTGCCTCGCCATCCAGCGCGGTCAGGAACCCACCGCCGGCCTGACATTGGAGGCGACGCCCCGCTACATCCAAAACGCTCGCGACCTCGGTGAGTGGGTCCACAGGGACTACCCGTACCAGGGTGGACTGAACGCCGGCCTCATCTTGCTCGGTTTCGGACGCGCTGCGCTGTCGCCGACGAACCCGTACCTGCCCTCGGCGACGATGGGCAACTTCGTCAGCTTCGGCGCAGCCCACATCACGGATGCGGTAGCCCGCATCACGACCTTGGGGCTCAAGGCCGCATGGTTCCACAAGTGGTTGGTCCATCGCCGGCTGCGCCCGGAGATGTTCGCCGCCCGCCTGCACCAGCATGTTTTGGGCGCTAGGTCGTTCCCGATCCACCCGACCGCCCTCAACTCCACGGCGCTCGCACGCATCTACTCGGCACACGGCAGCTACGTGTTGCCGATGGCCTATCCGGAAGGCTGCCCGACCCATCCGGCATATCCCGCGGGGCACGCCGTGCTGGCCGGAGCTTTTGCGACCGTTCTCAAGGCATTCTTCAACGAGGCCTTCGAGATCCCGAACCCCGTCGTGCCGAGCGCCGACGGGCTGTCGCTGGTGCCCTACGACGGTGCGCTCACGGTCGGCGGCGAGCTCAACAAGCTGGCGGCCAACGTCGCCATCGGCCGTGACCTCGCCGGCGTCCACTGGCGGAGCGACGGCATCGAAGGTCTCAGGCTCGGAGAGGCGGTTGCCGTCTCGCTGTTGCGGGACCTGAAGCTGACACTCAGCGAGACGTCCCCAGTCTTCCAATTCACGGGATTCAGTGGGGCGACGATCACCGTGTGACACCCGATTCGCAACGACGCGACGAGGAGCGGGGTGATGTCACCCCGCTCCTTCCGCGAGTACGTCGAGACGGGTGCTCCTGATGGGCCACTACGCTGCCTTGCCGCAGTGACGCTACGCCTTCGCATCATGGGACTTGCGCTCCTCGTCGCCGGGACGGTCGCCTCGTGCAGCACGACCGACCGGCCGGACGTGGCGATCTGGCAAACGGTGTGGGAGACGACGAAGGCCGGGATCCCCGCCGCCGCCGATCTCGGGCAACCGCCGGACCGGACGGTATGCGACACGACGTTGGGTTTTCTGCGCTCGGCGAATGCCGACCTCTTCCCCACCCCCGACCCGGCGATCGACGAGGTAGTGCGTGACTGGGTGCAGGTTGCCGAAGACGCCTTCTTCGAGTGTCCCCCGTCGAGCAACGTCATTCCCGACTTCGCCACCGCATACGCCGAGCTCGAGCAGCTCGAAGCGGAGGTGGAGGCTGTCCTGACCATCGACCGCGGAAGCGGGTGACGCGGCGAGGATCCACAGCGCTCCGATGACGGTGAACGTCGCCGCGGCCGGACGGGTGCGCTCGGCGTCGTTCTCGTAGACCGCCTGCAGACCTGCCCAGCCGATGGCAACCAGCCACGACGCAAGGGCCCGGGCCGCCAGCGGTGTCACCTCCCACGGCCAGAACTCGGCTGCCGACGTCGGTGAGGCGAACATCACGAGGCCGACAGTAAGCAAGGCCACGCCGGTGACCCCCAGCACCGCCCGCAGCCCCCGGGGCAGCGGACGGCTCCGCGGCGGGTCGACGCCGGGCTGCCGGCCTTGGACGACGATGATCACCAGCAACGCCGGCGTCACGGTGACGTAGACCAGCACCCATAGCCAGGCGGCCAACCGGGCGGTCAGGACGTCCGCACCCAGGTGCATCTTGTCGATATGCAGGAACGTCGCCACGAGCATGAAGAGTGTGAACACGAAGATGGTCAGCGTCGCGGTGCGCGTCACCGCCCACGCACGCCGGCGATAGGACAGGATCGTCAGCAGCACGCCGGCCGCGTACCCCGCTCCCATGAACATCGCCGAGAGCGACGGTCGCAGCGTCCAGGCGAAGAACCTGTCCGTGTCGTTCGGGAACAGATAGAGCTGAATGGCCCCCAGGCTCGCCAATACGACGAACGGGACGAGCAGGGCTCGCACTCCTGCGACGTTCTCGCGGACGGCGTCACTCACGACGTCGCACTTGCCGGGTCTGGATGAAGATGGTGTCGGTGCGGCGAACGGCTTCGCTCAGAAGCTCAGGTCGAAGACAGACCCCGTGATCGTGAGTCCGATCGTGTCACCGGTGGTGGCGAAGAGGGCGAAGAGCGCAAGGCCGCCACCGGCGATGGCGAGGTTCTTCATGAACATCGTCATCTCGATCTGCTGCATCTGGCCCTCGTCCGTCCAGAAATGGTGAACCATGAACGCCGAGACGAGGGAGTACAGGGCGACACCCAGGGCGGCCAGATCCGTCCAGACACCGAGGATGACCCCGATACCCCCGACGGCGATCAACACCCCACTGAGCTGGGTCAACATCCGATGCTGCGGGACGCCGCGCATCTCGGCATAGCCGGCGGTGTCGTCGGTCTGCATGATGTGACCGGCGACCCCCGAGCCGATGAAGATGGCTCCGTACAGGATTCGGGCGATGAGTACCACAAAGCTCATGGCTACCTCCAATGCGTGGCGGGCGAGGTCATGCCATCGTACGAATCCGGGCCCTCCGCCCGCCACTCTCGTCACCAGGCGACGTTTGACACGGGGTGTACTTTGGCAGTGTCCGGCCGGCTCGTGGTGGAGGTGATCATGTCGTGGTTCTGGAGCGACGATCTCGCCAGATTGCTCATCGAGCACGATGCCGTGTCGGCCGAGATCGTGGCGGCGTGGGTGTCGGCGCCGACGGCCCACCGCGGCGAGGGCGATCCACTCGAGTTCGCCCGGCGGCTCCTCGCAAGCGAGCGTGAAGCCGCCTGCTCGCCGGCGGCCTGACCCAGCTTCACAGCCCACAACGCCGGTCCCGCACGTGGGCGCCACCGCATCCCCTCGGCGACCCGTTACGCTGCCGCCGTGCCCAAGACTCGCCGCAAACGACTCCCGCCGCGCACCATCGGATGGCGTGAGTGGGTAGCCCTTCCCGATCTGGGTCTGCCTGCCATCAAGGTGAAGGTGGACACCGGTGCCCGATCGTCGTCGCTCCACGCATTCGACGTCACCGAGGTCGTGCGGGACGGTGAGACATACGTGAGGTTTGCGGTCCACCCGATCCAGCGGACGGCGCGAGCGACGGTTGAGGCCGAGGCCCGGCTCGTCGAACATCGGGTGGTGCGCAATCCGGGTGGCGGTGGCCGCGAGGAGCTGCGTCCGGTGATCAGAACCGACATCGAGTTGGCGGGTGAGCGATGGCCGATCGAGCTCACCCTGACCAGGAGGGATGCCATGGGGTTCCGGATGCTGCTCGGCCGCCAGGCGGTGCGGCGCCGGTTCATCGTGGATCCGGCACGCTCGTTCCTCCATGGCGCCGGCGAAGTCGCGTCCTATGACAAGAAGGAGAGCCGGCCGCAATGAGGATCGGAGTCCTGTCACGAAACTCGTCGCTCTATTCGACCTCGCGGCTCGTGGAGGCCGCCAAGCAGCGCGGCCACGAGGTCCGTGTCGTCGACTACCTGCGGTGCTACATGGCCATCACCTCGCGCCGGCCGAGCGTGCTGCTCCTCGGCGAGCCGCTCGAGTTCGATGCCGTAGTACCCCGCATCGGGGCGACCTACACGTTCTATGGGACCGCAGTCGTTCGCCAGTTCGAGATGATGGGAACGTTCTCCGCCAACGAGTCCCAGGCCATCGCCCGTTCTCGTGACAAGCTGCGTTCCCTCCAGCTGCTGGCACGCGCCGGGGTCGGGCTCCCGACGACGAGCTTCGCCCACTCCACGAAGGACATCGACGGGCTGATCGACGTGGTGGGTGGCTCGCCCCTGATCGTGAAGCTCCTGGAGGGTACCCAAGGCGTCGGCGTCGTCCTTGCCGAGACCAAGAAGGCCGCCGAGTCGGTGATCGCCGCTTTCAGGCAGCTCGACGCCAACATCCTCGTTCAGCAGTTCGTCAAGGAGGCGCGCGGTGCCGACATCCGGGCGTTCGTCATCGGCAACAGGGTGGTGGCTGCCATGGAGCGGCGGGCGGCGCCGGGTGAGTTCCGCTCCAACCTGCATCGAGGAGGCTCGGCCAGTGCGATCAAGCTCACGCCCGCCGAGCGCCGCACAGCGGTCAAGGCTGCCAAGACGCTCGGCCTCAACGTCTCTGGCGTGGACATGCTGCGCTCCGATCACGGCCCCTTGGTCATCGAGGTGAACTCGTCACCCGGTCTCGAAGGCATCGAGAAGGCGACCGGCATCGACGTCGCGGGAGCCGTGGTGGAGTTCCTCGAGAACAATGCGGCGCCGGGACGGACGCGGGACCGTGTCCGCCACTGAGCGAAACCGCCCGGTCACGGTCGGAGGCGTCGCCGTCTCCCCGGGAAGACGGCGCCAGGTCGACATCCCGGCCGGCCGACTCGTCACCGGGGCCGAGCTCTCGTTGCCTGCCGCCGTCGTCAACGGCCGCAACGCCGGCCCCCACATCTGGCTGACCGGCGTCGTCCATGGTGACGAGGTCATGGGGGCGGAGATCGTCCGCCGAGTGCTCGCCACGCTGACTCCTGCGACGCTCTCGGGATGCGTAGTGGCCCTTCCCATAGTGAATCTGTTCGGCTTCATGGAGGGCTCCCGCTACCTGCCCGATCGGCGCGACCTCAACCGCAGCTTCCCAGGCTCCGGGCGCGGTTCCTTCGCCGGACGTCTCGCCCGTCTCGTGATGGACGAGATCGTCACCCACGCCGAGTTCGGCATCGACTACCACACCGGCTCCAACCACCGCACCAACCTCCCGCAGATCCGCGCCGACCTCGACGACGACCGCACACTCGAGCTGGCGCGCCACTTCGGGACCCCCGTCATCGTCCACTCACGGGTGAGGAACGGTTCGCTGCGCTTCGCCGCCACCGCCCTGGGCAAGCGGGTCCTCGTGTATGAGGCCGGAGAGGCGAATCGCTTCGACGAAGACTCAATCGCCATGGGCGTCGCCGGTACCCGCCGCGTGATGGCTGCACTGGGGATGATCAGGGCGGCGACCGAGACATCGGAGCCCGTTGCGGTGCGCACCAGCTCTTGGGTACGGGCCCGCCGCAGCGGCATCTGCGTCCTGCGCACCCGGCTCGGCGCCCGAGTTGACAAGGGTGAGGTGCTCGGGGAGATCCGCGACGCCCTCGGCGGTCGCCCGACGATGGTGCGAGCGTCGCATTCCGGCACCATCATCGGCATGAGCCGGGACCCCGTCGTCAACCGTGGCGAAGCGCTCGTCCATATCGGCCACGACCAATAGCTACCTCGCAAGAGAGCGTCGTGATGTTCGCACCATCCCGTCTCGCCTACTCGTTCCACCCACGCTCCGGCATCGGTGGTGTCGTCGGCGCCGCATCCGTGGCGCTGCTGTTCGCCGCCACCCCGTTCCTCATCCCGGCCGTAGCGGAGCGATATGGGGTGAGCGACGGCCTCGCCGGAGCCATCTCCTCGACCCAGGTGGGCGCCTTCGCGCTGGCCACCTTCCTGCTTCCACGATTCTTCGCTCCCACACCTCGGGTGTTGCGCATCAGCGTTCTGACGCTGGCCGCCGCCAACACGGCGAGCGCCCTGCCCGACCTCTTTCCCATCCTCCTCGTGCTGCGCGCGATCGGCGGCGGTGCGGCGGGGGCGATCACATGGGTTGCCTGGGCCGATGCGATGCGTGGCAGCCGGGGTCTGGGCCGGATCGCCGCGGCTGCTCCGGTGACCGCCTTGCTCGGCTCTCCGCTGATCGCTGCGCTCGCGGATTTCGGCGACCGTCCGGTCTACCTCACACTGGCGGCGGCGACGATCCCCGTTGCGCTCATCCCGTTACCGGCCACCAGCGCCACGATGACGCGGAGTCGGGTGAGCCGTTCGCGGTCCAATCGAGTGTTGCTCGTCGCCCTCTTCCTGCTGACGTTCGCCGGCGCCGGCCTGTTCGTCTTCGAAGCGGTTGTTGCTCGGGACGTGGTGGGGTTGTCCCCCACTGCCGCTTCTCTCGCCTTCTCACTCAATGCGGGCGCCGGGCTGCTCGGCGCCCGGCTCGCCTCCCGCCACTCCCGTCCCGGCTGGTGGCTGGCGAGCTCAGGACCTGCGGCCATGCTCACCGTCTTTCCCGGGGAGCCGGTCTTGTTCTTCGCCGGCATGGCGTGGTGGGGCTTCGCCTTCTGGATGGGTGTTCCGGGCGTTCTG
>JBFINP010000059.1:0-19791 GCA_041611095.1 Acidimicrobiia bacterium | reverse complement strand
GTGCACGTCATGGCCACACGCGTGCATCACACCCGGGATCTCCGAGCGGTATGGGGCGGCGCTCTCTTCATGAATCGGCAGCGCGTCGAGGTCGGCGCGGAAGCCGACGATGCGGTCGCCTGCGCCGACCTCGACGACGGCGCCGGTTCCCTCGGCACGGATCACGGGGCGCAGATCCCAGGCGAGCAGGTGCTCGGCCACCTTGCGGGTAGTCCGGTGCTCGGACCAGCCGACCTCGGGGTACTCGTGGATCTCGCGCCGCAACTCGACCATCGACGGAGCGATGGCGCGAGCAAGCGCGACGACGGACGACGTTCGGTGGCCCATGAGAGATGCATTCTAAGCGAGCAGCCCCTTCCCGGTCATAGGGCGGACGGCCCGGCCGTCTTGTAACTTGGGGCGCCGGCGATGGAGGAGAGGCGCGTGGAGCGACCGTCGTTCACGGTCGGGATCGAAGAGGAATACAAGATCGTGGATCTCGAGAGCCGTGATCTCGTTCGCGACCTCCCCGCCGGCATGCTGGACGAGATCGCCGACCGTGCTCAGGGGCAGGTCGGCCCGGAGTTCATGCGGTCCCAGATCGAGGTGGGCACCCCGGTGTGCCTCACCATCAAAGAGCTGCGCAGCGAGCTGGCCAAGTTGCGGCGGCTGGTCGTCGAGGTATCGAACCGTTACGGCCTGGCACCCATTTCGGCGTCGACGCACCCCTTTGCGGCTTGGACGGAGCAGCTCAACACCGACAAGGAGCGCTACAACGCCCTCGCCGAAGCGATGGGAGGCGTTGCCCGTCGCCTCCTCATCTCCGGAATGCACGTCCACGTGGGCATCGAGGACGAGGACCTGCGTATCGATCTGATGAACCAGCTCGTGTACTTCATGCCGCACCTGCTGGCGATCAGCACGTCGTCCCCCTTCTGGCACGGGATCGACACCGGCCTGTCGAGCTACCGCACCTCGGTGTTCCGATCGGTCCCGCGCACCGGCATGCCCGACGAGTTCGCCAGCTGGGCGGACTACCGGCGCCACGTGAGCGCCCTGGTGAATGCCGGAGTGATCGAGGACGCCACCAAGCTCTGGTGGGATCTGCGTCCGAGCGACCGGTATCCGACCCTCGAGATGCGGGCGTCCGACATCTGCACCTACATCGACGACGGAATCACCGTTGCTGCGCTCTACCTGTCGCTGCTCGGCATGATGTTCCGGATGCGACTGCGCAACCAGCGGTGGCGCCACTACTCGCGCATGCTGCTGAGCGAGAACCTGTGGCGGGCGCAGCGTTACGGGATCTCCGAAGGGTTGGTCGACTTCGGCAAGGGCAAGGTCGTCCCCTACGCAGATCTCTACGAGGAGCTGCTCGAGCTCGTCCACGACGACGCCGTCGCTTTCGACTGCGTCGAGGAGCTGGAACACGGCCGAGCGATTCTGGAGCGGGGGACCAGCGCCGACCAGCAGGTGGCCACCTACCGGCGGGCACTGACAGAGGGCGCTTCGTCGGAGGAAGCGCTGATGCAGGTCGTCGACTTTCTGGTGGCGGAGACCGCTCGCGACATCTGAGCGCTGCAGGCGGCTCGGGTCGCGTCTCGCGCCGGCTCTAACCTGACGTCACAATGAGCGTCTTGCGGGTCGCATGCGCCCAGATCAACCCCACCGTCGGCGACATCGAGGGCAACGCCGCACTCGTCGCCGACGCCATGGCGTGGGCGGCCGCCGAGCGGGCCGACGTCGTGCTGCTGCCCGAGCTGGCGCTCACCGGATACCCGCCCGAGGATCTGTTGCTCCGCGACCGCTTCATCACCGCCAACCTCGAGGCGCTTGCCAAGCTGGCCACGAGTGCCGGCTCCACCGCCGCCGTCGTCGGGTTCGTCGACCGGTACAGGGGGAACAACCACAAGGACGACTCGATGCCCCGGAACGTCGCGAATGCTGCAGCGATCCTCGCCGACGGCGAGGTCAAGGGCATCTACCGCAAGATCCTGCTGCCCAACTACGGAGTCTTCGACGAGGCGCGCTACTTCGCTCCGGGGGAGGATCCGGACAGCCTGTGGAACATCGCAGGCGTCGCTGTAGGCGTGTCCGTATGCGAGGACATCTGGTCGCCGGCAGGGCCACCCAGCCTCCAGGCCGCCGCCGGAGCCCGCGTCCTGCTGAACATCAACGGTTCGCCGTATCACTGCGGGAAGGGCGATGAGCGGGCCGCACTTCTGGCCGCCGAGGCCCGCCGGTCGGGTGTCCCAGTGGTGTACCTCAACATGTCCGGAGGTCAGGACGAGCTGGTCTTCGACGGGGACTCGATGGTCTTCGACGCAGCCGGCCGCTGCGTCTATCGCGCCGCCCAGTTCGCAGACGAGCTCTTCGTCGTCGACGTCGAGGTGGCCGGCGGTCCCCTGCCGGAGTCGGCCGTTCCCGTCACCGAGGGCCCGGCCGCATCCAGCCGGTCGCACCGTCAGGCTCCGCCACCGGCGCCCCGCATGGGCGACGAGGAAGAGGTGTACACCGCGCTGGTGACCGGCCTGCGCGACTACGTCCGCAAGAACGGCTTCAGCGAGGTGGTGATCGGTCTGTCCGGCGGCATCGACAGCGCCCTGACGTGCGCCATCGCGGTCGATGCGCTCGGACCCGACGCCGTGTGGGGCGTGACCATGCCGGCTCGCTACAGCTCGGAGGGCTCGTGGCGGGACTCCGAGCTCCTCGCCGAGCGGCTCGGCTGCCGCTTCGACGTCGTCCCGATCGATCCCATCTTCTCGTCGTTCCTCGAGGCGCTCGACCCGGTGTTCGTTGGAACGTCTCCCGGCGTGGCCGAGGAGAACCTCCAGGCACGCATTCGCGGCGCCGTGCTCATGGCACTGTCGAACAAGTACGGGGGCATGGTCGTGGCGACGGGGAACAAGTCCGAGATGGCGGTGGGCTACGCCACGCTCTACGGCGACATGGCGGGCGGATATGCGGTCCTGAAGGACGTGTTCAAGACGCTGGTCTACCGCCTTGCCGAGTGGCGCAACCGCGACGGTGAGGTCATCCCGAGTTCGATCATCGACAAGGCCCCTTCGGCGGAGCTGCGTCCCGACCAGAAGGACAGTGACTCGCTACCCGACTACGACGTGCTCGACGAGGTCTTGCGCCGCTACGTCGAGCTGGACATGTCGATTGCGGAGATCATCGACGACGGCCTCGACGCTGCCACGGTGCGCCGGGTCGCCCGAATGGTCGACCGCAACGAGTACAAACGTCGGCAGGCGGCGCCTGGGGTTCGGATCACCCGGAAGGCGTTCGGCAAGGACCGCCGGCTGCCCATCACCAACGGCTACGACGCGCCTGCGACATGAGTGTTCTCGGCCCGATCCTGCTCGATGGCGTCCCGTGCCCGCCCAAAGAGGCCGCGGTGTCCGTGCTCGACATCGGGCTACAACGCGGGTACGGGTGCTTCGAGACGGTCCGCTCCTATGGAGGTCGTGCGTTCCGGCTCGACAGGCATCTCGACCGCCTCGAACGCAGCGCCGACATCATGCGCCTGACCCTGCCCCCACGCCAGGATCTGGAGGCATGGGTCGCAGATCGCGCCGGCGAAGGTGACTGCTCGGTGCGGATCATCGTGACCGGCGGCATCGATGCGAACCGGCCCGGCATCGAGAGCAGGACGGTCGTGATCGCGTCGGCGCTTCCCTCGATTCCCGACCGGCTTCGGCTGCAACCCAGAAGCGCACCATGGCACCCCGACGGGGCGTCGTCGGAGCTGACGGGCGCCAAGAGCCTGTCATACGGGCCCAACCTCGCCGCTCGGCTCGCCGCGCTCGCCGACGGATACGACGATGCGCTCCTCTACGGCCGCAGCGGAGACGTGCTCGAAGGTCCGACGTACTCGATCGCCTGGATCGTCGGCGACAGGCTGGAGATGCCGGGCCCCGAACTCGGAGTCCTCGAAGGAGTCACCGCCGGTGCGATCAGCGAGATCGCACCTGAGGCCGGCCTCGCGCTCGTGCACGGGCGCTACCCCCTCGAGCGGCTGCTCGCCGCCGACGAGGTCATCGCGATGTCCACCCTGCGCGCGGTCCGGCCGGTCATCGCCATCGGCGATGCCGCAATCCCGGAGGGGCCCTGTGCCGGGCTCCTCGGCCATCTCTACGAGCGTCTGGTCACCGAGGAGCTCGCCGGGTCATGAGCGACACGCTGACGCTGCTGCGATCGATCGACGCCCTCTACGAAGGGGTGGTCACGGACCCGTCGTCGTGGGGTGGGCCGGCGTTCGGGGACTGGGCGGAGGAAGTCGCCGGTGCCGTCCCGACCCGGAGCCAGGCGAGGGCCATCAGACGATGTCTCCGCGCCGCCGAGAGGCTGCGTGACTTCTGGGCCGGCGACCGCGCCCAGGTTGCCGCCGACGACTGGCGAACGCGGGTCGATGTGGCGCTCGGTGCGCGAGCGTGGCGTCCCACGCTCGAGCTGGCCATGGAGGGACTGACCGAACAGCCCGGCGAGGAGCTGTTCCTGGAGGTCAAGCGGCGGTTTCGGATCGTCAACTCGCAGCCGTGGATGGATGGGGTCGACTTCGAGACGTGGCGGGCGTCGGCGTCCTCTTCGTGAGCCACAGTCGGTGTGCATGAACCGACCTGCGGTACTATGTCGCCATGAATCGCACCATTCCGGCTGTCGCCGCCATCGCGTTCGTTCTTGCCCTGACCGCATGTTCCGGGGAGGACGGGGACGTCACCACGACCACCGGCGACGCCGGCGGCACGGTCACGAGCCTGGCCGCTGCCCCGGAGGCCGGCGACGACGCGACTACGGCAACCACGGCTGCGCCCGCACCGACGTCGACGACCGCCGAGCCGGGCGCTCCACAGATCCCGGAGTTCACCATCCTGAGCCGCACACCCGGTGACGAGGGGGACACCGTCGTCGTACTGCTCGATCCCGATTCCTACGAGTCGCTCACCGACATCGATCTGCAGAACGTGCTGTCCGAGGTGGTCGACGACTTCCCGCCGGTGTACTCGGCGCACGTGATCGATGACGAGACGGTTGCGGCGTACCTCACTTCTGCGGAACTGACCGCAGCAGAGCAGCAATTGCTCGACGTCCATTACCTGGTCCGGCTCGAGGAGGGTTTCCGCATCGTGTTCGTCGGACCGTTCGAGGAGAGCGGCAGCACCGTACTCGGCTCCTGACGACGCGGCCCTGCTCAGAGCAGGATGAGCGCGGTCAGGAGGAAGCCGCCGAAGCCGACGATGTCGGTCACCGTCGTGAGGAATATGTTCGACGCCAAGGCCGGATCGAGCCCCAGCCTGCGGAAGACGACCGGGATCGCGCTTCCAGCGAAGCCCGCCACCAAGAGGTTGACGAGCACGGCGATGGAGACGACTACGCCGAGATCGGTGTTGCCGGAGACCGCGGCGATGAGGAGGCCCGATACGACGGACATAGCGACCGCATTGATCGCGGCAACCGCTACCTCACGTCGTATGGCGCGCACCGCCCGTCCGGGTGGCAGCTCGCCGAGGGCGATGGCTCTGATGATGACCGCCAGGCTCTGAGCGCCGGTGTTGCCCCCGAGCAGCGCGACGATCGGCATGAGAGCGGCGAGAACGGCCTCGGCAGCGATGACGTCCTCGAACCGGCTGATGACCAGCGCCACGACACCTGCTGCCACCAGGTTGACCATGATCCAGGGCAGGCGGCGCCGTACCGAGACCAGGACCGGCGTATAGACGCTCTCCTCGCCGCCGGCACCCACCATCACGGCCATGTCCTCTGATAGCTCGGCCGCCAGCGCCTCGAGCGCCTCGTCGAACCGGACCATGCCGAGCAGCGCACCGTTGTGATCGACGACCGGTAGCGCCAGCAGGTGGAATCGCTGGATGAGCTCGGCGACCACCTCGCGGTCGGCATCGGCAGTCACGTGGTAGGGGTCGGGGATCATCACCTCGTCGATGCCGGCGCCCGGCCGGGCGAACACGAGGTCACGGAACGACACGACGCCACGCAACCGCTCCTTGTCGTCGACGACGTAGACGTAGGAAAGGTTGGAACCGAGGTCGTCGTGAAGCCTGCGCAACGTCTCGATCGCCTCGCCGGCGGTCAGGCCGATCGGCAAGGCGGCGATCTCGGTCGTCATCAAACCGCCGGCACTGTCGGGGGCGTAGGCGAGCAGCCGGCCGATCTCGGCCGCCGCTGCAGGCTCGAGGGCGCTGAGCACGTCGGCCCGGGTTTCGTCGTCGAGAGCAACGATGACGTCGACGGCCTGGTCGGTGTCCATCTCGGCGAGGGCAGCTGCGGCCTGCTCGGACGTGAGCTCTTCGACGAGGTCGGCTGCGGCCTCGGGCCGCATCTCGTCGAGCACCTCCCCGACGTCTTCGACGTCGAGCCCGGCAACGAGCTCGGCGGCCGATCGCGAGTCGAGGGCCTCGAGGATGTCGGCCACGTTCTGCGGCTCGGCACCGACGATCGTCTCCCACTCGTCCTGGTGGGCGTCGATGTACTCCTCGGCCTCCTCAGGACGCCGGCGGGCGAGTTCGCGCAAGGTCTCGGTGATCGCGCGCGGACGCAGGAAAGGCAGCTTCATGACCGCCGCATGGTAGGGGTCGTCCCCGTTGACACGGGGGGTCGTCGGACCCCATTAGGACAGGCCCCCCAGGGGGGACGAGGGGGCCTGTGAAAGGTCCGAGGCCGGCTCGGACCGAGGCGCACCCTAGCGACGAGGGTCTCGACGTCCAGTCGGATCGATTTCGCGACCACGAGCACGGTCGTGCCCGTCACGGATGGAGGTTCTCGAAACGTACACTCGCCTCCGAGAGGAGGTGTCCACCGTGCGGCTGACGGAGTTCTCGCACGGGGCCGGTTGAGCGTGCAAGCTCGGTCCTGACGAGTTGGCGCAGGTGCTGCGCCGTTTGAACAACGCCGGCCCGGTGCACTCCGCCGACATCGTGGTCGGGATCGAGGCGGCAGACGACGCCGGTGTCTACCGGGTGCGCGACGACCTCTGGCTGGTCCAGACGGTCGACTTCTTCACGCCCATCGTCGACGATGCCGCCGACTGGGGGCGGATCGCCGCGGCGAACTCGCTGTCGGACGTCTACGCCATGGGAGGGATGCCGCTCTCCGCCCTCTCGATCGTCGGCTGGCCTCGAGAGACCCTGTCGCTGGATCTCCTGGGGGATGTGCTCGAGGGTGCGGGGGAGGTGCTGACGGAGGCCGGGTGCGTCCTCGTCGGTGGACACACCGTCGATGATCCCGAACCGAAGTTCGGCTTCGCCGTCACCGGCACCGTTCATCCGGACGACCTGGCCACGAACGCCGCTGCCAGACCGGGCGACGTCCTCGTTCTCACCAAACCCATCGGCACCGGCATCGTGTCGACGGCCGTGAAGCGAGGCGACGCCCCGGACGACGTCGCCGCCGCGGCGTGCGCAACCATGAAGATCCTCAACGCAGGTGCGGCGCGGGCAATGCGGCGCATCGGGGTCAAGGCCGCCACGGACGTCACCGGATACGGGCTGCTCGGGCACCTGGGAGAGATCGTGCGAGCGTCGGGGGTGTCGGCCGAGATCGAGGTCGACGCGGTGCCGGTGCTCGCCGGTGTCGAGGAACTCGTCGAGGCTCGGGCCGTGCCGGGCGGCACTCGGCGCAACCTCGCTGCGGCCGAGCGTTTCACGGACTTCGGTGACCTCGCGACGGCACGCCGGATCATCCTCGCCGATGCCCAGACCTCCGGCGGGCTCCTGATGGCGGTCGATGCGCCGCTCGTCGCCGCGCTGCATCGCGCACTCGAGGACGAGGGTGTGGTCGGCGTGCGGATCGGGCGGATCACGGCACGATCCTTCGCCGACGGTCCCTCCGGCCGCATCAGCGTCCGCTGACACCGCTACCTTGCCCGTCATGGACGAACCAACCGCAGACGGGACCGTCGTGGCCGAACGCCTCGATGCGATCTCGGATGCGCTCGGCATCGGCAACCTCGAACGCCACGTGTTCCTGTGTGCACAGCAGACCACGCCCCGTTGCTCGACGTATGAGCAGAGCGCCGAGGTGTGGCGGTACCTGAAGAGCCGGCTCAAAGAGCTCCAACTGTCGTCGGCGCCGCCGCCGTGGCGTGGCATCGATGTCGAAGCCCCGCCGCCACCGGAACCGGTGCCCGGACCGCCGGGACGTGTGCTGCGGTCCAAGGTGGATTGCCTCCGCATCTGCGAGCAGGGGCCCATCGCCGTCGTGTACCCCGACGGCGTCTGGTACCACGCGGTCTCGGTGGAGGTGATGGAGCGCATCATCACCGAGCATCTGGTCGGTGGCCGCATCGTTGCCGACTACGCGTTCCGAATGGACGACCTGAGCCGAGCCACGTGAACACGCTGCGCCGCATCGGCCGGCTGGCCGGCGGCGTCGTCGTGGCATGGCTTGCGTGGCGGGTGCTCGGACCCGAGGTACCCCGCCGGTATCGGGGACCGCAGCGCCGTCCGCTGCGCATCCCCGGCCGCACCGTCTTCGTGGGGGACCGCGAGTTCTTCGTCCGTGAGGCGGGCCCGGTCGGAGCACCGCCGGTCGTGCTCGTGCACGGCTGGAGCCTCGATGGAGAGATGACGTATTTCGGGCTCGTCGATGCGCTCCGTGACCGTTACCGAGTCGTGGTGCCCGATCTGCGCAACCATGGCAAGTCGGACTGGATTCGTGGACGCTACGACGTGGCCGATCTGGCCGACGAGCTCGCCGGGATCCTCGACGCCGTCGGTACCGGCCGGGCGCTCGTGATGGGCTACTCCCTGGGCGGTATGGTCGCCATGGAGCTCGCCCGCCGCCACCCGCGACTGGTCGGCGCCATCGTGCTGGCCGCCACGGCTGCTCGGCCCGTGCCGCTCCGCCGTCCGCTCGTGCCCGTCGGTTTCTGGCTCGCTCGCGCCGTGGCCCGGATCAGCACGCGCGAGGCGGCGACCATCACCACCAGGATCCTGCGCCGCACCGGCTCGATCGAGCCTTCCAACGAACGATGGATGTACGAGGCCCTGACCCGTCGCGACGGCTCGCTGTTCTACCTCGCCGGATCCGCGGCGTTTCGGTTCGACGCCCGACCCTGGATCGGTTCGATCGACGCTCCGGTGACGGTCGTGATCGCGACACGCGACCAGCTCGTCCCCGTCACGGCTCAGGAGGAGCTCGCCGAGCTTGCGAAGGACGCGGAGGTCGTGAGGCTCCCCGGTGCGGGGCACGAGTCGATCCTGACGTGCGTGGGCGACTACGCCGGCGTCATTCGTCGGGTGGCTTCCCGGATGGCCCATTGATGAACGACGCCACGATCGAGGCGAGCTCCACCGGCCGCTCCCCGACGACGTTGTGGCCGCATCCCTGGATCACTCGGATCTCGCCTCCGCTGCGGGCGGCCGCCGCCTGGGCGAGCCGGACGTACCTCGTGTCGAGGGATCCGGCGACCCACAGCACGGGGACCGGGATCTCGGCCACGTCGACGGTGGGCAGCAACCCCTGACCCAGACCACGCAGGGCGGCTGCAAGGCCCGACGGGGTGTTCTCCTCGCGCAGTCGCCGATCCGCCGTTGCAGCCGACGCCGAGAACCGGGACGTCCCCGTCAGAGGGTCGGCGAGCCAGCCGTCGAGGAACGGCGCCAGTCCATGCTCCTCGATGGACCGGGCCAGCCGCTCGTCGACGGTCCGGCGCTTCTGCCGCTCCGGCTCGCTGAGTCCCGGCGAAGCCGACACGATCACCAGTCGTGAGACGAGGTCGCGATGACGGTGGGCGAGATGCAGCGCGATCCGTCCGCCCTGGGAGTAGCCGAGCACGGGTGCGGGAGTCTCGCTTGCAGCCAGCCACGTCTCCAAGGCGGCGAGGGTCGTCGTGAGGTCGACCGGCTCCAGTCGAGACCGACCGTGGCCCGGCAGGTCGGGGGCCGCCACGCCCCGGCCGAGGCTGCGCTGCGTCGCAAGGCCGCCGAACATGCCTCCGTGGAGGCTGAAGCCGTGTAGTGCGACCAACGGGGGCAGCGGCCCGGGCCACCTGCGCACCCAGAGCTCTCCGCACGCCGTTGCGATGCCCGTCTCGATCACCGGCTGATTGAACCACCGCAGCCGAGGTCGTGGGACAATAGGTGCCATGGCACCGTCGCCGACACCCGATCAGGCGCGCAGCCACCTGGCCGCATGGCGCGCCGCGCGGTCGACGGATCCGTACGCCGCCGACCTGCACCTCGCTGCGGTCAACCGCCGTTACGTCGATGCAGAGAGGCTCGCGGTGATCGAACGCAGCGCTCGGCCCTTCGGCCAGCAGGTCGTCGCCGAGATCGGCCCGTTGGTCGAGGGGTATGCGGCGCATCCGCCTCGGCTCGACAAGTACGACGGCCTGGGCAATCGGATCGAGGAGGTGCGATTCGACGGGGACCACCACACCGTGGGCGACCTGGTCTGGGGTTCCGGCCTCCTCGCCGCCGCCGGAGCGCCGGGCGGTTCCTTCGAACAGGCCAACCTGTTCTACCTCGCCTCCCAGGAGGGCGAGATGGGCCACATGTGCGCAGCGACGTGCACCACCGGGATCGTCCGGGTGCTGCGTAGGGCGCGAGCCGGCGAGCTCATTGCTCGGTACGGACCGGGGTTGTGCGCCGCCGACGGCACGAAGGCGCTGCGTGGGGCGCAGTACCTCACCGAGGTGCAAGGAGGCAGCGACGTGGGGGCCAATGCCGTCGTCGCCCGACCCCAACACGACGGCACGTACCGCATCGACGGCGAGAAGTGGTTCTGCTCCGTGGCCGAAGCGGACCTGTTCCTGGTCACCGCACGGCCGGCCGGTGCCTCGGGCGGCACCTCGGGGCTGGGTTGCTTCCTGATACCCCGCCACGTCGACGGTGTGCTCAACGGCCTGTCCATTCGCCGGCTCAAGGACAAGCTCGGCACTGTGTCAATGGCTTCGGGAGAGATCGACTTCGTTGACGCGGTCGCTTTCCCCGTGGGGGTGGTGGAGCGCGGTTTCGGCCTGATGGTCGAGGGGATGCTGAACGCCAGCCGGTGGCTGAACGCCGTCGGCAACGTGGGCATCATGCGACGAGCGCTCGACGAGGCGGCCGCCTATGCCCGCCATCGCCGGGCGTTCGGGCAGACGATCGGCGCGTTTCCGGCGGTGCAACAGCTCGTCGCCTCCATCAAGCTCGAGTGGCTCGCCGCCCTCCACACCACCTGGGCGCTCACTGCGCTGGACGAGCTCGCAGATCGCGCCGGTGCGGGCGAATCGGGTGTCGACCCCGACGGGCTCCTTCTCCACCGGTTCGTCGTCAACGCGAACAAGCTGAGCACCTCCCAGGCGTGCAGTGCTGCGGTCCGTGATGCGATCGAGGTTCTTGGCGGGAATGGCGCCATCGAGACCTTCAGCGTGCTCCCCCGGCTCCTCCGCGACAGCGTGGTGTACGAGCAGTGGGAGGGCACCCACAACGTCCTCACCGCCCAGATCGCTCGCGATCTGGCCAAGCTCGGTCTCCTCGACGTCGTGACCTCGGAGATCCGGCGGCTGCTGCAGCGGACCGAGCGGGATGTCGAGCCGCTGCGTCGGGCGCTCGATGACGTGCGAACCGACGGCCGGCGGGCGCTCGAAGATCGTTCCTTCGCCGACTGGCACATGCGGCGCCTCCTGACGCGCACCGTACGCCTCCACCAGGCGGCGCTCCTTCTCGATACGGCCGTCGACGAGCCGGAGCTCGCCGATGAGCTCGAGGCGGCATCTCTACTGCTGACCCGCCGTGAGCTCACTCCGGGCTACCGGCCTGAGGACGACGGCGAGTATGCGAAGCTGGTCGGGGCGCTCCTGGGTCCGGACGATCCTTCAGGGTCCGATCCCCGGTAGACACGTGCGCAGCAGGCGCATCGTCTCGAGAAGAGAGATCACGGTGTACGTGGTGCCATCGTCGCCGGCCGGCGTCAGTCGCCAGTAGCCGGCGGGACCGGCATCGAGAACGGTTGTCTCGCACACGGACGCGCCTCCGTCGGACCGCCGTGTCGAGACGCTCGACACGGTCCACCGAGCCCTCATGTGCTGGTGAGCGATCAAGATCCGATCCGCCCAGATCTCGTCGGTGCCGGCCGCCATCAGGATCCCGAGCGCCGTCTCCGGGTCCTCGCCGACCCACTGTAGAGCTGTGTCGATGGCGCCGACCGTGACCGTCGCCGAGCCTGTGAAGGGTTGCTCGGGTCGCCGACCGATTCCCGTGAGTTGGGCCAGCAGAAGGGGCGCTGTGATCGCCTCGATGGGTCGCAACTGGAAGGTGTCGGGCTCGACGGGCCGACCCCACACCGCGCGACCGCCGGTCGCCCACACGGTCGAGAGCCGTGAACCGTCGCGCGTGGTCACGTCGACCGAAACGACGAGATCGGGGTCCGTCATGATCTCCACGAGCTCGCGTGCGCCGGGTTCGAGACGCCCTCCGTCCGTGATTCCTGCGCGCTCCAGCTCACCGGCGGCCGGCTCGGGGGGCACCCCCCCGCACCCGAGGAGCATGACGGCGGGAACGAGGCGGCGGGGGATCGTGAGGGGAGCGGTCGTCGGCATGACGGCACCCTATCCAGCGGTAAACCCTTATGTCAAGGTGTAGATATCGTCAAACAATGTCACGCAAAGGGCGGACCCGAGCGGCGCCGTGATACCTGCAGCGCCGCTTCGTGTGGAGGCGGGGCGAGTGCCGTATCGTGGTCGCCGGAAGCTCGCCGCCACCGAGGGAGAGCGGAGGACGCGTGGCCGACATCTTCCTGTCGTACTCGAGAGCCGATCGGGATCGTGTTGCGGCGCTGGCGACTGCACTGGGCGAGCAGGGTTGGGAGGTCTTCTGGGACACCGTCGTGCTTCCGGGCCAGCAATGGCGCGATGTGATCCACGAGCAACTCGAGGAGGCGACGTGCGTCGTCGCCGTGTGGAGCGAGGCGTCGAGCACGTCCCGTTGGGTGGTGGAGGAGGCATCGGAGGCACTCGACAACGGGAAGCTCCTGCCGGTCATGATCGACGAAGTCGATCCGCCCTTCGGGTTTCGTGGGGTCGAGGCCGCCGACCTGGTCGGCTGGCATCACGGGATAGCGCACCCCGGCTTCGACGTGCTCGTCGATGCGCTCACCGCCCGCATCGGGGCGTCGCCACGCGACGAGGGCGGCGAGGGCGGTCTGACGGCGGTTGACGAAGAGTCGCCGGAGGCGGATGCGACTGCCGCCGGCGATCAAGGTCCATTCTCTGCGCCGCCCGTCGTGGGTGTCGCCGGTACCTCGGTGGTCCCCGAGGTCGCTGCCGTCGATGGACCGGCGAGCGAGACCGCCACGAACGCGGAGTCCATCCAATCTCACGCCTCCGCCACTGGACAACCTGCCCCTGTGGGCGATGCGGTCGGCTCCGCGGAGCCAGAGGGCGGTGAGGCGGTCGACCGCACCGACCTCGTGCCTCGTGGGAACTCGGCTGCTCGCCCCGCCGCGCCGTCGCCGCCAGCGGTCTCCCCCGAGACAGATCGCACCGAGCCTCCGATTCCATGGGAAGTCGTACCGCCACCGGTCTCCCCGTCGAAAGCACCTCCGGAGGGTCCGGCCCGAGACCTGCTCCCTCCTGGAGAGGATGCCGAATCATCACCGACACCGCAACCAACGCCGCGACCGCCGTCACCGGACGCCGTCTCCCAGCAGCCGGCGGCGGGCAGAACCACGCCCGCCGTACCACCTAAGGAGGCACCAACGCGCCCTGAGGAACCCCCCTCTCCGGCGCCGCTACCGGGTGGGCCGGGCCGAGGCGTCTGGTTCGCTCTCGGTGGCGTGCTCGTAGTGGCTGCGGTAGTCGTGTTCCTCGTCTTCGCCGGGAACGGCGGAGAGGAGGAAGCGTTGGTGCCATCAACCGATGCCGGCGGGGGTGCGGACGACGGCGGGCAAGCCCAAGAGGTCTTCGCTCCCGACCTCGTCGACGCGGACCAGATCATCGCCGAGGCCGCACCGGGTGTGATGACGATCGACGGCGCCACGGACGACTGGATCGGCGTCGAGCGTGCGTACCGTCTCCGCCACTTCGTCCGCGACACAGGCGCCGTCGAGCGGCGCCTCGGCGAGGACAGCCCCGGCGTGGTCGCCGTCGCTCACGACGACTCGGCGTTCTACGTGTTCGTGTCGGTTGCCGACGACATCTACTCACAGCCGAACGAGGGCAACCAGATCTGGCGGGGCGATGCGTTCGACATCAACATCAGCACCGTGCCGGTGGATGCCACCCCGAGCAGGCCCGACGGCCGGACGTTCCAGCTGACCATCACCCCGCTCAGCGAGATCACCGGTCGCCCCGGCGCCGTGCTCTTCGTGGGCAACGGCGAGCAGTTCTTCGACAACACGACGAGTCTGCCTCTGACGGTCGAAGGTGCCGTCGATGCGAGCGGCCGGTGGACGCTGGAGGCTCAGATCCCGTGGACGGTGTTCGGTCTCGGTGGGCCACCGGGCGACGGCCCCTATTCCGCCCTGTTCAGCGTCTTCGACAACGACGGCGAGGTGACGAGCTCCGGCAGATCGCAGCAGACGGTGATCCTCGGCCACCTCCCCGATGCAGCCTTCCAGAGCGACCTCACGACGTGGGGCTCGTTCGACGTCGGTGGCTGACGCGACTCAGCGCACTGCGGCCCTGGCCGCCAGCCAAGTGGTGATGGGAACCGCGGCGACGAGCCCCATGCTGCCGATGAGCGTACGGATGATCTCGACTGCAACGATCTCCGAGTTGGCGATCGCCCCCAGCGACTGCTCCGACAGCACGAACAGAACGAGCAGCGGCAATGCCGCACCCGCGTACGCCAGCAGCAGCGTGTTGACCGTCGATGCAATGTGATCGCGACCGATCCGCATCGCCCGTCGGAACAACGTGGGCGCATCTTGGGTGAGGTCGGCCTGGCGGAGCTGCCACACCGCGGACGCCTGAGTGACGGTCACGTCGTCGAGCGCCCCCGCGGTGCCCAGCACGATGCCGGCCAGCAGGAGACCACGCACGTCGATGCCCTCGAAGAAGGTGAGCAACGTGCTCTCCTCCGAGGCGAAGCCGGAGAACTGGGCGACCGCAACGGCGATCGCCGACAGCACGGCGGTGAGCACGAGCGCCGAGACCATCCCGATCACGGCCACATTGGTCATCCGGGTGAAACCGTGCGCCACGTAGAGGGCGACGAAGGCGATGGCGCTCGAGCCGACGATCGCCACGATCAATGGACTGTGGCCGCTCAGGATCGAAGGCAACACGAAGAGCAACAGGACTCCGAGGCTGGCGGCGAGGCCGGCGAGCGCCGCCACCCCGCGCCACAGGCCGACGGCGATGACCGCCACGGCGAACAGCGCTGCTGTGATCCACAGCAGCGGCCGCCGCTGGAAGTCGCCGGAGAACTGGTATGCGATGGCGACGTCGGGCGGCGACGCGCCGAAGATCTCGAGCTCATCCGACTCCGGCAGCATGTCGACGATCGCCTCGTCGCCGACCCCGAGTCGCGACGCCGGCTCCGCACTCGTTGCCACGTAGGTTGCGGAGCGACGCACCTCGCTTCCTTCGTCGACCGAGATCGTGAGCGAGCGGCACGATGCCGCGGGGTCGAAGGGGCACGCGACGGTGGTGGCGTCGACGACCAGCCCGTTCGGGCTCCGTCGAGAGAGAATCGCCGTCGCACCAATCGGGAAGTCGGGGTTGAGGCCGCTGGGCGGGAAGCTCTGGGTGAAAACGGAACCGGCGTCGGGGCCCTCGCTGAGCTCGAAGGAGACCGTCGTGCAGGGCACATCGACCGTCCCCGCACACGGTTCTTCGACGACGTCGACGATCACTGCACCGTAGAACTCACGGGGAACACCGAGGGCACTCAGGCGGGAACGCTCCGCACCCACGTCGCCCGGACGCAGGAAGACGAGCCCGGCGAGGGTGAGGATCGCCAGTGCGGCAGCCACCCAGCCGGTGACGTCGAGCCGCCGCGGGGAAGACGGTGGTTCGCCGCCGTCGGCGTAGGCGACCCATGCGTCCAGCTCAGATTCCAGGTGCCGGCCGTGTGCTGGGTGTGGTTCGGTCACCGGCGCATCCTCTCACGGCCGGGGGCCAACGTGCCGTATCATCCGTGCGATGCGACCGACGGTGGCGATCCTGGGTGCCGGCTCGATGGGCGAGATCCTCGCCGAGGGTCTGCTGCGGGCCGGCTGGGAGCCGGATCAGCTCGTCATGGCCGCCCGGCGCCCGGAGCGGGCGCGGGACGCCGAACGCCACACCGGCGTGACCGTCGTGCTCGATGCCGCCGAGGCCGCCAAGGGGCGTGATGTGATCGTCATCGCGGTCAAGCCGAAGGACGTCGACGCCCTGCTGCGCCAGGTGGGAGAGATCGTCGAGCCCTCGCAGCTCGTCATCACCTTGGCCGCCGGTGTCCCGCTCGCCGTCTACGAGGCGGCGCTCCCCGAGGTGGCGGTGGTTCGCAGCATGCCCAACACCCCGGCGGCCGTGGATGAGGGCATGACGGCGTACTGCGGGGGCTCGCTCGCAGATGAAGCCGCACTGGAGCGGGCTGCTTCGGTCCTGTCGGCCGTCGGCCAGACGATCAACCTGTCCGAGGACCTTCTCGATGCGGTGACCGCGGTCTCCGGCACCGGTCCCGCCTACGTCTTCTTGCTCGCGGAGGCGTTGACGGAAGCGGCGATTCGCGAGGGGTTGCCGCACCACGCCGCGGAGAAGCTCGTCGACCAGACGCTCCGTGGTGCGGGGATCCTCCTGGCCGGGTCGGAGAAGAGTGCGTTCCGGCTCCGCGCCGAGGTGACGTCCCCCGGCGGTACCACGGCTGCCGCGATGCACACCCTCGAGAACGGTGGGTTCCGCGCCCTCATGGAGGATGCGGTACGTGCCGCCGCATCTCGTTCACGTGAACTCGGGGCCGAAGCCGCGGCCAGCGCCACGGAGGGCTGACCATGGTGTCGGCCTTGGGCCGTGCGCTGCTGGCCGTGACCGACCGGCCCGCCGTGCGCTCCATCTTCACCGGTACGGGCCCCGGCCGGCGTCTCGCAACTCGATTCGTCGCCGGTGAGTCGCTCGACGACGCCGCAACCGTGGCGGAATCGCTCAACCATGCCGGATACCGCGTCTCCCTCGATCATCTCGGCGAGCACGTGACGGACCTCACCCAGGCGAAGCTTGCAGGCGATGACTACCTGGAGTGCCTCGACCGGATCGCGGCAGACGGCCTCGACGCCAACATCTCGATCAAGCTCAGCCAGCTCGGCCTCGGTCTCGACGACGACCTCGCCGCCGAGCTTCTCGACTCGCTGGCCGCTCGCGCCGCCGAGATCGGGACGTCCGTGACCATCGACATGGAGGAGAGCCGGCACACGGAAGCCACCATCGCCTCGTACGAGCAGGCGCAGCACCGGTGGGGGAACGTCGGAGTGGCGGTGCAGTCGTACCTGCATCGCACCCGAGACGATCTCGACCGCATCGTCGCAGTCGGGGGGCATGTCCGCTTGTGCAAGGGTGCGTACGCAGAGCCCGAGAGTATTGCGTACCAGTCGCGGCGCGAGGTGAACGAGAGCTTCGATCGCCTCGCGACGCTCCTCATGGGTTCCGAGGCGGTGCGGCCGGCGATCGCCTCCCACGACGAGGACCGGATCGACGTGGTGCGACGGCTCGCCACCGATCGGTCGGGCTACTACGAGATCCAGATGCTGTACGGCGTCCGGCCTGAGCTCCAGCGACGGCTGCTCGACGCAGGCCTGCGGGTGCGCATCTACGTGCCATATGGTCAGGCCTGGTACCCCTACCTGACCCGGCGGGTGGCGGAGCGCCCCGCCAACGTGTGGTTCTTCTTGCGCGCGGCGGCGTCACGGAAATGATCCGACGCGTCCGCATGGCGGGCCCGTTCGAGCGCTCTCTGGTTCTGGCGATCGCTCGACTCGTCGCCGGGGACACGGCTTGGGGGAGCGTGCGGTGACCGGTGCCATCTTCGCCATCGTGAGTGTGAACGCCCTGCTGTTCACCATCCTCGGCATGTGGAGCGTCCGCAACGCCCTGCGCGATCCGCTGCCGCGGATGCGAGCCATCTCGTGGGCGCTGGCGGCCGTTGCCGGGGCATTCGTGCTCGGAGCCTTGACCCGGCTTGCCTTGCTCGCCGCGCAGCAAGGCTGGCTTCCTGCCGGAGTCGGCACCGTGCTGTCATCCGAGTGGCACCTCCTCCAATCGCTGGCGGCCACTGCGCTCGGCGTGGGCGGGGTGCTCCTGATCCGGAGGCTGGGTCCCGAGATGCGGCGCTCCGAGAAGATCGTGTCCGCGCTCTCGGACACGTTCGCTACCGATGCCCCGATCACCGCCTACGGCCTCACCGAACGCGAGCTCGAGGTTGCGGCGCTCATCGGAACGGGCGCAATGTCCGACAAGGCCATCGCCGAAGCTCTGTTCATCTCGCCCGCGACCGCTGCGACGCACATCAGGAACATCCTTCGTAAGACCGGCCTGGGCAGCCGCCGTGACCTGCTGTTGTTGGTTGCGGCGAGCCGGGATGAGACCGAGCACAGCGCGGAGCCGCCGGGCGTCACGTCAACGGACCGCTGATCTGTCGAATACCCGGATCGGGTAGCCCAGATACACGCATTCCGGTATGGACGCCCCACCTCGCCCGGCCTACTACTTGACGCAGCGTGCCTCCGGAGGGAGGGGGTACCCAGGAGGTAGGAGTGCTCGTGAATGTCAACGCAGATCCGATGGGCCATAACCATGCCGGGCCACCGCCGTGGTGGAGCACGAGGATCGTCGTGTCCGACGCAGCGTGGGTGCTGCTGCGGCGCATCTCGACGCTCCTGGTTGCGACGATCGCGTTCTTCGTCATCGTGATCGGCCCCGGGGAAGCCGCCGAACCACTCGTTCCTACCGTCCGTCTCGACTGTGAGCACGCTGCGCAAGGTTGTGCGGGTATGAATGGCGACTTCTCGTCTCCCGACGGCACCGCCATCACGAGTGTCGCTGTCGAGGTACGCGACGTGATGACGGGTGCCGTCTACGACGTGACGGCGTCCGGTTGCCGTATGCGCACCCAAGCCGGGAATCCCGCAGCCGTGCGGGTTCACTGCATGATCGAAGGCGCCAATCTCGGCATCGCCGGCGACATCACCTGGTCGGTGATCGTCAACGGTTCCGTCGTGTGGACCTCGCCGGCGACACCCACGAGGTGCGAGGTGGAAACCATCCCGACTCCCGATGACCAGCCGGCGCGGCCGGTCGAAGAGCCGCTGCCGGATGTGTCGGCGCCACCGGTCGAGCCTGGTGCGGAGGAGCCGGTTGCTGCGCCCGACCTCGGGAGTGCCCCTTCCCCGGAGGAGGCTCCGCAACCGATCCTGGAGACGGAGCCTGTGATCAGCGGCCCGCAGGTCGTCGTCGATGGGGTGACCGGTGTCGACGTCCCGGCCGTCCGCCCGGTGCAGACGCGCGCCTCGTCGACGCCACCGGTCTACACGGTTCGTGTGAGCCCCGAACCCGTCCGCACCGCAGTGTCTGCGGGGCTCCGGGAGACTCTGCCGGAAACGGGGATCTCGCTTGGTCTCCTTGCGGCCATCGGGGTCCTCATGCTCGGTGCCGGCATGGTCGTCGAGCGCCATACCCGGCCGGGCCCCGTCGGCCGATAGCTCATCCAGACCGGCATCCGGTGCGCCAGGCGCCGGTTGCCGGTCGGCCACGCTGGTTGAGCACGCGACTGCGCCCCCGTTGAGGCGGGGGCGCATCGGTTGGCGATTCGTGGCGTCAGGGCCGGGATCAGGCGGCGTTGGTGGCCGCTTTCTTGCCGGTGATCCACACCCCGCGGTGCCCGCAGGTGCAGTGAT
>JBFINP010000058.1:0-19901 GCA_041611095.1 Acidimicrobiia bacterium | reverse complement strand
TCAGACCAGCGTGGACTCCACCGTTATGTCGACATTGCCGGCCAATGCGTTGGATACCGGGCAGCCGTCCTTCGCTGCGCCGGCCGCAGCTGCAAAGGCTTCGGCGCTGAGCCCGGGAACGTCGCCGCGGACCCGGAGCGCCATGCGGGTGAGCCTCCAGCCCGCCTCCACCTTCTCGAAGGTCGCCGTTGCGTCGGTGTCGAGTTGGGTGGGCGGGGTGCCGGAAGACGCAAGACCGTTCGACAACGCCATGTTGTAACAGGCCGCATGGGCTGCGGCGATCAGCTCCTCGGGGCTCGTCTTGCCACTGGGAGCCTCCGTGCGGCTCGGCCAGGAGACCGGGAGTGGTCCCGCCACACCGCTGTTGAGGGTCGTCGTGCCGCTCCCGTTGACGAGGTCGCCTTGCCACGTCGCCGATGCTTTGCTCTCCATGCTCGCGCTCCTCGCTCGTACACTCTCGTTTCGCCCCTTGAGGTTACGCACGGCCATCGACCGGCCGACCGGTTACGCTCCCCGCCGTGAGCTGGGGCCGTCGCATTGCGATCATCGTGCTGGCCCTGGTCGCGCTGCTCGCGGTCGCCATCGGTGCGTGGGCGGTGGCCATTGGCCCAGATGCAGTGTGGCGGGTCGTGACGCATGGCACCACCACCGTTTGGGACCACCTCGATTACCCGGGGCGCGCCACGACGGCCTCGCCCAACCCGACACCTTGGCCGGTCGCCGAGGGGGGAGAGCCCGTGGTGACCATCGAAGGGGGGACGCAGCCCGTTGGCGAAGTCCTCGCCGAGCGAGGTGGCCTTGCCTTGGTGGTCGTGCACGACGGCGCGATCGTATACGAGTGGTATGCGGCCGACCACGGCCCGACAACGGCGTCGATGGTCTTCTCGGTGACCAAGTCGATCACCTCCCTGCTCGTCGGGGCTGCCATCGACGATGGACTCGTCGGCTCGGTGGAGGATCCGGTCACCGCATACATTCCCGAGCTGGCCGATGCCGGCTACGACTCTGTGACCATCCAGGATGCGCTCCAGATGGACACCTCCTCGACATACGTCGAGGACGACAACCCGTTTGGGGTCCACGTCGAGTTCAACTACACGGCGGACCTCGAGCGTGACATCCTCGGTTTGTCGATTCGCGACGAGCCGCAGACCGAGTTCACGTACAAGTCCGGTGACAACGCCGTCCTCGGGCTCATCCTGAGCCGTGTCCTCGCTCCCGAGTCGGTCACCGAGTACCTGCAACGACGCTTGCTCGACCCGCTGGGTGTCGAGTCGCCCGGGACCTGGAGCACGGACTCGACGAACGGGCTGGAGCGGACTTGGTGCTGCTTGGCGCTGACCGCACGCGATCTCGCCAAGTTCGGCGGGCTGGTGCTGGGTGATGGCATGGGCATCCTGTCACCCGAGTGGCTCACCGACTCTTTCACCCCGGCATACCCGCCGGAGGCTTGGCCCGCGGACTACGACGGAACCGCACTCACCAACTATGGCTACCAGTGGTGGATCGCGGGCGACGAGGCCGTCGTCGCGCTCGGCAAGGACGGCCAGTACCTCTATGTCGACCGTGCGCGAGACGTCATCGTGGTCCGCACCGGTGCGTCGCAAGGTGGCATCGGGTGGGTCGACCTCCTCGTCGAGATTGCCGAGCAGATTCCGAGCCGATGAAGTGAGGAGGGGGGGCAGGTCTGACCCGCCCGGTCGATACCAGCCGTCCTCCTCGCGTCTCAGCTACGACACGCCCCGACGAGCGGTGGAGTCTCGGTGGAGTCGAGTGATGGGCGAGCCACCCGGTCGTGACTGGTATATTACATGGCAGTCGTGCGAGGAAGTGTGCTCATGACCGCTCAGATCGATTCCCCGAACCCCATCCAGGACGAGCTTCTCGAGGAAGGTGAAGCCGCCGCCTTCATTCCCTATCCGCCGATCGGGGAGCGCCTCGAGCACGTGCCGGTGAGCGTCCGGCCCGACCTCTTCTACTACGTGTCGCGTATGGGGTTCTTGCCCAACACCCTGAAGCTGTACCTTCACGTGCCCTGGGCGGCGGAGTATCTCTTCCGGCTCAACAACGCCATCATGCGCGACGAGCGCAACTCTTTGTCGGAGCATTTCAAGTACCGGCTCTCGTTCATCGCCAGCCGCGACAACGTGTGCAGGTACTGCACGGCACATACCGTGCTGGTGCTCAAGAACCGCTGGGGCTACAGCGAGGACGACCTCGAGAAGATCCTCAAGATGGAAGACCCCGTCGACGAAAGGGAAGCGATAGCTCGCGAGTTCGTCGCCGCGGCGAGCTGGGATCCGACGGGAGTGCCGGAAGCGGTGCTGGAGCGTCTGGCCGGCGCGTTCACGCCTCAGGAGGTCATGGAGATCGTGATGCTGGTGGGGTTCTGGAAGATGTACAACACGATGCACTCGGCGATGCGGGCGCCGCTCGAAGACCCCGTACTCCCGTACGGCCATTGGGTCGACATCACTCGCGACGAGGCATGAAACCGCAGATCCCGGCCATCGAGCGTCCCGACAGCTTGGCTCAGCAGGCTTACCGCCTGCTCCGTCTTGCCATCCAACGTCAGGAGCTGGTGCAGGACACGTTCTACAGCGAGAGTGAGCTCGCCGAGTTCATGGGCATCTCGCGAACACCCGTGCGCGAGGCCCTCATCGAGCTCGCCCGCGAGGGGCTTGTCGAGATCATCCCGCAACGGGGTTTCAGGCTGCACGTCCTCGACGAGGGGGATCGGCGTGAGGTCTTCGACCTCCGAGTGGTGATCGAGGCGTACGTGGTCACCGAGCTCGCCAAGCAGGCGACTTCGGACGACGTCGCCCAGCTACGCGCCATCCTCCGGCGCCAGGCGCAGTTTGTGGACGACGCAGATGCGTTTCTCGAGGTCGACGAGGAGTTCCACTTGCTGATGCCGAAGCTGGTCGGCCTTCGTCTCGCCGATCAGATGCTCGGAACGCTGCGGGGAGCCATGTGGCTGCTGGGAAGCTCGGCGCTGGCGTTGCCCGAGCGCATCCCAGACGTGCTCGACGAGCACACCGCCATCGTGGATGCGATCGAGGCCGGCGACGCCGCCGCAGCCCGCCGTGCGATCCAACGACACGTGAAGGTGACGGCGCGGGCGGCCGCAGCGAAGGCGGGTTGAACCTCAGATCCCGGACCAGCGGTCGATCAGCCCGCTATCGAGCCCGAAGAGGTCGAGAATCTTGGTGACGGTGTGATCGACCACATCGGCGATCGTCTTCGGGCGCGTGTAGAAGCCGGGAACCGGAGGAAGCACCGCCGCCCCGGCCTCCGTCACTGCCGTCATGAGCCGAAGATGGCCGAGGTGAAGCGGCGTTTCCCGCACCACGAGAACGAGCCGGCGCCGCTCCTTGAGACAGACGTCCGCTGCGCGCGCGATGAGCGTGGCGTCGTAGCTGTTGGCCACCGCGCTGAGGGTCTTGATCGAGCATGGTGCGACGATCATCCCGTCCGTCACGAAGGTCCCCGACGCGATGGCCGCTGCCAGGTTCTCGTCCGAGTAGACGGCGTCGGCCATACCTTTCACGCTCGCAGGGTCGTAGTCGGTCTCGTAGTCGATCGTGGCCTCGGCCCCCGAGCTGATGACCAGGTGGGTCTCCACGTCGGGCGCCGCTGAGAGCACCTCGAGGACGCGTGCACCGTAGACGGCGCCGCTCGCTCCCGAGATGCCAACGATGATGCGTCGCATAGCCGGGCACTGTTGCCTCCCACGCACCAGGCGTCAACTCACGAGGGCTGTGGTACCTTCGGCTCGTGTCGTCGGGCGATCTTCCTCGCCGCCTCATCGAAGAGCGCAAGCGTCAGCAGCTTCATCTGGCGCTGGCCTCGGCCTCGCAGAGCACCGTTGCGCCAGGTTGGGACGACGTGATGCTCGTACCCTCGGCGGCTCCCGAGGTCTCGCTGCGGGACGTCACGCTGGCCACTCCGTTCCTGGGCCACGAGCTGGCGGCGCCGCTCGTGATCACGGGCATGACCGGAGGGCACGCCGACGCTCTCGTGATCAACCGCCGACTCGGGGAGCTGGCGCAGCGGCTCCAGATCGCGGTCGGAGTCGGCAGCCAGCGGGCGGCACTCGTGGATCCGTCTCTGGCCGACACGTACGCCGCGGTACGCAAGGAGGCTCCAGATGCGGTCGTCATCGCCAACCTGGGCGCCTCGCAGCTGGTTGCGCAGGGTGAGGTCCCGCCCTTCGGCCCGACGGAGCTGAACCAGGTCGTGGAGATGGTGGGGGCTCAAGTGCTCGCCATCCACCTCAATGTGGTCGAAGAGCTCATCCAGCCCGAGGGTGACCGCATCACCGATGGGTACATCGATGCGATCGCCGCAGCCGTCAGTGCGGCGAGTGTGCCGGTGATGGTGAAGGAGACCGGGGCTGGCATGGATCGGGGTACAGCAGAGCGTCTCGTCGCGGCGGGGGTGGCGGCGATAGATGCTGGCGGGCTCGGAGGCACGAACTTCGCCCGTGTGGAGACCAAACGTGCCGTCGACGCCGGCGAGGTACGCCGTGCCCAGCTCGGCGAGACCTTCGGGGAATGGGGTATCCCGACGGCTGCTGCGATCCTCGAGGTGCGCGACGCCGGGGTACCGGTTGTTGCGACCGGCGGGGTTCGGAGTGGTCTCCACGCTGCCAAGGCGATCGCGCTGGGTGCGGATCTTGTGGGGCTTGGCCGGCCGATGCTCATCGCGGCCGTCGAAGGTGGATCCCAACTGCAGGACGCTGCCGATCTGTTCCTCGACGAGCTGCGAACCGCCATGGTGCTGACGGGGTGTGCGACGGTGGCCGAGCTGAAGACAGCACGTACCGTGCTGTGCGGACTTCTGCGCGACTGGAACGACGCCATGCCCCCCCGATGAGCGTGCCGGTCGGCCTGCTCGGCGCGTTCACTGACGCCATCGCTCCGCTCCCGTCCAGCGAGGGCGGCCGGGCCATCATCGCCGTGGTCGACTCGACTCCACCTGCGATGGCGATGCTGGCCACAGGGAGCGTCTACTCCGTCGATGGTCTCGTTCGGTGTGCGGTCGAGGCACGCAGTTCGGTGGCTCAGGCTGGGGCGACCAGCGCGACGCTCCTGGTCGTCGCCGAGCGAACTGCTCTCCGAGTGTCGCTCGCCCCGCTGTCGGTGATGATTCACGACGACGTGGCCGTTGTAGAGGGCCCGATCGTCGCGATCCGTCCGTCGATCGAGCTGCCGTGGTCGCTCGAACTCTCGTTCCTCCCGACGGGCGCCGAAGGCGGCGAGGCCTACCTCGAATACTGGCGGGCCTGCCGGGCGTGGCTGGCCGACCCCGAGAGTGGTCCCCCGCCCCGACGCCCCGCATCGTGAGGGTGTCCGGGCGATCGAGCCACTAGTCCTCGGGAGGAGTGAAGTCGAGGTTCTCGACGATCTCCCATCGGATGGTCCCGCGGAATGCCGGGAACTTGTCCATGTCGGCTTTGGTGACGCTGCGATACGGCGAGGTGACCGCCTGCCGCAACTCCTCGACCGTGTCGAAGACGAGACGGGTGATCATGAAGAGCTCCGAGTCGCCCACCTCGCGCATGATCTCCACCGCTCGGATTCGGGGAAAGCCCCAGATCAAGGGCACGTGCTTGGTGACGTAGTAGTCGAAGAAGGCGTCCGCGTCGTCGGGCCGGCCTTCGTATATGACCAGGTACGACGCGCTCACCTGGTGAAGTCGTAGCGGAACTCGACCAGTAGGCATCCCGGATCGCTGCGGTACGGCCCGTGCGGCATGCCCACCGGCCGGCATGTGTACATGCCGGGTGTGAAGGTCTGGCCGAGAGAGAGATCGGTCAGCTCACCGTCGATGAGGTAGGCCTCTTCCCTGAAGTCGTGTCGGAACACTCCCAGCTCCGAGGTGTCGGTGCCGGGGTCGAGCCGTGCCAGCCGGGTGTAGGCGCCGGTTTCGGGATCTTCCGACAGGATCATCTCCCAGAATCCGGGTGGGCCCGATGGACGCCATTCGCTCCGGGGCATGTGGAACTCGAGCTCGGGTTTGGCCATGCCACCTCTCCTTCGTCGTGCGCCGGCTCAGATCGCTCAGGTCAGGTAGTCGCCGAGATCGACCTCGCCCCAATGATCGGGCCAGGCACGTTCGTAGTTGGCGCGCTCCTCCCGGTAGGCGGGCGGCTTCGTGGCATCGATGCCCCACTTGCCGACCACGCAGGGGAACCTGGTGTCGGCGGTGTTGGGGAAAGCGCCGATCACGGGTTCGGCCGTCGGGTCGAAAGGAAAGCCGCGGGCGTTGGGCACGACCAGCACGTCCTTGGAAGGATCAACGCGCACCGAGAGGGCGTAGAGCACATCCCGATAGTCGTAGATGTCGATGTCCGGATCGACGATGATCGCCATCTTGACGTTCGGCCATGACGAACCGAGCACCGAAAGCATGGCGTCCGTCACTTGCCCGTCATACCGAGGCTCGACCTGGACCAGGACGGAGAGCGAGCCCCCGGCCTGAGAGAAGCAGACGTCGCGGACGTCGAGCCCCATCGCGGCGAGCTTGTCGTAGATGATCGCCTCGTGGAACAGGCGTGGCATCTCTTGATGGTCGGTGAACGGCGTCATCAGGTGGTTGCGGTAGATGGGCTCTTTCCGCATGGTGACGGCCGTCACCTCGAACACCGGCTGTTGGGATGCGTAGGGGTTGAAGAGCATCGTGGGGCCCGGTGACGGCCCGTCCTGGGCCGTGCGATCGGGATGGACGAAGCCCTCGATCACGACCGAAGCGTCGGCGGGCACCACGAGATCCACCGTCTTGCACCTGGTGACCTCGCCGACCTGTCCCGTGATGGCCTCGTAGAGCTCCAACTCCCACCAGTCCTTGTGGGGATGGGAGTAGCAGCCGCACAGCTCCCACGCAGGATGTGTCCCGATCGCAACCGCCTGCGGCATCTTCTCGCCCGCCGCCTTGTACTTGCCGTGGATGCGCTGCACGGTTCCCGACACGAAGGACGCCACCATCTCGTTCCGGCTCAGCACTCCACATCGAGGAAACATCTGGTTGTACTGGCCGGTCTCGGGGTCCTTGTGGATCGCAAAGCTCGTCGTGTAGGGGTAGGGGTCGCGATCGGTGTGGGTCACGATGGGCAGCGTGGTGAGGTCGACGTCGTCGCCCTCCATCACCACCTCGTGACAAGGCGCATCGTCGACCTCGCGCAATGGTTTGGGTCCGCGGCGGATGACCTCGGCGAGCGTCGGCACGACCTCGTCTGGATCGCACCCGAGAACGCGGGCCTGGGCGGCGCGGCCGACGAAGAGGTGGTCGACCAGTCGCCATCCGGGAAAGCCGTCGATGTGATTGAAGACGACGGTGTCCGTGGTCTGCGCGGTGAGCGCCCCGACGTGTTCGAGCGCGACCGGCTTGTCGATCTCGATGAGGTCGCCGCGGTGCTCGTCGAGGAACTGCTGAAGGTCGGCCATACGTCGCCTCCGGGTGGGAGAGGTGCAGTTCAGATCTAGTATATTACATGCCAGCCGCCGACCGGGATCGAGTCCCGGTCGGGGGCGCGAAGCCAGCCGGGGAGATGCCATGGAGACCGAGGTCGATGGGGCTGGGGCGGAGGCAGAGGCAGAACCGTTCTTCGCCTATGCCGACACGACCGACCTACCGCGCGAGGTGGCCGCCCAGCTCGAAGCATACGAGGCGCGTATGGGCTTCCTCCCCAATGCGCTCAAGCTCTACGCCCATCGGCCCGAGATCTTGCGTCAGATCATCCGTCTCAACAACACGGTGATGCGTCACGAGTCGAACGTCCTCTCGGAGGAGTTCAAGTACCGCATGTCGTTCATCGTCTCCCGCAACCATGGGTGCCGGTACTGCACGACCCACCATGCGAACACGATGCGGAAGAAGTTCGGTTACGACGATGCGCAGCTGAGGGACATACTGTTGTTGCGGAATCCCGCAGATGAGCGCGAACGTGTGGCGTGGGACTTCGTCGACGCCGCCTCGCGCGGGCCGCAGCACACCACCGATGCCTTACGTGGGGCGCTGGCCGGTCACTTCAGTCCTGAGGAGATCGTGGAGATCGCGGCGACCCTGGGGTTCTGGGCCTTCTACAACCGCATCCATTCGAACCTCGACGTGCCGATCGAGCACCACCTGCTGCACGAATCTCACTGGCTCGACGTGACGAAGGACGCACCGGCGGACGCCTGACATGAGCCTTCTCGACGCTGATCGGCCGTTGCTTTTCCAGCCGATCGACCTGCGCGACGTGGTCGCGAAGAACCGGATCATGGTCTCGCCGATGTGCCAGTACTCCGCGATCGACGGCGTCCCGAACGAGTGGCATTACGTCCATCTGGCCACCCGAGCGGTAGGAGGCGCCGGGATCGTCATGACCGAGGCAACGGCCATCGAAGCGATCGGCCGCATCTCGCCCTGGGACACCGGCCTGTACAACGACGACCAAGAGACTGCGTTCACGAGGATCGCCGGCCGAATCTCGGAACTCGGCTCCATTCCTGGGATTCAGCTCGCTCACGCAGGGCGCAAGGCGTCCCATATGCGTCCCTGGGAGGGCCGCCGGGCGATCCCAAGCGCCGAGGGCGGGTGGCAGGTGGTCGGTCCGAGCGCGATCCCTTGGGAGCCCGGCGATCTCGTACCGGAGGCGTTGACCGAAGGGGGAATCGAGGCCGTCGTTGCCAAGTGGCGAACGGCGGCGGAGCGGGCTCGGCGAGCAGGTTTTCGCATCATGGAGATCCATGCGGCCCATGGCTACCTGCTGCATCAGTTCTTGTCGCCGATCTCCAACGGACGCAGCGACGCGTACGGGGGGAGCCTCGAGAATCGTGCTCGGCTCCTCGTCGAGGTGGTGGCGGCCGTGCGTGAGGTCTGGCCCGAGGATCTCCCTCTGTTCGTGCGGATGTCGGCAACGGATTGGGTCGAGGGGGGCTGGACGGTCGACGACACGGTGGCGGCCGCTCGGCTCATCGAGCCGCTGGGTGTCGATGTCATCGATTGCTCCAGCGGCGGAACCACCCAGGAACAGGCCATCGAGCGCTTCCCGGGCTACCAGGTGCCCTTCGCAGCCGAGGTGCGCAAGGAGGTAGGAATCCGCACCGCCGCCGTCGGCTTGCTCGTCGATCCATTCCATGTCGAGGAGATACTGCGGGCGGAGGAGGCCGACATCGTCGTGCTGGGTCGCATGCTGCTGTGGGACCCGTACTGGCCCCACCACGCCGCCGCTGCGATGGGCCTGGAGCCGCAGCTCCCGATTCAGTACGAGCGTGCCGGCATCCACTCGAGGCTCCACCAGGGCGGCCAGGTGTCGTACCCACGAGGCGCCCCATCCCAGACTCGATGAGTCACCGGGCCATCGTCGCTTCGATCTCCGCCGCTACCGCCAGGACCGCCTCGTCCGTCCTTCCCATGATCTGGACACCCACCGGCAACCCATGGGTGGCGATGGGGAGGCTGAGTGCGGGCACCCCGGCGAGGTTCGCGATCCGGGTGAACGCCACCAGGGCAGCAGAGACTGCGGGGTCTGCGGCCCGTTGCAGGTGGGGTGCCGCGATCGGCACGGTGGGCCCGATGACACCATCGACGCGACCCATGGCTTCGGCGACCTGACTTCGCACGCGGTCCTGTTGGGAGCGGGCTTCGGCATGCCATGCCGCGGGTATGGCCGCACCTTGGACCAGTCGAAGGCGAACGTCGTCGCCGTACGCCTGGGGCATGCTCCGCAGCGTCTCGTCATGGACCACGGCTGCCTCGCAGAACATCAGGGCGGTGCTGATCGCAAACACTCGCTCGGCTCGCGGGAGCGTCACCTCCGCGAGTTCGATCCCCGCCGCTCTCAGGAGTCCGATGACATCCGACACCGACCGGCGAACGTGTGTCGTGCTTGCGGCCAGCTCGGCGGTGAGGACTCCCAGGCGGGCCGGGCGGCGTCCCTGCTCGGAGGAACCCGACAAGACCCGATCTGCCGCAACCACGTCGGCGACCGAGGATCCCATCAGCCCAACGTGGTCGAGCGATGGGGACAGCGGAAACACTCCCTCGGTCGAGTACCGCTCCCTGCTCGGTTTGAAGCCGACGACGCCACAGAGGGCAGCAGGTATCCGCACGGATCCGCCGGTGTCCGTGCCCAGGGCGATGCGCGCAGAACCCTCGGCGACGGCGACGGCGGAGCCGGAGCTCGATCCCCCCGGAGCCCGATCCGGCGCCGCCCGGTTCACCGGCGTGCCGGTGGAGTGGTTGATGCCGGTGACACCGAAGGCGAACTCGTGGAGCGCCGTCGTGCCGACGATCGCGGCGCCGGCCCGGCGCAGGGACGTCACGACGGACGCATCGTGCCGCTCGGCCGCGGCATCCGAACGGACTTGTGAGCCGGCGCTCAACGGGACCCCGGCGACGGAGATCAAGTCCTTGACGGCGAGGGTCCAGCCGGCCAACGAGCCGGTGGCTCCGGGTGTGGGAGGGGAGTGAGACAGCACCGTGAGGTAGGGGCCGCCGTCGCTCGCCAGAGCCCCCGGTTCGGGCAGCCGGCTTTCGGGCGGCTCGCCACCGTGGCCGCCGGCGTTCCGGTCTTCGCGCTCCGGGGTCGGGGCCGAGACCGCCGATGCGGGGCGCAGCTCCAGGCCGGCCTCGACGCGATCGAGAAAGAGAGTGGACCCGGTGACGTCGCGGTCTTCGAGCTCGACGCCGACCCGAGTGGCGGCCGCACGTATCCGCTCCTCGTTCGCCGCCGTCACGGGCGCCGCAGATGGTCGGTGAAGCGGATGGTGTAGTCGAGCTCGATGGAACGTCGGGCACCCGGGTCGTGAAGCCGGGCGGCGAACCGGCGGCTGGGCCGAATCGGTCCGATGACGGGCAAGGTACCCATGAGCAACACCCAGCATCCCGGGCGCCGGCGGAAAGGGACGGCCGCTTCGATCTCATCGACGCGGAGAAAGTCGGCTGCGCTTCCAGCCTGATACGGCTGCCGGGCGCCGTCGTCCTCGATCCACGCGGCGAGCTCGAGTTCGTCCCAACGGTCGGCGACGCCCGCGTAGTCCCACGCGTCGCGGGCGAGTGGCTTGGGGCAAACCCGCTTCGACAGCTCGATGTCGACGGATTCGGCCTCACGATCGGTGTGATCGGAGGCCAGAGTCACGAGCCGACGGTCGCCGCAGGTGACGATTGCAATCTCTGCCTCGCCCGATGTCGCACCGCCGACCACGATGATCTCGCCGTCGTGCGTCAGCTGATCGGGAGCGACCTCGTAGAAGGTCGGGACTCGACCCGGGGTTGGCACGCCTTGCGCACGAAGCTCGTCGACGTGCGCCCCCACGGACGCACGGTCACGTCCCGTGAACCCGGCGACGATGACGACTTCGGGCTCTACCTCGATGGGGTCGCCGTCCACCGTGAAGATCATGGGCGGCCACCCCCCAGGTAGGCGCTGACGAGTCGCGGATCGGCGGCCAGGGTCTCGGGCGCCTCGCTTGCGACGATCTGGCCGAGACTCAGAACAACGGCGGCGTCGGCGAGGTCGAGTGCCCGGTGAATGTGCTGCTCTACGAGGAGCATCGTGATGGTGGTCTCACCGAGTGCCGCCAGCTGTTCGTATACGGCTCCGACGGCGAGCGGCGAGAGTCCGAGCGAGGGCTCATCGAGCAAGAGGAGATCGGGGCGCGACATCAACGCCCTGCCGATGGCGAGCATCTGCTGCTGACCGCCGGACAGGCGGCCGGCCGGCTGGTTGGAGCGCTCGGCGAGGATGGGAAAGAGCTCTGCCGTCGTCTCCATCCGTGCCTCGAGCTCTTCGCTCGCCAGCGCGAAGCCGCCGAGTCGGAGGTTCTCGGCGACCGTCAGGTCGGGGAAGATCCTGCGACCCTCGGGCACGAGCCCGACCCCCGCACGAGCGCGTCGGTCGGCGCTCCAGCGCGTGATGTCGTCCTCGTTCCAGCGGACGTGGCCGCCGGACGGGCGGACGGCCCCGGCGATGGCGCGGAGCAACGAGGACTTGCCGGCACCGTTGCGACCGAGGACGGCGGTGGTGGTGCCCGGCGTCACCGTGAGCTGCACGTCGTGCAGCGCTCTCACCCTGCCGTAGCGGACCTCCACGCCCTCCAACTCGAGCCCACCGCTCACGCTTCGACCTCGCCGATCGCCTCCTCCGGCTCGTTCTCGCCCAGGTACGCCCTGCGGACCCGAGGGTCGTGCAAGACGTCGTCCGCGCTACCGGTTGCGATGATCTCCCCGAAGTCGAGCACGACGACGCGATCGGCAACGCCCAGGGCCAGATCCAGATTGTGGTCGACCACCACCACGGCAACCCCGAGGTCCCGAATGGCACGCACGAGCGTGGCCAGCTCGGCGCGCTCGTCGTCGTTCATCCCGACGGAGGGCTCGTCGAGGAAGACGACGACGGGGTTGGACGCAACGGCGCGGGCAATCTCGAGGTGCCGTCTTTGACTGAGCGTGAGCCGTCCCGGCAGCACGTCACGGTGAGCCTCGAGTCCGACGAGCTGGAGCACGTCGCTGGAGCTCGGCCCACCGGGGCGGGCAGCCAACCAACCGAGCCGTACGGTCTCCTCCACCGTCAGGTGAGCGAAGACGCGTACGTTCTGGAACGTCCGAGCGAGGCCGGTGCGAGTCCGCATCTCCGGTCGCCAATGGGTCACGTCGCTGCCGAGCAGCGTGATGGCTCCTACCTGGCAGGACAGGCGGCCGCCCACCACGTCGATCAATGTCGTCTTCCCCGCCCCGTTGGCGCCGATGAGTGCGACGATCTCGCCGTGGTCGACGCTGAAGTCGACAGAGTTGAGGGCTCGGACGCCCCCGAAGTCGTGCGTGATACCCACCAGGGCGATCGCGGCGGTGTTTGCCGGTGGGAGAAGGTCGGCCCCCGCTCGTCGGTGTGTTTGCTCTTCCGTCGACTGATATCGGCGGCGCAGCGTCCGAAACGGTGCGCTCAGCGCCAGACCGGTTCGCCGGCTCACCAGCCCCTCCGGCAGCGCCGGCATGAGCACGATCACCAACGCTCCGAACACGACGAGGCGCCATCCGGACAGGAAGTGGAGGGCCGATGGAACGTAATCGAGGTCCGGAACTTTCGAGAGCACCTCGATCAAGACGGTGATGAGGGTGGCCCCGACCAGCGCCCCGAGCAAGCTGTGAACCCCACCGATCAGCGTGTAGAGGGCGACCTCGAACGACACGCCGACGCCGAAATCCCGTGGTGCGATGAACAAGAGCCACTTTGCGAGGAGCCCACCTGAGATGGCGACCACCGCGGCGCTGATCATCACCGCCGCGATCTTCACTCGGCGCGTCGCCACTCCCGCCGCGGCGGCGGCGTCCTCGTCGTCGAAGATCGACCGCATTCGCAGTCCGTGGGAGCTCGCGACGAGGAGCAGTGCCAGGACGAGGACGACGGCGAGAGCTGCGTAGACCCCTCCTCGAGACACCGGTTCCATGCCGAAGTAGCCCTGCCGAGCGCCCACGGCTTCGATGTTGCCGATAGCGACTCTGACCAGCTCGCCGACCGCCAGCGTCCCCATGATGAGGTAGATCCCCCGTACCCGGTTGGCTCCCACCGCGACGGGGAACGCCACGATCGCCGCAGCCACCGCCCCAGCCATGAGGCTGGGGACGAGAGCCCATCCGAGCTCGACGTCGACCCAGGCCGTCGTGTAGGCGCCGATCGCCAGGAATGCCGCCTGTCCGAGGTTGAGCTGCCCTGTGAGGTACACGAGATTCATCCCGATGGCGGCGATGGCGTGGATCGCGATGAGCGTCACCAATGCGTCGTTGGTGAGGATGTCGATCATGCCTGGGCAGTGGGGATCAGACCCCGGGGTCGGACCAGCAGGACGAGTACGAGGAGCAGCCAGGGGATCGCAGCTTGGAAACCGGTGAATCCGTAGTAGGCGGCGAAGGACTGGATGACGCCCAGGCCCACCCCCGCGACCATCGCACCCGTGAGGCTCCCGAGACCACCGATGGTCATCACGGCGAGGCCGATGAGACCGACCTCCAACCCGGTGAGTGGCGACACGCTCCCGATCCGCATGGCGAGCAGGAAAGCGGCCAGCCCGGCGAGCGATCCTGCGATCCCGAGCGTGAGAACGGTCAGGCGCCGAACGGGGACCCCGAGGAGGGCGACGGTCTCGGCGTCATGGGCAAAGGCCCGCATGGCCATGCCCCACTTGGTTCTCTGGACGAACTGATGGGTCGCCACCATCACGACGATGGCGACGACGAGGCTCACCACCTGCGTCATCGAGATCAACGTGCCCCCGATCGAGATGTCGGTTCGGGGGATGTCGAACGGAACCGCCACCGCCGTCGATGAGCCGCGTATCTGCAGCGTTGCGTTCAGGATGAGGATGGCAAGCCCGATGGTGGAGACGGCGGCGGCGATCGGCCGGGCGTAGCCGACGGGCCGGAAACTGACGAAGTCGGTGAGGATGCTCAGCACGGCCCCGACGGCGATGGCGATCACTGCGGCCAGCCACAACGGTGTGGTGGGCGTGGCGATGATGAGGGCCAGGAGCCCCGCGGCCATGAACACCTCGCCGTGCGCCAGGGTCAGGAGGTGCATGACACCGAAAACGAGGGTGTACCCGAGTGCGAGCAGGGCGTAGTTGGCACCCTGGAGGAGCCCATTGATCAGCACTTGGATCATCGGGCGGCGTCCTCAACTCTGCGGATGGAGTCGGCGCCGGCGTCTCCATCCGTTGTCGGACGGCCCTCGTCGCATCGGTGCGCGCACCGTTACTGCAGTGGCTGCAGCTGGCCACCGATGACGACGTTCACATAGACGGTCTTCTCGGCATCTCCGTTCTCGAGGAAGCAGATCTCCCCGGCTGCACCCTGGAATCCGCACAACGCCAGCAGCCCTTGCTGCACCGCAGCCCGCGCATCATCCGCCGACGCATTGCCGTCGATCCCCGCACCTCCCAAGACATCGGCGAGCATCAGGATGTTGTCGTAGTAGTTCGCCGCCTCGGGCACGGTGGGTGGCTCGGTGTCGACCTCGGCCATACCGGTCAGGTACTCCTGCGTGAGGGCACTGTCGCTGGCAGGGTTGAAGATGGAGGGCAGGACCCAGTTGTTGATGGCGTCGCCGCCTTGCTCGAAGAACGTGTTGCCTCCTTGCGCAGGATGCCCGAGCACAGGTCTGGTCTCGGCCTGGCGCGCCAGTTCACCGGCGATGAGCCCGGCCTCGGCGGGCGCCGACATGATGATGAGTCCATCGGCTGCAGTGTCCTTGATGCGCTGCACCGTTGTGGAGAAGTCGGTCTGTCCGCGTGTGAAGGTGATCGGGGCGTCGGCGTTGACTATCTCAACGCCCACCGCCTGCGCGACTCCCGGGATGGCGAACATCGCGGCGGCTGCCGTGACGGGTTCCTCCTCGTCGAACACCAAGACGGCCGTCTGCACGTCGTAGGCGTCTGCCCATTGCGGCATCGCTTCCGTATAGAGCGCTGTGTTCGTGGCCGTGTTCCGGAACGCCCAACCCTCCCCGAGGTCGGTGATGCCCTCCTTGTTGGCCGTGCCCGTCACGATGGGCAGCGCCACCGAGGGTGCCTGCGCAAACAGCACCTCACCTTCCCCCGATGACAGCGGGCCGCTCACGGCGAACACGCCCTCGTCGGCAAGCTGCCGGTATGCCAGCACCGCCTGGTCCGGTTCGCCGCCGGTGTCGACGAGGCGGAGCTCGATCAGCGAACCGTTGACGCCGCCCTCGGCGTTCACCTTGTCGACGGCGAGGTTGGTGGCGGCTTCGATGTCCTTGCCGAAGCTCACGAAGCGCCCAGAGACGTCGGTGATGAGCCCGATAACGATCGGCGGCTTGTCATCCTGGGGAGCGGCCGTCGTGGTGGTCTCCGGGGGAGGCTCCGTGGCGGCGGTGGTCTCCGCTGCAGTGGTGTCCGGTGCTGCGGCGGCCGTCGTCGTCGTGCCGTCGCCATCGCCACACGCCGCTGCAAGGAGCGCAAGCGCCGCCATGAGGAACAGGATCGGTCGGATGGTGAGCTGCATGGCCAGCTTCCCTTCGTTCTCCGGCAAGTGACGCGAACGGTGGCATGGGAGAGGTGGAAACCTGTTGTGCGACGGGTCTTTCCGCCCGGCGTCCCTCCCGCGCTACGTTCCATGTAGCATAGCAGTCGGGGAGCCTGAGGGGTGGGGCTACGAGCCAGGAATCCTGATGCCGGCCGAGTTCGGAGGGTGAGACCGACGAGCCGGCACGGGCTCTCATCACCTCCACAGAGTGGCTCGGAGCGCTCGCAGCGCCACACGCCCCAACCGAAACTTGGCCCGCATCGGAAGGTCGGATAGCTGGGTCTTGCCTCGCTCGATACGTTCCCAGGGGGGCGGTCCGACGCGCGTCAGGCACTCGGCGACGAATGACTTCTCCTCGCCGAATCCGAGCTCATCGAGAGCGTTCGACCACCACTCGGCGCCGCATGCGAAACCGAGCGAGAAGTCGCTGTCGCGGAGGTCGTGTGACAGGAAGCCGGCGAAATCGCCCAGGAGCTCGCCGGCCAGCAGACCTTCGACATCACGGCTGTCGGCGACGAGCCGGGGGTGAATGACATCCGCCTCGATTCGCCGGCCGGTCGGGAGGCCGGCTGCGGCGAGGAGCGCGGCCAGCACGCGATCGTCGGCGTCGGCCAGATCTCGGTCCCGCGCCCACCTATTCCAGGCATCTTCGTCGGCGATCCGCAGCAATGGAGCCAGTTCCGCGAGTGCGTCGTGCGTGCGGTTGGCCTCGTCGATGCGCCTCAGCTCGTCGGACAAGACTTGGGCGGGGAAGATGGACATGGCTCGCATCAGCCCCCGGAGCCATTCGCCGTCGCGCTCCGGATCGCCCCAGCCGGACCCGGTCGAGGGCCCCTCGGAGCGCGGGTCGATGACGACGCAGCGCAGCTGCCGCTTCGAAGCAGGGACCATCGCCAGCGTTCGCTGTATGGGGCGGCTCTGCACCAGGCCGCCGTCGACGAACCACCACGAACTCGAGTTCTCGGCAACGTCGTGGAGGTCACGCTCCTCGTAGTCCTCGAAGGCCCCCGATCGGTCGAGCACGCGAGGCGGGAACACGGCGGGGTTGGCCGCGGACGCGATCACGAGATCGAGGGCCGAGGAGCCGTCCGGCCGGCACAGATCGCCGGGATCGCCCCCGGCCGGATATCGCACCTGCGTCCAGTCCGCGTAGGTGACGGCGTCCACGGGTCTCGTACCGAGGTCGTCGAGCAGGTAGCGGTAGCCGCGCAGCGTCGTGAGGGCAATGTGAATCGCAACGTCCGTTCGCCCCGGGGGCTCGGCGGGGCGAAGGTCGAGGCTCTCGCCGGTCAGCAGGTGCCGCAAACCCTCGCGCAGGTCCTCCAGGCCGAGAGGCGCCCGCGAGCCCTGGGTCAGCACCTGGAGGTCCACCCGTTCCACCCATGCCGTCCGCAGTACGGCTACCGGATCGAGCCCCTGGGCGAGACAGTGGGCCGCCAGCAGGGCCACCGTGGCGCCAGCCGACGCCCCGCCCCACGCCGGAAGCTCCACGTCGTGCCCGCGGGTGCGCAATGCGTTCCGCCCGGCCACCACGGCCGCGGCCGCTCCGGCCTGGTAGGCGCCGAGTGAAGCCGCACCCGGCAGTACAGGAACGATGTCGACTCCGCGCCCGTCACTCACGGGGGCTCCTTCCGTGTCGCCGGCGGCGATTGTCGTCGCCGGCCCGGCTCGGGCGCCACGCCGACGCGAGGAGCGCCGTCATCTGCTCGCACGGGGCCGGCGCCGGCATCGACCTATCGGCTCGGTAGGCGCAGCACCTCGTGCGGTCTGGGTTCAGATTATGACGAGTGTCAACACGCCGAGCGCATAGAAAACGAGGATGGCGATTCCCTCGAAGCCGATGTGACGCTTCTCTCTCGACAGCATTCCCGCGGCGAGCATCGAGGTGAGCAAGACCGTGAGCGCCATGAAGAAGACCGCACGCGAGTCGGCGGCGTGGTAGACCGATCCACCGGTGAAGGCGACGTCTGCGGCAGCAACGAAGAGCACGTCGAAGGTGTTACCACCGACGATGTTCGACACGGCCAAGGTGAGGGCTCCGATCCGAACGGCCGCGATGACGGTCACCAGCTCTGGTAGGGACGTGATGACGCTGGTGAAGAGCGCGCCCACGAGGGAACCCGAGAGCCCTGATTCCATCGCCACGGCCAAGCCGGCCCGGCCGATGAAGTATCCGGTGATTCCGACGAGCACGGCGAACCCGGCGAACATCCCCCACAGGGCTCGGATGCTGCGCTCCGACCACACGTCCGGCTGTTGTTCGTCCGTGACCGTCCCGGGAGTGAGGCGGGGCCGCCACATGGGTGACTCGCGTGCCCGGCGGGTCACGACGAGGCCGTATCCGTAGACCGCGACCAGGACGATGGTCGCCGGGTGCACCCAACCGACGAGGGTTTCCGGAGTACCGGTGGCAGACAGGACGACTCCGATGAGCGCCATCAGAACCATGGTCTGCACGATGTTGGGGAGCGACGCGGCGGCATGTTCGAGATTCACCTTGCGATACATGAGATCTGCGATCACGAGGAAGGTGGTTTGAGCGGCGATGCCGCCAACTGCGTTGCTCACTGCGAAACCTGCATCGCCAGAGCTTGCGCCCGTGATCGTGGTCATGAGGCCCGGGAGGGACGTTGCGGCGCCGAGAAGCAGCGCTCCGGCCAGCGCCTCGCCCATGCCGGTTCGGTCGGCGAGCTCGTCCACGATGCGGGTGAACTTGACGCCGGCGGTGACGAGGATGGCCGCACCGGCCACGAGGACGGCGATGGCGACGATCAACGACACAGCATGGCTCCGTCGGCCCGTTCGATCACAGCCATGAGGCAGGTCAGGTTCGGTGCGGATAGGTCCGCAGCAAGCTCGTCCAGGGCGCGGCGCGGCGCCCAGCTGTCTCGAGCGCCGTCGCCAGACCTGACTCGGGTTCGTGATTCGCCTTCAAGACCGTGGCCTCACGCCCGTTGCGCATGTTCTCTTGGGCCGACCAGCGGTCCGGGGAGCCGGCCCGGTGGACGCCGTTGGCCGTGGCGGCGTGGCACTCCATGAAGTCGAGGGCGGGCAGGTCGCGGTCGCCGTCACCGACGTAGATCATCTGCTCGAAAGGAACGTGCCAATCCTCCTCGGGATTGTCACGATCGATGTCGTAGACGATTCCGGGATGCACCGCACGCACCATCCGACTCCTGTCTCTGTGCCGTGCGCTGTCCATCGTTGCTTCTCCGTCTTCGTGGCGGGATACCCGGAGAGATCGTCGCTCAAACGTGAAGGAGGCGATGTCGCAAAGATGCTCAGCCGGCGAGACGCACGAAGCAGTACACGAACTCCACCACTCCGTAGGCGGGCCACATGGCCCACACCACGACCCAGTACACGAAGGTGTTCTGCCGGAACCCGAGGTCGCGATCCCAGATGTAGAAGAGAATCGCGGTGTATACATAGGGCACGGAAGCCGCCAGGCCCAACAGGAATCCCCACTGCTGGCCCAGCAGCATGCCCACACCGGCTCCGATCTGGAGCGGCGCCCAGAGGAAGACGTCGGCCCAGGCGAATCCCTGGTTGTGGGCGAGATAGGCAACGGGGTCGGTGCGGTCGGGGCTGCCGCCGTAGACGTTGCGGATCGTCCACTCGTCGCGCGGCCGGACGATGGCGACGGCCTGCAAGGCTCCGAGGAGCGCGATGAGGAGGAGGCCGGTCAGCGCCACGAACCAAGTCATTGGTGTCACGCTCACGGCCGCATCTCAAGGACGGCGGCGACGATGGTCGCCAAACTGAGCGCACCCCACAGCCCGAGCATGGCCGGACCGACGGCGACGTTACGCTCGGCACCGATGCGGTAGCCACGTCGCTGCATCAGCCGCGCCCGATCGAGGGTGGATGCGGCG
>JBFINP010000057.1:0-19920 GCA_041611095.1 Acidimicrobiia bacterium | reverse complement strand
TGATCGGTCCCACCTCCGCGGCCGTCACCGTCCCTCTGCTGGCCCGCCGCGGTCCCGACGGCATGGAACGGGTCTCGATGCACTTCGCGGGCGACTTCATGCTCGGACGCCGGTACCTCGACCCGGGGCCTGACCGCATACCGCTCGTCAATGCCGACGACGACGGCGAGAGCGCACGCAACGTCGTACGAGGCATCGCTCCGCTCTTCGGCGCCGCCGACATCTCGTCGGTCAACTTCGAGTCCGTGATTGGCGAGTTGAGCTTCGACGAGGCGTATCCGGGCAAGCGGTTCCTGCTCCAATCGCCGCCTATCGCCGTCGCCGCCCTCGACGAGCTGGGCGTCGACGTTGCCACGCTCGGCAACAACCACAGCAACGACTGGCAGCTTCCCGGCGTCGTGGCCACGCTCGATCACCTGGCGGCTGCGGGCATCGCCGCTCCGGGCGCCGGTGCGACCAGCGAGGAGGCGCGCCGTCCGGCGGTCCTGTCGGCCGGGCCCTACACCGTGGGGTTCCTCTCCTACACGACCGTGACCGGCGACTACGTGAACGACAGCCTCCCGACCGCCGACGAGCCTGCCCCCGCCGACTTGGCCGGCGCCGACCGCTGGCAGTACGACACCCGCTCGTTCGAGTTCGTCGACGCCACCGGAGCGACCATCGTCCCGCCCGGCGGCTACCGGCCCGGTGACGCCTGGCAGACCTTCCGCAGCCTCGAGAACGAGCTCGACGAGGCGACCGTTGCCGCGCTGTGGGCGGCGCTGTCGGCCGAAGATGCCTATCCCGAGCTGCAGGACTGGGTGGCGCGCCGCGGCCACTCGGGGGCGGCGTGGTACCGATCCGCGGCTGTGAAGGAGGACGTCGCCGCGCTCCGTGCCGCCGGCGCCGATCTCGTCGTGGTACAGATCCACGGCGGCTTCCAGTTCGCCGAGGTCGCCTCTTCGTTCCTTGCGACGTCGGCACGCGCCGCCGTCGATGCGGGTGCCGACCTCGTCGTGGGTCATCACCCTCACGTGCTCCAGGGCTTCGAGTGGTACAACGGTCGCCTGATCGCCCACAGCCTGGGCAACTTCGTCTTCGACCAGGACTTCCTGGCGACCTTCCCCACCGTCGTGCTTCGGACCGTGTACGAGGGAGATCGACTGATCGAGGCCAAGGTCTACCCGGCCGTGCTCGATGCGTACCAGCCCGAAGCCGTCACCGGCGCCGGCGCCCGCCTCATCCAGCGCACGCTCGGGGAGCGCTCCACTGCGGTGGCCGGCTCGGCCCGGCTCGCCGATGGCAGGGTCGGAACCGTCGTAGCCGAGTCCGCCGTCGACGTCCGCCCCGCCGCCGTAGTACCGGCACCGGGCGGTGCGCTCGTCCTCGCCGGCGACCTTGCGCCGATGCGAGCGGCCGCGGTGGCGCTGGGTGCGGACGGCGTCGCCGAGATCGCCGCCGCCGGTCTCGTTGACCCTGCCCGCATCCCGGCGGGCGTCGAGCTGGGTCGCGATCTCCTGGGGTGGGGCGCCTTCGATGACGTCACCGCTGACGGCAGCTCGCTGGGTGGCGTCCATTGGGCCCTCGGCAGGAGCGGGTCGGCGGCGCTGCGCACCGCCGAGGCTCCAGATGGCATCAACACCTTCCTGCAGCTGACGAGTCGGGAGTCGTACACCGACGACGTCGTAGTGAGGCCGGTGGCCCGGGTCGGGCCGGCCGAGAATCGGATCTTCGCCGAGGATGGCACTCCACTCGATCAGCCCTCGTCGTACTCATTGCGGGCCAGCGTGCGAGTGGAGGGGAATGCGGAGCCGTACCTGCGGCTCGATGCCTATCACTTCGACGACACCGATCCCACCCGAGATCCGGAGTCGGACCTCGTCACCTCGACGAGGGTCCCGATCGAGGTCGTTGCGGACGGTGACTGGCACCGGGTGACCGTCGACATTCCGATCGAGGCGGTGCGCCGTCTCGATCGGGCAACCATCAACTCGGTGATGGTGTATCTCGGTCTCCCGCCTCCGTCCCGGGGCGAGGCGCGGGCGTCGTTCGACGACGTGGCGTTTCTGGAGTGGCGCGCACCCTGGGGCCATCCCGACGGTGCGCGGGTCGCCGCCGATGCAGTACGCGGCCCCCCCGGTGCGTCGATCACGCTGTATCTGGGCTGATCGTGGCCCCGTTACCCTGCTTCGGGTATGGGTGACTACCACGTGCATCTCCATCCCCACGGACCCCACGACGGCTCGGGCCCACCGCCGGGTGAGTACCCGCCCGGGCACATCGAGGCGTTCGTCGCCGCCGCGGCGGAGCGGGGGGCCGAGGAGGTGGGATTCACCGAACACCTGTATCGGTGCGTCGAGGCGGCGCCGGTCCTCGGTCGCTTCTGGGACGACGCGCCCCACGCCGACCTGGCGACCGCCTCGGAGGGCTTCTTCGTCGAGGATCTGACGCTATCGCTCGACGGCTACGTCTCCGCCGTGGTCGCAGGCAAGGAGCGCGGGCTGCCGGTGCTGCTGGGTCTCGAGGTCGACTTCTTCCCGGACACGATCGGGTCCGTCCTCGAGCTCCTCGAGCCCTACCCGTGGGACTTCCTCATCGGCTCGGTGCATTGGATCGAAGGCTGGGCGGTGGACCATCCGGACTCGGTGTTCGAGTTCGACCGGCGGGGCGTCCGCCGCGCCTACGAGGACTACTTCGAGTTGGAGACGATGCTGGCCGCCTCGGGCGCCGTCGACGTCCTCGCCCACGTCGATGTGGTGAAGAAGGCAGGCCACACGCTGCCGGATCCGCCGGTCGAGCTGTACCGCAAGGTGGTGGACGCCGCCGCCTCGTCGGGCACCGCCGTCGAGGTGTCGAGCGCCGGTCTCCACCATCCGATCGGTGAGATCTTCCCGGCACCGCAGTTCCTCGAGATGTTCGCCGCCGCCGGTGTCCCGATCACGCTGGCGAGCGATGCCCACTACCCGCACGACACGGCTCGCGATCGCCATGTGCTCGTCGCCGCGGCACAGCGTGCCGGCTACGCGGAGCGGGTGCGGTTTCGCGCCAGGCGCAGCGAGCTCGTGCCCCTGGAGTCGTGACGGTGGAACAGGGCCGCATCCACGACGAGCACCCGTTCCGCACGCCCCGCGAGCTGCGCGACCCGGTCCGCCAGTTGCGGGGACGGCTGGCGGCGCCGGTGACGATCCTCACCGCCGGCACGCAGTCCGCCCGAACCGGTCTCACCGTGTCGTCGCTGGTTGTCGCCGAGGGCGATCCGGCCTTGGTGTACTGCCTCCTCGGCTCGCCCACGGACCTGCTCGACGTCGTCGAAGAGACTGGGCGCTTCGTCGTGCACGTCTGCGGCCGGCACCATCGTGAGGTCGCCGACGTGTTCGCCGGGCTGCGGCCGAGTCCCGGCGGCCTGTTCGCCGGGCGGACCGTCACGGAAACCGCACATGGGCCCGTCCTGGAGGGCTTTGGCAGCTATGCGCTCTGCTCGCTGGACTCGGTGCGTGAGGAGAGCTTCTCCGTCCTGGTCGCAGCGCAGATCGACGATATCGTGCTCGACGAGCTGACCGAGCCTCTCCTGTACTTCCGGGGCGCCTACCGAATCCTCGAGGAATGACCATCCGGTACGTGAGCACCCGCGGCGGGATGGCTGCAGCGTCGTTCACCCATGTGCTGCTGGGCGGGCTGGCGCCTGATGGCGGCCTGGTCGTTCCCGAGGCGCTGCCGACGCTCTCCGCGGACGAACTAGCAGCGCTCGCCGGGACGGCGTACGCCGAAGTGGCCACGGCGGTGGTGACACGATTCGCCGAAGACATCGAACCTGCCGTCCTCGGAGGCCTCGTCGGGGCCGCATACGGCGGGGATGCGTTCGACCATCCCGACGTTGTCTCCATGACGGCCTTGGGGCCCGGGTTGTGGCTGGCGGGGCTCTCGCACGGACCGACCCTCGCGTTCAAGGACATGGCGCTCCAGCTCGTCGGCCAGCTCTTCGAGCACACCCTGGCCGAGCGGCGGGAGCAACTCACGGTGCTTGGCGCCACGTCGGGAGACACCGGGTCGAGCGCCGAGCACGCCATGATCGGCAAGCGCAACGTCGACGTCTTCATGCTGTCGCCCCTGGGTCGTACCAGCCCGTTCCAGGCGGCCCAGATGTACACGCTCGACGAGCCGAACATCCACAACATCGCCGTGCGCGGCGTGTTCGACGACTGCCAGGACCTCGTGAAGGCGGTGAACGCCGACGCCGGCTTCAAGCAGACCTACCGCATCGGTGCCGTCAACTCGATCAACTGGGCGCGGATCGTCGCCCAGGTCGTCTACTACGTGTACGCCTACCTGGCCGCCGCCGACTACGTGGGTGCGCCCGTGGACGTGGCCGTGCCCACGGGGAACTTCGGCAACGTGTACGCCGGGTTCGTGGCGCGACGGATGGGCGTGCCCATTCGCCGACTGATCGTGGCCACCAACGAGAACGACGTCCTCCACGAGTTCTTTGCGACCGGGCGCTATCGAGTGCGGGCGGCTTCGGAGGTGGCGGCGACGTCGAGCCCCTCGATGGACATCTCGAAGGCCTCGAACTTCGAACGTTACGTCTACGCCATGCTCGGCGACGATGCCGAACGCACCCGCAGCCTCTTTGCCGACCTCTCGCCCGATGCCCCCGTCGACCTGTCCAGCCCGGCCGACACGGCGCGGCGCGACGCCACCGGCCTCGTGTCCGGCCGCTCCACCCACACCGACCGCATCGCCACGATCCGGAGCACCCACGCCGACTACGGCGTGATCGTCGACCCTCACACGGCCGACGGCCTCTTCGTCGGCATGGGGATGCGGGACCCCGACGTGCCCCTCGTGTGCCTGGAGACGGCGCGACCCGTGAAGTTCGCCGACACGATCGTCGAGGCCCTCGGCTTCGCCCCCGAGCCGCCGCCGCGATTTGCCGACCTGCTCGACCGGCCGCAGCGATACGACGTCATCGACGCCGACCTCGAACAGCTGGAGACGTACATCGCCTCCCGGCTCGACGCCGTCCGGCGGCCGTAGACTCCCGCCTCATGCGCTCCTCCTCGCCGAGCGTGTGGCTCACCACCCTCGGCTGCTCGAAGAACCAGGTCGACTCCGAGAAGCTCACCGCCCTGCTGGGCGAGGCCGGGTACGCCGACGCCTCCGGTCCGGAGAGCGCCGACGTGGTCATGATCAACACCTGCGCCTTCATCGAGGCCGCCCGCCAGGAGTCGGTCGACACCATCCTCGAGCTGGCCGACGCCAAACGCCCGGACGCCCGGCTGGTCGTGCTCGGGTGCATGGCGCAGCGCTATGAGACCGAGCTGCGCGAGGCGCTTCCCGAGGCCGACGCCGTCATCGGGCTCGACCGCTATGGCGAGCTGATTCCCGCCCTCGACGACCTCACCGCCTGGCAGCCGATCCGGATCCGTCCGGCCGTGACCGCCAAGATGGACATCCTCTACCAGATCAAACGCCCCACCCCCTCGACTCCATATGCGTACGTCAAGGTGGCAGAGGGGTGTGACAAACCCTGCACGTTCTGCGCCATCCCGCTGTTCCGCGGCAAACAGCGCTCCCGCCCCCCGGTGAACATCCGCGATGAGATCGCCGACCTCGCCGCCGCCGGAGTCGGGGAGATCGTGCTCGTCGCCCAGGACCTCGCCGCCTATGGGCGCGACATCGAAGCACCCGGTGGTTTGACCGACCTGCTGCGATTCGTCTCCGACGTGGACGGGCTGCGCCGCCTCCGCCTCTTCTACCTCTACCCGAAGGAGATTCGTCCGGCGCTCGTCGAGGAGATCGCCGGAAACCCGGTGATCGCCGACTACTTCGACCTGTCGCTCCAGCATGCCAGCGCCGAGTTGCTGCGGGCGATGAAACGACCCGGCAGCGGGGATCGTCACCTGGCGCTCATCGACGACATCCGCACCGCGACGCCTGAGGCGGCGATGCGGTCGTCGTTCATCGTCGGGTTCCCGGGCGAGACCGAGGCCCATGTAGAGGAGCTCGCCGAGTTCCTCGAAGCCGCCCGCCTCGACTGGGCCGGCTTCTTCCCCTATTCGCCCGAGGAAGGCACGCCGGCCGCAGAGTTCGCCGACCAGGTGCCCGAGGCGGCGAAGGCAGAGCGGCTCCGTCATCTCCAGGCGATCCAGGACGACCTCACCGCCGTCCGCAACGCCGAGCAGGTGGGCCGGTCGCTCGAGGTGCTGGTCGATCAGGTCGAGGATGGCCAGACCGTGGGCCGTAGCTATCGCGAAGCCCCGGAGATCGACGGTGTCGTCCTGCTCGACCGTGGCGAGCCGGGGGAGTGGGTGACCGGCGAGGTCACCGGCGCCTACGGCACCGATCTGACGGCGATGGTCACGGCGGGAACGTGATCGTCGAGACGCTCGCCGTCGGTACCGAGCTGCTGCTCGGCCAGATCGTCAATTCCAACGCCGCCGAGATCGGGACGCGCCTGGCCGATTCGGGGCTCGATCACTACCACCAGGGGGTGGTGGGCGACAACGTCGAGCGCATCGCAGCGGCGATACGTTTGGCGACGGGACGGGCCGATGCCCTCATCGTCACCGGCGGAATCGGTCCCACTCCAGACGACCTCACCAGGGACGCCCTGTGTGCCGCCGCCGGCGTGCCCATGGTCTTCAGCGACGAGTACGCCGAACGGCTGCGACGGTGGTGGGAACGCCGAGCACGGGAGATGCCCGAGAGCAACCTGCGCCAGGCGCAGCACCCTGAGGGCGCCGAGCTGATCATCAACCGCAAGGGCACCGCACCGGCGCTCCGGATGCGCATCGGCGGCTGCTGGGTCTTCGCCGTGCCCGGCGTTCCCGCCGAGATGATCGAGCTCCTCGACACCGACGTCCTGCCCTTCCTGCGCAGGTCTGCCGGCGAGCACGGCGTCGTGGTCAGCAGACTCGTGCGCACCTGGGGCGAGTCGGAGTCGCGCATCGGCGAGCTGCTGGGCGACCTCTATGAATCGAGCCGGAACCCGACGGTGGCCTTCCTGGCCAGCTCGGGGGAGATCAAGGTCCGGCTCACCGCCCGGGGGCACGATGCAGGTGCGGCGGGCGACCTCATCGCACCCGTCGAGAAGGAGGTTCGGCGCCGGCTGGGCTCGCTCGTGTTCGGCGTCGACTCCGACACGGTGGAGCGGGTGCTGTTCACCGGGTTGGGCGACCGGGGGTGGTCGTTGGGTACCGCCGAGTCGGCGACGGGCGGAATGGTGGCCGAGCGGATCACCGCCATCCCTGGCGCCTCCGACCACTTCGTCGGGTCGGTCGTGGCCTACGCCACGGATGTCAAGCTCGGCGTGCTGGGCGTTCCCGCCGACGTCGTCGACGAGCTCGGGGCGGTGAGCGAGCCGGTCGCCCGGGCAATGGCGGAGGGGGCGGCGAACGTGCTCGGGGCGGACGTGGTGATCGCCGTCACGGGTTCTGCGGGTCCCGACCCGCAGGAGCGGGCGGTGGGCACGATGGTGATCGCCGTGCGGACGCCGGAGGACACTCGGAGCCGGATGCTCCACATGCCGGGAGACCGGGAGCGGGTTCGGGTCTACACCACCACGGCGGCGCTCCACCTCGCCCGACTCGCCGTTGCGGGTGACTGGTGGGACCACGTACCGGACCGGTGGGGTCCCACACGCAAGACATGAGCTACGCACCCGAGCGGTTGTTCCTGGCCATCGCACTCGACGACGACGCCCGCGCCGCACTGGCGACCCGCATCAAGGATCTGCTCGGCGATACGGCCATGCCGGGCCGGCCGGTCTCGGTCCCCAACTGGCACGTGACGCTGCGTTTCCTCGGCGAGGTCGACCCGGTGCAGCGCGACGTGATCCTCGGCTTCCTGTCCGAGCACCTGAACGTCCCCTGCTTCCGGGTCCGGTTCGGGGCTGTCGGGGCCTTCCCCCGAGCAAGGCGCGCCGCCGTGCTCTGGATCGGGCTCGAAGCCGGCGCCGAGGAGACGGCGGAGGTGGCCGCGATCTGTGAGGAGGCGGCTCAGGCCGCCGGCTGCATCGCCGAGGAGCGGCCGTTCCACGCCCACCTCACCGTGAGTCGCATCCGGCCCCCGGTCGACGTCACGCGGCTGACCGAGTCGGGAGAGGTGGCGGGGGTGCGGCTCGAGGTCGGTGCGGTGACGTTGTACCGGAGCGTGCTGGGCGGCAACAAACCGGCCCGCTACGAGGTGGTGAACACGGTCCCGCTCGCCGATTGACGCCCCTGAATGTTCGACATCGAACAGGTGTTCGCCTAGTATCGCATCCGGACCACACCGGTGTAGTTTGTCCCGTAGACGTTCGTGTCACAGGCAATCGGTACGGTCGCCGACATACACATCTTGACCAGACGAGCCATCCCAGGAGGGACCACGTGAGCACCGACAACGTCGACAGGGACAAGACCCTCGAGATGGCGATGTCCCAGATCGAGCGCCAGTTCGGCAAGGGCGCCATCATGAAGCTCAGTGACGGCAGTGTTCGCAACGTGTCGGCCATCCCGACCGGTGCGCTGTCGCTCGATCTGGCACTGGGGATCGGCGGGGTGCCGCGGGGACGCATCGTCGAGATCTACGGCCCAGAGAGCAGCGGGAAGACAACGCTGGCGCTCCACGTGGTGGCCGAGGCGCAGCGCAACGGCGGTGTCGCCGCCTTCATCGACGCCGAGCACGCCCTCGATCCGGTCTACGCCAAGGCCCTCGGGGTCGACGTCGACGAGCTCCTGATCTCCCAGCCCGACACGGGGGAGCAGGCCCTGGAGATCACCGACATGCTCATCCGCTCCGGCGCCCTCGACGTGGTCGTGGTCGACTCGGTGGCCGCCCTCGTACCCCGGGCGGAGCTGGAGGGCGACATGGGCGATAGCCACGTCGGGCTCCAGGCCCGACTCATGTCCCAGGCGCTGCGCAAGCTCGCCGGCACCATCAACCGCTCCGACACGACGGCGGTCTTCATCAACCAGCTACGGGAGAAGATCGGCGTGATGTTCGGCTCCCCCGAGACGACGCCGGGTGGCCGGGCGCTGAAGTTCTACTCGAGTGTGCGCATCGACGTGCGGAGGATCGAGTCGATCAAGCAGGGAACCGACAACATCGGCAATCGGGTGCGCGCAAAGATCGTCAAGAACAAGGTGGCGCCTCCGTTCCGCGTGGCCGAGTTCGACATCATGTTCGGCGAGGGGATCTCGCGGGAAGGCAGCTTGCTCGACGTCGCCGTCGACCACGGGGTCGTCAAGAAGGCGGGTGCCTGGTACACGTTCGACAACGACCAGCTCGGTCAGGGTCGCGAGCGCGCCAAGGAGTTCCTGCGGGAGAACCCTGAGGTGGCGATGCAGCTCCAGGACAAGGTGCTCAGGGTCGTCGGGTTGCTCGTCGATGACGAGGATGCAGATGCCGAGGGGGAGCCGGCGACCGCCGAGCAGGACGCAGCCGACGACTGAGCGCCGGCCGGGACCCGCCGAACCCGGGCCGAGCCGGTCGAGGGTGCGGATCGCGAAATCCGAGAATCTTTGGAAGGTGTATCGGGATCGGTGATCGTGCGGTACCATCAGTCAGGTCACACACACAACACACTGAAACCCAGACAGACCCCAGAAGGAGAGCGAGTTGCGATGAGTGAGCGGAGGTTGGTGCAGCGGGGCCGGTGAGCCTGGATTCGTCGCAAAGTGCGTGGCGTGTGTGTGCCGAGCCGCAGTGGCTCGGCACTGTGCGTTCTGGGGCTTGGAAGCGAGGACACCATGGAATGGGCCATCACAGCGGCCGTTGCGGTCGCCGTGGGAGTCGTTGCCTTCTTCGGTGGACGGGAGCTGAACAGACGTCGGGAGAAGGGTGCTGCCGAGAACGCCAGCGACGTGCTGAGTGGGGCACGCATCGACGCCCAGCGGATCCTGGCCCGCGCCGAGGAGGAGTCGAGAGCACTGGCGGCGACGTACCGCGACAGCGAGGTCGCGGCACTCGAGCACCGCAAGGTCGAGGCGGCCGCTCTCGAGGAGCGCCTGAGCCAGCGCGAATCGACGCTCGAGCAGCGAGCCGCCAACCTCGCCCAGCGTGAAGAAATGCTGCTCGGCAAAGAGCGCACCGTGGGCGACGACCGCCAGCTGCTGGCCGCGCTCCAGGAGGAGGCGAGGGGTTACCTGGAACGCGTGGCGGGGTTCGACTCCAGAGCGGCAAAAGAAGAGCTTCTCAAGAAGGTCGAGGACGAGGCGCGCCGCGAAGCGATGGTCCTCGTCCGAGACATCGAGATCAAGGCGCGAGAAGAGGCCGATCGCCGGGCACGCCGCATCCTGGCGACGACCGTGCAGCGCCTGGCCGCCGACGTGGTCTCGGAGACGACTGTCTCGGTCGTGCCGCTGCCGTCGGACGAGATGAAGGGGCGGATCATCGGCCGCGACGGCCGCAACATCCGCACCTTCGAGGCGGTGACCGGGGTCAATCTCATCGTGGACGACACCCCCGAGGCGGTGTCAGTCTCCACGTTCGATCCGGTGCGGCGCGAGGTCGCCCGATTGGCGCTGGAGCGGCTCATCGAGGACGGCCGCATCCACCCGGCGTCCATCGAGGAGGCTTACGAGAAGGCGGAAGCCGAGGTCGCCCAGACCGTGAGGGATGCGGGGGAGTGGGCCATGCTCGAGGTGGGCGTGACTCGGATGCACCCGGAGCTCACCACGCTCCTCGGACGGCTCAAGTACCGCACCTCGTACGGGCAGAACGTGCTGAACCACCTCGTCGAAAGCGCACACATCGCCTCCTTGCTCGCCTCCGAGCTGGGTCTCGACCCGACCGAGGCCAGTCGGGCCGCCTTCCTCCACGACATCGGCAAGGCGGTAACCCACGAGGTCGGCGGTTCGCATGCGCTCATCGGCGCCGAGATCGCACGGCGGTTCGGTGAGGACGCAGCCATCGTCCACGCCATCGAGGCCCACCACAACGAGGTGGAGCCGCGCACGCTCACCGCGATCCTCGTACAGGCCGCCGACGCCGTTTCGGCGGCGCGTCCCGGGGCCCGCCGCGAGGCGCTGGAGTCGTACGTTCGCAGGCTGGAGAAGCTCGAGGAGATCGCAGGGGCGTTCCCGGGCGTCGACCGCGTCTATGCGATGCAGGCGGGTCGGGAGATCCGGGTGGTCGTCGACCCCGGCGAGGTGGACGACCTGGCGTCGTCGCAGCTGGCTCGTCAGATCGCCCGCCAGCTCGAGGAGGGGCTGCAGTATCCCGGCCAGATCGAGGTGACCGTGATCCGCGAGTACCGCGCCACGGACTACGCTCGCTGACATCCCACCCGTCCGGAGCCAGATCGCGATGTCCGAAACCACGATGCTCGGGATGCCCGCCGTCAAGGTGGCTCGCCCGCGCACGCGGCAAGGCCTGACCTACTTCATTCGCACCTTCGGCTGCCAGATGAACGAGCACGACTCCGAGCGCATCGGCGGGTTGCTCGAGGCCGACGGCATGATTTCCGTCGCCCGGCCCGAAGACGCCGACGTGGTGGTGCTCAACACGTGCACCATCCGGGAGAACGCCGATCAGAAGCTCTACGGCTATCTGGGAGCCCTGAAGTCTGTGAAGCAGCGCCGTTCCGGCATGCAGATCGCCGTCGGCGGGTGCATGGCCCAGAAGGACAAGGAGTCGATCCAGGCGCGAGCCGGCTGGGTGGACGTCGTCTTCGGCACCCACAACACCCACCGCGTCGTCGACCTGCTCGACCACGCTGTCGAGTGGGGTCCGATCACCGAGATCTGGGATCAGACCGTCTCGGTCGAGGACATGCCTTCGTACCTGCCGAGTGTGCGCGAGTCGCCGCACTCGGCGTGGGTCACCATCACGATCGGCTGCAACAACTCGTGCACGTTCTGCATCGTGCCGATCGTGCGCGGGCCGGAGATCTCACGTCGCCCCGGCGACATCCTGCGCGAGATCCGCGAACTCGTCGCCGGGGGAGTCACCGAAGTGACCCTGCTTGGGCAGAACGTCAACTCGTACGGTCGCGATCTCGAGATGAATGGCCGTAAGCCGCTCTTTGCCGATCTGCTGCGACGCACCGGCGAGATCGAGGGGCTGCGCCGCGTCCGCTACACCAGCCCGCACCCCAAGGACTTCCGCGAGGACGTCGCCGAGGCGATGGCGGAGACGCCCGCGGTGTGCGAGCAACTCCACCTGCCCCTCCAGTCGGGGAGCGGAACGATTCTGGCTGCCATGCACCGCGGGTACAACGCCGAGCGGTTCCTCACCAAGCTGGAGATGGCGCGGCGGATCATTCCCGACCTCAGCGTGTCCACCGACATCATCGTGGGCTTCCCCGGGGAGACCAACGACGACTTCGAGGCGACGATGGAGGTCGTGACCGAGGCTCGTTTCGACGGCGCGTTCACGTTCCAGTTCTCGCCGCGTCCCGGAACCCCGGCCGCCGACATGGACGGCCGGGTGCCGCCCGAGGTCGTCCAGGAACGGTTTGACCGGCTGGTCGCCCTCCAGAACCACATCTCGCTCGAGAAGAACGAGGCGATGGTGGGCCGTCACTACGAGGTGATGGTGGAGGGACCCTCGAAGAAGGACGCCACCGTCGTCACCGCCCGGACGCGGGGCAACAAGCCCGTGCACATCGCCGGGGTACTCCCCGCCGGGTCGTTCCACGCTGCCCGCATCGAACGAGCGGCGCCCCATCACCTCGTCGGGAGCCTGGTCTGAGCCACGTCCTTGCCGTCCTCGGCCCCACCGCATCGGGAAAGTCTCGATTGGCTGTCGAGCTGGCGGGGGCGGCAGGCGGGGAGATCGTGTCGGTGGACTCGATGCAGGTCTACCGCGAGATGGACATAGGCACCGCCAAGCCGGACGAGGCGACTCGGCAACGCGTGCCCCACCATCTGATCGACCTGGCTGATCCCGAGGCCGAGTTCACCGTCTCTGCGTTCCAGCGTGCGGGCCGCGCGGTGCTCGATCGACTGGCGACCGTCGCGACCACAGCAGTGATTGCGGGAGGCTCCGGCCTCCACTTCCGGGCACTCGTCGATCCGATGAGCTTCGGCCCTACAGACGCAGACACGCGCCGCGAGCTCGAAGAGGCGGAGCTGGCCGACCTCGTCACCGAGCTGCTTGCGGCGGACCCGGCGGCCGATGTCCAGGTCGACCTCGCCAACCCGCGCCGGGTGGTCCGCGCCGTGGAGATGTTCCGTCTCACGGGCGTGACGCCGACCGAACGGGCTGCCACCGCCGAGCACCGCGCCCTGCGCGACTACGAACCCGTCGTGCCGTTCCGCGCTGTCGGGCTCGACCCGGGGGACGCACTGGCGACGCGAGTGGAGCGCCGCTTCGACGCCATGCTCGACGCCGGCCTGCTCGACGAGGTGGCCTCGCTGGCAGGACGGGTCGGCCGTACCGCCCGCCAAGCCGTCGGCTACAAGGAGCTGCTCCCCGTGGTGGCCGGTCGGGCCGGCCTGGCGGACGGGAGAGCCGCTGCGATCCGCGCCACGCTGGCTCTTGCCAAGAGGCAGCGGACTTTCTTCCGCCGCGACCCGCGAATCCGCTGGCTCCCGTGGCAGGAGGATCCGGTCCAGCGGTTGGCCGCTGCCCGTGAAATCCTCGAGGAGGAGCGGGTATGGACTTCGTGAAGATGGAGGGTCTCGGCAACGACTTCGTCGTGATCGACGGCCCGGTCGAGGTCGTCGCCGCCGACGTACGCCGCTGGTGCGACCGCAGGTTCGGGATCGGCGCCGACGGTGTGCTCGAGATCATCCGGCTCGACGGCGATGCGATCCGGATGCGGTACTGGAACGCCGATGGCGGAGAGGCCGAGATGTGCGGCAACGGCCTGCGCTGTCTCGCCAAGCTCGCGGCCGCCCGGGGTTGGGTGGCGTCCGAGAAGATGACGATCCACACGGCCATGGGAGAGATGCCCGCCCAGGTGTTCGACGACGGCCGGGTGCGGGCGTTGGTGGGGAGGGTCGCTGTCGCCGGCGAGCCGGAGGAGATCGCCGGCCGGCTCGTCCACCCGATCAGCGTCGGCAATCCTCACGCCGTCGTCTTCGTGGACGACCCGGAGGACGAGCCTGTCGAGACCCTTGGTCCCCGAATCGAGCGCGATGCCCGCTTCCCGAACCGCGCCAACGTGGAGTTCGTCGCCGTGTCGGGATCCGACCGGATCCGGATGCGGGTGTGGGAGCGCGGCGTCGGCGAGACGATGGCCTCGGGCACGGGGGCCACGTCGGCCGCTTTCGCCTCGGTGCGCTACCGAGGCGTGGACGCACCCGTCCACGCCCAACTGCCCGGCGGTGAGCTGGTCATCGAATTCGACGACGACCGGGCCTGGATGATCGGCCCCGCCAACGTCGTGTTCGAAGGTCGGTTCGATTGACCGCTGCTAGTCGACCCGGCGGATGACGGCCACGACGACTCCGAGGATCTCGACGCCCTCGGCGAACACCATCGGCGGATAGTCCGGGTTCTCCGACTTGAGGACCACCCTGCGATCGATGCGCTGCAGCCGCTTGACGGTGGCCTCATCGTTGTCGATCAGGGCGGCGACGATCTGGCCGTCGCGGGCGTGGCTCTGACGCCTGACCACGACGTAGTCGGAGTCGAAGATGCCGGCGTCGATCATCGAGTCGCCGCGTACCCGCAGCATGAAGACGGGGTCGTTGCCGACGAGATCGGTCGGCAGGGGGTAGATCTCCTCGATGTCTTCCTCGGCGAGGATGGGTGACCCGGCGGCGATGCGGCCGACGAGGGGCACGTCACGCACCGACGCCCGCATCAGGCCGTCCATCTCCATGCCATCGTCGATCACCTCGATGGCCCGCGGTTTCGTCGGGTCCCTCCTGATGAACCCTTCGCGCACCAGCGTCGACAGGTGGCTGTGGACGGTGGACGGCGAGCTGAGGCCCACGGCGTCGCCGATCTCCCGAACCGACGGCGGGTAACCCCGCTCCCGGACGGTGGTGAGGATGTAGTCGAGGATCTCCTGTTGCCTCACGCTCAAGACGTTGCGATCCATGGTCAGCCCTTTCGTGCTCCGCTGTGGGGGAGCGTAGCCCGTTTTTCGCGCTCAGCCAAACATATGTTCGACTTGACAGGAGAACACACGTTCGATATCGTACGTATTCTCGAACACGTGTTCGACCACCGATACGCCACGGCGGTCGAAAGCCCACGGGAACGGGGTCGCAGGAATCTGTCACACCCGGCGGATACCTTCGGCGGTGAGGGTTTCACCCGACACCAGACACGCCAGTGCTCGGCCAGCCGAGCACACCCACACAGCAGGAAGCGAGCAAGGAGGAACATCGGATGACACGGCGAACACCGACGGTTCCCGTCAGGGCGATCGTCATCATCTCTCTCGTCGTGTTGGCGGTGTTCCTCCTGGCTTCCGCAGTCCAAGCAACGGGGGCACCGGCGGCCACGGAGGACTACCAGGTCCGCGCCGGCGACACCCTGTGGTCGATCGCCGACGAGCACACGGACGCCGGTGGCGACGTGCGCTCCACCGTGGGGGTGATCCGCTCGCTCAACCAGCTGGAGGGATCCACCATCTACGCCGGACAGATCCTGGAGCTGCCTGCCGACGGATGAACCGCGCCCACCCCGGGTTCTCAACGGGGTGGAACCGTGAGTTCGGGTACCCTCGGCGCAGCCATGCATTGCCCATTCTGCGCCGCCAACGACACTCGCGTGGTCGACAGCCGCGCCGCCGATGCCGGTGCGTCGATTCGCCGCCGCCGCGAGTGCACTGCCTGCACCCGTCGTTTCACCACCTACGAGCGGGCGGCGATCGAGTACATGGTGCGCAAACGGGACGGCCGGCTGGAGCCCTTCGATGCTCAGAAGCTGCGGCGGGGCGTGGAGCAGGCGCTTGCCGACCGGGCCGTGCCCGAAGGGAGCGTCGACCGGCTGGTCGACGAGATCGCCGGGGTGGTCAGCGGGGGCAGCGGCGAGATCACCGCCGACGAGCTGGGTCACGAGGTGCTCACCCGCCTGCGCCGCCTCGACGAGGTGGCCTATCTCCGGTTCGCCTCGGTCTACAAGGAGTTCCAGGGCGCCAGCGACTTCGAGCGAGAAGTCGCCGCACTCGAGCGAGGTAGCTGACCGGGCCGGCTACGTGGTGGGCAGGGCGATGATTGCGCCGTCCAGGCTGGCGGCGAGGCCGATGATGTCGGCGTCGACCTCGCTTCGAATCTGGGCGAGGGCCGATACCAGCGCCTGGTCGAGGGTCGCACGCCGTTCCTCGAGCTCGGCGAGCAGGCGGGAGACCGCGGCCGTGTCGTCGTTGCGGAGGGCATCGACGTAGTCGATCTGCCAGACGAGGAACCAGTCGAGCGTCGACTGCGCCAGCGCGATGTGGTCGGCGAAGGCGGCGTCGGCTGGAAGCTCGGTGATGAGCGTGGCGCTGTCGGCCGAGACGGTTGCGAGGCGAGTGTTCAGCTCGTTGAGGTCGACGCCGCCACCAGCGGGCAAGTCGCCGGTCTCGAGGAACCCGGGCACGAGCGTCCGGTAGTCGAGTAGGTCGGCCAGCCTCCGAGCGATGGACTGTGCAACGGTGGCGTCCCGGGACACCGCCTCGCGTCCCAGCTCGAGGGCCTTGAACGGTGCGGTCGAGGCGAGTGGCCATGGCTCCGGAAGGGCGCGCGCTGCTACGTCGAGGGCTGCGTCGGCGTCTGCTCTGAGGTCGGCAACGGTGGGGATCAGCTCGGGGAACTGGGACGCATCGGCCGTCGGTTCGGTCAGCTCGGCGAGGACGGCTTGGGCGTTCGGAAGATCGGTTCGCAGCGTGACCATCGCGGCGCGGTACTCGTCGGACCGGGCCTGGGCGCGCGGTGCGGAGGTGCGGGGCAGGTACCAGGCGACGACACCGATGGCGATCGCCAGCAGTGCCCCCGGTATGACGACGGACCAGCGGAAGCGTCGGTCTTTGCCGATGGTCTTGCTCAACTCTTCGGGTGCCCAATCCTGGAAAGCATCGCCCTCTGAAGGCGCACTCCCTGGCGGTGCATCGGCGTTCCACAGCTCCTGAACCATCTCGCCCGTGGAGTCGGCGGCAGCGGCTACGTCGCCGAGGGTGGTGGGCGTCGTCTCGACGCCGACGGCCTTGAGGAACCACGTTCCGTCGTTGCCTGGCATCTGAGGTCCGGATGTCTGTACGGGTGTTGCCATTGCCTTGCCGGGTCTACGGAGGGAGACCAGAATCGTCTGCGGCCATGAAGATACCTGCGCAGCGACTCGATCCGGCGGTTCCACTGCCAGAGCGTGCCCATCCCGGCGACGCCGGCGTGGATCTCACGGCCCGCGAGCGGGTCGTGCTGTCCCCCGGGGAGCGCGCACTCGTGCCGACCGGACTTGCCGTGGCGATCCCCGAGGGGTATGCGGGTCTGGTCGCTCCACGGAGTGGCTCCGCGATCCGCCACGGGATCAGTGCGGTCAACGCACCCGGCGTGATCGATGCGGGATACCGCGGCGAGTTGAAGGTCATTCTCATCAATCACGGCGATGCGGAGGTCACCTTCGAGCGAGGCGACAGGATCGCCCAGCTGCTCGTGATGCCGATCGTCGAGCCCGAGTTCGTCGATGTCGACGAGCTGCCGGGCTCCGTCCGGGGTGAAGGTGGGTTCGGCTCCACCGGTCGCTGAACGGGTTCGGCACCCCGGCGGCCGACGGCTAACATGCGCCGATCAGGCGGACGTAGCTCAGCTGGTAGAGCGCAACCTTGCCAAGGTTGAGGTCGCCGGTTCGATCCCGGTCGTCCGCTCCATGGGGCGGTCCAGTGAGACCGCCCGCTCCGCGTACCGGTCCGGCGACGTGGCCGAGTGGTTAGGCAAGGGTCTGCAAAACCCTCTACCCGGGTTCGATTCCCGGCGTCGCCTCGGGGATACAATGTCCCGACACGGGCGCTTAGCTCAGTGGGAGAGCGCTTCCTTGACGCGGAAGAGGTCGGCAGTTCAATCCTGCCAGCGCCCACCATCGAAACCCGTTGCGCCGCAACGGGCACCCACGCGTTTGGGTTGTCGTTCGACGTATCAACACGTCGTAGCGTCCCGTAGTGTCCTGCAGGCTTCTGCCATGCGGGCGGGTCCGAGTTGCGTGACCCGCCGCCGGAACGAGTCCCTCGGCAGGGTGTGCAGGTTGTCGAAGTTGGCAACACAGGCAGTCGGAACACCATCGACGTCAGGAGTCAGTTCGAGCTCTGACACGAGGCCGCGGGTCACGCGGGTCAGGGCGGCGACGACCACGGAACCAATCCGATCGGCAACGGGGTCCCGGGTGAGGATGAGTACGGGACGGGCGCCACCGGGAGTCGAGGCGAACCAGACCTCACCCCGTTGCATCGGCCCAATCCGACCAGTCCTCGGCGGGTCCCCAGTCGGCGATCTCGGTGAACGCCGCCTCATCTGCGGTGAGCGGCAGGTTGGTCCACGCCTCGACGTCCTCCTCGGCGCGGAGTCGAATGAGGTGACGATGGAGCGCTTCGCGCAGAAGTTCAGAGCGGTCGACGCCGAGCCGCTCCGCCCACCGCTGCGCGGCGGCGGCCTCCTCGTCGTCGACACGGAAGCTGAGCATTGTCATACAGGAATCATATCTTGTATGACGCCCAGATCAACCACTCTGTTGCGGTAACGCTCCAGTCGCAGAACTCGCCGAGCGGCACATCTAGGTGCGTTCCGTCAGCAACGCCTCAGCGTCCCTTGGCAAAGTTCACCGCGATGCGAGTCGTTCAGCGTCACCCTCTGTGAAGCGCGCCGTCTTCAGGGGCGAAGTGCCGGTCTTCCTCGCTGGTGGCGCGGGAAGGACTGATCCACCAGCACCAGCGGGACCTGTGGCACGCCGATGGCTCTGGGTTCTGCTGTTGGAACGGATCCAAGCGGATTCCAAGTGGCATCGATGACCATGAGCGTGGTTTCACGCGTAGCGTTGATGACAACCGCAGTAGTGAGCCCGTGAGCGCCTGACCAAGGCGATGCAGGCGAAACGGCTTTCTGAGGTCTGACGCCACCAGCTCTCGGGCCGCATGAAAGGAAGCTGTGCAATGCCGTTCTTCGCTTCGTTTCCCGACGACGCCAACGTCGAGACGATCTTCGAAGTGCGTCCCGACTATTACGGACCCTGGGTGGGCATGACCCAGACATTGATGCGCGGCGAGAGCCCGCTCACAGAGGCTCAGCGAGAGCTCATCGCGGCCTGGGTGAGCCGCGTCAATCAGTGCGACTATTGCCATGGTGGACATGCGGCGGCGGCCAGCATCCTCGGCTATCCCAACGGCATCACCGATCAGCTCGCCGACGACATCGAGACGGCGGCGGTGGAAGAGGAGATCAAGCCGATCCTCCGCTATGTCCGCAAACTGGCGGTGGAGCCCCAGAAGATGGTCCAGGGCGACGCCGAAGCAGTCTTTGCCGCAGGTTGGGACGAACGGGCGCTCCATGATGCGATCGCCATATGCTGCGCCTTCAGTTTCATGAACCGGCTGACGCTCGGGCACGGCATAGCGGCGATCCCCGAGCTCTTCGAGACCCGCGGTCGGCAGCACGTCGAACAGGGTTACGACGATCAATACGCCAAGATCAAGAACGCCGGCGGCCCCATGATCCGGGCTCAAGACACTCGGCCGTGACCGACTGACTGCCCCGACGAGTCCGCCCAATACGTGGGGCTTGAACACCGAGGCCTAAAGCACCCGCAGCTCGCCGTCCTGACTCGCCAGCCTTTCAGACTCACCGCTCGACGGAGTAGCGATGAGGTATCTGAGTGTTTCCCATCGCTTCGTCCGGTGGCGCTCCGAGCGGTCTCGCACACCAACTTGTCGTGAGGATCCGGCAGAATGCGCTAATCCAGGCCAACGTTGCGTCGGTTCGCGTTCTGTCCAATGAGGCCCGCCCAGCCGGGCCACTTCGAACCTCGGGCTTGCTGCGCTCCCGATGGCCAAGCCGATCACCAAGATATTGCGCCATGACGCACAGACCCTCACCT
>JBFINP010000056.1:0-20667 GCA_041611095.1 Acidimicrobiia bacterium | reverse complement strand
GGGTGCGGTTCGGTGACGAATGCGGACGAGATGACCGGTCCTCGAGACCGGCTTCGCCCTCGGCCACAAACCGGTCTCGCCACTTGCGGACTGTCTTGGCGTCGACCTGGAACCGCTCAGCCGTCGCCTCGACCGTCCATTCCTTGACCAAGACACACTCCACCATCCGGCGGCGGCCCTCCGGGGTGAGCGGCGCATTCGGATGCTGGGTTCTAGCGTGTGACACGAGCCCTCCCTGCAGAGTCGTGAGTCGTTCAACCCACAATCTCGCTCGGAGGGCTCACCTCATCCGCTCACACCATCCCGCCAGGGACAACCTCCCCGCGATGCACACCTAGTCGGCTCGCCCGACCTCCTCCCCAGCGAGAGACCATCGCCTGAACCCCCTCGATGGCCCGAGCACCCACAAGGTCGGTAAGTTTGCGACACAGGCCGCACGGCGGCCGCTTGGAGAGGAGCACCCATGGACAGGTCCAAGATCGACGGGTTCATGGAGCGGTTCCTCGAGCTGGCTTCGGGGGCCACCACCATGGCGCTGCTCGCCGTTGCCGACCGGACCGGGCTCTTGCGATGGCTGGCGGAGGCGGGGTCGGTCACGGCCGAGGAGGCGGCCGGCGGAGCTGGGCTCGACCGGCGGTATGTCGAGGAGGTCGTGGCAGGGCTCGCTGCGGCTGGTGTGCTCGAGTACGACGACGGCCGCTACACGCTGCCGCCGGAACACGCTGTCTTCGTCGCCGACGAGACCAGCCCTTTCTTCATGGGAGGGTGGATGGACATCCTCCCGATGCTCATGACCCACGTCGACGGCGTGGCCGCTGCCACCCGGCACGGAGGCGGCATCCCCTTCTCGGCCTTCGGGGACGGGATCGTCCAGGCGATTGAACGGGGTAACGCCCCTTCTTTCAACGCGTTGCTCGTACGCCGCTGGCTGCCGGCGGTTCCGGGACTGGTCGGACGGCTCGAGGAAGGGATGCGGGTCGCCGAGGTCGGCTGCGGGACGGGGACGGCGGCGACGTTGGTGGCACAGGCCTTCCCCAACTCCACCGTCCACGGGTTCGACGTGTCCGAGGAGTCGATCGAGCAAGCGCGCCGGCGAGGGGACGGGGTTTCGAACCTGGAGTTCCACCTCCGATCGGTCGACGACATCCCCGACGACCCGTCGTTCGACCTGGTGACCACGTTCGACGTGGTCCACGATCTGGTCGACCCGCTCGCCGGGCTGCGTCGGATCCGCCAGGCGCTCGCACCCGACGGGATCCACCTGATGATGGAACCTCACGCCTCCTCCGACGTCGGTGGCAACCTGCACCCGAGAGGTGCTCTGCTCTACGGCGTGTCCACGCTCCACTGCATGACCCAATCGCTGGCGCTCGGTGGCGCCGGGTTGGGCGCCGCCTGGGGTACCCGCCGGGCCGAGGAGCTGGCCAACGAGGCCGGGTTCTCCAGCTTCGAGATACTCGACTCGATCAGCAACCCCTTCTCGGCCTTCTACCTCCTCCGCCCCTGACCGGGAAGTGTGGCCTCGACCCTCGAGGCCGATCGGCGGGTCGTGTCACACCCCCTCTGCACCATGACCGGTGCGACACCCGTTGGTGGAGGACATTGGAGGTGTACGGTGCATGACATGGCGACGACGATGCGACCCGGCGACCGCATCCCCATGCCCTGGGACGAGTACGAGGCGCTCGGCTCCGACGTGCGCGGCGAGTACGTCGATGGCGAGCTGGTGGTGAGCCCTTCCCCGACGCTTCGCCATCAGAGGATCTCGCTCAATCTGGCGATCGCGATCAACTCGGTGGTGGAACAGCCTGCGATGGTCGTCGAAGGGTGGGCGTGGAAGATCGGCGACGACGAGTTCATCCCAGATCTCATGGTGTTCGACGACGTCGGCGAACAGACGCGGCTCACCGGTCGTCCCCACCTCGTCATCGAGATCCTTTCCTCGGACCCGGCAGCCGACATGTTCCGCAAAGCCGCCAAGTACGCCGCCGCCGGGCTGGAGCGATACTGGATCGTCGATCCGGAGGGGCCCCAGGTGATCGTTCACCGGCTCGTTGGCGATGTCCTCGTCGAGCAGTCCCGCCACGGCCCAGGCACCGAAGTCGCCCTTGACGTCGGCCCGGCGGAGGTCACCTTCGACCCGGCAGACCTCTTGGTCTGAGCACCCCGCCGGCATCACCGTGTCCAACCAGCCGGCCGAGTGGATCGCCCCGCCTGGCGCACTGGACTGAGCCTGTCACACCCTCCCGCCACACTGTGACTACGATCACCCGATTGTGTGTACGAGGTGTAGACATAGTGTACGCTGACCCGATGGCCCGCACGAACATCGAGATCGACGACGAGCTGCTGGCCCGCGTTATGCGGCGGCTGGGCGTGCACACGAAACGCGAAGCGGTGGACCTCGCCCTCCGGCACGTCGCCGGTCAGCCGATGACCATCGACGAGGCCCTAGAGATGCGCGGCGCCCATGCCATCGGGTCGTCGCCGCCCGACACGGGGCCGTGATCCTCGTCGACACGTCGGCGTGGGTGGAGTACGACCGCGCAACCGGCTCGGCTGTCGACCGACACCTCACCGAGCTCATACGCGCCGGCGGTGCCGAGGTCACCGTCACGGAGCCGGTGCTCATAGAGGTGCTCGCCGGAGCCACGGACGGCGACGGCCTCCTGAGACTCCGGCGGCTGCTGACCTCGTTCCAATGGGTGCCCGTCGACGCCGTCGCCGACTTCGAGGGTGCGGCCAAGATCTATCGAAGCTGTCGCGCCGCCGGCATCAGCCCCCGAGGCCTGATCGACTGCCTCGTCGCCACCATCGCCGTCCGGACCGGCTACGCGCTCCTGGCGGCCGACCGCGACTTCGCCTCCATCGCACGTGTCGTGCCGCTGCGTCTGGCGACCACGTAGCGCTCGGAGGGCCCCGCGATCACTCCCCCGCCAGCAGCGAGAAGGCGCCGGCGTCCTCGACGATCGTGACCCGCTCGCCCTTGCCCATCGGGGCGATCACAACACCGGTGAGTCCGTAGACCGCCGCCTCGTTGGTGGGACTGTGGCCCACTGCGAGCGCGCGGCCGCCCTCGGGCAGCATGGCGAACACGGTGCGGAGGCCGTCGGCGAGGGCCTCTGAGTCCGAGGCGACCAGCTCGGGATCCGCCGCCCGCAGCGACTCCAGATCGCCGGCGCCGGCGGTGCCATACGCCGCCCGCCACCGATCCTCGACCGTCGAGCGGAGCGCCTCGACCACGACCACGCCACCGGGCACCTCTTCGCCGAGTCCGGCCAGGATGCAGCCGATCGCCTGGGTCGCCCGCTGCGCACCCGACGACACCGCCAGCGAGAACCCACCATCGAGGCGCCTCCCGATCGCCACCGCATCGGCCACCCCCTCGGGGATGAGGACATCGCCGTCGTTCGACGTGTGACGGATGAGCACGACGCTCTTCATGCAGGCCGAGGGTACCGACGCCAATGTCCTGTCACAGCCGGCCGGCACCATGGACCGCACCGACAGACTTCGGAGGACATCGGAGGTGTACGGTGCATGACATGGCGACGACGATGCGACCCGGCGACCGGATCCCCATGTCCTGGGACGAGTATCAGGCGCTCAGCCCCGACATGCGTGGCGAATACATCGACGGGGCGTTCGTAATGGCGGCCGCACCCACCCAGCCGCACCAAAAGATCAGCTTCCGGCTCGCCACCATCCTCGAGGCAGCCCTGCCGGATGGCGTCGACGTGATCGAGGGCTGGGGCTGGAAGCCGGCTCGAGATGAGTTCGTTCCCGACGTGATGGTCTACGACGCCACCGACGACATGGCACGTCTCACCGGTCTCCCCCACCTCGTCGTCGAGGTGCTCTCCAGCGACCCGGCCGCCGACATGCTCCGCAAGGCCGCCAAGTACGCCGCCGCCGGCCTCGAGCGGTACTGGATCGTCGACCCGGCGGGACCCGAGGTCATCGTCTACCGACTCGCCGGCGACGTGCTCGTCGAGGAGGCACGCCACGGGCCCGGCACACAAGTCACACTCGACCTCGGCCCGGCCCAAATCACCTTCGACCCGGCCAACCTCCTGCGCTGACCGCATGGCCGGGCGGGCTTGACGCCGCCCGCCATTCTCGAGGCTCAGCGGTTTCGGGGGAACTCGTATACCTTGTTCACGCCGTCGTCCGACACGTAGATCGACCGATCGCCGACGGCGACGCCGGACATGAAGCCCCAGGGAAAACCGGCCTCCGGGATACGGTCCGAGTAGTCGAGGCCCACGATGACCGGAGCTCTATCGCCCGTGGCCAGATCGATCCCCGTGACCTGCTTGAGGAGCGGTTCGACGACCAGGAGCCGATCGCCGTCCACGGCGATCCCTTCCGGTAGCACCAGCCCCGACGCCACCAGCGTCGCACCAGCGTCATCGACAGCCCACACGTTGCCGAGCGCCCAGTCACTCACATACAGCGTGTTGCCATCGGAGGCCAGCCCGAGCGGGACCGCGAGACCGTCCAGCAACACCTCGCTCGGATCCTCGGCGTTCACCACGTTCCCCAAACCCAGCTGTGCCGCCACCAACGTGTCGCCGTGACGGAGGGCGTTGGTCGGGATCGCCAGCGTACGAATGTCGTCGGATATGGCCCCCGTCGCCGGGTCGATGATCTGCACGGCATTGGCGAACCCGGTCGAGATGATGAGGTTGTCGCCGTCGGCCGCGACCGTCATGGCGCCGGCAAAGCCAGTGCCGGGAGGTTCGGTGCGGTCGTAGAACGACGTCGTCCACGCCTTGTTGGTGTTGGTGAAGCCGCGCAGCGCAAACAGCTCGGTCACCCAGACCGTGCGATCCGGCGAAACGGCGACGCCGCCGGGCAGACCCAGGCCCGCCCGCGTGATCGGCATCACTCGGTTCCGATCACGGCGGATGATCTGGTTGTCGACGCCCGCCGCCGCAAAGAGGCGATCGTCGGCGCCGATGGCGATGTTGTCGAAGGTGCCCTCGATGTCGATGACGACCTCGTGGTCGTTTGCCCCCGAGAAGTCGAGTTGCACCACGTGACCCTCGACGTTGCTGGTGGCAAACGCCTCACCGAGCGAGTTGAACTTCACTGCGGACGCCGACGGCCCGAGACCGCTCGCCACGACCTCGGCGTCCACCGGAACCGCTGAATCGACGTCGATCTTGAGCACGTCGCCCGTGAAGAAGGACGGTGCGTAGAGGAAGCCGTCGGGCCCGAAGTCGAACGAGTTGATCATCAGGTTCTCGTTCAGCAGCACCGGATCATCGACGAGATCGGGGTCGAGCTCGTAGAGACCCTGGCCGAGGAAGAGGCGCCCAACGAACAACCGGCCGTCGTCGGACATCGTGATCGGATTCACGCCCGGGCCGACGAACTGATGCACCGGGTCCTTGCCGGGCTCCAGCATGCCCACGTAGCCCCTGAGGATCTCCGTCCAATACAGCGTCCCATCGTCGGTGATGAAAACATCGTCAGGGCCGTGCACGCCGCGCTCGGGACCGATACGGTCGAGCAACGCACCGGTATCCGGGTCGTGCACGGTGATCTCGTCGCCGCCGACGCTGGCGACGTACACGTTGCCGTCGAAGGGCGACACATAGATGCCGTTGAGCCCGTTGGTCAACGCAGCCCGGCCCACCTCGGTCCCCTGGCTCACGTCCATCGGCTCGGGCACGGGCTTTGCCTGCACCGGTGCTGCCACCGCCACCAGCAGGGCCGCCGCCACGATGATTCGGCCTCGCATACCCATCCTCCCCAAGTCGTCGCCCGGACTACCCATGAACCTACGCATGATGCGTGGGTGGTGCTGGAAGGTGGTGCCAGACGCCCTCAGGGCACCCAGATCGGCTTGGGGGCGTCGATGCGATCCAGGCTGGACGGCACCGGAGCGAACCGGTCGTCGTTGTGGTCGCGCCAGTCGAGCCACGCCTGGGTGAGCTCGTCCTTCGTCCGGGCGACGAAGTTCCACCACATCTCGATCTTGGATGGGAACGGCTCGCCGCCCAGCAGCATTATCCGCGCCGCTCCTCCACCCGGCTCGAAGCGCAGCACGGAGAACCCGGGCGGGACGATCGCGAGCCAGCCCGGCTCGACGATGACGTCCTCGACCTTGACGCGCCGGTCGATGGGCACCACGGCGTGCTCGAAGGTCGCATCGACCGGCAGCTCTGTCACACCGGCCCGCAGCATCATCTCGGCGCCCACCAGCGGCCAGTCGGTCTCGACCGGCGACATCGCTCCCGCCAGCCTCCCGGCCAGCAACCGAACGTCTGAGCTGCCGACCTCGGTTTGTGGGAGATCCTTGTGGTGGGCGAAGCTCGACGGCCCATGGCGGGTCGCCTCGGTCTGCGCCAGCCACATCTGCACCCCCTTGATGTGCTCCGCCTCCGCCGCGAGCGAGCCTCTGCGCACCTCGAGCTCGGCGTGGGCGATTCCGTGCCCGGCCGTCATCAGGTTCACCTCGCCCGGCCGGATCACCTGCTCCGACCCCAGCGAATCGGTGTGCAGCGCCTCGCCCTCGAACAGCCACGTGACGGTCGACAGCCCGATATGGGGATGGGGGCCGATCTCCATGGGGTCCGGATGGGCCACGTCGTCGGGCGACATGAGATCGACGAAGCACCACGGCCCGACCGTGCGCCGCCCCTTGGTGGGGAGCACCCGGACGATCCCCATGCCGCCGACCTCCGTGGGCCGACCTTCCCGAACCTCGATGCCGAGCGCCGCAAGCGCGGCTCCAGCAACGTCCGTCTCGTCGATCGGTCCACTCATCGGTCCCCCGTCGCGCGCGTGCGGCCACAATACGGAAACGGCGCCGGGCCCTGCCAGCCGCAGCAGACGTCTCAGTGCGCCCGCGGTCCGTCGAGTGTGCTTACACGCGTCACTATCGACCGTGTAAGCACAATCGACGCATCCGCCAGCGCCCGGTCAGTACCCGACCGTCACCACCTTGGCGTCGGCCGGGGCTCCCTCACCGGCGGGTAGGTCGGCGCACTGACGTTCGTACGCCCGCTCGGTGCCGACGATGTCGGTCCACTCCTCCAGCGTGAGGTTGCGGCCCGCAGACCGGCAGGCGAGCGACTGCCAGAACCCCGGCGTCGGCCACAGCCGCACGGTGCCCCGGTCGTCTGCCGACACCACAGCCGAGCCCTCGGCGATGAAGGACAGCGACCGTACCGGACCCTTGTGGCCCGCCAGCTCGATCCGGTTCTCGAGATCGGCCATCCGGCGAAAGACCACCGTCGTGTCCTGGCTCGCCGACACGAGGAGGTCCCCCTCTGGCGAGAAGGCCACATCGAGCACAGGACCGCCGTGACCGAGGAGGTCTTCGCCGATCTGCTCCCCCGAATCGAGGTTCCACAGCCGGATCTTGTTGTCGTTCGATCCGGTGGCGAGCCGCTCCCCGTCGGGGTGGAAGGCGATCGCGTTCACCCGGCGATCCTGACCCGCCGGCTGCGACCCAGCCTCCTCGTCGGTGGCGACCACCAGCGCCGACCCCACCTCAGCCCCCGACGCGACGTCCCAGAACTGCACCCTACCTTCGAAGTCGGTCGAGGCGACGGCCGTGCCATCGGGCACGAAACCCAGCCATCCGGCGACGTCGTCGGACACCACCTTGCCCACCTGCGCGGGCCCAAGCCTGAGATCCCAGATCTCGAGCACGCCGGCGAAGCTGCCGCCGGTGGCTAGGAGCGTGCCGTCGTGGCTGAACGCCAGCCAGTCGACGGCGTCGTCCACCACGAGCGGATCGCCCACCACGCCGCCCGTCACTGCGTCCCACAAGACCACCCTGGTGGCGAGATCGTCATCCAGGGCCAAGGCGGCGAGCAACCGGCCATCGGGGCTCATGGCGATGTCGAGCACGATGAGTGACTCGTCGGCGACGATCGGGTCGCCGAAGGCCGCACCCGTGCCTGCATCCCACACCTGGATGGTGTCGAAGTTCAGCGAGGCGATCTGGGACCTCCCTGCAGCGAAATCCGACCACGCCTCGATGTTCTGCTCGAGGGTCTTCCGCCCGATCGACTGGCCGTTGTCGAGGTCGTAGCGCCGCACGCCGCCGTTGGCGCCGCCCGAATACAACACGCCCTCCCCAAATGCCACATCGAGGGCGCCGCCCAGGTGGGCGTTCAGCGGATCCTGGATGAGATTGCTGCTGTCGCCGTCGAAGATCGAGACGGTGCCGTCGGAGTTCGCAGTCGCCAGCATCGCTCCGTCCGGGCTGAAGCTCACGGCGTTGCCGAACGCCCCGCTGCCCGACACCTGGGTGGCTCCGACGCTGCCCGACAGGTCACCGAACCACAAGGAGAGCAGCCCTTCGAGGCTGGTAGATGCGAGGAGTTCGCCATCCGGGCTGTAGGCGAGATCGACCACCTCGTCGAGATCCGTCGGCAGCGATTCCCTCATTTCACCGGTTGCGGCGTCGAACACCCAGATCGTCCCTGCGAGGCTCCCCTCCGCCACCCGCTCGTCGTGTGCCTCCCAGTCGTAGCCACCGACGACGATCGTGGCACCATCGGGATGAAACGCTACCGGCCCCACCGAGCGCACTTCCGCCTGAGGGTCGGCTGCGAACAACTCCAACGACTCAGTACCGGCGAGATCCCACAGCAGCACGTGGCCGTTGAGGTCGGCCGACACCAGCTGCGACCCGTCCGGGCTGAACGCCAACGCCCACACTTCGTCATCAACGTCCGCACCGGGCGGCGCTGTGAGCGGTCCGGCGACCAGATCGCCGCTCTCCGCGTCGAACACCCAGACACCGCTATAGAACGCGAAAACCGACTCTACCTCCCGCAAGCCGAGCCCTCCTACCGCGATGCGGTTCCCGTCCGGGCTGAACGCGACGCTGTTGGCGGACACGAGCTCCGGCTCGTCGATCAACCCGATGGCGTCCCCGGCCGCGGGATCCCAGAGCCGGACGAACCCATCCCAATCCACGGACACGAGCCGCCGGCCGTCCGGGCTCACCGCGACTCCACTGACCGCAGCGGCGTGTCCCTCGAGGGCGGCACGTGCCAGCACGGGCTGCGACATCGCAGTGGCGAGTGCGCTCCAAGCGTCGCTCCAGGCCTCCTCCGTCTGGTTGATGCCGAGACTCGCCACGGCGGCCAGCATGCCCATATCCGTATCGTTCTCGGCCGAGGCCTGGGCAACGGTGGTCAATCGTGCCCCCGCCGCTCGTTCGGTCGCTATCACCGCTTCGCGCCACTTGAAGAACGCAAACGATCCGAGCACGACCGCGATCGCCAGCCCCACGGTGACCGCCTGGAACACGCGACGACGACGCCGGGCCACCCGCTCCGCCTCGGCTCGTTCGGCCTCCTCCGATGCCTCGACGAACTCGCGATCGAGGTCGTCGAGCGGAAGGTCGCCGGCGTCGATCAACTCCCGGGAGCGCTCCAACCGGCCGCCACGCAGGAGGTCCTCACCGAGACGCCCACCCGCGTCCCACCGGCGCGCCGCAACGTCGATGTCGTGTTGCAGCCGCAGCGCCTCGGCGCTCTGCTTCAACCACCCGGCGAGCACGCCCCACGACGAGTAGAGCGCCTCGTGCGCCACCTCGATGATGGGTGCATCACCGTCGGCCCTGGACACCAGCAGCCCGCTGTCGACGAAGTTGCCGATCAGGCCATGGATCGGCTCCGGCAGCTCGTCGAACCGCCGCGAGCGCCTGGCGAACACGCCGTCCTCGGTGACCCGAGTCATCGAGAGGAAGGCCTTGCGCAACAGGTCCATGATGTCGGGCGGGACACCCCGCACGAGCTCGTCGGCGACGGTGGCAATCGAACCGCGCAGCCCACCGAGCTGGTCGCGATACTCGACCAGCGCAAGGTGCTTGTCGACGCCGAACCGGTCGTGCAACTGTTGGAGCGTGAAGGCCAGCAAAGGGAGCGCTCCGCCGTCGTCGGCGTCTTTCACCATTTCGGCGATCAGGCCATCTTCCAGCTCGATACCCGACAGCGCAGCGGGCTTGGCGATCATGTCGACGAAGCCGCGCGGCGGCATCGGCCCGAGTGACAATGTCTCCTCGTCGAGGTGGACGAGGGCCGGGTCTTCCTGGAGCTCCTTCAAGAAGTCGGATCGCATCGTGCCCAGCACGACGAGCGGACCGTCCTGCCGTTCGACGGCGTCGCGCACCAGGGCGAGGAAGCGCGTCCCGGCCCCGGTCGGGTCGGAGAGCAGCTCCTCGAACTGGTCGATGATCATCAGCACCCGTGCGTCGTCCTGGTCCGAGGCCTCCCGCAGCTCGACGGCGAGCTCGAGGAACGGGTTGCTGGAGCCTTTGTAGACGACGCGCGCCGTAGCACCCCCATCCGTCGTGGTGGCCGGGGCACCGGGTCCGACCTCGCCGAGCGCGGCCACCAGCCGCGCCTCGACTTCGTACGCCGGCAGCGGACGCCCGGCGGCGGTGAACGCCTTCGCAAAGGAGCGAGCGACGCCGCGCACGATGTCGTCATGGGGACGGACGGGATCGAGCACGACCCACCGGTCCGTGTCGCGTCGCATCCGCGGAATGAGGCCCGCCCGCACCAGTGACGATTTGCCGGTGCCGGAGGCACCCAGCACCATCAGCAGCGCAGTGGTGCCGAGGCGGTGGATCTTGCCGAGCCGGTCGAGCCCGTCCCGGATCTCGTCGTCTCGGCCGAAATAGATCGCCGCATCCTGCTCCTGGAACGCAACGAGGCCCGGGTAGGGGGGACGGCTGTTGTCCCAGTCGAACGCATCAGCCGGATCGAGCCCCGCCGCCATCAGGCCGATGCGGAGCCGCTCGTACGCCTGATCCTTGCCGTGGGCGAAATCGACTACTTGGCGGTCGGAGAACACCCCCTCGACGACGCAGTCGTCGATCCGCACCGGGAACAGCTCCTTGCCCATCGCCCGCGCATGGGTGATCTCGGTGAAGCACCACTTCGAATCCATCGATGCCTTGCTGCACAGGACGATCACCGCACGACAGGCGCGGATCTCTCGGTAGAGCTTCTGCTCCCAGTCCTGGCCGGCGGCGATGCCGCTGTCGGGGTTGAAGTCGAGGAACACGGAGCGATGGCCCTCGCCGTCGAGCCAGCGGCGCATCTCGTCGGCGACTGCGTTGTCGGCACTGCTATGACTGATGAAGATCGCGCTCACGCCGGCGTTCCTTTGTCCCGCTCTGGGCTGCAAGCTACCGGTTCAGTCCTACGAGTGTGCTCGTAGGCGTCACTATCGACCGTGTGAGCACACTCGACAGAGCCACCACGCCGTTTCGCTGCGTAGCCTCGGCCGGAGACGTCAGAAAGGGTCGCCATGCCATTGTTCGCCGACGCTGCAGGCACGCAGGTCGCCTACGACACCGTCGGCGAGGGGCCCGACCTGATCTTCCTCCACGCCGGCATCACCGACCGCACCATGTGGGGACCACAGGTCGAGGCGTTCTCGGACCGGTTCCGGGTCACGACCCCCGACGCCCGGGGCTTCGGCGACACGCCGATCGGCGAGGAGCCGTTCTCGAGGCGTGATGACCTCGCCGCCGTGATGGATGCCGTCGGCGCCGAAACCGCAACACTGGTCGGCTGCTCCATCGGCGCCGGCTTCGCCCTGGACTTCGCCATCGAGCGGCCGGCTCGGGTCGACAAGCTCGTCCTCGTCGGCGTCACCCCGGCCGGGTTCGACGGCGAGGACGATGCGATGCTCGTGGAGGGGTGGCGCGACGTCGAGGCGGCGATCGAGGCCGGCGACTACGAGAAAGCGGGCCGCATCGAGGCTCGCCTCTGGGTGGATGGGCCGCACCGCCCCGAGGGGACGGCACCGCAATGGCTCATCGACAAGGTCGTCGAATGGTCGCTCCCCATCAACCGGGTGACCGATTGGGGCGAATCGCGCCAGCTCGATCCCCTGGCGATGCACCGGCTCCACGAGGTCCGGGCGCCGACGCTCGTGATCGTCGGTGACATGGACGCCGACGTCATCCTCGCCGGCTGTCGCGCCGCTGCCGCCGGCATCTCCAACGCCGAGCTCGTCGAGCTCGAAGGAACCGCCCACCTCCCCAACCTCGAGGTTCCCGCCGCTTTCGACGCCGCATTGGATCGCTTCCTGGGCTGAGGCGCACGCCGTGTCCTGGCCGACCGAGCTCAACTGGGTGACCACGGGGCGGCTCGCACCTCCGCTGCAGGATTCCCAGGCCCGCAAGGCGACCGCGGCCCTCGCTGCGCTGCATGTCGTAGCGCTGGACGCAGCATCTGTCCTCGCCGCCGTCGACACCGCCACGGCCAACACCATCGGTCTCTGGGACGCCATGGTCGTCCAGGCGGCGCAGCGGGCGGGATGCGACGAGATCCTCACCGAGGCTCTGAACCACGGCCAGATCATCGACGGGGTACGAGTCACGAATCCTTTCGAATCCGCCTGAGCCCTCCGGTCGCAGAAGCGGGCCGAGAGCGTCATTTGCCTCTGGACGGGAGGCGGCTGCAGCGATATGACGAAGGTTGGCGCAACACGGCGCCGCATCGAGAAAGGAGCGGACATGGCGATCAGGCACTGGGCGCCCTTCAATGCGCTCTCCTCGATCGAGCACGACATGCAGGAGATGCTGGACCGCCTGTCGACCTGGCGGTGGGGCCGGGAGTTCACATGGGCACCCTCCACCGATATGCATCGCGAAGAGGACGCCATCGTGGTTCGGGCCGAGCTGCCCGGGCTCACGGGTGACGACATCGACGTCGAGGTCGACGGCAACGTCCTGCGCATCAAGGGCGAGAAGCGCGAAGAGAAGACCATCGACGAGGCGAACCGCTACCTGCGCGAGTGTCACTACGGCAGCTTCGAACGGGACGTGCTGCTGCCCGAAGGTGTCGACGTCGACGCCGTCGAGGCGAGGTACGTCAACGGCGTGCTGACGGTTCGCATCCCGCTTCCCGAAGAGGAAGCCGAGGCGACGCGCAAAGTCAAGGTCGACGTCACCAAGACCTAGGAGCCGCCGGACGTGCCAGAGCCCGCACGGCTCCGCGCCGTGCGGGCGAGCCGCCTGGCCTGCCGGATCGGCTCGGGCGTCCGAGCACGGCGCGTCACGGCGAGCACCACCCGGGGAGCGACGTCGAGATCGGTCCGCCAGCCGGGTGAGACCGCGAGGGGCAGCGCTCCGGCGCGCGTGCGCAGCCACCAACCGACCTGCTGACCGTCGACGAGCAGCGGAGATCGTGACCCACGCTCCCGGCCCGGGTGCAGACCAGTGGCCAGCAACGGGCGATGAGTCACGCCGACCGTCGGAACATCCACGACCCAACCAAGCTGAAGCGCAAGACCGGCCCTCCGCGGATGGTCTCGACCCGTGGCGTTGACCAGGACGACATCCGGCCGCACGCGCAGGCTCGCGACGGCGGCCTCGAGGAACGGGCCTTCCCTGGCGGCGAGTAACCCGGCCGCGTAGGCGGAGCCGGCCGCTCCCTCCGAGACGTGCGCCGACCCGAGTCGGCCGTCCACCATCGCCACCGCTGCAGCCCATCCGGCGTCACCCGCAGCCCCGGGCCCGGAGCCGCCCCGGCCGAAGCACACGAAGCAGCCGCCGACCGAATACATGCCCGGCGGCGGCGACCAGCCGGACACTCGCCGACCTGCCAGATCGAGCTGGAGACGCATCAACTCCGAAGGATCAGTTGGCCATTTCACGGGCGCTCATCATCGCGATCCTGCGCAACTTCCGGGGCCGGGAAAGGGTCCGGAATCGCCCGTCGCGGAGGGGACCTTCGCCACTAGGGTGACGCCGTTTCGTTCACGACACTGCTCGTGACCGCATCGACCGGAAGGGAGATGCGGGTTTCTCACGCCGGGGGGCCGAGGAACTGAAAGGGGGATACGTCGTCACCACCCACCCGGGCGCACCACCACTCTTCAGAGAGGACTACGTACATGACCGGTAAGAGGTTGCGGCTGGCGCTCGGCCTGGTCGCACTCATCGCACTGGTGGTCAGCGTGACTGCACCCGCCGGTGCCGCCCAAGGCAAGGGACCGAAGCCCGTCGACCTACAGATCCTCGCCATCAACGACTTCCACGGGAACATCAACTCGTCGTTCTCGACGTTCGGAGGTTCGGGTGGCGCCCAGTACCTGGCCACCCATCTGCGAGAGGCGGAGAAGACCTCGGCGAACACGATGATCGTGTCGGCAGGCGACCTGATCGGCGCCAGCCCTCTGATCTCGGCGTTGTTCCACGACGAGCCCACCATCGAGGCCGCCAACCTGTTCGGCCTCGATATCAATGCGGTCGGCAACCACGAGTTCGACGAAGGCTCGGCCGAGCTGCTCCGCATGCAGAACGGCGGCTCCCACCCAGTCGACGGTGATCTCGACGGCGACGGCTTCGGCGGCGCCGACTTCCAGTTCCTCGCCGCCAACGTCGTCGTCGACGCCACCGGCAAGACGCTGTTCCCGGCGTACCAGATCAAGACGTTCCAGGGCGTCCGGGTCGGCTTCATCGGGCTGACGCTCGAGGGAACGCCGTCCATCGTCACGCCGACCGGCGTTGCCGGCCTGACCTTCCAGGACGAGGCCGATGCGATCAACGCAGCGGTCGCCGAGCTGCAGAAGGTCCAGGTCGAGGCGATCGTCGTCCTGCTCCACGAGGGGGGCATCCCTGGCCCCGGCACCGAGGATCAGTGCAACGGGATCTCGGGACCGATCGTGGACATCGTCGAGCGCACGACCGACGAAGTCGACCTCTTCATCACCGGCCACACGCACCAGAACTACGTGTGCGACATCGACGGCCGGCCGGTGACGAGCGCACGGTCGTTCGGGCGCCTGTACACCGACATCGACGTCCAGCTCGACCGGGTCACGAAAGAGATGACGGTCGTCTCGATCGACAACGTCCCGGTCACGCGCACCGTCCCGGCGGCCCCCGATCTCCAGGCCCTCATCGACAAGTACAACGCGCTGTCCGCACCGCTCGCCAACCGCGTGATCGGCACGATCACCGCCGACATCCTCCGGGCCAACAACGCGGCCGGCGAGTCGGCGCTCGGTGACGTGATCGCCGATGCCCAGCTGGCGGCAACGGCTCCGGCCGGGTTCGGCGAGGCGGTGGTCGCCTTCATGAACCCGGGCGGCATCCGCGCCGACCTGCTCTTCGCTCCGTCCGGGAGCGAAGCGCCGGGCGAGGTGACCTACGGTGAGGCGTTCGAGGTCCAGCCGTTCGGCAACAGCCTCGTGACCATGACGCTGACCGGTGCGCAGATCGAGACGCTGCTCGAACAGCAGTGGCTCGGCCAGCCGTTCCCACGCATCCTGCAGCCGTCGGTCGGCTTCACCTACGAGTGGAGCGCATCGGCGCCCAACGGGAGTCGGGTCGACCCGGCCTCGATCAAGATCAACGGCGTCGTCGTGGATCCGGCGGCGAGCTACCGGGTGACGGTGAACAGCTTCCTCGCCGACGGCGGGGACAACTTCAGCGTCCTCGTCCAGGGCACGAACCGGCTCGGCGGAGACCTCGACCTCGATGCGCTCGAGGCGTACTTCGCCGTCAACTCGCCGGTCCCGCCAGGACCGCAGAACCGGATCGTCCAGATCCCGTAGTCGGCCGAGACCCCTTGGGCCCGGCGTGCCACCACGCCGGGCCCAAGCGCGTCCGGAGGTGCTGCCGCTAGCGTGACCGGCCCGACCGAAGGCACCTGTGGCCGTCGAGCCCGAGCGCATCCACCCTCGCAACGACCCCGAGCCCCGCAAGGGGGACTACGTGCTGTATTGGATGCAGGCGTCGGTGCGGGCCGAGCACAACCCGGCGCTGGAACATGCCATCGCCACGGCCAACGAGCTCGGATCGCGCCTGCTCGTGTGCTTCGGCCTCATGGACGACTATCCGGAGGCCTCCGAGCGCCACTACCGGTTCCTCCTCGAAGGACTCGCTGCCGTCGACACCGGGCTCGCCCGGCGCAACGTCAAGTTCGTTGTCCGCCGCGGCCACCCCGCCGAGGTCGCCATCGACCTAGCAGAAGACGCAAGAGCCGTCGTTATGGATCGGGGCTACCTGCGCCACCAGCGGCGATGGCGTGACCGGGTCGTCGAACGGGTGCGGGCGCCGGTCGTGGAGGTGGAAGGCGACGTCGTCGTTCCCGTCGAGGTCGCCGCGGACAAACGCGAGTATGCCGCCCGCACCCTGCGGCCCAAGCTTCACGACGCTTGGGATCCCTTCCTCCGGCCGCTCGACACCGTCACCCTCGACAAGCACTCCCGAAACCTCACCGTCGACGGGATCGACATCGCCGGCGTCGACGCCGTGCTCGGCGGCCTCGACATCGACCGCAGCGTCCCCGCCGTTCCTCACCACTTCCGGGGCGGAACTCGCCAGGCCCGGGCACGCCTGAAGCGCTTCCTCGACGAAACGCTCCCCCGTTACGACGAGAACCGCAACCAGCCGCAGACCGATCACGTCTCTTACCTGTCGATGTACCTCCACTACGGGCACATCTCCCCCGTGTACGTCGCCCACGCCGCCCGGGAATCCGGCGCTCCCCGATCCCAGGTCGACGCCTTCCTGGAGGAGCTCATCGTGCGCCGCGAGCTCGCCTTCAACTACGTCTCGTTCGAGCCCGACTACGACTCGTACTCGTCGCTGCCCGGGTGGGCGCGCACCACCCTCGCCGAGCACCGTGACGACCCCCGCGAGCACGTGTACACCCGCAGCCAGCTCGCCAACGGCGAGACCCACGACCGTTACTGGAACGCCGCCATGGCCGAGATGCGAGAGACCGGCTACCTCCACAACTACATGCGCATGTACTGGGGGAAGAAGATCCTGGAGTGGACCAACACCCCCGAGTACGGCTACCGGACAACGCTCGCGCTCAACAACCGGTACCTGCTCGACGGTCGCGACCCCAACTCGTACGCCAACGTCGCCTGGGTCTTCGGGCTCCACGACCGGCCGTGGCAGGAGCGAGAGGTGTTCGGGAAGGTCCGCTACATGTCGGCGTCGGGTCTCGAGCGCAAGGCCGATCCCGACGCCTACGTCGCCAAGATCGAGAACCGCATCGGGCACCCGATCGACTGATCATCGCTCCGGTCAGGCCGTACCACGGGCGATCTCGGCGGCCTCCTCCAACGAGAGCTCGGATCCTCCCTCCATCGCCCGGTCGGCTTCGGCCTCGCCCAGCGTCGCCACGAGCCGGTCGCGAGCGTCGTCGATCCCCATCTTCATCGCCGTCCAGTCGGCGCCCATCCTCTCCTGGGCTGCGGCGACGGCTCCGGCGAGGAGCGCTCCTGTTTCCACGTCACCCATCGCGACGAGCGCCGCAGCCACCCATTCCAACGCCCAGGCGGCGCCGAACCGGTCACCGGCCTGCCCAGCCAGGTCGAGTCCATGGAGCGCGATCGAACGCGCCTTCGAGAAGTCGCCCGCGTCCAGAGCGGCACCGGCGAGCGAGAGGTAGGTCTGGGACGCCTGGACGGGCCGGCCGGACGCTTCCCACAGACCCGCCGCCTCCTCCAACAGCGGCACCACCGCCGCCAGGCCTTCCGTAGCGGCGGTGCTGAAGGCTCCCGCCACGAGCACCGACGCCTCGCCCTCGGTGTCGCCGACCTCTTCGTAGATCTCACGAGCGCGGTTGAGGGCGGCATCGCCCTCTTCGAGCCGGCCGTCGTTGCCCAGTGAGGTTCCGAGGCCGTACCACGCATCCGCTTCCAGATGGCGATCAGCCACTTCGACCGACACGTCGACGGCACGCCGATAGTCGGTGGCGGCGCCATCGAACTGCCCCCGCCAGTACGCCACCGCTCCGCGGGCCATCAACGCCCGGGCCAGGGGCGCCGACGGTGACGGTTCCGGTCGGGCGAGCTGGAAGAAACGATCCAGCCACAGGGCGGCCTCCCCGAGGCGGCCGGCACCCTGGAAGTATCGCCAGGTCCTTCCGAGCAGATCGAAGCCCCGCTCGACGTCATGCGCCTCGAGTAGGCGTCCCATGGTGGCCTGTAGGTTCTCGTGCTCGTCGGCGAGCGCCGCCAGCCACCAGTCGACACGGTTGCCCACGAGCTCCTTCTCGGCCGTGCAACCGAGTTCGACGAAGTAATCGGTGTGCCGCTGTCGCCAGCCAGCCGTCTCGACCGGGTCACTCTCGGCGGCGGCGAAGTGGCGGACACTCTCGAGGAGGTCGAAGCGCTTGCCGGAGGCCGTCGTCGTCGTCACCAAGCTCCTGTCGACGAGTTCGGCCAGATCGTCGATGGCCGGTCGCTCGACCACCGCCTCGAGGGCCGCCATCGCGGCCCCACCGCGGAAGACGGTCAGGGCACGAAGCGTCGATCGTTGATCGGGAGACAGCAGTTCGTAGCTCCAGGCGATGGCGGCACGGAGAGAGCGATGCCGCACCGGGGCATCGGCGGCCCGGGTCGCCAGCAGGTCGCTGTCCTTGGCGAGCCGCTCGAGTATCTCCGCCGGGGTGAGGACGTTCACGCGTGCGGCCGCCAGCTCCAAGGCGAGGGGAAGCCCGCCCAGGGCGGCAACCAGCTCATTGACCTCCTCTTCGTGATCGGTGAGCGAGAACGTCGGGTCCGCGCCCGCCGCTCGGGCGGCGAAGAGCTCCACGGCGGCCGGCCGAGCACCACGGTCCCCGTCGCCGTCCGTCGCCAAGGGATCCAGCCGGAACACACGCTCTCCACCGATGCGAAGCGGCACCTGGCTCGTGGTGAGGACCCTGACGCCGGTTGCCGCTGCGAGCAGCTCGCCCACCGTCGGCGCTGCGGTAACCACCTGCTCGAAGTTGTCGAGCACCAGCAGGCGCGTACCAGAGCCGAGTGCCCGGCCCACACCCCCAGGTTCGCTCTCGTCGACGTGCAACTCGGAAGCGATCGCCGGAAGAACCAGGGAAGCATCCGTGACCGAAGACAGATCGATGAAGAACGCCCCGTCGGTGAACCTCGGCAGCGCTGCGGCGGCGACATTGATGGCGAGGCGCGTCTTACCGATGCCGCCGATGCCCGTGATCGTCAGGAGCCGATGATCTTCGAGCAGCTCGAGTAGCTGCGCCGTCTCCTCGTCACGGCCGACCAGCCGGGTGGTGAAGGTGGGGAGGTTGTTGGGCCGTGCGTCGAGCGAGCGAAGCGGAGGAAAAGATGCAGGCAGGTCGGTGATCACGACTTGATAGAGGTGCTCGGGCTCTTCGAGATCCTTGAGGCGGTGGATGCCCAGATCGATGACGGCGGCATCGCTTGCCAGCGTCTTCGTCGTGTCACTGACCACGACCTGCCCGCCGTGGCCCGCTGCCGCGATCCTCGCCGCCCGGTGAACGTCGAGGCCCACGTAGTTGGCTGCGCCGAGCACACCCTCGCCGGTGTGGAGCCCGATGCGAACCCGGACCGTCCCCCCGTCGGGCCACGCCTCGGCGGCGAGCCGCCGTTGCACTGTGGCAGCGGCTTCGACGGCTTCCCGCGCCGTACGGAATACCGCGAAGAACGAGTCGCCTTCGGTGCCCAGCTCGATGCCGCCGTGCTCGTCCAGTGCGCTCCGCACGATCTCGCCGTGTCGCTGCAACACCGGCGGATAACCCGGCCCGAGGCGCTGCAGCATCTTCGTCGAGCCCTCGATGTCGCTGAAGAAGAACGTGACGGTTCCAGTGGGTATCTCGGTCACGGCCGTCTCCTAGCCGTCCGGTCCGTCGGCCGCCTCCGCCGACCACTCCTCGCGGCGCCTGGCCTCGTGTTCGGCGACGCGGTCCACGTGGGAGAGCTCGCCGCCGATCCCCCGCCGGCGTTGATCGAGTTCCTCAAGAACGTCCTCTCGCCCGTACACGATCAACGTGTCACCGCCTGCCACGACGGTGTCGCCGTTGGGCGTCCCGAGGTAGGTGCCGTCGCGATCGATGCCGAGCACGATGACGCCCTCGTCTCGCAGCTGGGCGTAGGCAAGGGAGCGGCCCGCCAGCCAGTCATCGGCGCGGACGTGCAGCTCTCCGATGTCGTAGTCGGCTCCGACCTTCAGGAGACCTGCATAGTCGCGTAGCTGGAGGCCGGCGAAGTCGCCGAACAACTTGATGAGAATGCGGCGCAGCCATCGGTCGACCCAGCTCGACGCCGCCACCAGCCAGATGACGGCGAGCCCCGCCGTCAGTACGAGCCCGCGCTGCACGACTTCGCTGGCCCCGGACTGCGAGAACCCGAGCAGTAGCGTTGCGACCAGAGTGGCGATGCCGGCGTTGCCCAGCAGCATCAACACCAGAATCACCCGGCGGCGGATCGGGTGGTTCACCACCTTCTCGGCCTCGGACGTCGTGAACCCGACACCCGTGAACGCCGATCGAGCCTGGAAACGGGCGTACTGGCGGCTCATCCCGGTGGCCACCAGGGCTGCGGTGGCGACCCTCGTGATCAGCAAGCCCACGAGGATTGCGACGAGGAGGGCGATGATTGCAGCCACCTTCCGAGCATAGGCACCGCCCGTCCCCCATTACCCCACCGCGCTCGCTCCGTTCGCGAGGATGAGGGAATGCTCGTCGCACGCGACGCGGAGCTGGCACAAGTCGCCTCGGCCCTCGACAGTCACCGGCTGGTGACCCTGACCGGAACGGGTGGCGTGGGCAAGACCACCGTGGCCCGTGCCGCCGAGCGGGAGTGGCGCACCACAACGTTCTTCGCCGACCTCACCCCGCTCGACAGCGACGACCTCGCCGAAGGGCTGGCGGGGACCCTCGGGTTCGTCTC
>JBFINP010000055.1:0-21043 GCA_041611095.1 Acidimicrobiia bacterium | reverse complement strand
GTCGTCTCCGGGATGGTGGTGGTCGGTGTGGGTGTCTCCACGGTCGATGTCGGCGGCTGCACGGCAAGGGAAGTCGTCGGCGGCGGCGGAGTGGTCGGCGCGGTCCCGCTCGCCGTAGCGCATGCCGCGGCGAGGATCCCAAACCCGAGGAGGCGGAGGAGTGGAGTCGCCCTCACCGGTGTCACTGTAGGAACGTCGAGTGCGCTCGACGCACTCAGCACTCCGGCACGTTGACGGCGAGCCCGCCGAGGCTCGTCTCCTTGTAGATGCGGTCCATGTCCCGGCCCGTCTGTCGGAGCGTGGCGATCGCCGCGTCGAGAGACACGATGTGGTGGCCGGTGCCTCGCAGCGCCATCGACGCTGCGGCGATCGACTTGATCGCCCCGATGGCGTTGCGTTCGATGCACGGCACCTGGACCAGCCCGCGCAATGGGTCGCACGTGAGCCCGAGGTTGTGCTCCAGGGCGATCTCGGCAGCGTTCTCGACCTGGGCCGGGCTCCCCCCGAGCGCGGCGGCGAGCCCGGCGGCCGCCATCGCCGACGCAGAGCCGACCTCGCCCTGACAACCCAGCTCGGCTCCCGAGATGCCGGCGTTCGCCTTGAGGAGCGAGCCGATGGCGGTGGCGGTGAGCAGATAGACGAGCTCCGGATCGTCCTCGCACGCGCTGGAGCAGTGCTCGGTGAGGAATCGCATCACGGCAGGCACGATGCCGGCGGCCCCGTTGGTGGGTGCGGTGACGACCCGATGGCCTGCGGCGTTCTCCTCCCCCACCGCGGTCGCCCACACACCTGCCCAGTCCGCCGGACCCGTGGGTGGCAGCGGGCGGCGGTCGGGCTCCGACAGGTCGCGAGCGAGGTCGGCCGCCCTCCGCCGCACTCCGAGACCCCCCGGCAGGACGCCACTCGCCGTGAGGCCGCGGTCGATGACCTCGCGCATGACGCCGGCGACCTGTGCCGCCCGCGCCCGCACGTCGCCGTCGCTGCGCCAAGGCGAGCTCGTTGTCGAGGGCGATTGAGGCGATCGACGCGTCGTGCGTCGCACACAGCGCAAGAAGCTCGGTCCCCGAGCGGAACCGATGCACGAGATCGCCGTGCGCTGCGCGCCCCGGCGCTTCACCACCTAGCTCGGTCACGAACCCGCCCCCTACCGAAGCGAACCTGCGGTCGGCGACCACGGTGCCGGAACCAGACGATGCGCGAAAGGCGAGCACGTTGGCGTGCGCCTCGTGGAATCCGGTGTCGAGCACGATGTCAGCGGCGGGATCGAAGGACACCGCGCGCCGGCCGTCGAGCATGACCATTCGTGATGCGGCGACGTCGTCCTCGATCGATTCGACGAGATCCATGGGCACGGTCTCCGGGTCATGACCCGAGAGGCCGAGCATGACGGCCCGGGGAGTGGCGTGGCCTGCCCCCGTGAGGGCGAGCGAGCCGTGGAGCGTCACGGACAGCTCGGCCACGCCGGCGACATCGAGCGCGGCAGCGAAGCGGCGAGCGGCGACCATCGGGCCGACCGTGTGCGAGCTGGACGGCCCGATACCGATGGAGAACATCTCGAGCAGGCTGGTGTAGACCAACGGACCGCTCCCTTCGAGCCGAATCTAGGCAGAGGACCCGTCGACCTCAGCCGTCAGCACCCTGAAGTCGCCAAGGCCGCGCGGATGGAGGAGCGTCTCGGCGTCCTTGATCTCGCTGCGGATCGCGAGGCGAGCCATGGAGTCGCCGTCCCTGGCCAAGGCCAGCTCCCGCCGGCGGAGGCTGCGTAGCTCGTCACGGAGCCCCCACTCGGTGAGGAAGTCGTCCTGGCGGTGGAGCGCGACCCGGGCTCCCGACCGCTCCGCGGCATCGGCCAGGGCGGTGAACTGCACGTCGACCGTCACGTCGGTCTCGCCCGGCGCCGTGAGCGGGTCCGGGCCGAGATGGTGGCTGCGGTAGGTGCGCAAGGTGCCGAGGGTGCGGCGCGGCTCCAGCTCCTCGGTGGTCCCCCCGTAGTCGATGACGACGAGGGCACCCGCGTCGAGGCGATCCAGCGCGTCCTCGATCCACTGCCCGGCCGCGAGCTGGACCTCGACCAGAGCGCCCTCGCCCACCGCACCCGCATACGCATCGGCCCAGGCCGCGACGTCGTCCCGGGCTGCGGCGGCAACGAGCGTCAGCTCGCCGTGCTCCTCCCCTACCCATCGCTCCTGCCACCCGGTGCCTGTGCGAACGGCCAGAGCGACCGGGAGGTTGTCGATCAGCTCGTTGGCCACGACGACCCCTCGCCAGCCACGGCCCGTCTCGGCGAGCGTTGCCACCACGGACGTCACCCCGGAGAGACAGGACAGCGCCGAACGGGCTGCAGGGGATGCCTCGACCGCAGTCACGTGAACGGGGACGCCGCCACCCAGCTGGTCGAGCATCGAGTTCAGCAGGCTGCCCGAACCGGCGCCCACCTCGACCAGACGTGCCGCCCCGGTCACGGCATGGAGCCGATCCGAGACGTACCGAGCCAAGGTCGCACCGAACCAAGGGCTCACCTCGGGGCTCGTCAGGAAGTCGCCTCCCTTCGTCGACCGCAACGGGCCCGTGGCGAAGAACCCGTGCTCCGAGTTGTACAGGCACTCCCCCATGAACGCCTCGAATGGCATCGGCCCCGTGCGGCGCACTCGTTCCACGAGCAGGTCGAGCAGCATGACGGGCGGAGGCTACCCGGCCCGCATCCGGGACCGGGTCGCCCGCTCAGGCAAGGGCGTTCTCCTCGCCCGATCCCTTGACGAACACCGCCGACGCCCGGCCGGCTCGCATCAGGGAACGGCACGTGTCGAAGTCGAGTGTCGGTTGCATCCCGAAGATGTTGAGGTCGGCCGGGTACTCGGACATGGAGCCGGGGAAGTCACCGACGGCGACCTCGACGTTGCCGCGAATGCGTGACAGCTGGATGAGCTCGTGGAGGCTGCGCCGCTGGGCTTCGACGGCATCGTCGTCGGAGACGATGGTGATGAAGTTGAGCTCTGCCTTCCAATTCTTGCGAAGGACGTAGGCCACGAGCATCGCGAGGTCGAGATTGGTCTGCTTGATGCCCGCGTCCCAGCCGCCCGTGTACGGCCGCACCCACAGGTTGATTGTCGACTCGAGACCGAGACCGGCCTTGGGGTGATCGGCGAACAGGATCACTCCGAGCCCGTACGCCGACGCCGTGGGGACGAGTCTGCGGATCGCCTCCTCACGGTCTGGCTTGTCAGGCATCGCCGTGAAGAGGATGTTGGGCCGGAAGAACGCCGACGAGAGCGCCTGCATCGACGACGAGACCCCCTCACCGAACTCGTCGGCGGAGACCACCGAGGCCGATGCGAACACGTGTGCCTTTTGGAAGTTCTGAGCGTGCATCGGTAGCCGCCGCCGTAGTTGGGATTCCTCACCCCCGGTCGTGAGACCGAGGAGCTTGGCGCTGCCCCGTGGGTAGGTGAGCGAGGTGATGAAGCGGAAGTTGCCCCTGACCTCACCGGGATCCTCCACGGGCACGAGCAGGTTTGGCTTCCACGCACGTTCCGACGAGTCGGGCAAGGTGCTCACCTTCTTGGCAGCCCATTCGGCGACAGAGACGAACAACCCGCTGCGGCTGTCACCCGATGGTGCCGTGAGGCGGCGTCGCAGCAGGACCGCGTACACACCGATCGCCACCGCACCGGCTACGAGCGAGAACACGGGGTTGACGATGAACATGGCGAAGAAGCACCCGGTGGCGCCCGCCAGCGGTACGGCGAGCGGGATGCGGAACGTGGGGCGAAAGCTCAGCAGCCCGAGGCGCTGTTCGATGACCACGACGACGTTGATCATGGCGTAGGTCAGGAGGAAGAACATCGAGACGAGGGGGGCGATCGCGTTGAGGTCGCGCAGCAGGAGCGCCAGTAGCGCGATGCCACCAGAGATCCACATTGCGTTCCGGGGCTCACCCTTCGGCGACAGCTGGGCGACCTTCTCCCCGTACGGCAGCACATGGTGCGAGCCGAGGGCTTGCAGGATCCGCGGTGCGCCGATGATCGACGCCAGCGCCGACGAGAAGGTGGCGCCGAGCAGACCGGCGACGACGGCCGGCCCCCACGCCGCTTTGTCGATCATGACGGTGAAGTTGTTGAGCAGCTCCTCGGTTGTCGCCGACCGGGCGAGCCAGTAGGCCAGAGCGAAGTAGATGGCGGTGGACACGCCAATCGCCGACAGCGTCCCGACAGGAATCGAACGACGCGGATTTTCGAGCTCGCCCGACATGTTGGCGCCCGCCATGATCCCCGTCACGGCCGGGAAGAAGACGGCGAACACGAGCCAGAATCCGACGCCGCCGTTCACGGCATCGCCGAACCACGTGATCGGCTCCGTCATCGAGCCCTGCCCGGCCGCAACCGCTACCGATACGAGCGAGGCGCCGATGACGGCCATGATGACGTACTGGATCCGGAACGCGAACTTGGCCGAGACATAGGCGATGCCGAAGACCGCGGCGAACGTCCCGATGTCGATGAGCAGCGCCGGGTGGTCGGGAAAGATCCACTGCCAGCCCTCGCGGAAGCCGAACACGTACATGGCGACGACGAGTGCCTGGGAGAGGAACAGTGGGATGCCGATCGCACCTCCGACCTCCAGCCCGAGCGACTGCGAGATGATCGAGTACGGGCCACCGGCGCCGATCCGGATATTGGTGACGATCGACGACAAGGAAAGTGCGGTCGCCAGTGTGATGGCAACGGCGAGCCCCATGATGAGCCATGCGCCCGCCAGCCCGGCGTTGCCGACGACCCACCCCTCGCGCAGGTACATGATGACGCCGAGGATCGTGAGCACCGTAGGCGTGAAGACGCCCTCGAACGTGCCGAACGTCCGCCGCTCAGTCCTCGCGGCCGCCGCCGGAGTGGTCGTGGGCTCCAAGGTGCTCCTCCCGTCCTGAGTAGACGCACGACGAGAGGAGTTTGACGCGGAGAATCTCGCGTAGTCGAGCGGATTCCTCAGGAACGACCGTGCGCAGAGGTGTGTCGGCTGTGCCGACTAGAAGCCGCCGGCGACCGTGCTGGCGACGTCACCCACGTCGGCGATGAGGTCGGGGTAGAAGCCGAGCACGAGGACCCCCACTGCCGTGAGCACGAGGGCGAGCTGGAGCGAAGGTGCCACGGACCGCCCCAATCCGGACAGCTCCGCCGCCGGGATCGACGGGGGCACCGGGTCGAACCACGCCGACTTGATGACCCGGGCGTAGTAGTAGAAGGCGATCACCGAGTTGATCACGGCGATGATCGCCAGCGCCGTCCCCCATCCGCTGTCCACGTTCAACACCGACGAGAACATCACCAGCTTGGCGAACCAGCCGGCGATCGGCGGGATACCCGCCAGCGAGGCGAAGAACAGGGCCAGCAAGGTGGCGAGGCCGGCGGCGTAGGTGCCGAGCCCGCCCCAGTCGGCTATGGCGGTGCTCTTGATGCGGTTGGCACCTGCGATCACCACGGCAAACGCACCCATGTTCATGACCGCGTAGATCAGCAGGTAGGTGACGGTGGCGAAGAACGCCGTCTGGAGCTGGTCGGCGGTGACCGAGGACGCCACGGCGGCCCCGAACGGCACGAGGATGAATCCGCCCTGGGCGATCGACGAGTACCCGAGCAGCCGCACGATGTCGTCCTGACGGATGGCGACGACGTTGCCGACCGTCATCGACAGCGCCGCCAGGATCCACAACAGCGGACCCCAGACGTCCCTGCTCTCGGCGAAGGCCTGGTAGCACAGGGTCAGCAGCCCGACGAAACCCGCCGTCTTCGATACGACCGACAGGTACGCCGTCACCGGGATCGGTGCTCCCTCGTAGGTGTCCGGCGTCCAGAAGTGGAAGGGCACCGCAGACACCTTGAAGGCGAACCCGAGGACCGTCAGCACGACACCGATCGTGAGCAATGCCGACTCGCCGAGCGCGGCGGTGGCGGCGCGGATGCCGGCAAAGGTCAGCTCGCCGGTGTAGCCGTACACGAGCGACATCCCGAAGAGGAGGATCGCCGCCGACAGCACGCCGATGATGAAGAACTTGAGCGCGGCCTCGTTGGACTTCGGATCGCCCTTGCGCCAGCCGGCCATGAGGAACGTCGGGCCGGTGACCAGCTCGAGGGCCACGAACAGCGTCACGAGATCCCGGCTCGACGCCAGCACCACAGCTCCCAGCGCCGAAGAGAGGAGCAGGAAATAGAACTCGCCCTCCCAGAAGCGGTCCTCCTCGAGGTAGCCCACCGAGAGGAGTAGGGCGACGAATGTTGCACCGAGGAAGAGACCCTTGAGCACGAGGGAGAAGGTGTCGACGACATACGAGCCGCCGAAGAGGACTCGCTGCGCCCCCGCCGGCTCGGTGCAGAACTCGAGCGACTCGCACAAGCCGAGGGTGAGCACCGGGACGAAGGCCAGGAAGAGCCCGATCATCCCGATGACGGCCGTCCAGTACTTCTCGATCTTGACCAGATCGGCGGCGAGCACGACCAGGACCGTGGCCGCCAGTATCAGCTCGGGCAGCAGGGCGTGGTAGTCGACGTTCACGTCGCGACCCTCCAGGCGTCAGTCACCTCGTCACCCTCCGAACGCGCTCGCAACCAGGCTGACGACGGCGTCGTTGGTGGCGCCGAAGACGATACGCGGGAAGATCCCGATGGCGATGATCGTCACGATGAGGGGGGCCCACGCCGCCATCTCGAAGCCGTCGACGTCGTGGAAGGTGTGGCTGGCCCACTCCTCCCCCGGTTCGCCGAAGTTGACCTTCTGCAACATCCACAGCAGATAGCCGGCGGCGAGCACCGTGCCCACGGCACCGATGACCATGAGGGTGCGGAAGAGGTTGTCCGAGAGCCCGTCGATTGGGTTGAAGGCGGCCAGGAGCGACATGAACTCGCCCCAGAACCCGGCGAGGCCCGGTAACCCGAGCGACGCCATTGCGGTGAAGCCGAGGATGCCGCCCATGATCGGCATCAGCTTCTGGTTGCCGCCGAGGCGCGCCATCTCACGGGTGTGGTACCGGTGCGACATCGAGCCGGCCAGGAAGAAGAGCAGGCCGGTGATCACGCCGTGGGCGACCATGCCGATGATGGCGGCGTTGATCCCGATGTCGGTGAGCGTGGCGATCCCGAGCATCACGAAGCCCATGTGTCCCACCGACGAAAAGGCGATGAGCCGCTTCATGTCGGTCTGCGCCAGACATGCCAGGGCGGCATAGATGATCCCGATCACGGCGAGGATGCCTATGGCCGGGGCCCAGCTGTGGGCCTCGTCGGGGAGGATGGGGATGCTGATCCGGACGAAGGCGTACGTGCCCAGCTTCAGCAGGATGGCGGCCAGCAGCACCGACCCGACGGTCGGCGCCGCAGTGTGGGCATCCGGCAGCCAGGTGTGGAACGGGAACATCGGCACCTTGACGGCGAAACCGAGGAAGAGGGCGGCGAACACCCAGAACCCGAAGGTGCCGCCCCACACCCCCATCCGGCCGATCTCCGACAGCACCTCCATGCTGAAGGTGTTGACGCCGTTGTTGAAGTTGCCGGACCGGAAGTAGAGCGCCAGAAAGCCCAGCAGCATGAACGCCGAGCCAAACAGCGTGAACAGGAAGAACTTGATCGAGGCGTAGAGGCGCATCTCGATCGTCCGTCTGAAGACGGGGAGCTTCGCCTGGTTGCGGTCGCCCCAGATGCCGATCATGAAGTACATCGGCAACAGCACGACCTCGAAGAACACGAAGAAGAGGATGAGGTCGAGTGCCACGAATGTCCCGGCCATACCGGTGGCGAGCACGAGGATCAGCGACAGGAATGCCTTCGGGTTGTGGGGCTCCGGCCAGTGCTCCCACGAGTACACGATGGACAGCACGGTCATGAACGTGGACAGCACCAGCAGCGGCAGCGAGATCCCGTCGAGGCCGATGATGTACCGGGAGTTGATGGCGCTGATCCAGCTGAGATCGGTACCGAACTGGAAGTCCATCGATCGCCCGTAGTCGAACTGGAACGCCAGCACGACCGAGAGCACGAACGACGCACCCGCAAACACGAGCGCGGACATCTTCTGTGCCTGCTCGTTCGCCTTGGGGATGGCGAGCACCGCTCCCGCCCCAACGAGGGGCAAGAACACCACGAGGCTCAGGCCCCATCCGTTCTCCAACCAACCCATGTCGTGCGTTCCTTCCCTTGTCTCAGATCTGCTGGAAGAGGACCAGGCCACCGACGAGCAACACCGTGCCGGCGATGATGAGGGTGGCGTACTGCTGGACACGGCCCGTCTGGATGCGGCGCAGCACGCCGGACCAGAGGCTCGTCGCGGCGCCGGATGCGTTGATCGCACCGTCGATGGCGCCCTGGTCGAATGCGTAGACCACCTTGCCCACGGCTCGGGCCAGGATGCCGGCGCCGTTGATGACGAAGTCGATCACATGGCCGTTGAACCAGTCGACGCCACGCGCCACCGGGCCCCGGACGGGCTTGATGATGCCCTCCATGTAGAAGTCGTCGATGTAGTACTTGTGGCGGAGCAACGGGTACAGCACGGGTATCGAGAAGCGGTCGCGCTCGAGCTGCGTGGGTGCGTCCTTGGCGAAGAGGCGGTAGCCGAGGAGGATGCCCAAGAGCGCCGCACCGCCGCCGAGCACGGCGATCGTGTAGTCGATGCTCTCGGCGTGGTGGTCGAGCACGGCGACGAAGCGGGCACCGACCGCCTTCGTGAACAGGTCGGTGACCCCGGGGACGTTGAGCAAGCCGGCAAACGCAGCCCCGACGGCGAGCCCGACGAGTGGATAGGTCATCACGCGCGGCGACTCGTGTGGGTGCCCGTGGCCCTTGTACTTGCCGAAGAACGTCAGGTAGACGGCCCGGGTCATGTAGAAGGCAGTGACGAAGGCGCCAACGATGCCGAGGGCGAGCACGAGGTTGGCCGCACCGGCACCCCCCTCCGCCGCCGGGAACTCGCCGGAGGCGTAGCTCAGTGACGCCAGGATCTCGTCTTTCGACCAGAAGCCGGCCAGCGGGAAGATGCCGGCCAGCGCGAGCGAGCCGATGACGAACGTCCAGAACGTGTAGGGCATGTACTTCCGTAAGCCGCCCATGTCCGACATGTTGTTCGAGTGCACGGCGTGGATCACCGAACCGGCGCCGAGGAACAGCAGCCCTTTGAAGAATGCGTGGGTGAAGAGGTGGAAGAGCCCTGCGGTGTACGCCCCGGCCCCCATGGCCGCCGTCATGTAGCCCAGTTGGGACACGGTCGAGTAGGCGAGCACGCGTTTGATGTCGTCCTGAACGAGGGCGACCAGCCCCATGAGGAACAGGGTCGCCCCGCCAATGAGGATGATGATGAGACGGACGTCGGCGGCGAAGTCGTGGGCGAGGTAGAACGGGAACATCCTCCCGATCAGATAGACACCTGCGGTCACCATCGTCGCGGCGTGCATGAGGGCCGATACCGGCGTCGGGCCCGCCATCGCATCCGGCAGCCACACGTGGAGCGGGAATTGGGCGCTCTTGCCCATGGCACCGATGAAGAGGGCGAGACCGGCCCAGAAGGCGTACGTGGCGAGCGGCGAGTCGGGCCCACCCGACGCAACGACCTCCATGATGTCCGTGAAGCGGAAGGATCCGACCGTGAGCGCCACGATGATCGCCCCGATGAACAACGCGGCGTCGCCGACCTTGTTGGTGAGGAACGCCTTGATGGCGGCCGACGAGTTCTCGTGGTCCTCCCAGTAGTGGCCGATCAGGAGCCAGGACGACACGCCCACCAGCTCCCACCCCACGATGAGCTGGATCAGGTTCGGCGCCGAGACCAGGACCAGCATCCCTCCGGCGAAGAGGGTGAACGAGGCGAAGAACCACGTGTAGCGGATATCGCCCTCCATGTAGCCCTTGGCGTAGATGAACACCAGGAGCCCGACCACACCGACGAGGAAGTACATCATGATGGACAGCCCGTCGACCATCCATCCCCACTCGATCGAGAGCGTCCCGAAGGCCGTGGTCCCGATGTCGGCGAGCCAGACCGCACCCTCGTACGTGATGCCTTCGCCGAGGTTCATGAGGAACAGCACGGTTCCGTAGACGGCGACGAAACCCAGGGCGGTCACCGCCATTCCCCACCCCTTCAGCGGCGAGCGCTTGCCGAAGAAGACGATCAGGAACGCGAGGACGAGCGGCACCACCGGGATCAGCCATGCGCCGGAGGCGAGGATGCCGCCGTCGGAGAATGCCTTGGCCTCACCTTCCTCGGCGGTGGCGAGGATGAGGGGCGCCTTCGTGGCGATGGTGGCGAACAGCGTGGTCATAGCTTGAGGAGATCCAGCTCATCGACGTTGGCGGACCTGCGGTTACGGAAGATCAGCAGGACGATGGCGAGCCCGATTCCGACCTCGGCGGCCGCCACGGCGATGACGAAGAGAGCGAAGATCTGCCCACCGGCGAGCTGGTCGGCGAGGAAGCGGTCGAACACGACGAAGTTGATGCTGACGGCGGCGAGCATCAGCTCCACTGAGAGCAGCACCATGACGGCGTTGCGTCTGGTGAGGACGCCGTAGACACCGAGCGAGAAGAGCGCGCCCCCGAGGATGAGGAACTGGTTGATCAACATCGGCCACCGCCGGCACGCATCACAGCCCGCCCCCTTCGGCGCCGGGCTCCGGGTCGCGGCGGGCAAGCACGATGGCCCCGATGAGCGCCGCAAGCAGCACCAACGACACGACCTCGAAGGGGATGACGAAACGCTCGAAGATCGCCAGCCCGATGTCGAGGGTGCGGGTCGCCCCCTCCGTGTCGGGCAGGGCCTGGTCGCTGAACTCGGCGAGCATCGCACCGCCGACGAGGATGAAGAGCGCGAACGAGACGATCGCGGCGCCGATCCGCACCGGCAACGGGTGACTGAGCGAGACGTCCTGGCCCAGCGGGGCCCGCGTGATCATGATCCCGAACAGGAAGAGAACGATGACGGCGCCGATGTAGACGAGCACGAGGGTCCACGCCACGAACTCGGCGCCGACGAGGATGAACAGCGCCGCCGAGCCGGCGAGTGTGGCGACGAGGTAGAGCACGGCGTGGACGACGTTTGGGCTCTGCACGACCTTGAAGCCGGCGAACAGCATCGGCAGTGCGATAACCAGGAACACCCAATTCTGCGGCGTGGAGGCCCAGTCACCGAAATCCATCACGACTCCAGCGGGGGTGGCTCGGGGACGGTCGCCAGCCAGTCGGTCAGCCGCTCTTTGTCGTGCAGCATCTCGCTGATCCGGTACTCGCTGTACTCGTAGTCGGGACTCCAGAAGAGCGCGTCGAACGGGCACACCTCGACACAGATGCCGCAGTACATGCACAGGGCGTAGTCGATGTCGAACCGGTCGAGCTTTGCCCGGGTACGCACCCGGCCGCCCTCCGTGGCAGGCGGGATCTCCTCCTTGTGACCCTCGATGTAGATGCACCAGTCGGGACATTCCCGAGCGCACAGCATGCAAACGGTGCACGCCTCGATGTCGAGAGCGATGACACCCCGTGCCCGCGGGACCGGCGTCTCTTTCTCGAGCGGGTAGTTGACGGTGATCGGCTTCTTCAGGAAAGCCTTCATCGTCAGCTTCATGCCCGTGAGCAGGCCTTTGAGCGGGAAGCCGTCGCCTGCCATCAGAACACCACCTTGAAGAACGCCGTGAGCACGATGTTGACCAGCGCCACCGGGATCAGCCACTTCCACGCCAGCGACTGCAGCTGGTCCTCTCGCAGGCGCGGGAAGGTCCATCGCATCCAGATGAACAGGAATGCGAGCAGCATCACTTTGGTAAGCAGGATGAAGGGGCCGGCGATGTTGAGGACCTCGTCGCTGAGGCCTGGGAGCCAGTAGCCGCCGAGGTAGAGCGTGGCGGCCACCGCAGCCATCGAGACCATCCCGGCGTACTCACCGAGGAAGAACATCGTGAAGCGGATGCCGGAGTACTCGGTCAGGTACCCCATCGTCAGCTCCGACTCGGCGATGGGCATGTCGAACGGGATGCGGCTCAGCTCTGCGAGGCTGGCAACGAGGAAGATCGCAAAGCCGACGATCTGGCCGGTGAGGACGTAGGGCAGGTGGATGTTGAGTCCGAACAGCTCGGTGGTGGCCTGCGCTTCCACGATGCCGATGAGCGAAAGCGTGCCTGCCTGGACTGCGACGGCGACCGCCGCCAGGACGAGCGGAAGCTCATAGGCGATGAGCTGGGCGGCGGCGCGCAGACCGCCGATCAGGGAGTACTTGTTGCCCGACGACCAGCCGGCCATGAGCACACCGAGGGTCGAGAGCGACGAAACGGCGAGGAGGTAGAACAGGCCGAGGTCGAGGTTCTCGGGGACGAGATCGGGACCGAACGGGATGATCACGAAGGTCGCCAGGGTCCCCATCAGGACCACGTACGGTGCAAGCTTGTAGACCGAGGCGTCCGCGGCGTCGGGGACGAGGTCTTCCTTCTGGAGGAACTTGAGACCATCGGCCAGCGGCTGCGCCCATCCCCACCGTCCACCGGCGAAGTACGGCCCGATCCGGCTCTGCATGTGCGCCGAGATCTTCAGCTCGCCGAAGATGATGACCAGCGCACCGGGGAGCATCACGGCGAGGATCGCCACGACCTTCACGACGAGCGCCAGCCAGAAGTTCATGCGCGGCCTCCTGCGGAGATCACGTTGGCAGTTTCGCCTCCGGCAGAACTGCTGCTCGCCCCCAGCCCGCCCTCCGACATGGAGCCGACAACGCCAAAGGCGTTCTCGAACGGATTCGCTTCGCGAATCCGCGTCATCGGTCGACGTCTCCGAGGACGAAGTCGAGGCTGCCCATGATGGCGACGAGGTCGGGCACGAGCGCCCCCTCGAGCAGCCACGGCAGTACCGACAGGTTGCTGAACGAGGCCGAGCGGATCTTCACCCGGTAGGGAATACGGCCGCCCTGGCTGATGACGTGGTAGCCCATCTCGCCCTTGGGATTCTCGGCGCGAACGTAGATCTCCCCCGGCGGCACCTTGATGATCCGCGGCACCTTGGCCTGGAGCGGTCCCGAGGGGATCGAGTCCACGGCCTGACGGACGATGCGAACCGCCTGGCGGATCTCGGCGAGTCGCACGACGTAGCGGTCGTAGCAATCGCCGTTGTGGCCGACCGGGACGTCGAACTCGAACCGGTCGTACGGCAGGAGGTTCTCGTGCTTGCGCAGGTCGAAGCCCACACCCGATGCCCGTAGGTTGGGTCCCGACATGCCGAACTCCATCGCCTTGTCGGGGGGGATGATCCCCACCCCCTTGGTGCGGGCCATGATGAGCTCGTTCCCGGTGACCAGCTCGTCGAGCTCGTCACACACGAGGTCGATCTGGTCCATGGCATCCCGAGTCCCCTGGAGGAAGCCGGCCGGCAGGTCCTGCGACACCTTCTTCTGCGTCGACCCGCCACCGGCGGCAGGCTTGACGCCGCCCACTCGATTGAAGTTGGGGTGGAAACGTCCCCCGGTGGCGCCTTCGATGAGGTCCATGACGTGCTCGCGCTCCCGGAGGGCGTACATGAGGGGCGTCGCCGCACCCAGCTCGAGCGGATAGGAGGACATGAACAGCAGGTGCGATGAGATGCGGGTCATCTCGGTGAGGATGAGGCGAATCCACTGCGCTCGCTCCGGCGCCTCGATGTCGAGGAGCCGCTCGACGGCGACGATGAATGGAATCTCGTTGGCGAAGCCGGCAACCCAGTCGATGCGGTTGACGAGTGCGGTGATCTGCGCATACGTCCGCACCTCGGTCAGCTTCTCGTAGCCGCGGTGCATGTATCCGATCACCGGGTCGACGGATTCGACGCGCTCGCCGTCCACCTTCGCGATGAGGCGGAGCACGCCGTGCGTCGACGGGTGCTGGGGACCTATGTTGAGTGTCATCTCCGGGGTTGCGAGCTCCACCGACACGGCGGCGTCCGACAGGTGCATCGCGGCGCGCGGATCGAGCTGTGTCATGTCTCGTCACCCGCCTCGGCGTCGTCGCCGTTGCCGTCCCCCGAAGCCGACATACGGTCGGCTTCTGTGTTCTCGGTGCTCGGCATGTCCTCGACGTCCACCGTGCCGGGCCACGGCTTCACCTCGCGGGCCAGGAGCGGGTAGGTCTTGAGCAACGGATGGCCCTCGAAGCTGTCGGGCAGGTAGAGCTTGCTGAGGTTGGGGTGCCCGCGGAAGGCGATGCCGAACATCTCCGCCGTCTCGCGTTCGTGCCACTCCGCTCCCCCGGCGATCGGCACCAGCGAATCGATCCATGGGTCGCTCTTCGGGACCGTCGTCGTGACGATCGCGGCCTCGGCGCTCGTGACCGACGACATGCGGCACAAGATCTCGAAGCGCTCCTCCATGTTCTCGACGTCGGCCGCCGGTTCCCCCACGGTCGTCTCCTTCGACCAATCGACCGCGGAGAGCCAAGAGAAGAACGGAAGGCGTGGCCGCAATGCCGCCACAGACTCGGTCCAGCGATCGCGGTCGACCTCGAGCTTCAGGGTGCCGTGTTCGGCCGACCACCGTTCGGCACCCGCCAGCTCGGCCAGCTCGGCGGCGAACCCATCGAGCGGCGAGGGCTCTACGGCCTCCTCGGAGGCGTCGTCGGAGGGGCTCACGTCGGTCGGCTCAGACGGGTTGTCGGTCACGCCTGTTCCACTTCTCGCGCACGTCTTCCGCGGTGATCTGCTGCTGGAGCAGCACGATGCCCTCCATGAGCGCCTCGGGCCGTGGCGGGCAACCGGGCACGTAGACGTCCACCGGGATCACCTGGTCGACGCCCTTGGTCACGGAGTAGGAGTCCCAGTAGGGGCCGCCGCAGTTCGAGCACGACCCCATCGAGATCACGTACTTCGGTTCAGGCATCTGGTCGTAGAGCCGTCGCACCGCCGGGGCCATCTTGTCGGTGACCGTTCCGGCAACGACCATCAGATCGGCCTGGCGGGGCGAGGCGGGCAGGGGGATGATCCCGAACCGCATGAAGTCGTAGCGGGGGCTGGACGCCGCCATCATCTCGATGGCGCAGCAGGCCAGCCCGAACTGGAAGAACCACAGCGAATACTTGCGCGACCAGTTGAGGAGCCAGGAGACAGGCTTCGGAGCGCCGAATCTCTCGATCACTCCCACCGGAGCACTCCCTTGCGGACCGCGTAGACGAGGCCGAGGATCAGGATGCCGATGAAGATGACCATCTCGACGAGCACGAAACCACCGAGGCCCGCTTCGCTGAACGTCTCGAGACCCACGGCCCACGGGAAGATGAACACCGCCTCGACGTCGAAGATGAGGAACAACAGGGCGAAGATGTAGTAGCGGATCTGGGTCTGCGACCAGCCTCCACCGACGGGATCGATGCCGCACTCGTACGTTTGGGACTTGACGGGGCTGGGCTTGTCGGGCCGAATCAGCGATGAGGCGACCATCGCTCCCGCTACCAGCAAACCACCCATCGCCAGGAACGCCGCAACCGTGATGTACTCACCGAGGTACTGATCGAGCACGTTCCGGAGAACCCCTTACGCGATGCGGATCGGCGCAGGGCCGACGTCCGGGGCGAGTATAGGTTGGGCGCGATGGCCGCCAAAGTCTGCCGACCCGTCGTGACCACGTCTGCTTTTCAGGCGCCTTTCAGCCGCCGCCAAGCATCATCACCACAGTTGCGGGCGGTTGGATAGCTGGGTCTCCGATCGCGAGCCCGGACGCTTATCGTCAGGGGAGCCGAAGCGATGTCGCGGACGGGAGCATTGGGTGACGTGACGTGCGCATCCTGATCGTCGAAGACGAAACGACCCTGGCGCAATACGTCAAACGCGGGTTGGAACAGGAGGGATATGCCGTCGACGTGGTTCACGACGGGGAGACCGGCCTCTGGATGGCGTCCAACCAGCAATACGACGCCGTCATCCTCGACATCATGCTGCCCAAGCTCAACGGCTACCGCGTGTGCAAGGAGCTGAGGAGCCGCCAGGTGTGGACGCCGATCCTGATGCTCACCGCCAAAACGGGCGACCTCGACGAGGCCGAGGCCCTGGACACGGGCGCGGACGACTTCCTCAGCAAACCGTTCTCGTTCGTGGTGCTGCTGGCACGGTTACGCGCCATCATGCGCCGTGACCCCGTGGAGCGACCGACCGTGCTTGCCATGGGGGATCTCCGTCTCGACGTCGCCACGCACCGATGCTTCGTCGGCGACAGCGAGGTCGAGCTCACGCCTACCGAACTCTGCATGCTGCGCACCCTCTTGCAACGGGCTCCGGCGGTGGTGTCGAAGGGCGAGTTCCTCGACTCGTGCTGGGACTGGGCCTTCGAGGGCGACCCCAACATCGTCGAGGTCTACATCCGCCACTTGAGGACGAAGATCGACCGGCCGTTCGGCCGCGACCAGATCGAGACGGTGCGCGGAGCCGGGTACCGGCTGGTGGCTCATGGCGGCTGATCGTCGACGGCTGCTCCGCTTGGGCATCAGGCAGCAGACGACACTCGTCGCCGTGGTGGTCGTCGGGATCGTGCTGGTCGCCGGGGCGGCGGCCCTCGTGATCCTCACCCAGCGCCGGCTGGAGTCGTCCCTGACCACGGCCGTCGCCGTCCGAGCCGACTCCGTGGTAGGACTCGTCCAGGCGAACGCCCTGGACGACCCCCTTCCCGGCCGCGATCCGGAGGTCATGGCGCAGGTGATCGACGAAGCAGGGCGCGTCATCGCCGCCGACCCCAGCGTCGCCGGCTTGCCACCGCTCACAGCCATCGAGATCCCTCCGGGGGCGCGGACCACGATTCGACTCGACGAGCTCGACGTAGAGTCCGGAGACATCGGTGAGGACGGGCCCTACGTGGTCGCCGCCGAAGGGGTCGAGCTGGCCGGTGGTCCGGCAACGGTGCTGGTGACCGCCTCGTTGGAGGACGCCCGCGAGGCGGCCGGAGCGTTCGGGCCTCTGCTCGCCGTGGGCCTGCCGCTCCTCCTCGCGATCGTGGGGCTGGTCACCTGGCGCATGACGGGACGGTCGCTCCGACCCGTCGACCAGATGCGCCGCGAGGCAGATCGGATCACCGCCGATGTGCTGTCGCGCCGCCTCCCCGTACCGGCGACCGACGACGAGATCCACCGGCTGGCACTCACGCTCAACGATATGCTCGAGCGCCTCGACGCCGCTGCGGCGCAACGGCGTCGATTCGTCGCCGATGCGTCCCACGAGCTCCGCAGCCCACTCGCCAATCTGCGCACCATGGTCGACGTGGCCGCCCGAGATCCGCGAGGTCATGCGGTCGAAGCGCTCACCGGCGATCTCGGCCCGGAGATCGAACGTCTCGAGCGGCTCGTCGCCGACCTCCTGTCGCTCGCCCGGTACGACGACACACAAGGCGGCGCCGTCCGGCAGGACGTCGATCTGGGGGCGATTGTGGAAGACGTGGCGTCGACGGCCATCCCATCGAGTGAGATCGACGCGACCGGCGTCGAACATGTCATCGTCAATGGCGATCCCGCCGGGATCGAGCGAGTCGTTCGGAACCTCGTCGACAACGCGCTGCGGCACGCCTCTCGGTCGGTGTCGGTGCACACGCACCTCGAGAACGGATTCGGCGTGGTCGAGGTCACCGACGACGGACCGGGCATCGCCGAAGAGGACCGCTCGAGGATCTTCGACCGTTTCGTCCGCCTCGACGACAGCCGCGCCCGCGATACCGGCGGTGCGGGGCTGGGCCTGGCCGTCGCCCGCGCCATCGCACGCGGCCACGGCGGCGACGTGGAGCTCGTTGGCGGCGCAGCGGGCGCTTGCACGTTCGCTGCACGGTTTCCCGCCGACACGGCGCACGCGTCGGCGGGAGATTCGTAGAGCCAGTCCCCGCTCCCGGCCTTCGCCTCGTCCAGGTGAGTCGGCATCGTCAGGCGGGGCACTAGCGTCGGTGTCCGTGCATCCAGACCACGCACCTCCACCTGCAGCCCTCGCTGCTGCCACCGACCGCCTGATGCAGTCGATGGCGCCGCGACCAGAACCCCGCGGTGGGGGCGATGTGGAATTGCCCGCACGACTGCCCGAGCAAGGCGTCGGTGAAGGTGCCGCGCTCACGCTGGTCGCCAGGTTGCTGCTCGACCGATCTACCCAACTCCACCATCCGGGCTTCTTCGGGCACATGGACCCACCGACACCCTGGATGACGTGGATCACGTCGATGTGGGCGGCGGCACTCAACCAGAACCTCCTCCACGAGGACACGGCTCCCACCGCCCAGGCGCTGGAGCGCCGGGTGATCGACTGGCTGGCCCCTCACTTTGCGATGACGGGCGGCCACATCGTCCCCGGATCCAGCCTGGCCAACCTCACCGCGCTCTGGGCGGCGCGGGAGCTGGCGGGCGTGCGACGAGTGGTCGCCTCGGACCGAGCCCACCTCAGCGTGCGCAAGGCCGCCCACGTCCTCGGTCTGGTTTACGTCGCCGTCCCTGCGGATCGTGATCATCGGATCGACCCGGACGAGCTGGCCGATCTGCGAGATGCCGCACTCGTGCTGACGGCGGGCACTACGGCCACGGGAGCGGTCGATCCACTGGAGGTTGGCGATGCGGCGGCGTGGCGTCACGTAGATGCGGCGTGGGCAGGACCGCTGCGCTTCACCGATCGTCATGCAGCGGTGCTCGCCGGCATCGAACGGGCCGACTCCGTGGCTTTCTCGGCACACAAGTGGTGCTATCAGCCGAAGGAGTCGGCGGTAGTGCTCTTCGCCGACGCAGCGAGCGCACACGATGCGATGGCTTTCGGCGGCGGCTACCTCGCCCACCCGAACGTCGGGCTCCTCGGCTCCCACGGCGCAGCCGCAGCGAGCGCGCTCGCAGCCACGTTGCTCTCGTGGGGACGCCAGGGTCTGGCGAGCCGGATCGAGGGCGACATGGAGAAGGCAACGGCACTCGAGCAGCTCATCGCAGCCGACGACCGCTTCGACCTGTGGGCACCCCACCGGACGGGCATCGTGGTGTGGCGCCCTCGCGACGGCGACACAAACGCGCTCCGCGAGCGCATGCACGGCGTGTACGTCTCGGCGACCGAGATCGACGGCGAACACTGGCTCCGGTGCGTCGCCGCCAACCCCGGCGCCGACCCCGCGCTGGTCTTCGATGCAGCCCAAGAGGCGCTGGGATGACCGCACCGCAGGCACCGGACTACAGCGGTGGCTCCCTGGTCAATCTCATGGCCGAGCTCGAGGTGCGTCTCACCGGCTCGGCACCGTCGCCGCCGCTCCACATCGGGCTCGCCAGGCACCTTCCGGCGGCGCCGAGCTACATCATCGTCCTCTTCGATGGATTGGGCGCCGCCCAGCTCAGGCATCCGGCCGCCACCTCGTTGGCACAGGCGCAGGTCGCCACGATCGATGCTCCGTTCCCGACGACCACGACCGTGAGCCTGGCGACGGTGGCCACCGGTGTGCCGCCGGCACAGCACGGCCTCATCGGCTACCAGCTCCTGGTCCCACAGCTCGACGTCGTGGTCAACACGATCAAGTGGACGACGCTCTGGGGCGAGTCGCTCGACTTCGAGACGACGGATTTCCTCCCGTCGCCGAACCTGTGGGAGCGCCTGACGGCCAAGGGAGGTGAGCCCGTCACCGTCCAGCCGGCGCACTTCGAGGGCTCACCGCTGAGCCGGCTGATCTATCGGGGTTGCCGGTTCGAGGGCGCGTCGAGCATCGAGGAGATCATCACCGCATCGATCCAGCTCGCAGCCGTACCGGGGCGCCTCGTCTTCACCTACCTACCCCACGTCGACTTCGCCGCCCACGTTCACGGCCAGGGCGCCAAGGAATACGCGGCCGCCGTGTCGATCGCCGACACGGTGTGGTCGTCCCTCGCCGCACGGCTCCCGGCCGGGGTGACGCTCATCGGTACGGCCGACCACGGCCATGTCGACTTCCCCCGGTCGCACCAGGTCAAGATCGCCCGCGCCGACCACGAAGGGCTCGTCTTTGCGGGTGACGGGCGCGCCATGTACGTCCACGGCGACGGTGCGGCCCTGGCGGAGCGGCTCCCGGCGACCTGGTATCCGCGGGCGGGCATCGATGGGTGGTGGGGTCCCGGGCCTGAGCATCCCGCTCTGGACGAAAGGGCGCCGGACGGCCTGCTCCTCGCCGACGACGGCCACCTCCTCCTCCACAGGCACAGCGACGACCGCATGATCGGCAACCACGGCGGTCTCACCGCCGCAGAACGCGAGGTGCCGCTGCTGGTCCGTCGCCAGCCATGATCCCCTCGGGTGGTGGCCGCTAGCCCAAGGGGGAAAAGCCGTGTAGCCTTGTTCGGTCCCGAGCAGCCGGCCTTGGCAGGACCTCTTTTTCGAGCGTGGGGGTGGGTTGTGCCGACTCGGCAGAGTAAAAGAATCAGCACGTCCCCGAGCCGTCGGCGCACGGAGCGGGGGGCGACGATGGTCGAGACCGCCATCGTGCTGCCACTGTTCCTCACGCTCATCTTCGGCATCATCGAGTTCTCCTATGCCGTCGCCCAGAACAACGAGGTGCGCCAGGTCAGCCGTGAGGCGACTCGGGAGCTGGGAGTCGATCCCGGCGCCGACCCGGTCGGCCTCGTGTGCGGCGGCTTCGCCCTCATCGACCCCACCAACGTCACCGTAAGCCTGACCTCGGCGGGCGTCGTCGCCGGGGACTCGGCCGAGCTCACCGTCGACGCCACGTACCAGACGCTCACGGGTTTGTTCGACCCGATGTTCGTCGGGGTGGTGCTGGAGACCAGTCATCGGTTCGTGGTGGACCAGCCCTTCGGCGGCGGATCGCCGGGCTGGGCGACTGACTTCGCCGGGGTGGTGTGCCCATGACGCGATGGATCCGTCGGTCGCGCGCACACGGTGAGCGCGGTGTCGCCATGGTCGAGATGGTGATCGTTCTGCCACTCCTCGCCATCCTCGCGTTCGGTATTGCCGAGGCCGCCTGGGCGCTGGCGCAGCAACATGCGGTGCGCAGCGTGGCACGCGAGGGCGCCCGCTTCGCCGCCAACCATCCGGGCGACACACCGAGCCTCGTGGCCAAGGTGTGTGACGTGGACGACATCATCGGCACG
>JBFINP010000054.1:0-21575 GCA_041611095.1 Acidimicrobiia bacterium | reverse complement strand
GGCATCGTTCGCAACCACATCCACCACCACCACGGAATCCTCAGCCGTCGACACGGCATCGTCGTTGGCCACCGGTGCGTCGTTCACCGGATCCACCGTGACCCTGGCGACGGCCGCATCACACGCCCCATCCGTGTCACATACCTCGTAGGTGAACGTGTCCGTGCCGTTGAAGTTGAGATTCGGGGTGTAGGTCACCGCACCGGTCACAGGATCGACGGTGGTGGTCCCGTTCGAAGGTCCCGCCAGGACCCTCACCGTGGTGGGGTCGAGGTTGCCGTCGACGTCGGAATCGTTCGCCACGACGTCGATCGTGACGGGGGTGTCCTCGAGCGTCGTTGCCGTGTCGTCCGAGGCCGCGGGCGGATCGTCGATGAGCACGACCTCGGTGGTCACGGTTGCGGTCGACGTCGAGCATTCACCGGTGCTATCGCACACCTCGTAGGTGAACGTATCGATCCCGTTGAAGTTGAGGGTCGGGGTGTACGTGACGGCGCCGGTCGCCGGATCGACGACGGCGGTCCCGTTCGACGGGCCCGACACGATCGTGACCGTGGACGGGTCCAGGTTGCCGTCGACGTCGATGTCGTTGGCGGTCACGTCGATCGTCACGGGCGTGTCTTCGGCAGTCGACACGAAGTCATCGTTTGCAACCGGGGGATCGTTGACCGGGTCGACCGTCACAACGACCGATGCCGAGTCGCACAGCGGATTCGGTGAGGTCGTGTCGCAGATCTCATACGTGAAGGAGTCCGTGCCGTTGAAGTCTGGGTTGGGCGTGTACGTCACCTGCCCACTGATGGGGTCGACCGCCACCGTGCCGCTCGAGGGGCCGGAGAGCACTGTCACGGAGCCGGCGTCGAGGTTGCCGTCGACGTCCGAGTCGTTGGCGACGACGTCGATGGTGACTGGAGTGTCCTCTGGTGTCGAGGCGGAGTCGTCGCCGGCCACCGGACGGGCGAAGCCGACCTCGACACGCACCAATACCGTTGCGGAGTCGCACAACCCTGTGATGTCGCACACCTCGTACGTGAACAAGTCGTCGCCGCTGAAGCCGGCGTTCGACGTGTAGGTGACCTCTCCGGTGACGGCATCGACCGACACCGTGCCGCCCGCCGGACCCGCCAGGATGCCGACCGTCGTAGGGTCGAGGTTCCCATCGACGTCGGTGTCATTGGCGAGGACGTCGATCACGTGGGGCACGAAGGTGAGCGCCGAGACCGAATCGTTCCTGGCCACGGGTGGATCGTCGACCGGATTCACGGTCAGGCTGACGACGGCGGGATCACACGCACCGCTCGTGTCGCACACCTGGTACGTGAACGAGTCGCTGCCGTTGAAGTCGAGGTTCGGCGTGTAGGTGACGGCTCCGGTCACGGGATCGACGCTCGCGGTTCCGTTGGTGGGGCCCGCGAGGATGGTGACGGTGGATGGATCGAGGTTTCCGTCGGCGTCGGTGTCGTTGGAGAGGACATCGACGACGACCGACGTGTCCTCTGCGGTGGTTGCCGAATCGTTGGCAGCGGCCGGAGCGTCGTTCACCGGGTCGACACGAATGTTCACCGTCGCTTGGTCACAGGCGCCGTCGGTGTCGCACACCTCATACGTAAAGGTGTCGGTGCCATTGAAATCGGGGTCGGGCGTGTACGTCACGATGCCGGTGACAGGGTCAACGGCCACGGTGCCGTTGGCCGGGCCGGACACTACGGCCACGGTCGTGGGGTCGAGGTTGCCTTCGACGTCGGTGTCGTTGCGGGTGACGGCAATGGCGACGCTCGAATCCTCTCCAACGACGACGAAGTCGTCGTTGGCGACCGGTGCGTCGTTCACGGGATCCACGGTCACGTCCACGGTCGCCGTGTCACACGCCCCCGCCGTGTCACACACCTGATACGTGAACGAGTCCGCCCCGTTGAAGTCAGGATTCGGCGCATAGGTCACGGCGCCAGTGGTCGGGTCGACGGACACCGATCCGCTCGACGGACCCGACACCACCGACACCGACGTCGGATCCAGATTCCCGTCCACATCCGCATCGTTCACCAGCACATCCACGACGACTGCGGCGTCCTCAGCCGTCGATACGGCATCGTCATTCGCCACCGGTGCGTCGTTCACCGGCTCCACGATCACCGTCGCCGTCGCGGTGTCACACGCCCCGACCACGTCGCACACCTGATACGTGAACGCGTCGGTGCCGTTGAAGTTCGGATTCGGGGTGTACGTCACCGCACCCGTCACCGAATTGACCGACACCGACCCGTTCGACGGACCGGACACCACCGATACCGACGAAGGGTCCAAGTTGCCATCGAAATCCGAGTCGTTCACCAGCACATCCACCACGACCGCGGTGTCCTCCGCCGTCGACACCGCATCGTCATTCGCCACCGGCGGGGCGTTGGACGCAGCAATCGTGGTCGTCTGGCTCGACGAGTTGTTGGCCGCCACCGGATCGGCGGTGGAGCTCGAGACCGATGCCGTGTTCACCACGCTGCCGGCCACCGTCGTCTGAGCGACGATGGTGACGGTCGCCGTCCCGACGGGAACCGACCCGAGGCTGCAGGTCACAACCCCCGTAGCAAAGGAACACGTCCCCTGGCTCGGCACGGCCGAGACGAAGGTGAGGCCACCGGGGAGCGGGTCGGTCACGACGACGCTCTGCGCGGAGTCGGGCCCGGAGTTGGTGACGGTCACCGTATACGTGATGGGACCACCGGGGGCCACGGGATCGACCGCATCGGTCTTGGTCATGGACAGGTCCGCCGTAGGCGGTGAACCGACGATCACCGAGGCCGTGGCCGGGCTGTTGTCGGTTGTCGTCGCCGTGGTATCGATCTGCGTCGCGCCGATGAACGCGACGGCGCTGTTCACGAAGGTACCGTTGGCGGCGGGCAGTGCCGCCTGGTAGGTGAGCGTGGAGGAGCCGCCCGCAGAAACGGAGAACACGCCGTTGAAGGTGAGCTGCTGACCGTTGACGGTCGGGTTGGGGATCACGGCCGCGTTGTACCGCGCCGAACCGGCGACATAGGTCGCCCCTGCAGGGAGCACGTCGCGGAAGCTGTCGAGGGTCACCACACCGGCTCCGGCGTTGGTGGCAGTCACGGTGTAAGTGACGGTGCCACCGGTCGCTGGGAGCGTCGTCGGTGATGCCTGCTTGGCGAGTGTCGTTCGATTGGCGGCGGGGAGTATCGGCAGGAGCGACGCGAACCCGCTGGTGTCGGTGTGCTTGATCTGGTTGCCGCTGGCGATGTAGTTCACGGGTGACACCGCAGTGGGGGCCACCGTGGTGCCGGTTGCGATGAACGTGTAGGTGGCGGTGTAGTTCTGGCTGGTGTTGTTCAGTCCGGTGACGAAGAGCCTGTCGTCGACGACGCCGGTGGTCGCAAACGACAGCTGCACGTCGACGAGCTGGTAGGCGTTCGCCGGCCAGTTGGCCCTGGCCGCAGGGGTGGCGGCGAAGGTCCCCGCATTGCCGACCTGTCCCGTCTGGCCCGTCACGGTCATGGTCATGATTCCGCCGAGCTCGGCCGGGTTGGGGCCCGAGACGACGGTGTTGACCTTGTTGGCGGACGCCTGGATCGTCTCCTCGACCGTCAAGGAGAACGGGTCTGCGCAGATCTGCGCTCCCACCCCCGGCGTCCCCGAGTAAACCGCGACGTTGTGGGTTTGACTCGTCGCCGTCGCCCCCGTCGCCGAGAGGTAGAAGTACGCGTAGACCCGCTGACCCGCAGCCAGCGGACCGATGTGTTGGATCCCGTCCTCGTTGGTTGCCCGGCGCACGATGCTGCCGGTGAAGCCCTCGACGGTCACCCAGGCGTCGGCGACGGCAGTGGGCCCGTTGGTGATCTCGTAGCCGACGTACGCACCAAGGAGTTGCGGCGAGATGCTCGCATCGATGTACATCACCGGTGAAGAGACCCGCCGCACCGTGATGCCCGCGGTCGAGCACGCTGCCGCCTCGGCCGGGACGGCCGGCAGGAACACGAGCACGACCGCTGCCATGCCGAGCAGAGCGGCGAGGCGACGCAACCGCGGGACGCGGTTATGCGGGTAGCTCGTCATCGAAGAGATCCCAGGGGGTCTGGCCGCGGAACATGATAAGCGGCCGAAGCGCGATGCACACCTTTCCCGGCTAGTGCTGTCGCCCCCTTTTCACGCGATCAGGTGATTGCGCCGCCGCACCAGCAGAGCAGCGGTCGTGATGCCGGCGGCGACGGCTCCGCCTGCTGCGACAAACCGCTGCTTCGACAATGGCCTGCGTGATCGAGCCTCGCGACCCGGCTCGTCGATTTCCGACATGACGGCGGGCTGGAGACCGTCCGGCGATGGCTCCAAGGCGGGGCGGAGACGTCTCAGCTCGCGCCGCAGCCTCTGGCTACGTGCGGCGGATGCTTGACAGGACAAGCACGACCCGCGGTGGGACGCAAACCAGTGGACGAGGCCCAGGCTCGTGCTGAGGTCGACCGCCCGGCACATCACACGCCTCATGGCTCTTGAAGCTCTGCAGCGAGCAACTCACGCAGGATCTTCCGACCTCGATGGAGACGCACTTTGGCGGCGGTCACGGAGATCCCGAGCTCCTCGGCGATCGCCGCATGCGGCCAGTCGTAGACGTCTTTGAGCACGACGACCGACCGCATCGACGGTGACAGCTCCAAGATGGCTGCATTGAGCCGACCGGCGAGATCCATGTCGACCCCTGCCTGCTCGGGCCCGATGCCCTGGTCGACGACCGCCCGGCTCAAGTCCTCGAGGGCAAGGGTCGCATGACGTCGCCAGCGGCGCTGTGCCGACCACGCCGTGTTCACCGTGATCCTGTGCAACCACGTGCTGAGCTTGGCGTCTCCGCGGAATCGCGGAAGCGCCCGCCACGCCCGAACGAAGGTCTCCTGGGCGACGTCAGCCGCAAGTTCTCGATCACCGACCAACCGCAAGGCCAAGGTGTACACCTCGCTCTCGTGGAGGCGAACCAACTGCCCGAACGCCTCCCGCTCGCCCGCCTGGGCACGGACGACCAACCTGGATGCGTCGGGTTGGACCCTGCCAGCGGTGGCTCGGTTACCCACGACGCACCACGGTGCGGGCCGTCACGAGATCCGTACCGGCGTGCTCGAGACGCTGGCCGACGACACATGTTCCGTCTTCAACCGCATCGATCGAACTGTGGATCGTCGCCTCCGCCGCCGGTCGGAGCGCGGTGCGAAATCGCAGCTTCATCTCGACCAGCGGAGCCGTCGCCTTGCCGAACGCGGCGGCTCCCTGGGTGAGCCAGGCCGCCATCAGCAATCCATGGACGACGATGCCGTCGAGGCCCGCGTTACGGGCGGCCTCGTGATCGAAGTGGATGGGATTGAAGTCCCCCGATGCCGATGCGTACCGCACCAAGTCGAGACGGCTCGCCGCACGCACGAACGGCGGGGCGACGGCGCCCGCGTCGAGGGAAGGAAGGGGCGGAACGGGGTCCACCCGGCTCCCGGCGTCGACGGCCGGCTCCCCGGTGTCGGGCCCCGGCTCTGCTGCGGGCGACGCCCCCATGAGAAAGGTCGATGTCGAGTCGAGGAGCGGATCCCCGCCCGCTCCTTTTACGCCGACATCGAACGAGACGAAGTTGAGCCCGCTGCGCTCCCGCACCCGCGCCACGCTTCCGGTGACCACGACGTCGGCGCCCCTGGGGAGAGGACCATGCCAGCGGAAGAGCTGATCGCTGTGAACGAGGACGCGGGTGTGGCTCCCCACCTCGGGGTCGCCGATGAGCGCCGGGGCAACGGCGAACAACAGCGCAGCGGCGAACGAGGGAGGGGCGGCTTCGGTCCACTGGCTCGGGTCATCTCCGGTGGCGGCGACGTACTCCTCAGCCTTGGCGTGCGAGATGCGCAGCGGCAGCGGCCCGTACGTTCGCCCCGTCAGTGGCTGCAACGACATCGGCGCCGAGCGTACCCGGTCCGGGGCCGGGTGGCCCGCCACGGTGGCGACTCACAAAGAGAGAGGCCCCGCCGGAGCGGGGCCTGCGATCTCATCGCGTCTCGCGGTGGGCCGTGTGCGTTCGGCACCAGCGACAGTACTTCTTCAGCTCCAGCCGCTCACGCGTGTTCGTCTTGTTCTTCGTGGTGACGTAGTTCCGCCGCTTGCACGTCTCGCAGGCGAGCGTGATGGGCGGTCGCTTGTCAGATGCCATTCGTCGCTCGTCCTCTCACCGCACGTGCTGCGTGATGCGCAGACGTACTACTTGTTGATCTTGACGACGCGGCCGGCGCCGACGGTGCGTCCACCCTCACGGATGGCGAACCGCAGACCCTCGTCCATGGCGATCGGGTTGATCAGCTCGACCTTCATCTCTGTGTTGTCACCCGGCATCACCATCTCGGTCCCCGAGGGGAGGGCGACAGTGCCGGTGACGTCCGTCGTACGGAAGTAGAACTGGGGCCGGTAGCCGTCGAAGAACGGGTTGTGACGGCCGCCCTCTTCCTTGGTGAGCACGTAGACCTGCGCATCGAAGTCGGTGTGGGGCGTGATCGATCCGGGTGCGGCGACCACCTGGCCGCGCTCGACCTCGTCCTTGCCGATACCACGGAGCAGCAGACCGACGTTGTCGCCGGCTCGGGCCTCGTCGAGCAGCTTGCGGAACATCTCGACACCGGTGACGACGGTCTTCTGGACGGGTCGGATACCAACGATCTCGACGTCGGTGCCCGTCGTCAGGATGCCCTGCTCCACCCGACCCGTCACGACGGTGCCGCGGCCGGTGATCGAGAACACGTCCTCGATCGGCATCAGGAACGGCTTGTCGGTCTCGCGTACGGGCTCCTCGATGTACTCGTCGACGGCCTCCATCAGCGCCAGGATGTTCGCCGCCTCGGACTCGTCGCCCTCGAGGGCTCTGAGCGCGGAACCGCGCACGACCGGGCAGTCGTCGCCGGGGAACTCGTACTCGGTGAGGAGGTCGCGCACCTCGAGCTCCACGAGGTCGAGAAGCTCCTCGTCGTCGACCATGTCGACCTTGTTGAGGAATACGACGATCTTGGGCACACCCACCTGACGGGCGAGGAGCACGTGCTCGCGGGTCTGCGGCATCGGGCCGTCGGCAGCAGATACCACGAGGATCGCGCCGTCTACCTGGGCGGCGCCGGTGATCATGTTCTTCACGTAGTCGGCGTGGCCGGGCATGTCGACGTGGGCGTAGTGGCGGTTGTCGGTCTCGTACTCGACGTGGGCGATGGCAATCGTGATGCCGCGCTCACGCTCCTCCGGAGCCTTGTCGATCTGATCGAACGCCGTGAACTGCGTGCCACCCGTACCCCGCTCGGCGAGGACCTTGGTTATCGCAGCCGTCAACGTCGTCTTTCCGTGGTCGATGTGACCCATTGTCCCGATGTTGACGTGCGGCTTGGTCCGCTCGAATTTTGCCTTGGCCATGAATGAGGCTCCTCGTGAGGGGTGCTTCTTGTTTGCTGTCTGTGCGTAGCGGCGGGCGGACTTGAACCGCCGACCTCTCGATTATGAGTCGAGCGCTCTTACCGACTGAGCTACGCCGCCGGGTCGGCTCACTCACGCGTGAGCGCCGTCCCTCCGCGGAGGCGCGGAGAGCGGATAGCGGAGGAAGAGAATAGCAAGACGATTCGTCGAGCCACACTCGAACGATCGCCGAGCCCCCTCCGGGATTTGAACCCGGGACCCCTTCCTTACCATGGAAGTGCTCTGCCACTGAGCTAAGGGGGCACTGTTCAGCCTTTGCGGAGCGCAAGCTTAGAGCACTTCCATGGTGCCATGGCTGTGCCCGTGGCTCTTCGCCTGACGGATCATCGCAAGCTCTGCCACTGAGCTAAGGGGGCACTGTTCAGCCTTTGCGGAGCGCAAGCTTGAGCACTTCCATGGTGCCATGGCTGTGCCCGTGGCTCTTCGCCTGACCGCTCATCGCAAGCTCTGCCACTGAGCTAAGGGGGCACTGTTCAGCCTGCGGGAGCGCAGCCGCCGACACCGCCCACGAAGGGGATGGGGCCCCATCTGTGGGAGGAGGGCCGACCAGCGTCTGTTCGGCGGCGAAGCCGCCGTAGTCGGCCCGGGAGTGTCACGGTGCCGGGAGAAGGATTCGAACCTCCGAAGGCAATTGCCGGCAGATTTACAGTCTGCTCCCTTTGGCCGCTCGGGCATCCCGGCAGAAGGCAGTGAGGATAGCCCCACCGGAGGCGCCGGAAACGGCCGTTGAGGCTCAGGTCGGCTGGAGACCGTTGAGCAAGAATCCGACGACCTCGTCGGCCACTTCGTGCATGAGGGACTTGGGTTCGGGGAGGGACATCAACGCCTTGGCGCCGGCCATGACGAGGTCGCGGAGGAAGAGGCCGGCGAGATCCCCGGGGATCGCACGGAACTCACCCGTGGTGACTCCGAGCTCGTAGATTCGGGCGAACTCCTCAGACAGCGACCGGTGAGCTGCCCCGATCCGGGCCTGTATCTGGCGACGCAATGCCGGGACTCCTTGGTGCAGTTCGAGCCCGAGAACGTGATCCGTCGCCGCAAACTCGACCATCCCAACGGCGAGCTCTGAGAGCTGGGTGCTCGGCGAGGCGTCACGCGGAATCTGCTCGACCATCCGTCGGGTCACCTCGGGCAGGCGCTCCTCCACGAGCGCGGCGAGGAGGTCCTCCATGTCGGAGAAGTACTCGTAGAAGGTGGTGCGCCCGATGTTGGCGGCGGCCGCGACATCAGCGGGGGATGCCGCCACGAAGCCGAACTCCTCGAAGACTGCTTCGGCTGCAGCCAGGAGGTCGCGGCGGACGGCCGCACGGTGTGACGTGAGCTCGGTCGCGTGGTGCATGGGCGTTGGCTCATTGTGGCACTCCGGATCGCCCTCGGGTCCGCCCCCGACCAGCTTCCGACTTCCTGTCGGACGGAACAGGCGTCACCCTCCTCGTTACGCACCTGGAGGTGACAGCGTCGTGCCGAGCTTCGCCATCGCCCAAAGCCCGATCGACTTCGTCCCCATCGCCACGACGGTGATCGCTGCCGCGTTCGCCTCGAAGCTGTGGAAGCACTGGCGCCGCAATCCGCAGCGCTACCTGTTCTGGTGGGCGCTGGGCGTCACGCTGTACGGCGTCGGCACGCTGGCCGAGGCCGCCACGACGCTCCTGGGCTGGCACGAGCCCATCTTCCGCCTGTGGTACGTGTCCGGAGCCCTGCTGGGAGGAGCACCCTTGGCGCAGGGCAGCGTCTACCTCCTACTCGACCGGCGCACCGCTGACAGGTTGGCGGTGGCGCTCGTGACGTACATCGGGATCGCAACGGCGTTCGTGCTCACGACGCCGGTCGACCCTGGGCTTGGCGGGGATCGCCTGACCGGCCGAGTGATGACCTGGTCCTGGGTTCGCCTGTTCTCGCCGTTGGTCAACCTCTACGCCTTCGTGTTCCTGGTCGGCGGTGCGGCGTGGTCGGCGTGGCGCTACTGGCGGCGCAGTGACCGGCCACGAGCGCGGGTGGTGGGTAATGCCCTGATCGCCGTGGGTGCCTTGTTACCGGGCATCGGCGGCACTTTCACGCGGCTGGGTCACGTCGAGGTGCTGTATGCGACCGAGTTCGTCGGCATCGTGTTGATCTGGCTCGGGTATCGAGTCATCACCCGCGACACCTCATTGTCCCTGCACCGCGCCCAGCGGGCCCCGATCTCCGCCGGCATGCCGGTACCCGTCCGAGCACCTACGAAAGGAGCCTCATGAACGTCGTGCGTACCACGCTGCTCGCCATGGCACTGGCACTCGTCATCACCGCCTGCGGCGGCGACTCGACGGAAACGGCCGATACGGCCGTGACGACAACGGCTCTCGCCGCCGATACGACGGTGACGACGACGACGACGACGACCACCACCACCGCGGCGCCGGCCGCAGCGACCGTCTTCACCGGAGCCGATGGGGTCGAAACGACGATCCTCGACACCAGCCGTATCGTGTCGTTGAGTGGCGACATCACGGAGATCATCTTCGAGCTGGGACTCGGTGATCAAGTGGTCGCCATCGACGTCACAACGACGTATCCGGAAGCTGCCACGGAACTCCCGGTCGTCGGGTTCGCCCAACAGCTGGCGCCCGAGCCGGTGCTCGCCTTCGAACCGACCCTGGTCATCGGGGATCAACTCACTGCGCCCCCAGAGGCGATCACGCAGCTACGCGATGCCGGCGTGCCCGTCGTCATCCTCGAGACGCAAACGACGCTCGACGGTGTGACCACCAAGATTCAGCAGGTCGCGGAGATCCTCGGCGCAGAAGACATGGGGAACGCCCTTGCCAGCCGAGTCGAAGCCGACATCGCCGCGGCCACAGCCGACGCCGCAGCACTCGAAAGCCAACCCCAGATCGCGTATGTCTATGTCCGGGGCCCGCAGACGCTGCTGCTCTTCGGCGAAGGCATGCCGACCCAGGCGATGATCGAGGGAGCCGGCGCCGTCGATGCCGGAGCCGCCAGCGGCGTGCGAGGAGCCGTGCCGCTCACACCCGAGGCGTTGGTCGCCGCGGCTCCGGACGTGATCGTCCTGCCCGAGGCAGGGCTCGCCGCTCTGGGCGGCCCGGAGGCCTTCGCCGCCATACCGGGTGTTGGCGATACCCCGGCTGCCGAGGAGGGCCGGATCCTTGCGTACGACGAGGCATTCTTCTTCAACTTGGGGCCACGCGCCGGACAGGCGCTGGCGCAGTTCGTGGCGGACCTGGCCGACCTGGCACCGTCGGGTTGACCGAGCCCGTCCCCGTGAGCCCACCGCGGCGGGGAACCGTCGCGCAGGTTGCTACGTGGCGCCGGGGAGTGTTCCCCGGCCTCGTCGCAACTCTCCTCGCCGCGGTGGTGCTCTCGGCTTCGCTCGGTGCAGTGGCCATTCCCCCAGGCGACGTGGTCGGATCAGTGATGCGCAAGTTCTCTCTTGCCGGCGGGTCGGAAGGAACCGCCGACGCAGTGCTCTGGGGCATCCGGTTTCCGCGTATTGCGCTCGGGGCCGTGGCCGGCGCGGCCCTGGCCGTGTCGGGTGCGGTGCTGCAATCGCTCTTCCGAAACCCCCTCGCCGACCCCCAGCTGCTGGGGATCGGACCCGGAGCTGCGGTCGCCGCCGTGATCGGTTCGGCTGCGGGTGGACCAGAAGGCGCGCTGGCCGGCGGGATCATCGGCGGCATGGTGACGGCCCTCGGTGTGCGCAGGCTCGGGCGCCGGCTCGGCGAGGCCGATCCGACCCGTCTCCTGATGGGCGGGGTGGCCCTCGGAGCAGTGCTCAGCGCGTGGGTCGCATTCGTCGTGTTCGGCTCGGACCGCACTCGGGTTCCACCTGTCGAGTTCTGGCTGCTGGGCAGCTTCACCGGCTCGACCTGGCGTGTCGTCGCCGTTGCCGTCGTTGCCGCAGGCGCCGCAGGCGCCGGCCTGTGGGCTTCATGGCGCACCCTCGATCTCCTCGTGCTGGGCCGCCGCACCGCAGGGCACTTGGGCGTCGATGCCGACTTCGCAACCACGATCGTCATGCTGGCGACAGGCGCCCTCGTCGGCGCAACGGTGGGGGCTGCCGGTGTCGTGGGTTTCGTCGGTCTGCTCGCTCCTCACCTCGTGAAACCCGCGACCGGGCCACGGCACCGCCGGTTGCTTCCCGCCGCGGCGCTCGCCGGTGCTTCGCTCGTTGTCGTGGCCGATCTGATCGGGCGCACGGTCGTCTCGCCCGTCGAGCTGCCGGCCGGCCTGGGCACCGCTGCGATCGGCGGGCCGTACCTGCTCTGGCTCTTGGCCCGCCGTGGGGTGCGGAGCTGGTGATGGACCCGCTCATCCGCGCCTCTGGCCTCACCTATGCGATCCGCGACGTCACCATCGTGGAGAGAGTCGATCTCGAGGTACGGCCGGGGGAGCTCGTCGTGATGATCGGGCCCAACGGTGCGGGCAAGTCGACGCTGCTGGGCATGCTCGCCGGCGATCTCCGTCCGTCGGCCGGCACGATCGAACTCACCGGCATGCCGCTGGCTGCGATCGACAGTCTCGACCGCGCCCTGGTGCGCGCCGTACTGGTTCAGCAGACGCATGCGGACGTGCCCTTCCAGGCCCGCGATGTCGTGGCGATGGGCCGCCACCCACTCAGAGTCGCGGCAATGACCACGCCGGAGGAGGACACGGAGGTCGTCGAGCAGGCGCTGGGGCAGGTCGACATGCTGATGCGAGCTCATGTCGAATACCGAGCGCTGTCCGGCGGCGAGCAGCGCCGTGTGTCGGTGGCGAGAACGTACGCTCAAGCAGCGCCGTTGCTGCTTCTCGACGAGCCGGCGGCGGCTCTCGATGTAGCCCACCAGGAGCAACTCATGACAGCATTGCGCCTCGTCGCCGCCGAAGGAGCGGGAGTGCTGGCCACCTCCCACGATCTCAACCTCGCCGCCGCTCATGCGGAGCGGATCGTCATCCTGGCGGGTGGCCGAGTCGTCGCAGACGGCCCGCCATGGGTCGCCCTCGACCCGATGATCCTGTCGCAGGTGTACGAGCAGCGCTTGAGCGTCGTGTCACACCCGACACGGGCATGCCCGCTCGTCGTCGTCGATTGACGTCTCGAGCGCGCCGCAGACAGGCGCCGTTGGCCAGCCGTTGGGCCCGATTGCTAGATTGCGAAGGGTTGTGGCAAACGTGCGGGGAAGCGCATTGCCGACTCGATGCGGATCTTCCGCTTCGGGGCATTCGATGGGGACGACCCATGGAGGAGGGAATGCTCGGATGAGGCGTTTGTTGATGGCGCTCGCTGCCGTGTCGTTGATGCTCGGCATCCTCGTACCTGCGGCGGGTGCTGCAGACCGCTCAACTGCGGCGCAAGCGGTCAAGGTCGAGAAGGGGCAGTACGACAGCTACATCGTGCTGATGCGGACGGAGCCGCTTCTGGCGTCGTTCGACCAAGAGGCGCTCGGCGGAGAAGCGGCCCGCAGTGCAAGAGCGCAGCTTCGCGAGAGCCACGACCGTGCACTGCGTGACGCCGGCGTGAACGCCGACAAGAAGGTGCACGACTACACCAACGCAGCGAACGGCTTCTCGGCGCTGGTGACCCACGAAGAGGCGGAAAAGCTGGCTGGCCAGCCCGATGTTCTGTTGGTCATGCCGGACGAGCTGCGCCAGCCGACGACGGAGAACTCCCCGGACTTCCTCGGTCTCACCGACCGCGGCGGAGCGTGGGACCGCGGCTACACGGGTGAGGACGTCGTGGTCGGCATCATCGACTCCGGCATCTGGCCCGAGCATCCCAGCTTCGAGGACGACGGCACGTACCGACCGCTCCGCCGCATCCGGCTCGATGGATCGGTGTTCTCCACGTGTGACTTCGGGAACACCGCCCACAACGCCGCCGACATGCCGTTCTCGTGCAACAACAAGCTGCTGGGTGCCCGTCAGATCACGCCCACCTATCGCGCACTGATCGGCGCCGATGCCGACGAGTTCGACTCGGCTCGGGACGACAACGGGCATGGCACGCACACAGCGTCGACCGCGGCGGGTAACGGCGGCGTCCAGGCCGAGATCTTCGGCATCGACCGCGGCGAGATCAGCGGTATCGCACCGCGGGCCCGGGTCATCGCCTACAAGGGCTGTGGGAAACTTGGCTGCCTCACATCGGACACTTCGGCCGCAATCGATCAGGCCGTATTAGACGGCGTCGATGTGATCAACTACTCCATCGGTGGCGGCGCCAGCCTGTTGGGCGCCGACGACATCGCATATCTGTTCGCGGCCGATGCGGGCGTGTTCGTCGCCACATCGGCGGGAAACAGCGGACCCGGTTCGGGCACGGTCGGTGGTCCTGGGTCCGTGCCGTGGATCACGTCCGTCGGAGCGAGCACGCAGGATCGGTCCTTCCAGGGCTCGGCTTCGTCGAGTGACGGCTGGGAGTTCACGGGTGTGTCGATCACTCCGGGCACCGACGAGCTCCCGCTGGTCGACGCCGCCGATGCGGGTGACGAGCTGTGCAACATCGGGGCGCTCGATTCGTCCGTAGTGAGCGGCAACGTCGTGCTCTGCAAGAGGGGCGCCATCGCCCGTGCCGCGAAGAGCGCGGCAGTCGCCCAAGCCGGCGGTGCGGGGATGATCCTCTACAACGCAAGCGACACGCAGTCGCTCAACAGCGACAATCACTCGGTGCCGTCGGTGCACATCAACAACACCAATGGGCTGGTGATCAAGGATTACGTCGCAACGTCCACGAACCCCGTCGCCCAGGTCAACGGCGGCGTGGCGACCACGGTCACGGCGCCGGTCATGGCCGACTTCTCGTCGAGGGGCCCGAACCCCGCCGCCGAGGACATCATCAAGCCGGATATCACGGCGCCGGGCGTCGAGGTCCTCGCCGGGGCGTCGCCTGTCCACAATACCGCCGACGCCCAGGGGCAGCTGTTCCAGGCGATTGCCGGTACATCGATGTCGAGCCCCCACATCGCCGGGGTCTACGCGCTCATCAAGCAGGCGCATCGCGACTGGTCACCGGCGGCGGCGAAGTCCGCCATCATGACCACGGCCTATCAGGACGTGCCCAAGGAAGACGGAGTGACGCCGGCTGATCCGTTCGACTTCGGTGCGGGTCACGTCGATCCAAGCGGGAGGGCCACCGCTCCCGGCTCGATCTTCAACCCGGGCATCGTGTACGACGCCGGCTTCAACGAGTACCTCGGGTTCTTGTGTGACGCCGCGCCGGAGGCGTTTGGCGATCCCGAAGCAACCTGTGCCGCGCTGGATGCCGCCGGAATCCCGACGGACGCCAGCGAGCTGAACTTGGCATCCATCGGGGTCGCCGAGCTCGCCGGGACCCAGACGGTCACGAGGACGATGACGAGCGTCGCCAACCGCACCACGCGCTGGCGGGTGAGTGTGGACGCACCCGACGGCTACACGGTCGAGGTCAACCCCTCGGTGATCACGCTGGCCCCAGGGGCGAGTGCGAGCTACGAGGTGACCATCACCAACACCACGGCCGCCATCGGCGAGTGGGAGTTCGGCTCCCTGACGTGGGGCAGCCGTGCCGGCACCGCGTACTCGCCGCTCGCCGTGCGAGCGACGTTGTTCAGCGCTCCGGCGTCGGTGGCGGGTGAAGGCGAGTCGGGAAGCGCCAGCTTTGACGTGACCTTCGGTTACACCGGTGACTACGCCGCGGCGGGTCACGGGCTGGAGCCGGCAATCGTCACCACGGATGCCGTGGTACAGGACCCGGATCAGAGCTTCGATCCGGATGATGGGTTCAGCAACGGTCATGAGTTCACAACCAGCGGCGCCGCTTACGTGCGGTTTGCGATACCGCCGGATGGAGTCGCCGATCCGGGAGCAATCGACCTCGACATCTTCCTGGAAGATCCGTCGGGGAACATCGTCGCGGCGAGCACCAACGGCGGAACCGATGAGGTGATCGATGTGTCACTACCGGCAGACGGCACGTGGACGCTGTGGGTTCACGGCTGGCAGACAGCTGGCCCGTCGGCCGACTACGACCTGTACACCTGGGTGGTATCGGCGACGCCGGGCGGCAACCTGGTGGTCGGCAGCGCCCCGGCGTCGGCGACCCTCGGCGCAACAGAGACGATCGACGTCAGCTGGACCGGCGCCACGGCCGGCGAATGGCACCTCGGCGCCGTCTCGCACTCGGATGCAGGAGGCCTAATCGGGCTGACCCTCGTCGAGGTGGACAACCGGTAACCGTCCCCGAAACGGACACCAAAGAGGGGGCGCCCCGAGGGGCGCCCCCTCGCTCTGTCCGCAACGATGTCAGTCCAGCCGGGGCTTCAGCTCCGGGGGCTTCGGCTCTTTGGCCACCCAGGGCCCAGGCTGCTCGCACAGGAAGGGGGCGGCGTTGCCCCTCCCGTGATAGGCGTACTCGGTGCCGCCATGCCGCAAAACGATGCGGTATCCGTCCACCAGCGCCTGGGTGTACCGCATGCCGGGCTGAGGACAACCCAGGCTGCCATCACGCCAGGTCACGTCCTCCTGGAGCACCACTTCGACAGTGCTTGGGTCCACGTCGAGCCGCTCGGCGAGATCGGCGAGGGCCAGATCGAGGGGAAGTTGCGGGGTTGCCGAGCCGCTCAGCGGATGCCCATCGACATGTTCTGGAGACGCTCGATCCGCTCCGGGATCGGAGGGTGCGTGCTGAACATGCGAGCGATCGAGCTCCCACCCCGCCGGCCCCCGCCGCGCCCGAAGGCCTTGAGCGGATCGGCGATGAAGAGTTGCGAGACGGCGGGGTTGACCTCCATCGGCACCCGGCTCGTGCCCATCTCGAGCTTCTGCAGAGCCGAGGCGAGCGCCATCGGGGAGCCGGTCAGCTCGGCGCCGCTGCGATCGGCCTGGAACTCGCGGGACCGAGAGATGGCCATCTGGATGATCATCGCCGCCAGTGGCGCCACGATGATGGCGATCAAGCCGGCGATGGCACCGAGGGGATTGTTGTCGTCACGCCGTCCGAGACCGCCCCAGAATGCCATTCGGGTGAGGAAGGACAGGGCGGCGGCGATCGTCGCCGCGATCGTGGCGATGAGGATGTCACGGTTCTTCACGTGCGCCAGCTCGTGGGCGAGCACACCTTCGAGCTCTTGCGGCGACATCAGGTCGAGGATTCCCCGTGTGACCGCGACCGCGGCGTGCCGCGGGTTGCGCCCTGTGGCGAAGGCGTTCGGCTGGGGGGACTCGATGAAGTAGAGCCGGGGCATCGGCATGCCTTCGCGACTGGCGAGCGAGCTCACGATCGACTCGACGGTCGGGAGCATGCCCGGTTCGATAGGCTTGGCGCGGGTCGCCGCAAGAGCGATCTTCGCTGAGAAGAAGTACATGGCGAAGTTGAAGAGGACAGCGAAGCCGAGGGCGATCACCGCTCCGCTCTGGCCGCCGAGAAGCGCTCCGACGGCGATGAAGAGGCCACCGAGGAGACCGAGGAGACCGGCTGTTTTGACGTTGTTCATACGACGCGAGTGTATTCCGTGTGGGGCTCTAATCCGCAGCGCACTCACTCGTACCCAGCCGCCCTGCCGGCCAAACCCGCTGCGGCTCGCACCATGCCGGTCCGAGCGCCAGGCCGGCGAGGACCAAACGCCTTTCTCCTGGGGCACTCCGTCGGGGACACGGTCTCCATTCGGCCAGGTCGACCGGCCCCTTGCGGAATTGCCATCCTGCGAGAAGACTGGTGATGACAACGGGGGTCACCTGGGGTGAAAGGCTCGGCCGCATACGCTGCGCTGCTGGCGCTCTTCGTCGCGACGTTGCCGGCGCCGGATGCGTTCGCCGCCAGCGAGACGCCGATCGGCTCCGACCCCGGTGACGTGGTGTCCACCCACGGCGTATACCTCGTCCTCATGGACGGCGATCCCGTGGTCACGTACGAGGGTTCGGTGCCGGGTCTCGAAGCGACGAGGCCGGCGGCCGGCTCCCGCACCGACAGCCGCACACCTGCCGTTGCGGCCTACCGAACGTATCTCGAGGAAACCCACGAAGCCGTACTGGGCGAAGCAGGGCTCGCCACCGACGCCCTCCTCTACGACTACACGTTCGCCCTAGACGGTTTCGCCGCGGTGCTGACCCCTGCCGAGGCAGCGGCGCTCGCCCGAGCCCCGGGCGTCGTCTCGGTGAGTCGTGACGAGGTGCGTCATCTCCAGGCCGACTCCTCTCCCGACCTGCTCGGGCTGACCGACCCCAGAGGCCCCTGGGCAACCGGCTACACCGGCGAGGACGTCGTGATCGGGGTGATCGACACCGGGATCTGGCCGGAGCACGTCGGCTTCGCCGGTGAGGACTATGGCCCTGCGCCGGCGCACTTCAGCGGCACTGCATGCGACCTCGGCGACGCCGTGGGTGCGTCCTGCTCCAACAAGGTGCTGACGGCCGCGGCGTTCGGCGTCGGCATCGCGGCCGGAACCGGGCTGGAGTTCGACCAGGGCGAGGACGGATCGGCGCGCGACACGAACGGCCACGGTACGCACGTGGCGGCAACTGCGGCCGGGAACCGCGACGTTCCCGCCGCTATCGACGGCGGGCCCCGGGGTACGGCCTCCGGCGTCGCACCCAGGGCGCGGATCGCCGCATACAAGGCATGCTGGAGCATCGCGGGCAGAGCGGGACAATGCGCCGTGAGCGACGTCGTTGCCGCAATCGATCAGGCCGCATCCGACGGCGTCGACGTGCTGAACCTGTCCATCGGCTCCGATAGCGTCGGAGTTGGCGTCGACGACGTCGCCCTCCTCTTCGCCCAGGCCTCCGGCGTGGTGGTGGCGGCGGCCGCCGGCAACTCCGGTCCGGTCCGCGGGACGGTCAGCTCGGTGGCCGCCGTTCCGTGGGTGACCGCGGTGGCAGCCGCCACGCAGCAGCGGGAATCCGGCGGCCTCGTCACCCTCGGCGACGGCACCGTGGTCGAAGGCCTGACCGTTGACGAAGGGACCGCATCGCTGCCGCTAATCGACGCTGCCGACCTCGCCAACGCGCGGTGCGACCCCGGCCTCGGTTTCACCGATCCGATCGAAGGCGCCATCGTCGTCTGCCACGACCTGGGTGCTTCGCATTCCGCCTCGGCCGCCGTCGCCGCTGCGGGTGGCGCCGGTGTGATCCTGGCGGCCCAGCCGGGCGAGCAGCCCTTCGATGCCTTGGACGAGCCGATTCCGACGATCGCCGTCGATGCCGACGCCGCACGCGTCATCGAGGCGTATGCGACAGCAGAGGCGCCAACCGCGTCGATCGGGGCCGTGACGTCGGCCATCGGGAGCAGCTCGGTTGTCGCACCCTTCTCGTCGCGGGGACCGGGAACCCTGACGGCAGACCTGCTCAAGCCCGATGTCGTGGCCCCTGGGGTATCGATCCTGGCGGCCACGGCGCCGGAGACCGTCGACCAGTCGTCCGACGATCCGTTTGCCGTGATGAGCGGGACGTCGACGGCGAGCGCCCATGTCGCCGGCGTGTTTGCGCTGGTGCGGCAGGCGCACCCGGGCTGGACGCCCGACATGGTTCGCTCTGCCGTGAGCACGACGACGCGACGCGACGTGTGGACGGCCCGCGGCACCGAGCCGGCAGCCGGGCTCGACATGGGATCCGGGTTCATCCAGCCCGGCGGAGCGGTCAACCGTCGTGGGAGCACCTTCAACCCTGGTCTGGTCTTCCAGGCGGATCTCGCCGGCTACCTGGGCTTCCTCTGCGGGCTCGAGACAAACCAGGTGATGCGCGGAACGGCGTGCGACGAGCCGTCCCTGTCGGCCTCTGCGCTGAACGTCCCTTCCATCACGGTGGGGAGCATCGCGACCGGCGTGACGGTGACGAGGACCGTGACGAGCGTCGCCGACAAGCTCCGCGTCTTCGAGGCCCAGATCGACGCTCCGGCCGGGTTCTCCGTCGATGTCAGCCCGCGTTCACTGAGCCTCGCGCCGGGCGAATCTGCATCTTTCACCGTCGAGATCACGCGCAACCGTGCTCCCGGCGGGGAGTGGCGCACGGGCAACGTCACCTGGGTGTCGGACACCTACCGCGTAGCGATGCCCGTCGTGGTGCGGGGCGTGGACTTCGACGTTGCGCGATCGGTCGAGGTGGCGGGACCGAGCGGGCAGACGGACCTCGCCGTGGTGTACGGCTTCGCCGGCGCCTTCTCCGTGGGCGCCACCGGTCTTGCCCCGGCGACGACCGTGGAAGGGGAGGTCGCCCAGGATCCCACCTACGACGTCGCCCGAGCGATCGACGCGAACTCTGGCGTCGCAACCCAGTCCGTAACGGTGTCCGAAGGCGCAGCGCTTCTTCGGTTGCGGCTGGACGCAAGCGAGCCGGCGGACGACCTCGACCTCTATCTGTACGGGCCAGAGGGTGAGCTGGCGGGACGTGCAACGGGGCTCGGCGGTTCCGAGAACCTCGACGTTCTCCTCCCCCGCACCGGCACCTACGTCGCCGTGGTGCACGGCTGGCACGTTGCGGATGGCACCGCTCCCTTCACGCTGACGACGTGGGTCGCCGACGAGGAGGGTCAGGCCGTCCTCGAGACGGCTGCGGACACGGCCGAGGCGGAGCGCGGGGCCAATGGCGCCCTTTCCCTGCGCTGGTCCGACCTCGAGCCCGACACGGCCTACGTCGCCGTGGTGACGCTCCGGGCCGAAACCGGCGATGCGGTGCGAAGCATCGTGGTCGTCGAGACGGCCGGACCGTCCGCACCCGAACCCCAGGCGGCTACGAACGGGCTCCAAGCGGCGAGCCCGTGAGAGTGCTGCATCACTGAGTCGGGTTGGCGCAATGGAAGGGCTCGCGCCCACCGCCGGCGTGGTACCAGTAGACGGTCCCGTCGACCTCGAGTGCGATCCGCATTCCATCGACGAGTGCCTGGGTGTACGCCATCCCCGGCTGGGCACAACCGATGCTGCCGTCCCGCCACACGACCTCTTCCCAGCCGACGGCGATCACGTTGCCCTCCGGGACGCCCAGCGTGGCGGCGAGGTCGGAGATGGCGAACGCCACGTCGGGTGTCGCGGCGGGGTCCGCTCCAGGCGGGATGCTCGGCAGCGGCACGGTCGGCTCCGGTGCAGGTGCCGGCTTGTTCGTCGGCGGGGTGACGACCACGTCGAGCGTCGTGGTCGTGGTGCTCGAGGGCACCGTCGGGGTGGTGTCGCTGCCGGTGGTCAGCTCCCCACCGCCGCACGCAAGGGCCGTGATGCCCAATGCGACGAGGGCGGTCGACATGAAGAGACGCGTTCTGCTCATGACCGTGCGACGCTCCCCGCCTCGGTCCAGGTTCCCGGCTCGCATCTCAGCTTCCGCTCTGGGAGAAGTGCATCCAGTCCTTCAAAGTCCTCCAGTTACCACCCCATGCCCATCCGATCTCGGCGAAGGCGTTCACAACGACGTCGCCATCCGTGATCATTCCGGTACGTACATCGCTCCGATCGACGTAGACGGACGCCAGCTCGGGCAGCACGAGATCGCCCTTCGCATACGGGTTGTGGAAAGGGTTGATGTCGATGGCGAGCCCGAAGGCGTGCTGCGACCAGCCGTTGGAGCCCACGGCAGGGCGGCACACGAAGGACGTCGTGTCGTTCCAATCCCCCGTCGGTGGTGCGTCGATCTCCTCGGCGCGGATCACCCGCATCTGCTCGATGGGAAAGCGTGCGCCATGCAGCTTGCGGAACACCCCCACCACGTCTTCGGCCACGGCGGCGTTGACGAGCAACTCACCCGTATGGAACTCGCCGTCGAAGCCGAAGTGGGACACCGTGACGTAGGCCAGCTCGTCGACCGTGACCGGGCAGGCCTCCGACCAGCTGGAGCGGGCGAGCACGTCCGCAGGCACCGCTTCGACGCGCCACTCGAAGGTGTCTCCCTCCGGGGGAGGCAGCGTGTCGAGCGTCTCCAGCCGGCGGTCCCGCAACTCGGGGGGCGTGGGCTGCACCTCGCCGTGCTCGTCGGGTCGCAGCGGCAAGGGGCGGGTGCCCAGCCACGCCGGCCGTGCAAAGGGAGAGACGGTCGTCGTCTCCGGGATGCTGGTGGTCGGTGTGGGTGTCTCCACGGTCGATGTCGGCGGCTGCACGGCAAGGGAAGTCGTCGGCGGCGGCGGAGTGGTCGGCGCGGTCCCGCTCGCCGTAGCGCATGCCGCGGCGAGG
>JBFINP010000053.1:0-21586 GCA_041611095.1 Acidimicrobiia bacterium | reverse complement strand
GGCCCGCCACCATTGCCGAGCGCCACGAGAGCGTTGCGGCGCAGGATCGCGGGACGGCGCCGGGGCAGGTAGAAATGGCCGAAGTCGCGTAGCAGCTCTTCGTCGCTCGCATCGAGCAGGGCGACCAGGTCGACGCGCCCGCGCGGCGCCACCGCCTCGGAGAGCAAGCGCTGCCCCGGCGGGCAGGCATCGAGACAATCGTCGCATCCGTACAGGCGGTCGCCCATCAGCGCCCGATACTCTCTCGGGATCACCCCACCCGCCTGCGCCCAGCGCGCCAGGCACCGCCTCGCATCCAGCACGCCGGGTGCCACCAAGGCACCCGTGGGGCATGCGGGAATACACGCGGTGCACGTTCCACAATCCCGCTTCATCGGCTCCGACACGGACAGGTCGGCGTCGGTGACGACGCTGCCGATCAGGAGCCACGGCCCGGCCCGCGGGGCGAGCACCATCGTGCTCTTTCCCCACCAGCCGACGCCGGCACGCACGGCGGCGGCCCGGTCGACGAGCCGGTTGTCGTCGGCGAGCGTCTCGGCGCGATGGCCGGCGGCCGAGAGTATCTCTGCGAGCTCGCCCAGGACGTTCCGGAGACCTATGTAGAAATCCTCGGTGGCGAACCGTGCGATACGCCCGGATCCCGACTCCGGCGGCCCAGGGGAGCCGGCGCGCGGGACATACGGCCACCCGACGACGGCGAGCCGGTGAGCCCACGGGAACGATCGCGACACATCGGTCGACCTGGCGGGGTCGTTGTACGTGAAGGTGAGCTCGGCGTGCGACCCGTCGCGCACCCTCGCCTCCAGATCACGCCGCACGTCGGTGAATGGCTCGACGGCGCAGATACCGAAGCCGGTGGCGCCACGCTCCAGGGCGACGGAGGCGAGCTGCTGCTCCAGGCGCATCTCGCGAGCTTACGATCCCCAGCACGAGTGGGGAATCATGCTGCGGCCGCTCGCCCGACCCTCGTCTCCGTGGTGACGACCGAACGGCCGTCACCACGGGACCGGGATCTCAGGAGCCTGCCGCGCCTCGCGTACGCCGGCGCGCCATTCCCTCGAGGGCGACACCCATACCGAGGAGCACGGCACCCAGTGTCGCAAACTCGCCGAGAGTCAAGCCCGTCTCAGGCAACGTCTCTTGCGCCGTGACCGGAGCCCGGGGACCGGTCGGGGGCACCTGCACCACCGGCTCGGCCGGCGGTGTCGATGGACCCACCGGCGAGACCAGCTCCACGACCGTGGTCGTGGTCTCCTCCGGCGCCGTCGTGTCGGTGGTGTCCGTGGTCTCCGGCAGCGTCGTTTCGGTGGTCTCGGGCACCGACGTATCGGTCGGCGTCGTGGGTGGCGTTTCCTCCGGGACGGTTGTGGTGGGTTCCTCCGTCGTGACGACCGTGGTCGTGGTGGTGTCTTCGGTCTCACACCTGACAGGTGTCGGGGCCGATCTCCACACTTCGTCGCCGTTCACCGTGACGACCCAGACGATGTCGCCATCGATGCCCAGCTCCGATCCGTCGATCATGCAGTGCACCTTGACCACGTTGGGCTTGGTTTCGGACGTCGTCACCCGGCAACCGGTGTTGGTCACGTTGAGGACCGCACCGGTCGTCGCATCGACGACCTGCACCTCGAAGTCTGTCATCGGCCCACCATCCGGCGGTGTGAAGTCGCCGTTCATCCCCGCACATCCGTACACGCCGTGCTCGCAATCGAGCCGTACGATTCCGGTGTTCGTGGATTGGGCCGACGCCACCCCCAGAAGTGCCGTTAACAGCACCAGTGTTGCCACCACCACAGTCGCGATCCGCTTAGCCATGAGCCTCTCCCCTACTCACTGGCAGACTTGTTTCGACTCCTCCCCATCTGCCTGCCTCCCGACGAGAAGGAGCTGTCGCCGAAGCGGTGGTTGCGGATTGGCCCTGTTGACCACCACGGGTCGTTCACCCGGGCTTCACCACCCTGCCCTTCGGTTGGCAGATCGTCCCATACATATCGCCTTCAGCCGCGGCAATCAAGACGGTCGATCGACCCATTTCTGAGAGGGGGTTTCCAGGCGCCGATCACCGAGCAGCAGCGTCGCGATCGTCGGGGAGGGGGATGAGCCGAAGAGGGGCGACCATGCCGGCGTCCGCGAGGTTGCGGAGAGCGGCGGTCTCTGCCTCGGCGAGGTGTACGACACCCTCGTTCGAACCGATCAGCACGGTCACGATGCAGTCGTCGCATGCCGTCGTGCGCTGCATCACGCACTGGTCGCAGTCGATGAGCATCGTGTCCTCCTCCGCTTTGCGTCTGTCATCCCGCCGGTCTCGTTCGACAACGTACGCACCCGGTGTGACACGTTTCTCCGGCACGGCCCGGTGACGCGCTCGGGCTACGCTCGGCCTCCGCCTCACGGAGCCCGGAATGAAGCTGGCGATCAACATCGGATACTGGGGAGCGAACGCCGGTCTCGACATGGACCTCGTCGCCGAGGCGGAGCGGCTGGGCTACGACTCGGTATGGGCGGCCGAGGCGTGGGGCTCCGACGCCGTCACCGTGCTGAGCTGGATCGCCGCACGCACCGAACGGCTGAAGGTCGGTGCGGCGATCATGCAGATGCCGGCGCGCACACCGGCGATGACGGCGATGACGGCCGTGACGTTGAGCGAGCTGTCCGGCGGGCGTTTCCTCCTCGGACTCGGGCTGAGCGGACCCCAGGTCGTCGAGGGCTGGCACGGCGTGCCCTACGGCAAGCCGCTGCGACGGACTCGCGAATACGTGGACATCGTCAGGATGATGCTCGCTCGTCAGCACCCTGCGAGATACGAGGGCGCCGAGTACCGGCTGCCCTATCGAGGCGACGACGCTACCGGGCTCGGCAAGCCTCTGAAGCTGATGACCCACCCCAGCCACGCCGTACCGATCTACCTGGCGTCGATCGGCCCGCGCAACGTTCGCCTCACGGCCGAGATCGCCGACGGCTGGCTTCCCGTGTTCTTCTCGCCGGAGAGGGCGACCACGGTCTACGGGCCGCTCCTCGCCGACGGCTTCGCCGCATCGGGCGCTCCCGACAAGAAGGCAAGGTTCGAGATCGTCCCCTCGATTCCCGCAATCGTCACCGACGACGTGGAACGGGCTCGGATGAAGGTCAAGCCGACGCTGGCCCTGTACATCGGAGGCATGGGGGCAAAAGGCCGCAACTTCTACAACGACCTCGCCTGCAGGTATGGCTTCGAGGCGGCAGCCGACGCGATCCAGCGCCTCTATCTCGACGGCAAGCGCAAGGAGGCGACGCTCGCCGTGCCGGACGCCCTCGTCGACGAGGTGAGCCTCATCGGCACGAGAGAGATGATTCGCGACAGGCTCCCTGTGTGGAAGGAGGCCGGGGTCACGACGCTGAGCATCCAGGCGCCGGACGTGGAGACGTTGCGAGGCCTCGCCGAGCTGGCTCTCTGAGACGGCACCCCGGTCGGATCTCAGCCCGCGGCGGTGTGCGATCTCCCCCAGATCGACCGAACGCTCAATACCACGAAGAAGAGCACGATCGGGGTAACGGCCATCGTCGCCGAACCCGACGTGTCGGCGTGGAAGCTGATGACCAGCCCGGCAGCGACGGAACCGATCCCGATGAGCGCGGCGGTGACCATCATGGCCGGGACTCGACGCACCAGTAGCGCGGCCGTAGCGGGTGGACCCACGAGCAGCCCGAACACGAGGAGCGCGCCCACCGTCCTGAACGAGCCGACCACGGAAAGCGTGATGAGACCCAGCAGGATGACGTGGGCGAGATTGGGCCGCAGACCCAACAACTGCGCCTTCTGCGTGTTGAAGGAAAGCACGAGGAAGGGCCGGTAGAAGAGAGCCGAGACGACCACGGCGACGATGGCCACGACGACGAGCACCACCAGGTCACCCTCGGTCACGCCCAAGACGTCACCGAAGAGGATCCCGGTGAGGCTCCCGGCATAGGCCGACGAGCGCGAGATGAGGATGACGCCGAGGCCGAGCATCCCGGCGAAGAGGAGTCCGATGCTCGTATCCTCGGAGAACGCGGTCTGCCGGTGAACGAGGTTGATCCCACCGATCATCACGAGGGCCGCGATCGCTGCACCAACCAGGACGTTGGCGTCGAGGATCATGGCGAGCGCCACGCCGGGCACGACCGCATGCACGAGGGCATCACCGAGGAACGTCATCCCCCGGATCACGACCCACGTGCCCACGACCGCCGTCGCCACTGCGGCGAGTGCGGCGCCGAGCAGCGCTCGCTGCTGAAGAGCGAGCTCGAAAGGAGCCGTCAGCCAATCCATGCTGCACCGTCAACTCTCGCCACGGCCTCATCGCATCGTGCCGTGGCCATCATCGCATCGCCTCGGCGATCAGCTCCGCGTTGGTGCGCAACAAACCGATGAGGTCCTCGGCACCCGATCCGGGCGGGCCAAACGCCTCGGTATGCAGCTCCACGACCTGCACCTCCTCGCCGACCTCGGCTGCCACTGCGGCGGCGAGGGCAGTCGGGGCCGTCGTCTCGGCGAAGATCACATCGACGCCGGCCGACTGCATCTCTGACACGAGCCTCGCCAGCTCCGCGGAGCTCGGCTCGGCAAGGGTCGAGCCTCCCGGCATGACGACCCCGGCGATGGTGAATCCATACCTCGCGGCGAAGTAGCCGAGCGCCTCGTGGTTCGTCACGAGCGTCCTCCGTTCGGGGGGAATCGCTTCGAGCAGCGATGAGAGCTCGTCGTCGAGCGCCCTCAGCTCGGCTCCGTAGCCGTCGGCCCGCACGGTCCAGGCCGCGGCGGGCTCGATGCGATCGAGCGCCGTGCCGATGACCTCGGTGGCGTGGGCGACCCGCGTTGGATCCATCCAGAAGTGCGGATCCGGCGCATCGCCACCGCGGAGCGGCAGCGGATCGACCAGCTCGGCCATCTCGATCACCTCCACGCCGCTCGCCGTCGCGGCCTCGAGGGCGTCGACGAGTCCTTCTTCCAGCCCGAGCCCCACCGCAACGACGAGATCGGCCCCCTCGATCAAGGCAGCCTGTCGTGCCGAGAGGGAGAACTCGTGGGGATCCGTGCCGTTCGGGATGAGAACCTCGACGTCGGCATCCTCCGCCGCCACATGGTCGACGATGTCGGCCATGATCGATGTGGTGGCGACGACGTTGATGCGGCCGTCGTCCTCTCCGACGTTTCCTCCGCAGGCAACGAGGACGACGACGACCGCCACCAGCCACCCCGTTCGCATCGCAGCCGCCATTCGGACTCCCAACTCGTTGCTGAAAATGAGAATCGTTCCTATAATCGAGGGCGGAACGATACCAGGAAGGGTCATGACCGGCGGCATGGAACGGCAGATCGGGAGTCGCCTTCGTGAGATGGGGGTCCGCAACACACCCGCACGCAAAGAGGTGGTGGCACGCCTCGCAGGTGAGGACGGCCCCAGGTCTGCAGCCGAGCTGCACGAGCTGCTGGGTGGCTCCATTCCCCTCTCATCCCTCTACCGCACCTTGGCGGTGCTGGAAGAGGCGGGCGTGCTGGCTCCGCACCATGGGACGCGAGGTCTGACTCGCTACGAGCTCGCCGAATGGTTGAAGGGCCACCACCACCATCTCGTGTGTGTCGAATGCGGCGCCGTCGACGACATCCATCTCGCGGCGGGGATGGAAGAGACGCTGGAGAGCGTCGTAGCATCGGTCACGGCCGAGGCGACCTTCGAGGCGGCCGGACACTCACTCGAGATCGAGGGTCGCTGCGGGAGGTGTGCGTGACCACCCCGGCCGTCGAGGCCGACAACGTCACATTCCGCTACGGCGACCACACCGCGATCGCCGAATCGAGCTTCGTCATCGAATCCGGAGCGATCACGGCGCTGATCGGGCCGAACGGGTCGGGGAAGTCCACGGTCCTGAGCGGTATCGCGGGGCTGCTGTCCCCGGCAGCGGGCACGTTGCGGGTCGTACCGCTGGCAGCGCGCCCCCGACGCATCGCCTACGTGCTCCAGACGACGAAGGTCAACGATGCCCTCCCGATCACGGTTCGCGAGGTCGTGGCGATGGGACGGTACGCGGGCAAGGGCGCCTACAGATGGCTGCGGGAGACCGACCGCGACGCCATTCGTCAGGCGATGGACCGCATGGACATCACGCCGCTCGCCGAACGGCACCTCGGCGAGCTGTCCGGCGGGCAACGGCAGAGGGTCTTCGTCGCCCAGGGCCTCGTTCAAGACCACGACCTCCTGTTGCTCGACGAGCCGCTCACCGGCCTCGACCTCACGTCGGCTCGTGCGATCGACACGGTCATCCACGACGAGCACGCCCGAGGCTGCACCGTGGTGATGACCACACACGACCTGGCGGAGGCACGTGTGGCCGATCGCGTGATCCTGCTGGCGGGGAGAGTCGTGGCCTCGGGATCCCCCGACGAAGTCCTCACGGTGGAGCACCTCACAGCAGCCTACGGCCCGAGTCTGCTCCACGTCGACGGGGAGCGCCTGTTCCTCGACGACCCGGCTCACACGCCCGTTGCCGGACGGCACCTACATCGCGATCGAAGCAACCCCCTGGAGCCTCCCGGCGGGACGCACGGCTAGCCGTCCGGTCCGCGAGGAGTGCCTCAGGCCCCCGCGACCCAACTGGCGAAGGCCGTAGACCACAACGACACGACCCCGCTTCGCTCCACCCGCTCGCGCAGGTCCCGATCGTTGGTCACGACGACCGTAGGTGTGGTGAGGGCGGAGACGAGGGCAACGATCTCATCGTCGGCGCACTCGGCCTCGGTGGCGAAACGCACCTCGATTCCGCTCGGTCCGACGACCGGCGCCTGGGACCCCGTTTGGTCGGAGTCGAAGACGACGATGATCCGGTGTGCCGACCCGGCGAGGCGGTCGAATCGGTCGAGTTGGAAAAGCAGCTGCCGGCGCACCAGGGCAGGGTCGGCATCGGGGTCCAGGAGCCGACCGAGGTTGTAGCCGTCCACGACCAGAGTCACCGCCGCACCGAGGCCGAGCAGCCAACGGACGGCGTCCTCCGAATCGGGCGCCAGCCCGGCAGGGAGGGTGAAGCGGGTCTCGACGTGCGCCGGCTCCTCCTCGGGCGGAGTGGCGGTGTCCGGCCGGGCCGCCGCAGCGAGGGCCGCTCGTTCCAGATCGAGGCGCCGGGCCATACCGACGGGATCGCCTCCGCCTCCGGTGCGCTCGCCGCCCGAAGCGTGCTCGGCACGACGGCGGCGTTCCTCGCGACGGCGCATGATCTCGCTCACCCTGGCGTCCGCCTCGCGGCGGAGCTTGCGCTCCCTGTCCAGCTGCTCCTCGACGGTGCGCAGGCGAGCCTCGCTCGCCGCGGCCAGCCTCGCCCGCTCGGCATCCTCGGCCAGTTCGCGCACCTGGCTGCGCAGATCTCGCACCTCGGCCTCGAGCTCGGCGTTGGCCGCCCGCAGCTCGCCCGTGCGACGTTTCCCCTCCTCGAGCCGGCTGCGCAGCTTGTCGATCTCTGCGGTCTCGTCGTGCCGGCCGCGGCGCCGCTCCGCTGCCGCCACGGCTTGGTCGGCGATGTCGATCCACCAGCCGGGCTCGCTCCGGAGGTAGGCCGCCACCGGCCCACCGGCCTCGCCGCCGATCGATTCGCCGTCTATCGATTTGCCGTCGATCGATTCCGCAGCCTTCGTGCGCAACCACTCGTTGCGGTCCATCTCTACGAGCAGGCTGCGCAGGAGCGGCGGCGGAAGCTTGCGCCCCGTGGCGGCCGCCACCCGACGGAGACCGGCCGGAATCTCGTCCTCGTCGAGGTCTCGCAGGAAGCGGCGCAGCTCGCTGACGATCGCGTCCAGCGAGGCGGCGAGCTCGGGTGACGGTCCGGCCATGGACCTATGATGGCCGAAGCCGGCGGTCTACGGATTCGACGTGGCACGTCCCGCACGCCGAGGGCCGTCAGCTCACGTTTGACTTGCCGTTTCGCGATGCCATACTCGATGCCGATGTACGGCAGCGATCTCCTCGTACTCATCCATCACGGCGCATAGCGACGTTCCCGCCGCCATGCGCCGAACCCTCCACTCGGAGGGTTTTTTCGTATCCGGCGCCACACCAGGAGCACCGACCATGACCGAGACCCTCAGCGGAGCAGAAGCCCTCGTCCGAGCGCTCGAGCTCGAAGGGGTCGACGTGGTATTCGGAGTGCCCGGCGGCGCCATCCTGCCGGCGTACGACCCGATCCTCGACAGCCCCATCCGCCACGTGCTTGCCCGCCATGAGCAGGGAGCCGGCCACATGGCGAGTGGCTATGCCCACGCCTCGGGCCGGGTGGGCGTCATGATGGCGACGTCGGGACCCGGCGCCACCAATCTCATCACCCCGCTTCAGGACGCCCACATGGACTCGATCCCGGTGGTTGCCGTGACCGGCCAGGTGGCCACGACGGCGATCGGCAACGATGCGTTTCAAGAAGCCCACACCTGGGGCATTTCGATGCCCTGCACGAAGCACAACTACCTCGTCACCGACGTGAACGAGATCCCGGACGTGATCCACGAGGCCTTCCACCTGGCTTCCACGGGACGACCCGGGCCGGTGCTCGTCGACGTCCCCAAGAACGTCCTCAACGCCGAGATGACGTGGCATCGCGCCGGACAGCTCAACCTCCCCGGCTACAAGCCGAGCGTCAGAGGCCACCCCAAGCAGGTCAAGGCCGCCGTCGAGCTCATCAATCGCAGCGAGCGCCCCGTGCTGTACGTCGGAGGCGGCGTGATCCGGGCCGGAGCCGCCGAGCTGCTGCGGGAGTTCGCCGAGCTGGCCAACCTGCCAGCCGTCACGACGCTCATGGCCCGCGGGGCGCTTGCGGACTCGCATCCGCTGTGCCTCGGCATGCCTGGCATGCACGGCAACTACACGGCGATCACGGCGATGCAACGCGCCGACCTGCTCATCTCCGTCGGCGCCCGCTTCGACGACCGCGTCACCGGCAACCCGGCGACCTTCGCCCCGCTGGCCAAGGTGATCCACGTCGACGTCGACCCCGCCGAGATCGGAAAGGTCCGCAACCCGGAGGTCCCCATCGTCGGCGACGCCAAGGCGGTGCTCGAGCAGCTCATCGGAGTCATGCGCAAGCAGCTCGATGGTGCCGGCCCCCCGGCTCGTGACGACTGGTTCACGACGCTGCGCGGTTGGCAACGCGATCACCCCTTGCGCTACGACCAGCCGAGCGACGGACCCATCCAACAGCCGTACGTCATCGAGGAGCTTCACCGCCTGACCGGCGGCGACGCCATCGTGGTGGCGGGGGTGGGACAGCACCAGATGTGGGCGTCCCAGTACTGGGGCTTCGAGAGGCCGAACACGTGGATCAACTCCGGCGGCCTCGGAACGATGGGTTACGCCGTGCCCGCCGCCATCGGCGCCAAGGTGGCCAAGCCCACCGAGACGGTGTTCGCCATCGACGGCGACGGGTGCTTCCAGATGACCCTGCAGGAGTTGATCACGGCCTCGATCGAGCGCATCCCGGTCAAGATCGCCGTGATGAACAACCACTCCCTCGGCATGGTGAAGCAGTGGCAGCGGTTGTTCTACGCCGAGCGGTATTCGGCGATCGACCTCACCAACCACACGCCCGACTACGTCAAGCTCGCCGAGGCCATGGGCTGCGTCGGCTTACGAGCGGACCAGCCGGACGACGTCGCCCCGACGCTCGAGAAGGCGCTGGCGGTCGACGACCGGCCGGTGGTGGTGGAGTTCCGCTGTGATCCGGACGCCATGGTGTTCCCGATGGTGCCGGCCGGCGGCTCCAACGACGACGTGATCGAGCGGGCGGAGGACATGCGATGAACCACGTGATCTCGGTGCTCACGGAGAACAAGCCCGGCGTCCTCGCCAGGGTGTCGTCGATGTTCGCCCGCCGCGGTTTCAACATCCACTCCCTGGCGGTGGGACCCACCGCCGACCCCACTGTGTCGCGCATGACCGTCGTCGTCGACGGGCCGGAGATGGAGCAGATCATCAAGCAGCTCTACAAGCTGGTGCACACCGTCAAGGTGACAGAGCTCTCCCCTGGCGACCGCATCGAGCGCGAGATCATGATGGTGCGGGTGAACGCCGAGCCGAAGCGGCGGCCGGAGATCATCGACGCCGCCCGGATCTTCGGCGCCGACCCCGTCGACGTGGGTGTGGCGACCGTGACCCTCGAGCTCTCCGGAGAGCCGGAGAGACTGGCCGACTTCCTCGAGATGATGCGGCCGTACGGCATCGTCGATCTGGTCAAGTCGGGCCGCATCGCCCTCGCCAAAGATCCGAAGACGAAGGACGCCGCCCGGGCCGCGCTCCGATCGGCTTGAATGACCCTCCCCCCGAGGAGCGAGCGATGCCGCCGACCATCTACTACGAGAAGGACGCCAACCCGAACCTGATCGGCCTGCGCAAGGTCGCCGTCATCGGCTTCGGGAGCCAGGGCCACGCCCACGCCATGAACCTGAAGGAGTCGGGGGTGGACGTCGTCGTCGGTCTGCGTGACGGGAGCCGCCGAGCTCCGGTCGCCGCCAACGCCGGTCTCAAGGTCGTGGCGCCGGAGGAGGCCGCCGACTGGGCCGATGTGGTCATGGTGCTCGTTCCGGATCAGCACCAACCGGAGCTCTACGAGACCCAGATCGCCCCCCACCTCGAGCCGGGTGACGCCCTCTTCTTCGCTCACGGGTTCTCCGTGCACTTCGGGTACATCAAGCCGCCGGCAGAGATCGACGTCGCCATGGTCGCCCCCAAGGGCCCCGGCCACCTGGTGCGACGCCAGTACGTCGAGGGCAGCGGTGTGCCCTGTCTGGTAGCGGTGCACCAGGACGCCACGGGCGACGCCCGGGACCTCGCCCTGTCCTATGCGCACGGCATCGGGGGGACCCGCGCCGGTGTGATCGAGACCACCTTCCGGGACGAGGCCGAGACCGACCTGTTCGGCGAACAGGTGATCCTCTGCGGCGGCGTCGACGAGATGATCCGCGCCGCCTTCGAGACGCTGACCGAGGCTGGTTACCCGGCCGAGATGGCCTACTTCGAGGTGCTCCACGAGCTGAAGCTGATCGTCGACCTCCTCTACGAGGGGGGCATCACGTGGATGCGGCACTCCGTGTCGGACACCGCGGAATACGGGGACGTCACCCGGGGCCCTCGGATCGTCACCGAGGAGACCCGGAACCGGATGCGAGAGATCCTCGGCGAGATCCAGTCCGGAGCGTTCGCCAAGGAGTGGATGGCCGAGAACGCCGCCGGTACCCCGACCCTGCTCGCCGCCCGCCGGGCCGTGGCCGACCACCCGATCGAGCGAGTCGGCAAGGGACTGCGCGAGATGATGCCGTTTCTCTCGGAGAAGAGCCCGGAGACCGAGGACGTATGACCGTCCCTTCGACGCTCGGCCTGCTCCTTACGTAGCCCGCTGCGGTGCCAGCCGCTGCGGGCGTCCCGACCTCAGCCCCAACCAACACCCGAGGAGCTCCCCATGTCTGATCGTCTCATCATCTTCGACACCACCCTGCGTGACGGCGAGCAGGCTCCAGGCATCGCCCTCGCCCCCGACGAAAAGGTCGCGATCGCCTCCCAGCTCGCTCGCCTCAAGGTCGACGTCATCGAGGCCGGCTTCGCGGCATCCTCGCCCGGCGACTTCGAGGCGGTATCGCGCATCGCCAAGGAGGTGAAGGGCCCGGTGATCGCCAGCCTGGCCCGCACTCACCCCGACGACATCGACCGCGCCGCGGACGCCCTCCAGGCGGCGGAGCGGAGCCGGATCCACGTCTTCATCTCCACCTCGCCCATCCACATGGAGCAGATGCTGCGGATGACTCCCCAGGAGGTGTTCAGTGCCGCCGTCGAGGGCGTGAAGCGAGCGCGGCGCTACACCGACGACATCGAGTTCTCCCCCCAAGACGCCACCCGATCCGACCCCCAGTTCATCGTCGACATCTGCAAGGCTGCCGTGGAGGCGGGGGCGACGACGATCAACATCCCCGACACCGTCGGCTACGCCACCCCGGCGGAGTTCACCGAGATGCTGAGCCGTGTGTACGGGGAGGTGCGCGGCGGCAACGAGGACGTCATCGTGTCGACGCACTGCCACAACGACCTCGGGCTCGCCGTCGCCAACTCGCTGTCGGCGATCCACGCGGGCGCCCGGCAGATCGAAGGCGCGATCAACGGGATCGGCGAGCGGGCGGGGAACACCTCGACGGAGGAGATCATCATGGCGGTCAAGACCCGCCAAGACGTGTTCGGAGTCGAGATCGGCGCCGACACGACCCAGATCTTCGAGACCTCGCGCCTCGTGTCGAGCCTCACCGGCTACCCGATCCAGTACAACAAGGCCGTCGTCGGTCGCAACGCCTTCTCCCACGAGTCGGGCATCCACCAGCACGGAGTGCTGCGTGATCGCGAGACCTACGAGATCATGGACCCGCGTTCGATCGGCCACCAGAGCGTGATCGTCCTCGGCAAGCACTCGGGACGGGCCGCCTTCGCCGATGCACTCGCCAAGATGGGCATCACCCTGGAGGACGAGGATTTCGCCAGGGCCTTCGCCCGATTCAAGAAGCTGGCCGACCGCAAGGGTGAGATCCACGAGGAAGGAATCCGCGCCATAGTCGCCGACGAGACCGGGATCCAGGCCGAGGAGCTCCACCTGGTGGGCATCCGTGTCTCCGGTGGCGACGACCAGACCCCGATCGCCACGGTGAAGGTGCAGCGAGGGGACTCGGTGCTCGAGTTCACCGCCGACGGGGACGGCATGGTCAACGCCGCTTTCGTCGCCCTCCAGGACGCCTTCTCGCTGCCGGCCTCGCTCATCGACTACCGGGTGAGCCCGCTCACCAGCGGCGCAGACGCCATGGCGGAGGTCAACGTCATCATCCAGGTCGGACCCGAGACATACTCGGGTCGGGGCGTATCCACGGACGTAGTGGAGGGCTCGGCTCGTGCTTTCGTGGCGGCGCTCAACAAGGCCGCCCTGGATCGCCACCAGCCGGCCTGATGGACGCCCGGGTCGTCCTCCTCCCCGGCGACGGGATCGGGCCCGAGGTCGTCGCCCAGGCACGGAAGGTACTGGAGGCGGTGGCGGCTCGGTTCGGGCACCGGTTCAGCTTCGAGGAGCGCATCGTCGGGGGCATCGCCATCGACGAGACGGGTGATCCCCTGCCCGACTCCACGCTCGGGGCGTGCCGCAGCGCCGATGCGGTGATCCTCGGCGCCGTTGGCGGGCCCAAGTGGGACGATCCCGCCGCCAAGACCAGACCCGAGGCGGGGCTGCTCCGGCTGCGCAAGGAGCTGGGTCTGTTCGCCAACCTCCGCCCGATCACGGCTCACCGCCAGCTCGTCGGGGCATCACCGCTCCGGCGCGAGCTCGTCGAGGACGTCGACATCCTGTTCGTGAGAGAGCTGACCGGCGGCATCTACTTCGGCCCGTCCGGCGTCAGCGACGACGGTACGTCGGCATGGTCGACCATGGTCTATAGCGTCCCCGAGATCGAGCGGATCGTCCGGATCGCCGCCGAAGCGGCCCGCAACCGGCGCGGCAAGCTCACCTCCGTCGACAAGGCCAACGTGCTCGAGGTGTCGCGCCTCTGGCGGCGAGTGGCGGCCGAGGTCGTCTCCGAGGAGTTTCCCGACCTGGAATACGAGGTGGTGCTCGTCGACGCCATGGCGATGCACCTGCTGTCTCGGGCGGCGAGCTTCGACGTCGTGGTGACCGGCAACATGTTCGGCGACATCCTCACCGACGAGGGATCGATGCTTCCGGGTTCCCTCGGCCTGCTGCCCTCGGCATCGGTGGGTGACGGGGGGCCCGGTCTCTACGAGCCGATCCACGGCTCGGCGCCGGACATCGCCGGCCGGGATCTCGCCAATCCCCTCGCCACGATCCTGGCCGCCGCCATGGCGTTGCGGCACTCGCTGGCGCTGACCCGGGAGGCGGAGGCCGTCGAAGCCGCCGTCGACGGTGTGCTCGACGCCGGCTTGCGGACGGTCGACATCGCCGCCGGCGGGCCGTCGGTGGGGACGCGGGCGATGGGTGACGCGGTGGCCACGGCGGTGTGATCACGCGCCGGGGCCCCGCGCCTGTGGCGGGGCCCCGCTCACGACCCGATCACCGTCAGGTCATGAAGACGCCGTTGCGCTCCTCGCCCATCTCGGCGAAGAAGCCCGAGGCGTCGAGCACTCCGCTGTCGAAGGAGAACCCGGTATGGGCGCTCCGCACGGTCCCGGCGCACGTCGCCTCGGCAAACCGTCCCTGGAACGCACCGAAGTCGTCCGGCGGGACCGTGGTGCCGAACCCACGTCGGATCCGAGGACCGATGGCGTTCCACGTCACATCCACGTCCAGAGCTGATGCCACGGAGAAGTTGTTGGCGAACACGAACGTGTTGGTCATCGGCAGACCGGTGACCTGAAGGCGGGCGCTGCGGCCGCGATGGCCGACCGTGAAGGAGCCCTCTGGTAGCGCAATCGTCCAGAACAGACCGTTCTGGAGGATGCCGGGGTTGTAGTCGTGAACCTGCTCGGCGGGCACTCCCGTACCGGGAGTGAACAGGTCGAATCAGAGGAATCCGAAAGTACCCTCGTGGGTGCCCCCGTCTTCGGCGACGAACTCACCGGACATCACGCGAATGTCGAACTCGACGTCGTAGGCGTTGCCGTCACTGCCCACGCCTCCGCCGGCGACGACCGCGTACGCCGTGAATCCGTGGAAATCAGTCACCGTGCTCGGATCGACGTCGAGCCCGAACCCCGGCAACCCGAGGAGCGGCGTGGCCGACCCTTCGGGGCCGGGCAGCAGCCAGTGAATGATGTCGAACGGCGCAACGGGCACGCCCGAGGGCACCGTTGCGGCAATGGGCTTGGGCAACGGGCCCCCCAGGAGGGCGGCCCCATGAGCCGAGGCGTGAGCGGGTCGTGCGAACGCCGCGGGCGCGAGCGAACCCGCCGCAACCGCCGCCCCGACGCCGGTGAGGAACCTCCTCCGTGACAGGCCGTTCAGGCCATGCTGCTCCAGAATCATGGAGTCCCTCCTCCGTCGACCACTTCCCCACCCTACGGACGGCTGGGCGGGGTGTGGATGGAGATTCCAAGTGGGCCACGCTGGGCGAGTCCCGTGGGGCGGACGGCAGTCAGTACAGCGAGACCGCGATCGCCAGCAGCTCGGTGGCCGGGAGGTCGCCACTTGCGATCAGGAAGTGCATGTCGCCGTCGCTCCAGGTGACGAGGGAAGGAAGGGCGCCCGTGTGGTGGTATCCGTCGACGGGCCGCCCCTCATACAGCTTTCCGTCGTGTCCGGTGATGGACGTCGGGTGGGGGTCCCTTCCGTATGGCGTCTCGAGGGCCAGGCGGCGCGCCTCCTCTCGTCCCGGGCGCGCCTGCGACAGCACGAACGCCCCGTATTGCGCCTCGACGTTGCGGTCGCCCACCGCGAGCTTCAGTAGCCGGCGGCGCACGCGCACCCGAAGCGCCTGGAGGGTGGCGCCTGCCGTGTAGGAGGGCACTCGTGGCCGGAAGGCGAGCAACTCCCCGGCGTCTTCCCATGAAGCCGGCGCGACCCAGAACGGCCGGCTCGACCACGTCATGACCACGCAAACGCCCCTCGTTCAGCGGTGACCGCCCCGCTGCGCAGGGTCGGACCCGATTCTGAGCTGCAGAAACCGACGCCGCGGGGGATCCACGCCCGTCGCAACAGGCGGAGAGCATCGTCGAAGCGGATGCGGAAACCCTCGCTGGTCAACTCCGGCTCGAAGCCTGCGGCGTCCAAATGGCCGAGGAGCTCGGTCGCGGACTCGTGAACGACGATGTGGACGGGCCGGCCCAGGTCGTGGCTCGCCCGCCCACCGAGCAGCGCGATTCCGGCCGGATCGCCGACGCCTTGCAGGAAGATCCGGTCGTCGGGGCGAGTCGACGCCGTCACTGCGGCGACCGCGGCCTCTCCGTCGAATGCGAGCCATCGCGCTGGTGCGCCGTGGGGCCCATCACGCACCCGGAGTTCCGCCGCCGGAAGGCCGTAGACAGGGGCGGCGAGCTCGTACTCCTCGGTGAAACGCATCAGGTCCATGACCAGAACGACGGTACAGCGCCCGGGGTCCGTTAGCTTTGCGGCGGTGATGCCCCGCCGCCTCGTGACCATCGTCGTCCTGGCCGCCCTCGCGGTTGCGGGATGCGACACGGCGACGAGCCCTCTCCCAACCACAAACCCAACAACGGCGACGAGCCGTCCCCCCATCGTGGTCACCACCACGACCGCTTCCTCGCCGCCGAGAACGACCGTCCCCCCCTCGACCACTTCGGAACCTCCCACGGTCGCCGACACCACCCGCGACGGGCTCGGCGACAGCCTCTTCCCGGGCCTGGGAAACGCCGGATATGACGTGGGGCACTACACGCTCGACCTCTTCTTCGATCCGGAGGCGGACTTCCTCAGTGGAGTCGTCACCGTGGATGCAGCAGCGACGGCCGACCTCGACACCTTCAACCTCGACTTCGTCGGGTTCGAGATCACCGACCTGACCGTGGACGGCACCGCGGCCCCGTTCACCCGCACCGGTCGAGAGCTCAGCATCGACCCCGCCGCCCTCATCCCATCGGGCGAGGGTTTCACCATCGCGGTCGAGTACGCGGGAACCCCGGCCCCCATCACGAGCGAGGCCATCCCCGTCGAGATGGGCTGGCGCACCGGTACTGGAGGAGAGCGCTATGTGGTGGCCGAACCCGACGCAGCCTCGAGCTGGTTCCCGTCCAACGATCACCCGAGCGACAAGGCGACCTACACCTTCCGCATCACCGTCCCCGACCCGACGATGGCGGTGGCGAACGGCCTCCTCGTCGACACGATCACCGATCTCGGGGCCACGACGCGGGTGTACGAGATGGCCCAACCCATGCCCACCTACCTCGCCACCGTGGTGATCGGCAGCTTCGAGATCGTCGATGATCCGAACGGCTCGGCCGTCGCCGGCGTGCCGATCCGCAACGTCTTACCCCCACTCGTGGCGGCGTCGCCACCGGCCGGGCTCGAGCTCCAGGGCGAGATGATCGACTTCATGTCCGACACCTTCGGACCCTTTCCCTTCGACGTGTACGGGATCGCCGTGGTGGGGAACTTTCCCGCCGCCCTCGAGAACTCGACCCTGTCGATCTTCGGCGACGGCTTCCTCGACTCGCCCATCTTCGAGTTCGTGCTCGTCCACGAGCTCGCCCACCAGTGGTTCGGCGACTCGGTCACGCCCGCCGACTGGGGTGACATCTGGCTCAACGAGGGTTTCGCCACGTACACCGAGTGGCTGTGGCTCGAGCACCGCGAGGGACCCGCGGCGCTGGCGGCCATCGCCCAGGGGACGAGAGATGTATTCGCCGAGAGCCCGCTTCCGCCACCGGGCAGCCCGGCTCCTGCGGAGCTCTTCGCCGGCACCGTCTACCAGCGAGGCGCCCTCGTGCTCCACGCACTGCGGCTCGAGATCGGCGACGATGCCTTCTTCGAGACGCTGCAGACCTATGCGGCCCGGTTTGGTGGCGGCAACGCGACCACCGCCGACTTCGTCGCCGTCGCCGAGGAAGTGTCGGGAGCCGAGCTCGACGAGCTCTTCGGTGCGTGGCTCTACGGTGACGAGGTGCCCGAGCTGTGAAGGGAGCCCGCTCCGGCCACTGGGGATAGGGTTCGGATACACACCAGCCGCGAGACGGGAGCGGAGACATGGAGCCACGGGCCGACATCGGTCTCATCGGTCTCGCCGTGATGGGTCGCAACCTCATCCTCAACATGAACGACCACGGCTTCACCGTCGCCGCGTTCAACCGCACCACGGCGAAGGTCGACGAGTTCCTCGCAGGCGATGCCGCCGGAACCGAGGTGATCGGAACCCACAGCATCGAGGAGCTCGTCGCCACACTGAAGAAGCCACGGCGCGTGATGCTGATGGTCCGCGCCGGTGAGGCCGTCGACGCCACGATCGCCCAGGTCCTGCCCCACCTCGAGGAAGGCGACATCGTCATCGACGGCGGCAACTCGCAATACACGGACACGATGCACCGGACCGCGGAGCTGGCCGCCCACGGGGTGCACTTCATCGGCTCCGGCATCTCCGGAGGCGAGGAAGGGGCGCGGCACGGCCCGTCGATCATGCCGGGCGGATCGGCGGAGGCCTGGCCCCACGTCCGCCCCATCCTCCAGGGCATCGCTGCGGTTGCCGACGACGGATCGCCCTGTTGCGACTGGGTCGGACCGGACGGCGCCGGGCACTACGTGAAGATGGTCCACAACGGCATCGAGTACGGCGACATGCAGCTCATCGCCGAGGCGTACGACCTGCTGCGCCGAGGTGCCGGCATCCCCACCGCCGAGCAGCGCGACATCTTCACCGAGTGGAATCGCGGCAAGTTGGACTCGTTCCTGATCGAGATCACTGCCGACATCGTCGGAGTCCTCGACGAGAGCGGTGCACCACTCGTGGAGACCATCCTCGACGCCGCGGGTCAGAAGGGGACCGGAAAGTGGACGGTCGTGTCGTCCATGGAGTTCGGGATGCCGACATCGCTCATCGCCGAGGCCGTCTACGCCCGCATCGTCTCCTCGTTCGTCGAGCAGCGCCGGATCGCCGCCGATCGCATGGGGAGCGCACCGGGGGGATTCGAGGCACCGCGCGACGAAGTCGTCTCCGACCTCCACGACGCCCTGTATGCCTCCAAGATCGTCTCCTACGCCCAGGGCTTCATGCTGCTCGAGGCGGCCTCAGACGAGCACGGCTGGCATCTCGACCTGGGGCGAATCGCCGGGCTGTGGCGGGCCGGCTGCATCATTCGCTCCCGCTTCCTCAACGACATCACCGATGCCTTCGCCCGCAACCCGGAGCTGCCGAACCTGCTGCTCGACCCGTTCTTCGCCGGAGAGATCGAGGCGGCCGTGGCCGGGTGGCGCCGCACCGTGGCCCGTGCGGTGACGGCCGGCATCCCGGCTCCTGCATATGCGGCTGCCCTGTCCTTCTACGACTCGTACCGCTCGGGGCGCCTCCCGGCCAACCTCATCCAGGCACAGCGGGACTACTTCGGGGCTCACACCTACGAACGCATCGATCGCCCCCGAGGCGAGCACTTTCACACCAACTGGACGGGGACCGGCGGCGACACCGCTGCCGGCACCTACGAGGCGTGAAGCTCGCTCCGAACGCTGCGGCACGGCTCTTCGCCGCCGCCGACGTCGGCCGGCTCGCCACCACCGGACCAGACGGACCGCACGTGGTACCCATCGTGTTCGCCGTCGTGGGCTCCGACATCCTGACGATGGTCGACGAGAAGCCCAAGTCCACCCGGCGCCTCCGCCGGCTCGCCAACATCGCGCAGGACCGGCGCGTGTCGGTGCTCGTCGACCACTTCGAGGCCGACTGGCGGCGGCTGTGGTGGGTACGGGCCGATGGGAACGCCGAAATCGTGAGCGCTGGAGCGGCGATCCGGAATGCACAAACCGTCCTCGCCGCCAAATACCCGCACTACCGGGACCGACCTCCTCCTGGGCCGCTCATCCGGATCGCAGTCGGGCGCTGGGTGGGTTGGGCGGCGTCGCCCGATGCGGTGGCCGAGCGCTGAGGTGCTCAGGCGTCAATGCTGATCGCCGCTTCGATGAACTCGGCGTTGGGAACGTCGACGGCGGCGGCGTCCCCGATGCGAATCCGTGAGGAGACCAGCCCGATCTCGACGATCGTTCCCTCGACATCGCCGACCCGGACACGCTCGCCCGGGTTGTAGCGCGACGCGACGTGCCTACCGGCGGCCACCTGCTTCGCCAGCGGCACGCTGCCGAGGCCGATACTGAGCGCGATCGCCACCGCCGTCCCGAAGGCGAGCGCCGCGACGAGCACCAGGATGATGTCGGCCGAGACCCCGAGCTGCTGCATCGCGATGACGATGCCGATGCCGGTGATGGCGCCCGAAGCGATGAGCCGGGCGCGGCCGGCGAGCACCGCCGACACGGTGCGCAGCCCCGCCTCGGCGAAGAGTCCGACGATACGACCCAGGGCGCGGGCGATGATGACGACGATGAGCGCCACCATCACCTTGGGAACGGACGAGATCAGGGATTGGAGGAGCTGGTCGGCCTGATCCGGGTCGATGACCACGAGCGCACCGACGACGATCACGGCAACCATCAGGACCGGTACCAGCTGACCGACCAGCTCGGCCCACCGCTCCGGAAGCCGGCGCTTCAAGATCCGCCCCACGATCCACAGCACGATGGCGATGACGATGACGATGCCGGCGGTGACGAGCCTGCCGATCATGATGTCGCTCATGGATGCCCTCCGATCGGGGGCAGGCTAACGCCTTGCGTCATGCGTCGTCCGTTTGCGGGCCGAGCTCGATGGCGGCACGACCCATCGCACCGAGCACGTCCACACCGAGCTTGGCGGCCGCGATGAGAAACTCGTCGAATCGGATCTGGCGCATCACCGGCTCGGTGAGGTCGTGGGGCGCCTCCCCGATCCACAGATCGGCAAGGAAGGCCTGACACTCGTCACAGCCGGCAACGTGCTCGTCGAGGGTCTCTTCCAGCCCGTCGACGAAGCTGAACAGCCTCTCGTCGGTGATGCCGCATGCCCTCATCGCCACGCCTCCATGGCTCCCCGTAACCCGCGACGGGCGCGAAGTATTCGCGTGCGGACCGTGTTCAGCGGCAAGCCGGTCGCATCGGCGATCTCCTGGTACGACATGCCCTCGTACTCACGCATGACGAGAGGCACCCGGAGGTCCTCAGGGAGCTCCCTCACGGCGCGGTCGAAGTGCTCGCGCAGCATCACGCGCTCCACCCTGCGCTCGGGTCCCGGCTCAGGACGGTGCTCGGGGATCTCGACCTGGGGATACTCGCGGCGCCGGGTCACTGCGTTGAGGGCGAGGTTCGTGGCGATCCGGTAGAGCCACGAGCGCAGCTGGGATTCCTGCCGGAAATCGGGCAGCGCCTTGTAGGCCCGGACGAATGCTTCCTGGGCCACGTCCTCAGCCAGCGTCGGGTTGCGTACCACTCGCAGCGCCGCTCCATAAACGAAGTCCTGATGGCGGCGAACGATCTCGCCGAAAGCCGCGATGTCCCGCTCGCACTCAACAACGAGCTCGGCATCGGAAAGCTCGAGCCATCTCTTGTCCGTTTGACCCACGGCTCCCCCGACGAGTTCCCGTGACCGTAGCCGAAAACCTGAGAACTCCGAGGGGGAAACCCGGGTCTGAGAGTCGGGGAAGCCTGGGGAGTCCCGTACCACTCCCCGGCGTGCGGTGGCGGTCGCGGGCCAACGTCTGCATCCCCCCTCATGGACGCCGCGGCCGCCGCCGCCCCCGTGAACCTGAATCCGGGCGCAGCTCAGAGATCGATGGCGAGCCGCTTCGCGGCCGCGACCGTGCGCCGGGCGGACGCCACGAGCTCGGCGTCTCCCACGTGCTCCCACGCATTGCGTGTCGACACCATCGCCGACCGCAGCTCGAGAAGCCGTTGGGCATCCGCACCGCCGACCAGGACGGCCGCCTCGAGGCGGCTCGCCGCGGCCGGGTCGACCGTCCGCAGCGCGGTGGCGAGGCGCTCCGCGAGCGTCACGACGTCGTCCAGTGTGATCGGTGCCGATCCGGCCACGAGC
>JBFINP010000052.1:0-21900 GCA_041611095.1 Acidimicrobiia bacterium | reverse complement strand
GCCGAGCAGGTACCCCGCCAGAAGATCCGACATCCCGAAGGACGACCCGAGATCCATCCAGGAGTACTTGTCTACCTGCCCCAGCATGAAGGCTCGTCGGTTGGTGCCTTTGTCGAGGACCACGTGCGCTCGATCGACGTCTCGGGCCTGGTTGATCACGAGCGCCCCACCTTCGCCACACACGAAGTTCTTGGTCTCGTGGAAGCTGAGCGTCGAGAAGCGGCCGAAGCTCCCCAGCGGATTCCCGTGGTACGTCCCGAACAGACCGTGGGCGTTGTCCTCGACGAGGTCGACACCCTCGTGGCTCTCCAACACGCGCTCCAAGCCCGCGATGTCGCTGCCCACACCGGCGTAGTGCACGTCGACGACCGCCCGAACGGAATCGTCCATCAGCTCTGCGACGTGCGCCGGGTCGATGCCGAGCGTCGTGGGCTCGATGTCGGCAAAGAGAATGCGGGCGCCTTCGCGTACGTACGCAAGTGCGCAGGAGACGAAGGTGAATGATGGAACGATGACCGTTTCACCTGGCCGAAGGCCGAGCAGGATCGCCGACATCTCCAGGGCAGCCGTGCACGACGTCGTCAGCACCACGTCCTCGGCGCCGTGGGCATCGCGGAGCAGGTCGACGACCTTTGCTGTGAATCCGCCCGACGCAGCGGTGTGGCCGGTCTCGACGGCCGCCCGCACGTACTCCAGCTCCCGCCCTTCAACTGTCGGCTTGTTGAACGGGATGCGGTCCATGGTCAGACGTGCCCGACGAAGTCCGCCGGATAGCCGGGGAACTCGGCTGCCAGGTCGGCCACCTTGTCCGCGATGTCCTTCAGCGCCACCTCGTCGTCACGCGAGCGCAACAGGTCGATGATCAGGCGCCCCAGCCGCTCCATCTCGGGCTCCTTCATGCCTGCGGTCGTGACCGAGGGCGTGCCGATGCGGATCCCGCTGGCGATGAAGGGCTTGCGGGGATCGAATGGAATGGCGTTGAAGTTCACGGTGACGCCGTGTGCGTCGAGGAGCTTGGCGGCGGCCTTGCCGGTGAGCTCCTCGTCGAGCGACCGGAGATCGGTGAGGAACATGTGGTTCTCCGTGCCGCCGCTCACGATGCGGGCTCCTTCGGAGGCCATCGTGTCGGCGAGCGCTCCGGCGTTGCGCACGATCTGGTGGGCATAGTCGGCGAAGTCGGGCCGACCGGCCAGCTCGAAGCAGAGTGCTTTGGCCGCGATCTGGCTGTTGATCGCACCCCCCTGCCCCATCGGGAAGACCGCTTTGTCGATGACCGAGGCGTACTCCTCCTTGGAGAGGATGAGCCCGCCGCGGGGCCCGCGCAACGCCTTGTGCGTGGTGCAGGTGACGATGTCGGCGTGGGGAACCGGGTTGGGATGGGCGCCGCCGGCGATGAGCCCGATGATGTGGGCGGCATCGACGATGTACACCGCCCCGACCTCGTCGGCGATCTCCCGGAAACGGGACCATTCGACGATTCGCGAATACGACGAGTAGCCGGCGACGATCACCTTTGGCCGGTGCTCGAGTGCCAGGCGACGCACCTCGTCGAAGTCGATGCGCTCCGTCTCGGGATCGAGACCGTAGGCGACGACGTTGAAGAGCTTGCCCGAGAAGTTCACCGGTGACCCGTGGGTCAGGTGACCACCCTGGTCGAGGCGCATCCCCAGAATCGTGTCGCCGGGATCGAGGAGGGCGAGGTAGGCGGCCATGTTGGCCTGTGACCCGCTGTGGGCCTGGACGTTGGCATGCTCGGCCCCGAACAGCGCCTTGGCGCGGTCGATGGCGAGCCGCTCCACCTCGTCGACGACCTCGCAGCCCTCGTAGTAGCGGCGGTTCGGGTAGCCTTCGGAGTACTTGTTCGTGAGGACCGATCCCGCGGCCTGAAGCGTGGCGAGTCCTACGAGGTTCTCGGAGGCGATCAGCTGGATGTGGGTGCGCTGACGCTCGACGTCACGAGCGATCAGCTCGGCGAGGGCAGGGTCGACGGCTTCCAGCGGACGAGTGTCGATCATCGCGAATCCTTTTGGGCGGTCGGGATTGCCGCCAGCGTAGCGAGGACGCAGCGGCTTGCGGCGCGGGCGCTCAGGCTCCTGGAATGGGTCCCTGCCGCAGTGTCAGCGGCGACGGCTCGGTGAGATCGATGATGGTGGAGGCCCGGCCACCGACGGCTCTCCCCTCGAGGTAGACGGCGACCGCATCACCGAAGAGCGCCCGAGCTTCCTCGTCGTCGACCACGGCCTCGTGACCGCTGAGGTTGGCGGAGGTCACGGCCAGGGGACCGGTCACCTCCAGCAGCTCCAGCGCCACTGGGTGGTTGGGACAGCGGAGACCGACGGTGCGTTTGCCCTGGTGACCGAGCCAGGCGGGCGCCGTGTCCAACCGGGGCACGACGAGGGTGAGCGCACCCGGCCAGTGTTCCTCCGCCAGCTCGATCGCACGATCGGAGAAGGACGCCAGCGTCATCCCCTGCTCCATCGACGCCACCAGAATCGCAAGTGGCTTGTGGTCGGGCCGGCCCTTCAGCTCGAAGATCGCATCGAGGGCGTCCTCGCGGAAGGGATCGGCCGCCAATCCGTAGAGGGTGTCGGTAGGGACGCCCACGATGTCGCCTCGCCGCAGCGCATCCACGGCAGCAGTGATGCTCATGTCCACCTCGCGCATGTTTCGACGTTGCAGCCCAAGCTAGTGCAACGGCGCAGACGACTGTCCCGAGATGGCCCGCCGAGGCGGATTCACGAAGCCACCGGACCGGGCATCGCACCGACGACGAACCGTGGTGTCCCTGTGAGATCGTCGAGGATCTCTGCATCGAACGCAGCAAACAGCGAGGCGACCTCCGGCGCACCGAACTCGGATATCTCGACGGCGACTACGCCACCGGGGCGCATCCAATCGATCGCATCCCGCGCGATTCTCGCCAGGATCTCGTCACCCCTCGGTCCGGCCACGAGCGCCATCGTCGGTTCGTGGTCGCGCACCTCGGTGGGCAATGTCTCGAGCTCATCTGCCGCGACGTACGGTGGGTTGGCGACGAGGAGGTCGACACGCCCCCGCACCGCGGACGGCAGCGGTGCGAAGAGGTCGCCCGCCCGCACTTCGATGTCGAGGTGGAGCCGCGATGCATTCTCGCGGGCGAGGGCGACCGCGTCGGGGGAGAGATCGGTGGCGAGCACCAGCGCATCGGGCCACGTGTGCTTGCACGCCAGGGCCAGGTTGCCGCTCCCCGTACACAGGTCCACAACCACGTCCGGCGGTGTCGCCGTGCGTCGGGCGACGAGCTCCCAGAGCTGCTCCGTCTCCGGTCGCGGAATCAATGCCCGTGGGTCGATGGCGAGTTCGAGCGGCCCGAACTGCACCGTGCCTTCGATGTACTGGAGCGGCTCGCCGGATCGACGTCGCTCGAGCATCGCCGTGAACGCCTCCTCGGCCGGCGCATCGACCGTCTCGCCCCCCGACAGCCGCCTCCGTTCCCAGCCGGTGGCCGCGACCAGCAGCCGCTCGGCCTCGTGGCGCGGCAGATCGGATGCCCGGCTCAAGAGCTCCCGTGACGTGCTCACGGTGGTTGGGCGGTCAGTCCACTTCGGCGAGTCGCTCCGTCGCCTCCTGGGCGGTGAGCGCATCGTGGAAGCTCTCGAGATCGCCGTCGAGTATCTCCGGAAGCGAGTGCAGCGTGAGCCCCACCCGGTGATCCGTCACGCGGTTCTCCTTGAAGTTGTAGGTGCGGATCTTCTCGGCACGCTCCCCGCTGCCGACCTGCGAGCGACGAGCCGACGCCCGCTCGCCGAGCTGCTCCTGGAGTTGAGCTTGAAAGAGCCTGGCGCGCAGCACCCGCATCGCCTTCAGCTTGTTCTGGAGCTGCGACTTCTCGTCCTGGCAGGAGACGACGATTCCCGTCGGCACGTGCCGGATCCGTACCGCCGAGTCGGTCGTGTTGACCGACTGTCCTCCCGGTCCCGTTGACCGGAAGGTCTCGATCTCGAGGTCGTTCTCGTGGATCTCGATCTCGACGTCCTCGGCCTCGGGCAACACCGCCACGGTTGCGATCGACGTGTGGATCCGGCCCTGTGACTCGGTCTTGGGAACGCGTTGGACTCGATGCGGCCCCGCCTCGTACTTGAGGCGGGAGAACGCACCGCGGCCTTTCACGGCGAAGGTGGCCTCCTTCACTCCCCCGGTATCGGACAGCGACGTGTCCATCGCCTCGGTCGTCCAGCCGTGGCGCTCGGCGAACCGGGAGTACATCCGGTAGAGGTCACCGGCCCACAGTGCCGCCTCGTCGCCCCCGGCTGCGGCACGGATCTCGACGATCACGTCCTTGTCGTCGTTCGGATCCTTCGGCACGAGGAGGAGTCGGAGTTCGGCATCGAGATGCTCCACCTCCTTGCGTCGCTCCTTCGCAACCGACTCGAGGTACTCGCGCATCTCAGCGTCGTCTTCGAGTCCGGAGAGCTCCTCGGCCTCGGCCGCCTCTTGGGCCGCTTCTTCGTAGCGTACGTACGCATCGTTGACGGCCTTGAGCTCCGCGTGCCGGATCGACAGGTCGCGATAGCGGTCTTGGTCGCCGAACACGTCGGGATCGGCGAGTTGGGTGATCGTCTCATCGTACGCCGACCGCAACTCGTCGAGCTTGGCCTTGAGAGACTGATCCATCATGTCGACTCCGGGTCGTACACGACCCCGAGCGCACCGGCCGCCACCGGTCCGCGCTCCTCGACCTCCACCCGCTCCTCGTCGGTGAGCGCGGCGAGGAGGCTCGCCACCGCAACCTCGACCTGAGCGTCGTCTGGCTGCCGTGTGGTGATGCGCTGCAGCCAGATCCCCGGCTTGCTGGCCCAGGCCAGCCACGACTTCCCGGCTGCCGCCTTGAGCACCTCGTAGGAGGCGCCGGCGATTACGGGGATCATCACGACCCGGGCGACGACCTGCCACACGAAGGCGAGCGGTGCGAGCAACAGGAAGAAGAAGAACGCCACGAGCGCAACGATGATGATGAAGGACGTCCCGCAGCGCGGATGCCGGGGGCTGTAGCCCCTGATCGCATCCAAGGTCAGGGGATCGCCCGCCTCGTAGGCATGGATCGTCATGTGCTCGGCACCGTGGTACTCGAAGACCCGCTGGATCTCCTTCGCACGCGAGATTGCCCAGATGTAGCCCACGATCAACACGATCCTGATCAGTCCGTCGAGCACGACGAACACGAAGCTCGAGTCGCTGAAGTACCGCTTGAGGAAATCGGCGGCGAAGATCGGCGCCCCGATGAAGATCACGAGCGCAAAGGCGATAGCGAACACCATCGTGCCGATGATCTGGGCGCGGGTCAGTTCCTCCTCCTCGTCACCCGCCTTCTGCGCCGACCAGGAGAGCGCCCGGAACCCGAGCTGGAGCGACTCGATCAACACCATCACGCCGCGCAAGAACGGCAGGCGGGCTGCGCGGGACCGGGACGCCAAGCGCGGCAGCTCGTGGCGGACCGCTTCGATGACGCCGTCCGGCCGCCGCACCGCGACGGCCCACCGGCTCGGAGCGCGCATCATCACGCCCTCGAGCACCGCCTGTCCCCCGACCGCAGCCCCCGGTGGCCGGCTCATATTGATACCCGGGTCGACTTCGACGGCTTCGCCGCCGAACAGACGCTGGTCGACCCTCCTCCCGCAGATGGGGCCCCAACCCCATCGCAGGCCGTCCAACCCCACCAGGACGACTTCGACGGCTTCGCCGCCGAACAGACGCTGGTCGACCCTCCTCCCGCAGATGAGGCCCCAACCCCATCGCAGGCCGTCCAACCCCACCAAGACGACTTCGACGGCTTCGCCGCCGAACAGACGCTGGTCGACCCTCCTCCCGCAGATGAGGCCCCAACCCCATCGCAGGCCGTCCAACCCCACCAAGACGACTTCGAAGGCTGCGCCTGCGCCGACCCCCTCGGCCGAGCCCTACGGTCTCGCCCGCTCCCCTGGAGGGGGAGCCACTCCAAGCCGAGGGGCGTGCGCGCAACAGCGTCGCGGTGAGGATTCGAACGAGTGGCCATCGGCCTGGGCGGCACTATTTGGCTTCGTCGCCCGGCGATTCACCCGATGGCTTGGGGGCCTGGTTTTTGCCCGCGCCGACCTTCGAGTACCGGCGACGGAAGCGCTCGACCCGACCACCGGAGTCCACGAGGATCTGCTTCCCCGTGTAGAAGGGGTGGCTCGCACTCGAGATCTCGACCTTTGCGAGCGGGTAGGTCTCGCCGTCTTCCCACTCGGTGGTCTCGCTGGTGCGAATCGTCGACCGGGTCAGGAAACGCAGGTCCGAGGACGTGTCCTGGAACACGACGTATCGATATTCGGGATGGATGTCTGGTTTCACGATGTCACTCCTGAGCTGGCCCGCAACTGTAGTGGCTCTGCGGAGTGCAGCTACTGGCCGCTCTTCGCCACGCTGGCGAGGAACTCGGCGTTCGACTTGGTGCTCTTGAGACGGTCGATGAGCAGCTCCAGAGCGGCCCCCGACTCGAGCGCGAGTAGCACCCGGCGCAGCTTCCACACCTCGACGAGCTCGTCCTTGTGGAACAGCAGCTCCTCGCGGCGAGTCCCGGAGGACTCGATGTCGATAGCCGGGTAGATCCGCTTGTCGGCGAGCTTGCGGTCGAGACGCAGCTCCATGTTGCCGGTGCCCTTGAACTCCTCGAAGATCACCTCGTCCATGCGCGATCCGGTTTCGACGAGGGCCGTGCCGAGGATGGTGAGACTGCCGCCCTCTTCGATGTTCCGGGCGGCGCCGAAGAACCTCTTGGGCGGGTAGAGCGCGGTCGAGTCGACACCGCCCGAGAGGATGCGGCCGCTCGCCGGGGTGGCGAGGTTGTGCGCCCGGGCCAGGCGGGTGATCGAGTCGAGCAGGATCACGACGTCCGTGCCGACCTCCACGAGCCGCTTGGCGCGCTCGATGGCCAGCTCGGAGACCTGGGTGTGCTCTTCGGCCGGGCGGTCGAACGTGGAGAAGATGACCTCGCCCTTCACCGACCGCTGCATGTCGGTGACCTCTTCGGGCCGCTCGTCGACGAGGACCACCATCAGGTGGCACTCGGGGTTGTTGGAGGTGATCGAGTTGGCGATCTCCTTGAGCACGGTGGTCTTCCCGGCCTTCGGCGGCGAAACGATGAGGCCGCGCTGTCCCTTACCGATCGGTGCGATCAGGTCGATGATCCTCGGCAGGATGTGTGATGCCTGCCCGTCCACCTCGAGACGCAGCCGCTCGTCGGGGAACAGCGGGGTCAGATCGGCGAACCGGGGACGCTTGCGCGCCTCCTCGGGATCGATGCCGTTCACCGACACGACCCGGACCAGCGCCGGGAACTTCTCCTGGGCCCGTGCCGGACGGATCGGACCGGTGCAGATGTCGCCCTTGCGGAGGCGATGCTTCCGCACCTGGTTGGCGGACACGTAGACGTCCTTCTCGCCCGGCAGGTAGCCGGTGCAACGCAGGAACCCGTAGCCCTCGGGGAGGATGTCGAGGATCCCCTCGCGAACCTCGAGGTCGGACTCGTCGATCGGCTCCTGCTGGCCGCGCCCGCGGCGGCGTCTCCTGCTGCGGCCCTGGCGATCGCCGCCTTGGTCACTCTGCGACCGGTCGCCTTGCTGCTGGGAACGGCCAGCGCCGCCCTGATCACCGGCTTCGCCGCCTTCCCCTGACGCCTTGCTCCGCTTGGGCCGTGCACCGCCCTCACCGTTGTCGGCGTCCTCGGGCGGCTCGGGAACCATCGAGGGGTCGAACTTCTCGGAGCCGAGGATGGCTGCGATGAGCTTGGACTTCTGGAGTCCGGCGTGCTCCACGTCGACGGTTTCCGCCATGGAGCGCAGCTCGTCGAGCCCCAACTCCTGAAGTTTGGCCCGTGTCGTCATGTTGCGTGACGCCCCTTTCGGAACTCGGTATCTCGACCGCGGTACGCGGTCTGAGTTGAGAGTCTCCCCTGGTCACCGGGCGAGCCCGTCATGTGGACTTCCGGTGGAGATCGCCGCACCCAGGAATGCACGCGCTTGCGGCGGGAACGGGTGGAGAACGACTCGCATTGTAGCCACAGATACGGGGGGCGCAAGAATGAAAGGCCGAGGCGGCCGACCCAAATCGCCGGCTCAGGGCTCGGGGCTCTCCACACGGATCGTTGCGGCGACGGATCTCACGACGTCGAGGGCGCGCAGCGACGCAACGGCACGCCGCTGCCGACCTTCCGGGGCGCGGTGGGTGATGATCAGCAGCGTCGCCCCCGATCCGACGCCCTCCTGCCAGACCGACTTGATGCTGACGTGCTCGCCCCCGAAAGCCGAGGCGATCTGTGCAAGCACGCCGGGCTGATCCTCGACCTCGAGACGGACGTACCACTTGGTGGGGATCGACTCGAAGTCGGCGATGGCAGCAGGAGAGAACCTGATCCTCGGCGCCACGACGGCCCCGGCGAGGATCTCGCGGGCCGCATCGATGACATCGCCGAGCACGGCCGTTGCGGTGGGCTCACCACCCGCTCCGGGCCCGGCGAAGAGCAGCTCGTCGACCGACGGCCCCGTGATGAAGATCGCGTTGGTTGCCCCCCGAATGGAGGCGAGCGGATGCTCGAGCGGGATCATCGCAGGATGGACCCGAGCGCTCACACCCTCGTCGCCACGGCTGGCGATGGCCAGGAGCTTCACCTCGTATCCGAGGAACCGAGCGAACTCGATGTCGTCGCGAGTGAGGCGGTCGATGCCCTCGTGCGGCACGTTGTCGATCCCGACCCAAGTGCCGAACGCCAGCGAAGCGAGGATCGCCGCCTTCGCCGCGGCATCCGCACCCGAGACGTCCGCGGTCGGATCCGCTTCCGCATAACCCAATGCCTGGGCTTCCGTCAGGGCGACTTCATACTCGTCGCCACCTGCCATCCGGGTCAGGATGTAGTTCGTCGTGCCGTTGACGATCCCGGCGACACGCTCGATGCGTTCACCCGCCAGGGTCTCGGCGAGCGGCCGGATGATCGGGATGCCCCCGCCGACTGCGGCCTCGAACAGCAGCGGAACACCGCGCCGCTCTGCGAGAGCGATGAGCTCCGGTCCGCGGGCGGCGATGAGCTCCTTGTTTGCGGTGACCACGGGCTTGCCCGCCTCGAGCGCGGCGGAGACGAGGTCTCCGGCGAGATCGCGCCCGCCCATGACCTCGACGACGAGATCCACTGCGGGATCGTTGACCACCGTCGCCGGCTCGGACGTGACGATGTCGGCGGCGAGCTCGAACGCCCGTGACTTCTGGGGGTCTCGGACTGCGACGCGCCGCACGACGAGGTTGAGCCCGGTCTTCGCCGAGATCGCCTCGTGGTCCTCGACGAGACGGCGGATGAGCGTGCCTCCGACGGTGCCTGCACCGAGCAAGCCGATCCCGACCGATGCGGTTGCGGTAGCCATGTGCGGCGATGCTAGATCCTGGTCGAGGTGAGGCGTCCGGCGCTCGTCCACCCGCCCCCGACGCCGAGCGCTCGGTACGATCCTCCCACACCGGCCGAAGGTGCCGACGACGGCGGAGGGCACGATGATCGCGATCGCCACGCTGCTCGTTGTGGTCTTCGCGGCGCTGCTCGTCGAGCGCATCGCCGCCGTGGCGCTCATCGCGACCGGTCTTCCGTTCGAGGTCGCCCGGTTCCAGGCGCGGTCCGCCCTCACCGGCGTCGGGTACACGACGATGGAAGCCGAGTCGATCGTCAACCACCCGATACGGCGGCGCATCGTCCGAACACTGATGATGGTGGGCAACGCGGGTTTGGTGACCTTCGTCGGATCGGTGATCTTCACCTTTGCCGGCAGCGGCAGCACCGGCGAGGTGTTCGCCCGGTTGGGCATCGTGCTGGTCGGGCTGGCGCCGATCGGCCTGCTCGCCAGGAGCCAGGCGTTCGAGCGCCGGCTCGAGTCGATCATCGTGCGCGCCCTCGACCGGTTCTCCGAGCTGGATGTGCGCGACATGGTGAATCTGATGCAGCTGACGAAGGACTACGCGATCTCCGAGATGCAGGTCAGACCCGGGGACTGGGTGGCCGACAAGCCGCTCCTCGAGCTGCATCTCCCCGATGAGGGGGTGCTCGTGCTGGGCATCCAGAGAGCGGACGGCAGCTTCATCGGAGCCCCGCGAGGCGGCACGGTCGTCCACGCCTATGACATGCTGATCCTCTATGGACGTTCGGCGGTCCTCGCCGACCTCGACCAGCGGCCCTCGGACTCACGCGGCGACCGGGCCCACGAGCAAGCCGTCCTCGAGCAGGAGCAGATCATGGGTGAGGGGGACGACGACGGCGGCCCTCCGGGCTCGCCGCCGCCCGGCTACTAGCGGTCTGACGAGCGTTCAGGTTGCGACGGGCACGTGAAGGAACGGCGCACGCAACTCCTCGAACTGCCGCCACTCGTCGGCGAGCAACGAGGCGACGGTGGGATCGAGCTGCTCACGGATGACGTCGATGGGGGGCGCGGCATCCACCGGGTCCTTCATCAACACTCTGGCGCCGAGACGCCGGATCCGGCGTGGTGCGATCTCGATCGCTCTCTGGAGGATGCCCCGCTCGTGCAGGATCCGCATCAGCGGAGTCCACGCCGGGGTCCGGCTGCCCACGTTGCGAGACGGCTCGGGGGGCGAGCGGTCGTCGAGACCGACGTGGCGCAGCGCCGCGGACCATCCGGTGTCGCTCAGCCGTTCGAGCGGAATAAGCAGGATCTGGTCGGGGTCGAAGCGCTCGGCGAACGGCTTGAACCCTGTTCCGTAGCGGCTGGCCCGCACATAGGCCGAGTCGATGGTGAGGGCGGACGCCACGTCGGCGACGGGCGTGGTGTCCCGGTTGCGGCGCACCTCGTGCCGGAAGTGGGAGATGGCCCGCTCCAGCGGGTCTCGGTAGAGCACCAAGAGCTTCACGTCGGGTCGGTGCTCGGCGATGCGGGCCGCTGCCTTCTCCGACCACTCCGGGTCGAGGTAGTGCGGCGAGCCGTCACCGACGAGGCCTTGGGACGGGTCACCGATGCGGCCGGCGTACCAGTCCCAACCCTGCGCCCACAGGTGGTCTTCGGCAAAGAACGCCGGCTCCTTGGCCGCCCCTCGCGACACCTCTGGACAGGCGGCGAACCACTCGAACAGCGTCGTGGTGCCGCTCTTCGAGAACCCCGGGATCACGAAGTCTGGTACGGGTCGCGCCGCATCGAGCTGCTCCGACTCCACCGGATTCCCTCCCGTTCCGACCTGGCTCCGGCAACGGACGAACTGTACCGGGACCCGCGGGCGTGGCGTTACACGTCGCGGCGGATCAGGTCTTCGTAGGTCTCGCGGCGAACGACGAGCTGGTCGACGCCACCGTGCACGAATACGACGGCAGGGCGCAGGACCATGTTGTAGTTGGAGCCCATCGAGTGGCCGTACGCACCCGTGACGGGAGTGGCGAGCAGATCGCCGACCGCGAGGTCGGACGAGACCTTGGCCGCGGCGACGATGACGTCCCCGGACTCGCAGTGCTTGCCGACGATCCTGACCTCGCGGTCACGCGGCGCGGTTACAGCACGAGGGAGAAACGCCTCGTAGCCGCTGTCGTACAGAACGGGCCGCGGGTTGTCGCTCATGCCGCCGTCGACGGCCACATAGGTGCGCTGGGGCAGCTCCTTGATGGTGCCCACCTCGTACACGGTGATGGCCGCGGCGGCGACGATGGATCGGCCGGGCTCGGCCGTGATGCCCGCCGAGATGCCGTGAGCACGACACGCCGCGCGAATCGCCTCTGCCCACTCGGTGATCGTCGGCGCCGATTCCCCGGTGATGTACGGCACGCCCAACCCTCCGCCGACCGACAGCTCGGGAAGCCCGAGCCGGTTCACGAGGGGTGCCAGCACGCCGACGGCGCGGCGGAAGGAGTCGACCACGAACACCTGGCTGCCGATGTGGGCATGAACCCCGACGAGATCCATCGCCGGCGAACGCGTCATGACGCCGGCCGCCTCGTCCGCCGCACCGGAGGCGAGCCCAAATCCGAACTTCGAGTCCGCCGCTCCGGTGCGGAGGTACTCGTGGGTGTGGGCGTCGATCCCGGGGGTCACGCGCAGCAGCACCTTGGCGACGGGACGGGCGCCACCGGCGAGAGACTCGATCCGGCCGATCTCGTCGAACGAATCGACCACGATCCGGCCCACACCGGCGTTCAGGGCCATCTCGAGCTCACGCCGCGATTTGTTGTTGCCGTGGAGCACCAATGCAGATGCTGGAACGCCGGCGGCGAGCGCCACGTGCAGCTCGCCGCCCGTGGCGACGTCGAGCTGCATGCCCTCCTCGTGCGCCAGGCGCGCCATCGCCTTGCAGAGGAAGGCCTTGGTGGCGTAGGCGACGCCGTCGGGAAACGCGGCCACCGCCTCCCGGCAGCGCGCCCGAAGATGCGCCTCGTCATAGATGAACAGGGGCGTTCCGTGGCGGTCGGCGAGATCGGCGACCGAGCAGCCGCCGATGATCAGCGAGCCGTCACCGGCGACCTCGGCCGTGTCGGGTAGCAGCTCTCGGGGGAGCGCCGTCACATCCGCTCGGGGACGTCGATGGCGAGCAGATCGAGGAGCGTCTTCAGCACGTCGAGCGTGAGCGAGACGAGGGCGAGCCACGAGGACTGTCGCGCCGGGTCCGGCTCGTTGAGGATGTGGCACGCCTCGTAGAACCGGTTGAAGTCGGTGGCGACGTCGTAGGCGAACTCGGCGATGTGGTTGGGAGCGCGGAACTCCACGGCGCGGTCGATGACGTCCGGCAAACGCACGAGACGCAGCATGAGCCCTCGCTCGGCATCGACGGTAGGCGGGATGAGGGGACCGAGGCTCACCCCCCGTTCCTCCGCGTTGCGCAGGATCGATTGGATCCGCACGGCGCTGTACAGCAGGTAGGGACCGGTACGACCGTCGAACGAGACGAAGCGGTCGAGGTCGAAGACGTAGTCCGAGGTGCGGTGGTTCTGGAGGTCGCCGTACTTGAGCGCGGCGACGCCGACCAGTGCGGCGATCTGGGCCCGCTCGTCGGCCGAGTACTCCGTGGCGAGGTCGTTCTCCTCGAGCCGTTGTGCCGCACGCTCGACGGCCTCGTCGATCAGCCCACGCAGCGCGGGGAGGTCGCCGTCCCGCGTACGGAGCGGTTTGCCGCCGGGGCCGTTGACAGTCCCGAAAGGATCGTGTTCGAGCACCACGTTCCCAGGAGCGATGCCGCCGAGCCGAGCGGCGCGGAAGATCTGCTCGAAGTGGAGCGCCTGACGCGCATCGACGACGTACAGCACTGCCTCGGCGCCGAGGTCGTCGACCCGCTCCTCGACGGTGGCCAGGTCGGTGGTCGAGTACAGGTAGCCGCCGTCGGACTTGACGAGTATGAGCGGCGGGATCTCTTTCGTGTCGTCGGGCCGGGCCACCTCGACGATGAGTGCACCGTCGCTCTCCTCGACCACGCCGGCGGCCTTGAGGCGGTCGAGCATGGGAGCGATGCGGTCGTGGACGGAGCTCTCCCCGTACCACAGCTCGAACGACACGTTGAGGTCGCCATAGATCTTTTTCATGTCGGCGATCGAGACGTTGCGGAAGTGCTCCCACAGCGCCCGGTAACCGGGCCGCCCGTCCTGGAGCGCGACGGTTGCGCGACGCGCCTCGGCGGCAAACTCGGGATCGTCCTTGTGCAGCGCCGCCGCCTCGGGATAGAGCCGGTCGAGGTCGGCGAACGAGACTGGGGACTCCGTCGGGTAGGGACCCTCGATGTCCGGGTCGAAGTAGGGCAGCTCAGGATGGCGGCGTTCGACGAGGGCGATCACCTGCCCCATGGACAGGCCCCAGTCCCCGAGGTGGACGTCGCCGATCGCATCGTGACCTGCGAAGCGGAGGATGCGCTTCACCGCCTCGCCGATGATCGCGGGCCGCAGATGCCCGACGTGGAGCGCTTTGGCGACGTTGGGTCCGCCGTAGTCGACCACGACGTGACGGGATTCGGCGAGGTCCACACCGAGCCGCTCGCCGTCGCTCATGGCCTGCACCACGCCGGCCAGGTATGAGCGGGTCACGTCGATGTTGATGAAGCCGGGCCCGGCGATCTCGGTGGCGGCGATGACATCGTTCGGGGCGATCGCCTCGATCACGGCGGCGGCGAGCTCACGTGGCCGGCGGCCGGCGGGCTTGGCGGCGGCGAGGGCACCGTTGCACTGGTACTGGGCCAACTCCGGACGCTGTGACACCACGACCGCGCCGTAGCTGCGATCGACGCCGGTGGCGGCGAAAGCATCGCCGAAGATCTGGCTGAGTCGTGCGGTGACGGAAGGCATCTGCGCAGGGGTGGTGGGCGAATCCGGTGAGCTTAGGCCCCAGGCATGCGACCGAAGCCCCGGGGACGGATGGCGGCGCCCGCCGGTTTACACTCCGGTCATCCCGCCCCAGTAGCTCAGGGGATAGAGCGCCGGCCTCCGGAGCCGGGTGCGCAGGTTCGAATCCTGCCTGGGGCGCAGTGCCTGGGGCGCAGAAACCCATCCCCCGACGGCCCGATCGCACAGGCCGACACGAGCGGGGGAGCCGGCCGGACGGGCAAAGCCCGGCCGGACTGCGGGGGAAGGACGGCTCGCTTCGCGGCGAACTTCTCGAATGACGGCTGGAGAGCCGGTATCGACCTCCGCATGATGTCGAGCAGCGGCCCGCTGAACCTCTCGCACGTGGAACGCTGAACCCCTGGCATGTGGAACTTCGTGCCGGACCACTCGGGCACGTGGAGCGAGTTGTCTCAGACGCAACGCACCGGCGACATCGGTGTGGCCGCACCGCGCGATGCCGACGCGAGCGGCGGTGCTCGAGAAACGCGGTTTAAGGCCGGCACCTGTGACTCGCCCGAGACCGGTTGCGAGCGAAGTCCTGCACGACAAAACTCCCCGTGGTTGTGGGTCCATAGACCCTGGTGGCCGGAGCCGCCCTTGGGCATGGTCGTCGCAGCGCTCCTGCCCATCGCGAGCCCACTGGGAGGGATTGATCCCATGGATGCCGGCCTCGATCGCGAGACACTCAACCTCGTTCTCGACACCATCAAGGATTTCGCAGCCGACAAGCTGCCCGACAGCTACCTGCTCGAGCTCGACCACAAGGACGAGTTTCCCGAGCCGATCGTCCGCCAGATGCTGGCCGAGCTCGGAGTCTCCCTGCTGTTCATCCCCGAGAAGTACGGCGGGATGGGTGCAGGGACGTTCGACATCTACCGCGTGTGTGAGCTGCTCGCCCGCATCGACGTCGGTATCGCCACCGGTGTCTTCGCCACCTTCCTCGGCAGCGACCCGATCGTGTTTGGCGCCACCGAAGAACAGAAGGAACGGTGGATGACGAAGATCGCCGAGGAGGGGATCCTCATGGCCTACGGCGCCACGGAGCCCGAGGCCGGATCCGACCTCGGGGCGTTGAAGACGACGGCCCGACCCGTCGAGGAGGACGGCGCGGTCGTCGGCTACGTCCTCAACGGCAACAAGCAGTGGATCTCGAACGGCGGCTACGCCGACCTCTACACGATCCTCGCCAATGCACCCGGCGGGCCGACGTGGTTCGTCGTCGATCGTGACGTCGAAGGGTTCGAGAAGGGCAAGCCGGAGGACAAACACGGCATCCGTGCGTCGAACACTGCTGCGCTCGCCCTCTCGGACGTGCGCGTCGACGCCGACCGGCTCGTCGGCGAGCGCGAGGGGCAGGGCCTCGTCCAGGCGCAGATGGTCTTCGGCTACACCCGCCTGATGGTCGCGGCCTTCGGGCTCGGCGCCGGTTGGGCGGCGCTCGACAGGGCAATCCCGTACGCCGCGGAGCGCATCCAGGGCGGCACCCCACTGTCGGAGAAGCAGGGCTTCACCCACAAGCTCCTCGTCCCTCACATCGCCCGCCTCGAAGCCGCCCGCGCCTCCATCGAGGAAACGGCCTCGCGAATCGACAGTGGCGAGGGAACCCTCAACACCGAAGGCGCCATCGCCAAGTTCATGGGCAGCGAAGCAGGTTGCGCCGCCGCCGAGGCGGCGATCCAGGCCCACGGCGGCTACGGGTACACCAAGGAGTACATGGTCGAGAAGATCAAGCGCGACGTGCGCATCACCACGATCTACGAGGGCACGTCCGAGATCATGGAGATGACCATCGCCCGTGACCGCTGGCAGGAGCACATGAAGAGCCGGGGCGCCTACTACCACGAGCAGGCCTCGACCCTCGAGCAGCTCGCGGCGCGTTCGCCGTCGGTCGGCGCCGAGATCGCGGCACACGCCCACCACGCCCTGGCCGAGGTGATGGAGGTGGCGCGCACCCACCGGCTCACCCGAAACCAGCACGTGCTGTTCCGCCTCGGTGACATCACGGCCTCAGTGGAGTGCGCCGGTGCGCTCGCCAGGAGGGCGGCGGCCGCACTCGACGGCGAGCTTTCCACAAAGGCAGATCGCCGCTTTGAGCCCGAGGTCCTCGCCACGGTGAGCCGGATCTTCGCCAGGGAGGCGGCGAGCCGGGTCACGGCCGAAGGCGTCCGCTGGATCCTTGGTGCCGCCGAGCCCGGCGCTATCGACGTCGCGGCCCTCGAGAGCTCGATCGGCCTGGCGGCCATCGAGCGGGCGCAGGGCGGGCTCATCGCCGACATGGATCTCGTCGTGGATGCGGTCTACGGCCGCATCCCCGCAGCCGTGTGACGCTTCATGCGCCCACTCCGCCACCCCAATTCGCCCACCCAACGTTCTTCGAATCGCAGGAGCTTGCACCATGGTTGAGAAGGCAGCCCGGGCCATCGCCGTCGTCGGTGTCGGCGCCGTCCTCCCGGACGCCCCCGACGCCCCCACCTACTGGGAGAACTTGCAGTCCGGCCGCTACAGCATCAGCGAGGTCGACAAGGAGCGCTGGGACCCGGACCTCTACTACGACCCGGACCCGCGTGCTCCCGACAAGACCTACTCGACCATCGGTGGCTGGGTTCGCGACGTCGCCTGGACCCCGCTCGAGTGGCGGCTGCCCATCCCGCCGAAGGTCAGCGATGCGATGGACCGCACCCAGAAGTGGTCGATCGTCGCCTGCCGCGAGGCGTTGACTGACTACGGCTACCCCAACCGTCCCCTCGACGCCGACCGGACCGCAGTCGTCCTCGGTAATGCGATGGCCGGCGACATGCACTATTTCACGTCGCTCCGCGCCTACTTCCCCGAGTATGCCGAGGAGCTCGGCAACAGCCCGAGCTTCGCCGCGCTGGGGACAAACGTCCGCGAAGCGATCGTCGAAGAGATGCACAGCGGCATCCGCAACCGCTTCCCCAACATCACCGAGGACACCATGCCCGGGGAGCTCGGCAACATCATCGCCGGCCGTGTCGCCAACCTCTACAACTTCCATGGACCCAACTTCGTGGTCGACGCCGCCTGCGCCTCCGCCCTCGCCGCCATCGACGCCGCGATCGAGGGCCTCGAGCACGGCGATTACGACGCCGTCCTCACCGGTGGCATCGACGCCAACATGGGCGTCCCAAGCTTCATCAAGTTCTGCAAGATCGGTGCGCTCTCCGCCACCGGCACCCGCCCCTACCACGACGGCGCCGACGGATTCGTCATGGGAGAGGGCGCCGCGGTCATGCTGCTGAAGCGCCTCGCCGACGCCGAGCGCGACGGCGACCACATCTACGCCGTGATCCGCGGGCTCGGTGGATCGAGCGACGGCAAGGGCAAAGGCATCACCGCACCCAACCCCGTCGGTCAAGAGTTCGCCGTCGCCCGCGCCTGGAAGAACGCCGGGATCGCTCCGACCAGCGCCAGCTACATCGAAGGACACGGGACGTCGACGCGGGTCGGCGACGTCGTGGAGGTGGAAGCGCTGTCGCGCGTCTTCGCCGACCTCGGCCTGAAACCCGCCACCATCCCGCTCGGGTCGGTCAAGTCGAACATCGGGCACCTCAAGAGCTCGGCGGGCGCCGCCGGGATGCTCAAGACCATCCTCGCCCTCGACAAGAAGCTCATCCCGCCAAGCCTGGGGAACGCCGATCCCAACCCCAACATCGACTTCTCGAAGTCGCCGCTCTACATCACCAAGGACCTGGCGGAGTGGGAAATCGAGCCGGGGCAGGTCCGCTCGGCAGGCGTCAGCGCCTTCGGCTTCGGGGGCACCAACTTCCACGTCGTCCTCGAGGAGTACGTGCCCGGCCGGCTCGACGTCGACCGCGAGCAAACCACCTACTCGATCGTGGCGCCGGAGCCGACCACCGCCGTCGCCGAGCCCGAGCTGAAGACCCCGCTGCGTGGGGCCCTCGTAGTGGGCGCAGGTGACGAGGCAGCGCTGGTCGCCCGGCTGCGCACGATCCATGAAGCCGCCGCCAACGGGGCGGCGCCCGATCCGGCGCCGCCATCCGAAGCCGATTTGCGCGCTCCCGTCCGCCTGGCGATCGACTATGGCGACGCCGCCGAGCTCGCCGACAAGACGGCCAAGTCCATCAAGGCGCTGGAGAGCGGCCAGGACGCGCCGTGGAAGCTTCTCGCCAACCAGGGCGTCTTCATCGGGAGAGGGGCGCCGAGCATGGTCGCCTTCCTCTATACCGGCCAGGGTTCGCAGTACGTCAACATGCTCGACACGCTGCGCCACACCGAGCCCATCGTGGAGCGGGCGTTCGCCGAGTCGGATGCGGTCATGACACCGATCCTCGGCAAGCCGCTGAGCGACTACATCTTCGCCGACCCCGACGATCGTGAGGCCATGGAGGCCGGGGATGCCGGTCTCCGCGAGACGGAGATCACCCAGCCGGCCGTGCTGACGGTGGATCTCGCCCTCACCCGCATGCTGTCGGCGTACGGCATCCAGCCCGACATGGTCATGGGGCACAGCCTCGGCGAGTACGGCGCCCTCGTCGCCGCAGGTGCGCTTCCCTTCGAGGATGCCCTCCACGCCGTCGCCGGCCGGGGTCGGGAGATGGCCCACGTCGAGGTCGACGACCGCGGCCTCATGGCCGCCGTCTTCGCTCCCATCGATCAGGTGACTGCGGTGCTCGATGCGGTGGACGGCTACGTGGTGACGGCGAACATCAACAGCACGAAGCAGGCGGTGATCGGTGGCGCCAGCGAGCCGGTCCGCCAGGCGATGCAGATGCTCGCCGAGCACGGCGCCCAGGTCGTGCCGCTCCCCGTGAGCCACGCATTCCACACCGAGATCGTGGCGCCGGCGAGCGAGCCGCTCGGCCGGCTGCTCACGCGTCTCCGCCTCGAGTCGCCCGCCATCCCGATCGTCGCCAACGTCGACGGCGAGTTCTACCCGATGGGTCCCAACGTCGTCCCCAAGATGATCGCGATCCTGGAACGCCAGATCGCCTCGCCGGTGCAGTTCGTCAAGGGTCTCCGGACGCTGTACGACGCGGGCTGCCGCGTCTTCGTCGAGGTGGGTCCGAAGAAAGCCCTCCAAGGATTCGTTGCCGACGTGCTCGCCGATGATCCCGAGGTCTCGGCCCTGTTCACGAACCACCCGAAGCAGGGCGATGTGGTCTCGTTCAACCAGGCGCTGTGCGGGCTGTATGCCGCCGGTCATGGGGTCGGTACGCCCGACCAAACCGCCGCCCCGACCGCGGAACCGCCCCGCGCCACTCCCCACACCACGGTTGAATCCCGGCCGTCGCAGCCGCCCGTGCCCCACGCGGCGCCGGTGACGAGCGCCGTGGCAGCCCCCGATGGAGGCGGCGACGTCTACAACAAGCTCGGGCACCTCTTCGCCGACTTCCTGACCGAGGGCTTCGAGATCCTGTCCGGTCGGAAGCCCGAACGCGGCGTCCCTGTCTCCGACACGGGCGAGCCGATCGTGGTGACCGGGGCCGGACTCGGGCTGCCCGGCCGCGAGAGCGTGTTCGGCGACGACAAGGTCGCCTCCATCCTCCGCGGCGAGCAGTTCATCGATGCGATCCCGGTCAAGTACCGGCAGCTCATCGCCGACAAGCACATCACCCGCCTCGTCAAGAGCGAAGCGGGCGGTGGTCACTTCGAAGAGATCGACAGCCAGGCCGACGTGATCAAGCTCGCCGGACGAGCCGGCAAGATCGATCTGGCTGGCGAGTTCGGATTCCCCGCAGATCGGATCGATGCGCTCGACCAGGCCTCGAAGCTGGCCATCGGCGCCGGGATCGACGCGCTGCGCGATGCCGGTATCCCGCTCGTCATGAACTACAAGACGACGACCACGGGCTCCAAGCTGCCCGAACGTTGGATGCTGCCCGAGGCGTATCGGGACACGACGGGCGTCATCTTCGCCTCGGCATTCCCGGGAGTCGACGGGTTGATGGTCGAGGTCGACCGCTATTGGGAGGCCGAGTCGCGCAATCGGCGGCTGACCGAGTTGCGCAGCCTGGCCGAGCGGCTCGCCGCGTCCGGAGACGGCGCCGGTCCTCTCGGCGAGGAGATCCGTCACCGCATCCAGGGGCTCGAAGCCGAGCAGGATCGCGACCCCTACCAGTTCAACCGCAAGTTCCTGTTCCAGTGCGTCTCGATGGGACACGCCCAGTTCGCCGAGTACATCGGAGCCCGCGGACCTAATACCCAGGTGAACGCGGCATGCGCCTCGACGACGCAGGCTGTGGCCGTCGCCGAGGACTGGATCCGTGCCGGCCGGTGCGAGCGGGTCGTCATCATCTCCGGCGACGACGTCACGAGCGATCACCTCATCGAATGGATCGGCTCGGGATTCCTCGCCGTGGGTGCGGCGGCGACCGACGAGGTCGTCGAGGAGGCGGCGCTGCCGTTCGACCGTCGCCGCCACGGGATGATCCTCGGTATGGGTGCGGCTGCCATCGTGGTCGAGGCGTCGCCATCGGCGGCGAGCCGCGGCATCCGCCCGTTCGCCGAGGTGCTCTCAACCGTGACGGCCAACAGCGCCTTCCACGGAAGTCGCCTCGACCCCAGCCACATCAAGCTCGTGATGGAGGATCTGATCTCGACGGCCGAGCGACGGTGGGGCCTCGACCGGCGGGACATCGCACGCCAGACGGTGTTCGTCTCCCACGAGACCTACACGCCGGCGCGCGGTGGCAGCGCCCAGGCCGAGGTGGATGCTCTCCGCTACGTCTTTGGGGATGCCGCCGATCAGATCGTCGTCACCAACACCAAGGGCTTCACGGGACACGCCATGGGCGTGGGCGTCGAGGACGTCGTCGCCGTCAAGGCGCTCGAGACGGGCGTCGTGCCTCCCGTGCCGAACTTCAAGGAGGTGGACCCCGACCTCGGCAATCTCAACCTGTCCCGAGGGGGCGTCTACCCGGTGCGCTACGCATTGCGTCTCGGAGCCGGTTTCGGGTCGCAGATCAGCATGACGCTGTACCGGCTGGTCGCACCCGAGGGTGCGCAGCTGCCCCTTCCCGATCGGTTGGGGTATGAGTACCGCGTTTTCGACCAGGGTGCATGGCAGCAGTGGCTGGATGCGGTCACCGGCCTCGAGAACGCCGGCGTGGAGATCGCTTCACGCACACTTCGCGTGCGTGACACCGGCCCGCCGTTGCGGGCCCCGGCCCAGCCGGTCGAGCGCACCGTGACTCCGATGGCGTCGCCGGCTCCGTCGATGACCGTGACGGCGCCCCCACCACCCCAGGCTCCGCCCGTGACAACTCCCGCACCGGTCGAGATGCCGGCCGCGGCGACGCCTCCAGCTCCGCCGGTTCCCACACCGGCAGCGGCCCCGCAGGTCGACGCCATCGAGAACCGGATCTTGGAGCTGGTGTCGGAGCAGACCGGATATCCGCCGGACATGCTCGACCTCGACCTCGACCTGGAGGCCGATCTCGGCATCGACACCGTCAAACAAGCCGAGACCTTCGCCGCCATCCGCGAGGCCTACGACATCGAACGCGACGACAACCTGGCACTGCGCGACTACCCGACGCTCACCGCCGTCATCGGATTCGTCAAAGAACGACGACCCGACCTCG
>JBFINP010000051.1:0-21920 GCA_041611095.1 Acidimicrobiia bacterium | reverse complement strand
GTTCAGCCGGGCTCCGGACCCGTCGCCACCGGGCCGCCCGAGGTCGACCAGTCGGACCAGGATCCCGGGTAGAGCGCAACTCCTTCGATGCCGGCCAACTCCATGGCCAGGAGGTCGTGGCAGGCCGTGACGCCGCTGCCGCAGTACACGACCACGGGCCGGTCTGGGGGAATGACCGAGTACCGATCACGCAGGGCGTCGACGCTGAGGAACGTGCCGTCGGCGCCGAGGTTGTCGGCGTACGGGAGGTTCACCGCCCCGGGGATGTGCCCGGCCACCGGGTCCCATGGCTCCACCTCGCCCTGGTAGCGCTCGGCGGCGCGGGCGTCGACCATCGTGGCATGGCTCGATATCTCAGCCACCCCCGCCCGGTCCACCACACCCGGCCACTCGAACACGGCGGACCACGCCGCCGCGGGGTAGCTCGGCGGCTCGGTGGACACGTGGAGCCCTGAGGCGAGCCAGGCCTGGTATCCGCCGTCGAGGACGGCGACCCTCGGATGGCCCGTTGCCCGCCGCATCCACCACAGGCGAGCGGCGTACGCACCGCCGGCGTCGTCGTAGGCGACGACCTCGTGCTCGTCGCCGACACCCAGCGTTGCGAGCCGGCCGGCGAAGACATTCGGCTCGGGAAGCGGATGACGTCCCGGGCCACTCGGTCCCGACAGGTCATCGTCGAGCGAAACGTACACGGCACCGGGGATGTGGCCGACCTCGTACAACCGGCGTCCGTCGGCCGGGTCGTCGAGGCGGAACCTGCAGTCGACGATGCGCAGCGTGGGGTCGTCGAGCCGGCCGGACAGCTCGTCGACGGTGACGAGCGGCGACCAGCCGCTCACGTCGAGGCTTGCTGGGCGGGCAGCGGTCGCAGGCCGCTCGGCTCGGCGACGGCCTCCCAAGGCCGGGTCACCACGTGCCACGCCAGCAGGATCGCCGGCACGGGCACGGCGAGCGCACTGTTGATGTTCACCCGGTTGTACGAGAACATCGACCCCTCGATATGCGCCACGGGCGCATTGGCGACCTCGATGTGCCAGCGGCGGGGTCGCGGATCGCTGACCAGCTCGTAGGTGTAGCCGAGGCCGGAGATCTCCCAGCGCCGTCCCAGCCATGAGCGGCGCACGATGCGGGCGATCTCCTTGCCCTCCTCGTCCACGGCGTGGACCGTGCCCTGCCCGGCGGGCTCCATCACCAGTCGCCCTGCCCCGCCGAGGTTTGCTGTGGTGGTGTAGATCTTGCCGAGGCGGTGAAGCTCACACGTCACGTTGTCGTTCTGGATGAGGCGCCACCGGTTGGAGAAGAGCGGGCTTCGCAGCTGGGCCTCGCCGACGACCATCGGCATCCGGGGACGATTCATGCGCTCACGGTAGCCAGGCGGAGCCGAGCGTCGACCCGGTAGGGTTCCGGCGGTGAAGCTCCACCTCATCGACGGCACGTACGAGCTGTTCCGGTCCTACTTCGGCGCACCCAAACGCAACGCACCCGACGGTCGCGAAGTCGGAGGCGTACGCGGCATCCTCGGCTCGACCCTCGCCCTGCTCGCCGAACCCGGCGTCACCCATGTCGCCGCCGCCTTCGACTCGGTGATCGAGTCGTTCCGTAACGACGTTTTCGCCGGGTACAAGACGAGCGCCGGGATCGAGGAGGAGCTGCTGGCCCAGTTCCCCCTGGCCGAGCGGGCGATGCGGAGCATCGGCGTCACCGTGTGGTCGATGTACGAGTACGAGACGGACGATGCGCTGGCGACCGCAGCGGAGCGGTGGGCGGATGACGTGGAGCAGGTCGTGGTCCTCACCCCCGACAAGGACATGGCGCAGCTCTACGGCGATCCCAAGGTCGTGGGCTACAACGTGCGCACGAAGACGTTCATGGACCGGGCCGGCGTCGTCGAGAAGTTCGGAGTCGAACCCGAGTCCATTCCGGACTATCTGGCCCTGGTCGGCGACAGCGCCGACGGCTACCCAGGATTGCCGGGCTGGGGGGCGAAGACGGCGGCCACGGTCCTCGCCCGCTACGGCCACCTCGAGGCGATACCCCTCGAGGTCTCGCAGTGGCAGGTGACCGTCCGGGGCGCCGAGAAGCTGGCCGCGACGTTCCGGGAGCGGATCGGGGAAGCGCTGCTGTACCGGTACCTGGCGCAGCTCCGCCGCGATGTCCCCCTCCCCGAGTCGCTCCACGACCTGGAGTGGCAGGGTGCTCCGGAAGAGCGCTTTCTGTCGCTGTGCGAGGAGCTCGGGTTCGGCGACCTGCAGCAACGCCCCAGCCGCTGGGCCGGCTGACCTCGCCCACCAATGCGCCGGGCGCCATGCGCAGGATGCGCGGCCTAGATTCTCGACCATGGGCTACCACGACGTATACCGGCGTTCGCTGGACGACCCCGATGCCTTCTGGGCTGAGGCCGCCGGGGCGATCGATTGGTACCACCCGCCGACCACGGTCCTCGACGATGCGAACCCGCCGCTCTACCGCTGGTTCTCCGACGGGGTCCTGAACACGTGCCACAACGCCCTCGACCGCCACGTCGACGGTGGGCGGGCAGACCAGCCGGCGCTGATCTACGACAGCCCAGTAGCCGACACGGTCCGGTCGTACACCTACCGGGAGCTCCGAGAGGAGGTCGCCCGGCTGGCGGGAGCGCTCAGCGGTCTCGGGGTCGTCAAGGGCGACCGGGTGATCATCTACATGCCGATGGTCCCCGAGGCGGTGATGGCGATGCTGGCGTGCGCCCGGCTGGGCGCGATCCACTCGGTTGTGTTCGGCGGGTTTGCGGCCAAGGAGCTCGCCACCCGGATCGACGACGCCCGGCCCAAGGTGATCCTCTCGGCCTCGTGCGGGATCGAACCTGGCCGGGTGGTCGCCTACAAGCCGTTGCTCGACGAGGCCATCGAGTTGGCGGCACACCGTCCCGAGGCGAGCGTGGTGCTGCAGCGGCCGCAGGCCCTGGCCGACATGGTCGAGGGGCGAGACCTCGACTGGTCCGAACTCGTGGCCTCCGCCGGGCCGGTCGGCTGCGTGCCGGTCGCCGCCACCGACCCGCTCTACATCCTCTACACCTCAGGGACCACCGGCCAGCCCAAAGGGGTGGTCCGGGACAACGGGGGTCATGCGGTGGCCCTCGCCTGGAGCATGGCCAACATCTACGGCGTCGCGCCCGGCGAGGTGTACTGGGCGGCGTCAGATGTCGGATGGGTGGTGGGCCACTCGTACATCGTGTACGCCCCGCTCATCCACGGGTGCACGACCGTGCTCTACGAGGGCAAGCCGGTCGGAACTCCCGATCCGGGTGCGTTCTGGAGGGTCATCTCCCAGCACGGGGTCTCGGTTCTGTTCACCGCCCCGACCGCGTTCCGCGCCATCAAGCGAGACGACCCAAGCGGCTCCCATATCGGTCGCTACGACCTCTCCTGTTTCCGCTCGCTCTTCCTGGCCGGGGAGCGGTGCGATCCTGCGACGCTCGAATGGGCCGAGCAGCACCTCGGCGTCCCCGTGATCGATCACTGGTGGCAAACCGAGACCGGATGGCCCGTGGCGTCGAACCCGCTCGGGATCGAACAGCTGCCGGTCAAGCCCGGTTCACCCACCGTGGCGGTGCCGGGATACGACGTCCGGGTGCTCGACGACGATGGGAACGAGCGTGCGGCCAGGGAGATCGGAGCGATCGTCATCAAGCTCCCGTTGCCACCGGGCACGCTGCCCACACTGTGGAACGCCGACCAGCGCTACGTCGACTCGTACCTGAGCCGGTACCCGGGCTTCTACCTGACGGCCGACGCCGGTTACAAGGATGAGGACGGGTACCTTGCGATCATGGCCCGGATCGACGACATCATCAACGTGGCCGGACACCGCTTGTCTACGGGGGCGATGGAGGAGGTGCTGGCGGACCACCCGGACGTGGCGGAATGCGCGGTGATCGGAGTGGCCGACGAGCTCAAGGGTCAGCTCCCGATGGGGTTCGTCGTCCTCAAGGCCGGCGTGGACCGATCCCACGACGAGATCGTCGCCGAATTGGTGGGGCTGGTCCGGAAGCGGATCGGTCCCGTGGCTGCCTTCAAGACGGCGACGGTGGTCGACCGGCTGCCCAAGACGCGGTCCGGAAAGATCCTCCGGGGGACCATGCGTCAGATCGCCGACGGCGAGTCGTGGTCGATACCGGCAACAATCGACGACCCGATGATCCTCGACGAGATCGGCTCGGCCCTGGCGACGCTCGGCTACCCCCACTGAGGTCGACTCGCCGCCGAGGCGGGTCACTGCGCCGGTGTGAGGGGCCGGATGTTGTTGTTGTGGTGGAGCACGTTCCCGGGGTCGTACACAGCTTTCACCTCGGCGAGTCGCCGGTATGTGTCGTCGCCGTATGCCTCGCGGATGCGGGAGGCGTCGTCGGCGTCGAGGAAGTTCATGTAGACGCCGGCACGGTGGGATTCGAGGGTGGCGAGGAAGCCCCGCGCCCATTCGGTCTCGGCCGCCCCGAGGGCATCGTCCGGATCCGGGAGCCATCGGCGTCGATGACGATGGTGTGCTCCGCATCCCGGTTCGTGTAGGGCCAGCTCTCCGGGGCGGACGCCACCTGCGACGCCAGAATCCGGCTCGACGGCCCGTCCTGGCTCGTACGAGCCTTCCCTACCTGGAACGCCCGCAGCAGCTTCGCCCACATCACGCCCATGACCGCCGCTCCTACCACCTGAAGACGTCCGCAGACGGCGCTCGGTGTGCTTGAACCGGCCGGGCGGGGCGTCGTGCGATCATCGCCGTCACCGACACCTCGTGACCCGGGAGCCTCAGCCGCCGAAGCCCAGGAGGCGTTCCCGATCGAAGGCCTTGGCGCCCGCGACCAGCGCAGTGATGGCGATCGTCCACGCCACCGCACCGATGACGAGCGCACCTCGGGTCGGGTTGACGACCACGCCGCCGGCGACGCCGTATGCCAGCAAGATCACCGGCAGCGAGACGAGGCTCGCCGCCTGCTGCGATGCCGCCGTGCTCTTCATCCGGCCCGACACCCACACGATGATCGCCAGGGCGACGGCGAGGAACGGCGGGAGAACCCAGAGGATCAGCAGCCACCAGCCCGCGGTCGGGAAGAACCACCCCCCAAGCAGCGGTCCGGCCAGCGTGTTGGCGACGAGCGAGTAGACGGCGAACCCGGCGATGGTGGCGAGATACCCGGGGATGAGACTGGCCAGCAGCTTGCCGACGTAGATCTCGTGGATCGAGACCGGGGCGTGGGCCATGAACTCGCCCGTGCCCTTCTCCCGCTCGCCCACGATGGCGTGGGCGCCGACTGCAGACGAGACCGTGAGCGGCACGACAACGGCGATCGGCGCCAGGAGGTAGACGGCGAGGACGTACGCCGCCCGGGCTCCGGGACTGCCCTCGACCACGCCGGCCTGGATCGAACCGGGCAGCGTGTCGAGCATGTTGTTGAGCTGGGCGACGAAATCGTTGCTCTCCACCTGGGTCACGCTGAACAGCGCCATCCCGGGGATCACCACGAAGAACAGGAACGCCAGCACGATGAGCGGGCCCCAGTAGTCCCGGCTCTTGAAGAGCTGGCGCAGGTCGGTGCGGACGATGGTGCGGACGCGGGCCCAGTTCACGTGTCGCTCCCGTGGACTCGCTGCATCTCGAAGTAGAGATCGGAGAGGCTCCCGGCCTGGGGCTCGACCCGGGTGAGGCGGGCGCCGTCGGCGACGAGCGAGGTGACCAGGTCGGGCAGGGCCCCGAGGCTCTCCAGCTCAACCTCGAGCGCACCGTTCCAGCGAGTATTGCGTACTTCGGGGCGCTCGCCGATGCTCTCGAACACTGTGCGGTCCTCGGCGTCGAGCAAGACGAGGGGACGCTCGATGTACCGGTCGGCGAGCATGCGCGGCGCCCCCAACGCCCTCACCGAGCCGTTGACCATGAGGGCCACCTGATCGGCGATACCTTCGGCCTCGTGGAGCAGATGGGTGCACATGAGGATCGAGCGACCCGTCGATGCGAGTTCGGTGATGAGGGTGAGTACCGCCCGCGCCGACTCGGGATCGAGGCCCGCGGTGGGCTCGTCGAGCAGCAGCACGTCGGGATCGTGGAGGAACGCGCGAGCAAGGGCGAGGCGGGTGCGCATCCCGGTCGAGTAGCCGCCCACGGTCTGGCCCAGGGCATGGGCGATGCCGAACCGGCCGGCTGCCTCCTCGATGCCGGCTCGGCTCACGCCGAACAGGTCGGCGGCGAATGCCAGGTTGTCCCACCCGGAGAGGCGGTCGTACATCGCCGGCTTCGGCGGAACGACTCCGCATCGCCGGCGAACCTGCTCGCCATCCGCGATCGGGTCGAGCCCGTGGACGCGGACGGTTCCGGTGTCGGCACGCAACGCGCCGGTGGTGAGCCGCACCGTCGTGGTCTTTCCCGCGCCGTTCGGTCCGAGCAGCACCGTGATGGAGCCGGCGGGTACGGAGATGGTCAGATCGGTCACCGCGACGACGTCGCCGAAGCTACGACCGACCGCCTGGAATTCGATTGCGGGGGTCACAAAGGATGACGGTACCCCGGATGGCGGCGTTGCGGAATGGCGCACGGTGAGCCGTCCGGCTCATTTTCCCCGTCTGGGACAATGGCGGCATGTGTGGTCGCTTCGTCCAATCGACCGAGCCGGAGGTGTACGCCGGCGTCTTCCACGTGGATCGCATCGCGGCCGACCCGCTGCCCGCCTCCTACAACGTGGCCCCGACCGATCAGGTCTACGCCGTCGCCGAGCACGACGGCGAGCGGCTTCTGGGCACGTTCCGCTGGGGCCTCGTTCCCTTTTGGGCGAAGGACCGCAAGATCGCCGCACGAAACATCAATGCCCGGGTCGAGACGGCCGCCGAGAGACCCGCGTTCCGCGACTCGTTCGTGTCGCGACGCTGCCTCATCCCTGCCGACGGTTTCTACGAGTGGCAAGTCAGGCCGAAGGGCAAGCTGCCCCACTACATCTACCGGGCCGACGGGAAGCCGCTTGCGGTCGCCGGGCTGTGGGCGAGTTGGAATGACCGAGAGACGGGCGAGCGGCTCCGCACCTGCACGATCCTCACGGGGAGTCCGACGGAGAGCGTTGCGGAGCTTCACGACCGCATGCCGGTGATCCTGCCCGAGGATGCGTGGTCGGAGTGGCTCTCCGTCGACAATCAGGATCCCGATGCGGTGAACGACTTGCTCCGCAAACGCGCCGGCGACGACCTCGCCCACCATCCGGTGTCCACGCTCGTCAACAAGGTGGCCAACAACGTTCTCGAGTGCATCGAGCCGCTGACGACGTCTGCCGTGGATCAGTGAAGACCGAGCAGCCGTAGCGACTCAGCCTCGGGGCCGGCCGTCGCCACTCCCTTTGATCGTGGAGAGCACGTAGCCGAGGCCCGCTCCGATCGCACCGAGGAGCGTGGCCTGGCCCACCGGGCCGAGACCCGGGATGAGGCTCGCCGGGCCGAGAACGCCGGCGATGGCGAGGAACAGGGCGACGACCACCACGTTGATGAGGCCGGCGATGCCGGCACCTACCGCAAAGCCCGGCGGGAGTGGACCGACGGCGAGGCGGTAGCTCATCGGGAACGAGCCACCCACCAGGATGGGGAAGAAGATGAAATCCGCTTCGGGGCGGAACCACGCGGCGAGGGCCCATGCGGCGGCGAACACGCCGGAGATGTAGACGTAGGGGTTGCGCCGCCGTTCCAAGGGAGACCTCGAGTTCGTTCCGGCGATCGTAACCCGGGGTCGGCGGAGGCTCCCTTCTCAGTGGAGGGCCCTCACCCCCATGCCCCCGTAGGCGACGAGCCACAACCCGATGACCAGCACCCGGACGTCCTTGCGTCGCCGGGTCAACCAGGCCGCGGTCGCGAACACGACGGTGACGACCGCGAGTTGAGCGAGGACGCCACCGTCGGTCCGCGGCAGGATGAGATCGATCACGCGGCCGTCATGAGCCGATCGCAAACGTCACGGAGAGGTCCACCGTCACGGATTCCTGGCCCGGCTGGATCGGCGTTGCGACGTCGGCGGCCACACTCTCGTAGGCGAACACCGGTGGCGGGAAGCTCCCCACCGATTCGCTGATGGTCAACGGCGCACCGAGCGTGACCCCGGCCAGGCCGGCGAGCTGCTCGGCCTTCGCCTTGGCATCGTTCCAGGCAGCTTCACGGGCGGCGACCAGAAGATCATCGTTGCCCTCGAGGGCAAACGAGACGCCGTTGACCCGTACCTCGTCGCCGGCCGCGGCTGCCGCCGCGTCGAGCACCTCACCGGCCCGGTCGAGGTCGCGGATCTTGACGTTCAACGTGTTGTCCACGCGGTAGCCGGTGATACGGGGTGCGCGGTCGTTGCTGTAGTCGTACTCGGGGTAGATGGAGTAGTTGCTCGTCTGGACGTCCTCCTCGGCGACCCCGAGACCGGTCAGGGCCTCGATGAGGCCGGTTGCCCGTTCGGCGGCGACGTCCACGGCCTCGCCGACGCTGGACCGCGTCACCGATACGCCGATCGTCACGGTGAGGGTGTCGGGCGTCCCGACTACCTCACCCCGCCCGGACACGCTGATGCCCGTCATGGCCGTTGGGGTTCCTTCCTGCGCTGCCACCGCTCCCGCGGGTGCGGCGGCCGAGTCCTGGTTGCCCGTCGCGTTCTGCGCCGGCGTGTCGGCCGCCCCACCACAGGCAGCGAGCACGAGCAGGATACCTGCAGCGAGTGCGATGACTCGGAGCTTGCTCACGTTGCCTCCTTGGCTGATCACCAGCTGAGACGCTTGATGCGACGTGAAGGGTTCCCCATCGCCCGCTGAGTGCCCAGGTCGCGTGCCGTTCTGGAGTCATTAAGCTCGCGGCGTGGCTGAAGAACTCCGTCTCGCCCGCTCGCGATCGCTACGCCTCCTCTACGGCGCGATCGGCTTCGTGTTCCTCGGGCTCGGCATCGCCGGTTATTTCGTGCCGGGTCTGCCGGGCACCGTGAACCTGCTCATCGCCCTGTGGTTCTTCTCGATGTCGAGCGAGCGGATGCATCGGTGGATGCTGACCAACAGGTACTTCGGCAAGTCGCTGCGCGACTACAAGGCCGGCTTGGGCATACCGCGAAAGATCAAGATCATCGCCGTCGCCTCGATCGTCGTGTTCGTGTCGCTGTCGGCCATCTTTGCGATCCAGAACACGATCGCCAGAATCGTCCTCGTCGCCGTCGGCGTCTACGGGGTGTGGTTCGTGCTCAGCCGCCCGACGACCGAGGTCGAGCTGGCTCGGCGCGCCGCAGCGGGCGCCTCGTCCGCCTGAAGTCGCCGTCCACGACGGCTCCTGGGATCCGGTTTCGCTACGACCTGCCCGACGTGGCGCGCCCCCGTTGCCAAACCTGCGTGAACCGGTCGACTCCAGATCAGCACGGGACGTAGAACGTGTGCCGGCCTTCGTCTCGCCCGGAGGCTCTTTGCGAGCCTCGTCAGCCTCGGGGTCGATCCGTTGAGCGTTCTGGTCCACTGCGTTACTAGTCGGCTCCGAGTTCGAAGAAGCAGTGTGGCGGGGCCCTGGACCGGGCGTGAACCCGGGCAGCGATGTGCTCTGATCGACCCGAAGAGGTGAGAGCTCATCCGCGCTCCAGCGTCGCCCAGAGCCCGTGGTGGTGGAGTCGGGTCGCCCCTGCCGAGAGAGACCACGCTACCGGTGAGCGACGTGATTCGTGAGGCGATCCCAGATCACACCGGCGGTTCAGGATCGTACTGGATGTAGCGCCGGATCTCGCGAGCTCGCTCGACGGAGTGGAGTCTTGCCACGAGGTGGAGCGCCATGTCGATGCCCGCCGAGACGCCTGCGGCCGTGATCACGGCTCCGCGGTCGACGAACCGCTCGTGCGATTTCACCTCGATGTCGATGCCCAGTCCGGCGAGGAGCTCGGTGGCCGCCCAATGCGTCGTGGCCGGTCCGCCGTCCAGCAGACCGGCGTCGGCGAGGACGAGCGACCCGGTGCAGACGCTGGTCATCAGCGTGCCTCCGGCGGCGAGGGCTCTCACCCACGAACGGATCGCTTCGTCGCCGAGATGCGGACGAGTGCCGCGCCCACCCGGGTAGATGATGACATCCATCGCCGGGGCGGTCTCCCAGGTGTGGTCGGGAATGACCCGCATCCCCTTTGCGCAGGTGATGGTTCCCTCCGAGGGGGCCACGGTGAAGACCTCGACGCGATCCTCCGGTCGGGAGAGCTGCCACGCCCGGAGCACCTCCCAGGGTCCCACCCAGTCGAGCTCCTCGACGTCGTCGAAGAGGAAGATCCCGATCGTCGTCGCCGGCGCTTCCATCGTGGAGGAGTATCGCAAAAGGAGAGGCGGACGCGTCGGGGGGCCGTCTCCAGCGTGACGGCCCCCGTAAGCCCCGTGCCGGCCGGTTCAGCCGATGCTCCGCCCGCACGAAAGCACGTCGAGGTTATGCCCAGCATCGCCCAAAGCGCAAGCCGCACGACGGTCTTGCCCGGGTGCCCGCAATTCCATAGCCTGATGTGAATGGAGCGCATCACCGTCGAGATCGACAAAGAGTGGCTGTCTGTGCCCGACATCTGTGAGTACATGGACGTGTCGGCGTTCGTGGTCACGAGCCAGCTGCGGGCCGGGTCGCTCCCCGGCGTCAAGTTCGGCCGAGAGTGGCGAGTCGCCCGGCGTGACTTCGAAGACTGGATCAACTCACAGCGGTTCGCCTCATCCGACCGTTCTGGAGAAACCCCAAACGCGTGACCTCGTGGTCAGTTAGCCTGGCCCCCATGAGCGCGTCTCCGGAGAGGTCACACGGCACCTCGACGATCGAGGGGACCGTCGCCGTGCCCATGTGGAACGTCGTCGTGTGGAACGACCCGGTGAATCTCATGAGCTACGTCGTCTGGGTCTTCCGCAAGCTGTTCGGTTACGACGAGCCGAAGGCGACCAAGCTGATGCTCGACGTGCACCACGAGGGACGTGCCATCGTCACCTCGGCGCCCCGCGAGCGCGCCGAGCTGGAGGCGACCCGACTCCATCACCACGGGCTCTGGGCGACGCTGGAGCGCGGATGAGCTTTCGCTTCTCGGCCTCCACCGGCCGGATCGAAGCGCGTCTCGACAGTAGAGAGCTGGCGGTTCTCGGCGCCCTCCCCGCCTTTCTCGCATCGGTCGAAGCGTCGGCGGATGACGTGGTCGGAGAGCGCCTCTACCCCGCCACCTACCTCGATGCCGACGAGGACCGGGAGTTCCGGCGCTTGACCCACGGCGACATTCAGCGAGCCCGCGAGGCGGATCGTGAGGCGTTCGCCTCCGTTCTCGCCCGGCTTGCCGAGGGCAGGACCCAACTCACGGAGGACGAGGCGGAGTCGACCGCCCGCGCCATAGGCACCGCCAGGATCGCCATCGCCGCACGGCACGGGATGTTCGAGGAGGAGGAGCTTCCCCAGCATCCCGTGACCCCACAGGCCACGATCGTGAGCTACCTGGGGGCTGTGCAGGACGAGCTCATCGCAGCGATCACCGAGACAGAGGCCGCGTCGCCGTGAGCGACGAACCCGTGGACGACATCGAGCAGGCGCACGACGCTCCTATCGTCGACGTGCAGAGAGCAGCGCGCAGGCCGCGGGATCCCACGGCGACGTTCAACATCGCGATGGCGGTGTACATCTTCGTGAACCTCCTGTTTGCGCTGCCTCTCGTGATCTTCCCCGTTGCGTTCTTCGATGCGATTGGTCTGCCGACGAGGGTGGCCGAGGACCTGGGTGGCCTACGTTGGGTCGGCGCCGTGTTGCTGGCGTGGGCGATCTCCGGGATCCTCGTGCTCGCCCGCCCCGGCGGGAGGGCGATCTTCGTCACGACCGGTGCCTTCCAGCTGTCGTTCGCCGCCCTTGCGTTCCTCTACAGCTGGTCGATCGACGAATTCGCATGGAGCACCGGCTATCACCTGGCGGCGACGGTGGTCCTCGTCGCAGGCTCGATCGTCATGTGGTGGGCGCGCCTCACCGGGCGCAAGCTGCTCCGTAAGGACGTCGCCGACGTCTGAGCCGGCTCAGCCGCCCGTGCCGAGCATGGGGCCGACCGGTGCGTAGTCGGTGTCGAGGCTCTCGGCCACGGCGCGATTCACCACCTTGCCGTCCATGACGTTGAAGCCGGGCAGCAGCTCCGGGTAGCGCGCCACCGCCTCGACGCTGCCGCCGGCGAGGGCGACGACGTAGGGAAGCGTGGCATTCGTCAGGGCGTACGTCGACGTGTTGGGCACCGCACCTGGGATGTTTCCTACCGCATAGTGCACGACGTCGTGGAGCACATAGGTGGGCTCGGCATGGGAGGTCTCCCGCGCCGTGGCGATGCAGCCGCCCTGATCGATCGAGATGTCGACGACAACACTGCCCGGGCGCATGGCGGTGATGTGATCCTCTTCCAGAATCACGGGGGCTCGGGCGCCTGCCACGAGGACGGCGCCGATGACGAGATCGGAGCGAGGGGCGTGGTCGTCGACGGCGTACACCGACGAGCGAACGGTCCTGATCCGGCCTCGATGGAGCTCGTCGACCCTCCGGAGTCGATCGACGTTGATGTCCATGATCGTGACGTCGGCACCCATGCCAGATGCGATCGTGGCGGCGTGGGTTCCGGCACTCCCGGCGCCGAGGACCGTGACCGTTGCAGGGGCGACACCGGCGACCCCCCCGATGAGCACGCCACGCCCGCCGCGGGGCCGCTCGAGGTGGCTGGCGCCCGCCTGGGCCGCCATACGGCCGGCGATCTCGCTCATGGGAGCGAGCAACGGGAGGGCACCGGAGGCGAGCTCGACCGTCTCGTAGGCGATGGCGGTCGCACCGCTTGCGATGAGGCCGTGCGCCTCGCTCGGGTAGGCGGCGAGGTGCAGGTAGGTGAACAGGGTGTGGTGCGGGCGGAGCAGCTCGATCTCTCGGGGCTGTGGCTCCTTGACTTTGAGGATCAGCTCTGCGGCCGCAAACACATCTTGCGCCGTTGGAGCGATCTCGGCTCCCACCGCCACGAACTCCTCGTCCGGTATCGACGAGCCGAGGCCGGCGCCCGATTGAATCACGACACGGTGTCCCCGAGCCGTCAGCTCCCGGACACCTACGGGTGTGATCGCGACCCGATATTCCTCGGTCTTGATCTCGGTTGGTACCCCGATCAGCACCTAACGGCTCCCCTCGTCGAAGAACAGGACGGACCTCAGTTGTCGAGTCTGGCATACGCCTCGCGTGGCTGCTCGCAGGAGGCTCGTTGATGTCCGTTACCCTGCGGGCTCATTGCTCCGACCGGTGCGAGGGACCATGAGTTCGATCGTCACGATGGTGCTCGCCTCTCAACCCGGCGAGGGCTTCACTTCGTCTCGATGGCTGTCACCTCTGGGCGATTCCACCGTCCTCGGCCATGTCCTCGACGATGCCCGCAGCTGGCCGGCCGAACCGGCACTGGTCGTGGTCGGGAGTGACGCAGAGGACGTGCTGAGCGGCGTCGACTTCTCGAGGTTCGCCGTCATCATCGACCCGGAGTGGGCCGACGGAGAGATCGCCTCGCTCCGGGCCGGGCTCGATTTCCTGGCTCGTGAGTCGGACGCCGATGCCATCCTGCTGGTCTCGGGCGACACCCCGGTGCTCCCGTCCAACGTCGTGCCGCAGCTCCTCTCGGCTCACGAGACCGCGCGGCGGCCGGCCACGGTGCCGAAGTACCGTTATGCCCGCGGCCGGCCCATCGTCATCGCCCGCGAGCTGTGGCCCCGGCTTCTCGGGGCCGACGAGCACACGACTGTGGAAGGGGTGCTCGCCACCCATTCGCAATGGGTCACCGAGGTGTGGGTCGACCATCTGCCCCCGCGAAGAATCGTCACCCCAGCCGATCTCCGCGTGCTGCTGGACCGTCGCTGACCACCTGGCGAGCCCACACGGCGCACGGGTATGCTCGCAGGCTCGCGGGGTAGAGGGGACTCGCGAGAGTTGTCGGCGCCACTACGAAAGGACCAGGGGAACATGGCCTCCATCGACGCGATCGAAGGGATCGGTCACAAGTACGCCACCAAGTTGCGAAAAGTCAGGGTGCGTACGACCGAGGCGTTGCTGAAGACCGCCGCAACGCGCAAAGGTCGCAAAGAGCTTGCCGAGGCGACCGGCCTCACCGATACGCAGATCCTCGAGTGGGTCAACCGTGCAGACCTGATGCGGGTCCGCGGTGTCGGCGAGGAGTACTCGGATCTGCTGGAGGCCGCCGGTGTCGACACGGTCCGAGAGCTACGACGCCGGAACGCCGCCAACCTCCTCGATGCCATGGTCGACGCCAACTCCAAGAAGCGTCTGGTTCGTCGCCTCCCGACCCTCTCCATGGTCGAGCGCTGGGTCGCCCACGCCAACGAGCTCGAGCCGGTGGTCACCTACTGAATCTTCGTCATGTGTGCGTACACGCGTCACCACGACGGGTGTACGCACACCCGACATGAGGAGAGACATGAGGAGAGGCCCCGGCGCTGGCCGGGGCCTCTCCTTTGTGGTCCGGGTCGGGGTTACTTGGACGCAGTCGTGGTCTTCTTGGCGGCCGGCTTCCGCGTCGTGGTCGTCTTCTTGGCGGTCGTCGTGGTCTTCTTCGCCGCCGCCGTCTTGGCTGCGGGCTTCTTGGCGGCCGGCTTGCGGGCGGCGGTCGTCTTCTTGGCGGCGGGCTTCGCCTCGGCGGCTTCGACCTCGACCTTCTTGGCCGGTGGCTTCGCTTCCGGGTGGGCGAAGGACTCACGCCAGCTCTGGAGCGCACCCTCGAGCTGATCGCGGAGCTTCTCCACGCGATCCTGGACCTTCTCGAGGTCGACACGGTGCTGGATCTCCTCCACCACCTGGCCACCCTGCAGCTTCTTGGCGATCTTCTCGCCCTCGTCCGCCATTGAGTCGAACTGCCTCTCGGCCTTGTCGACGATCTTGCCCGAGTACTCGGCGACCCGATCGCGGTACTCCTTCACCGCACGGGTAGCCACGACCGGTGCACCGATGGCGGCGTAGACGGTCTTCGTGGCGAGCTCACGGGGAGCTGTCAACATCACGATTCCTCCTGATCTGCGGCGCCGATGAAGCTCGCATAGATCTGCGTCAGCGCCTGTTTCTGGGCTTGGCTGAGTTCAGCGTCGGAGGCGATGGCGTCGACCACGGTGGGTCGCTCCACGCCCTCGAGAAGCCCGGCCCGCTCGTACAGGGACTCTGCACGAATCGACAGCGCTCTTGCGATCGACTTGAGGATCTCCGCCGAGGGCTTGCGCAGCCCTCGCTCGATCTGGCTCAGATACGGGTTGGAGATCCCGGCGGTCTCGGCCAGCTTCCGCAGCGACATTGCGCTGCGCTCACGCTGGTCTCGGATGAAGCTTCCGAGGTCCGACAGCTGTTGTTTCACAGTTCGCAGAATATCGCAAAACGCTAACTATTGCAAGCACGACGCAACGTCAGAAAACGGCTCGCCGCGAGCCCACCATCTCGTCCAGTGCCGACTGGATGGCCCGGCGCACCTCCTCGGTGCGCTCCAGCGTCCGGAGCGGGTCCTCAAAGGCCCCCAGGCCTTCCGAGGCCATTGGCTCGAGGAAACGGATGTGCCACCGGACCGGCAGCGGGATGGGGTTGAGCACCATGGCGATCTGATCGACGCGCTGCTCCGGAAGCACCAACTTCACGAGCTGAGCGAGCCGCTCGGACACGCCGATCGCCGGATGCACCTCCTCCGAGCCCACCACGGCGGCCGGCACCACAGGCGCACCGAACTCGTCGGCAAGCGCCAGGAAGCCACCCCGACCGAACCGCTGGACCTGGTAGGCCTCGGCGTACGGCTTCATGAACCCCCGCTCACCTTCGGGGAACACTCCCACGAGCCGGCCATGACCCAGCAGGTGACGCACGTCGTCGGGTGCTGCATACGCCCCGCCGGCCTTTCGGTAGAGATGCGACACCCAGGGCAGGATGTTGAAGAGCTCGGTACCGACGACCCGCAATCGCCGCGGCCTCTCCATCTCGTTGGCGACGGCCGCAGTGAGCATGAACGCGTCGTAAGGGATGGCGGCGCCGCCATGATTCGCGGCGACCACCGCAGCTCCGGAGGAGGGCAGGTGCTCGACCCCCTCGACCTCGACCCGGAAGTACTCGAAGTAGAGGAGGTTCGTGAGGTGCCACACGATCTCGGCCACGACCGGATCGAGCCCGATCGGATCCACGTCGTAGGACGAGATGAGCAGGTGGCGCAGCAGTGTCGGCCAGGTCTCGACGCCGAGGCGGCCGGTGAGCGGTACGGTCAGGTCGAAGACGTCGATGCCGCCGTGCAGCGCACATCCGTCCTGGTCGACGATCACCGGCAGTCCGCACGCATAGCCCTCGACGCTCCTCCAGCTACATCGCCGGTCATGGTCGAAGAAGGACGCCATCCGCTCGGCGAGCGCCTTGCGCCGCTGCGCTGCGGCGGCGAGTCGCGAGTGTCCCACGCCGTCGTCCTTGGCGATGGTGCGCAGCACCACCGCCTCGCCGGTCGGACCCTCGTCCTCGCGGGCGTCCACCTGGTCGAGGCCGGGGGGCTCAGTCGTCAGGGCCGCCACGAGCTCGCCCTTGTTCATTCGGGAGCGACCTGGCAGACGGCGATCCCGGGCGATGGCGAGCAACTCGGCCTTCGTCAACGCATCGAGCGGACGCGGCTGCGTCATACCGCTGCCGCCTTCAGCCGCCCGTAGCCGGCGAGCACCGACTGGCGGGTCGTGAGGCGCGGTGTGAAGCCGAGGTCGTGTGTCATTGCCCCCGTATCGAGGACCAAGCCGTGCTTCAGAAGGGATTGCAGGTGCTCCGGGACGCCGATGTCGACCCGGGCCAGGCCACGTAGGGCCACGGCGAACCCACGCGACGGAAGCGGCTGAGCGATCCTGCGGCCGAGGCGGAGGAGGCGGCTCAGGTAGATGGCGCCCTGGGCCCCGATGTTGAACGTACCCGCCACGTCGCTGTCGAGGGCGGTGAGGAACGCACCGACCGCATCCTCCTCGTGTATGAGGTGGAGGCGGGGATCGAATCCCATCAGCGTCGGCACCACCGGAAGCGACAGGAACCGACTCAGCGGATTGCGAACGTTGCGGCCGAAGATGGGAGCCAGACGCAAGATGGCGTACGACACGTGAGGCTGGTGCGGTCGTACGCCGGCCACGAGGTCCTCCAGGTCGGCGATCTCTCGCCCGTAACGGCTGAGCTGTCCGCGGTGGCGGGAGTCCTCGGCGAAGATCGAGGGGCTGCGAGGTCCGACCGGGTAGATGGCGGCGTCGGATTTCACGACCACGCGTCGTACCGTCTTCGCCCGACCAATCGCCCCGAAGAGGGCCTGGATTCCCAGCACCGCCTGCTCGTGGGCATGGGCCTTCCCCAGCTCGACGGAGCGATCCACGGTGAGAAGGTGCACGACCGTCTCGGGGGCGACGTCGAGAATGTGACGCGCCAGTTCCACCCGGTCGAGGGCGAGCTGGGCGAACGGCGACGTGAAAGCGATGCGAGGTGAGATCTCGTCGACGGCGAACACCTCGACGTCGCGGCGCTGCTCGAGCTCCCAGACCAGGCGTCCTCCAGTCCAGGTGGACGCTCCCGTCACGAGGATGCGGCGCATGAGGTCGCGAGCCTAGGTCGGTGGCGAACCGGGTCACAGTCGGCGATGACGGTCGCGACGAATGTCGGGCCCATCGGACCCTCCTAGCATTACGGCCACCGGAGGTTGCCCGTGCCGTCCGTCCGAGAAACCCGAGGAGATGAGTCGTTGATCATCGTCATGCGCCACGGGGCGTCGAGCGAGGACGTTCAACACGTCGTCGACCGCCTCGAGGACATCGGCGCCGAAGCACATGTCTCCCGCGGAAAGCACCGCACCGTCATCGGTGCCGTAGGTGATCGCGAGATCATCCAGCAGTTGCCGTGGGAGGCGTTTCCCGGCGTGGAGCGAGCGGTGCCCGTCCTCAAGCCGTTCAAGTTCGTCAGCCGCGACTTCCAGGAGGACGACACGGTCGTCGATGTCGGCGGAGTACCGGTGGGCGGGGGCCACTTCGCCGTGATCGCCGGGCCATGCGCGGTCGAATCCCGTGAGCAGCTCTTTGCGTCGGCCGAGGCGGTTGTCGCAGCGGGGGCCCGAATCCTGCGTGGCGATGCGTTCAAGCCGCGGACCTCGCCGTACTCGTTCCAGGGCCTGCAGGAGAAGGGTCTCGAGCTGCTCGCCGAAGCCCGCGAGGAGTTCGGGCTGCCGTTCGTTGCCGAGGTCGTCGATCCTCGTGACGTCGACCTCGTCTCGCAGTACGCCGACCTGGTGCGGGTCGGGACGCGCAACATGGCCAACTTCACGCTGCTCTCCGAGCTGGGGAGACAGCACAAGCCCGTGCTCTTGAAGCGCGGGTTCACGGCAACGATCGAAGAGTGGCTGAACGCAGCCGAGTACATCTACAAAGAGGGCAACCACCACGTCATCCTGTGCGAGCGTGGCATCCGGACCTTCGAGACCGCCACCCGCAACACGCTCGACATCTCGGCGGCGCCGGTGGTCAAGCGGCTGTCGCACCTGCCGGTGATCATCGACCCGTCTCACTCCGGTGGTCACCGGTACCTCGTCGCCCCCCTGAGCAGGGTGGCGGTCGTATCGGGTGCCGACGGCTTCATGGTGGATGTGCACCCGGCTCCGGAGACCGCGCTCGTCGACGGCGCCCAGGCGATTCTGCCGGCCGAGTTCGCCGAACTCATGGACCAGGTGCGGAGGCTCGCCGACGTGCTGGGCCTCGAGCTCTGAGAAGCCAGACGAACCGGCCGTGATGCGTATCGGGTTGCTCGGCACGGGCCTCATCGGCACGTCGATCGGTCTCGGGCTGCGTGCGGCCGAATGGGAGGTCACGGGCTGGGACCCCGACCCGGAGCACCTCGCCGTCGCCGCCGACCGCGGCGCTCTGGAGCCCGCCGCGTCCGTCGCCGCGGTCCTCGCGGGACTTCCGGATGTCGTCGTGCTCGCAGGCCCTCCGCAGGCGGCCGTATCCGCAGTCGAGAGCATGGAGACCGACGGCCTCGTCATCGACGTGGCCGGCGTCAAGCAGCCGGTCATCCTGGCCAGCCGGCTGCCTCGATTCGTCGGGACGCACCCCATGGCCGGCCGCGAAGTGTCGGGGCCGGAGGCGGCCTCGGCCTCGCTCTTCCGCGGTGCTGCCTGGGTCGTGGTGACCGATGCCGCCCGCGACGAGGACCTGGCGACGGTGGACACCGTGATCGAGACCCTGGGAGCGAGGCCGGTGCGCATGACGGCCGCCGACCACGACATCGCCGTGGCCGCCATCTCCCACCTGCCGCAGCTGCTGGCCTCCGCACTCATGAACGAAGCGGCGGACCGCACCGATGCGCTGGATCTCGTCGCCGGGAGCTTCCGCGATCTGACACGTGTTGCCGCCTCCGAACCGACGATGTGGGTCGAGCTCCTGGCGGCGAATCGAACGCCGGTACTGGACGTTCTCGACGACTTCCAATCGCGTCTCCGCCGTGTCGCCGACGGCCTCGCGGCCGGGGACACCGCTGCGCTCATGGACGTGTTGCAGCGGGCCCATTCCGAGCGTCGCAACCTGGGTCCGCAGACCGCAGGTGTCCGGGTTGCCCTCGCCGATGAGCCCGGTGAGCTGGCGAGAGTCGGCCATGCCTTCGAGCGCAGCGGCGTCGACGTTCGCGACCTCCAGCTCCGCCACGCACCCCATGGGGGCGGCGGCGTTCTGACGGTGTCAGTGCGAGCTGCAGATGCGGAGGCCATGCGTGAGGCGCTGCGCTCCGAAGGTCTCCTCGTCGTCGACTGAGTCGCACGGGGTCGGTCAGGTGTCTCCGTCCTGGCCACCAATCCGTCCGGCGATGCGGCTGGTGACCAGTCGTAGCGGAGCGGTGCCGACCTGCACCAGCCCCAGACCCACCGAGCGCGGGATGTCTCTGATCCTCGGACCGCCGATGAAGCCTCGCCGGGAGAAGTAGAGCCACAGCATCGCACCGATCGCGAGCATCGCGCCGACGAGCGCGGTGAAGCCCCACGGCGTCGCCGCCCCGGGCAGGTTGTCCACGTTCATGCCGTAGATACCGGCGATGAGGCTGAGGGGTAAGACGATGGCCGAGAACACCGTGAGGACCTTCATGACCTCGTTGGTGCGTTCGGCGATGGCACCCCGATACGTCTCGAGCACGGCGCTGAGGAGAAACCGGGCCGCATCGAGCGACTCGGCGAGCCGGAAGTGGTGGTCGTACACGTCGCCGAAGGCCCGCTGCGCCCGCGATCCCACGACAGGAGGTGGCAGCGTGGCGAGCTGACGCATGACGTCGCGCTGCGGGCCGATGATGCGCCGGAGGACGACGACGTCGCGACGCAGCGCCTGACTGTCGCCGATCACCGTCGCATCGGCCGTCACGGCACGGCTCTCGAGGTCGTCGATCCGGTCTTCGAGCGCATCGAGAAGTGGCAGGTATCTGCGGCTGCCCGCTTCGGCGATGGCGGCGGCCGCCCACGCCGGTCCACCTTCGGCGATGCGGACGCTGGTCGTGGCGTGCTCGGCCACCCAGTCGATGCCCACGACGCGATCGAGGTGCACCGTGACCAGGAAGTCGACGCCGATGAACACGTCGAGCTCCGTGGTCGAGAGGCGGGTGCCTTCGCCTGTGACCACACCGTGGAGGACGACGAAGGCGTAGTCGCCGTAGTCGTCGAGCTTGGGCAACAGTGTCGTGTCGACGACATCGTCGATGCTCAACCTGTCGAACCCGAACCGGCGCTCCAGGACCTCGATGTCGTTGTCGGTCGGGTGGACGATGTCGAGCCACAGCCAGCCACCGGCACGCCGGCAGGCGTCGAGCTCGGCCGGATCATGTTCGACGAGGGTCTCGGCGTCGATCGCCTTGTGGAACAGACGCTGCACGAGGCGATTATGGGCGCCGCGCTCCCGTTCTTTGTGTATTGCGGTCTAGCGGGTGGCTCGGCTCAGCTGTCGAGGAGGTCGAGAACGGCGGTCACCCCGACGGAGATCCCGGTCTCGATGCAGCGCTCGTCGACGTCGAAGGTCGCGGAGTGCAGGTCGACGGTCCGATCACGCAGCGCCGCTCCGAGGCGGATGAGGGCGCCGGGCACCGTCTCCAAGAACCAGGCGAAGTCCTCGGAACCCAGGCTCTGGTGGGTCTCGGTGACACCGCCCTCGCCGAGCACGGTACGGGCCGCTCGCTCGAAAGCGTCGACGACTCCGGCGTCGTTGACGACCGGCGGAGAGCCCTGAACGTAGTCGACGTGCGCCGTCGCACCGAGGGGTGCTACGAGGTCGTGGACGTGCTGTTCGACCAGCTTGGGCATCATGCGCCACAGATCGAGGTTGAAGAGCCGCACGGTCCCGCCGAGCTCGATCTGGGTCGGGATCACATTCTCCGCCGAGCCACCCTGGATGCGGCCGAAGACCAGCGCAACGGTCTCGCGGGGGTCGACGCCGTGGCGGAGCAGGCCGGGGAGATCCGTGATGACCCTTCCTGCGGCGTAGGCGATGTCGACGGTCTGGTGGGGCCGCGAGGTGTGGCCACCCGGACCCTCCAGCCGGATGATGATTCGATCAGAGGCACCCGTGATCCCGCCGTGGCGCACGCCGATGCTCCCTGCGGCGAGCGAGGGATCGACGTGGAAGGCGGCGACGGCAACGAGACCCTCCCGCGCCCCCTCGGCGCACATCACGGACGCTCCTCCCGGAATCTTCTCTTCGGCGGGCTGGAAGATGAAGCGCACCCTCCCCGGCAGCTCTGGGCCCATCTCGGCGAGCACGCCGGCCATGCCGACGGCGACCGCCGTGTGAACATCGTGCCCGCATGCGTGCATCACGCCCGGATGCTGGGAGGCGTACCCGACCTTGTTGTCCTCCTGGATCGGAAGCGCGTCGAGGTCGGCGCGGAAGCCGACGATGCGGTCGCCTGCGCCGACCT
>JBFINP010000050.1:0-22879 GCA_041611095.1 Acidimicrobiia bacterium | reverse complement strand
CGATAGCGCGTGTGGTGTAATCGGAGCGATGGTGTTCCCGACCACGCATGACATCGGTCGCTTGAGGCGCATCGCCGAGCTCCTGGACGCCGCGCCGTTCGCCGATCCGACGGCCGACGAGACCAGCCGTGAGCTGGTGCGGGTGATTCTCGGTTACCTCGTTCCGCGCCTCGAGCAACCGGAGGCGCCCGTGGTCATTGCCGTCGCCGGCGCCGACGGCGTGGGGAAGTCGTTCCTCGCCAATGCGATCACCGGCCGGCGATTGTCTGCTGAAGGTGCGGTGCGTCCGACAACGACGACGCCCGTGTTGATCGGCCGCGCCGACGAGGGCGACGGGTGGCAAGCTCTGGAGAGGCGACTTCGCGGGGCGTCGCCGAGCATTGCGGTTCGTCGGGACACGGCGGTCTACGTGTCGGGCGCCGTCGTCGTCGACCTGCCGGCGACTCCGGGCCCCGCACCGGGCGCTCGCCTCATGGCGCTCGCCGATCTCGTCCTGGTCGTGACGACGCCGACCCGCTATGCCGATGCTGCGACCTGGGCACTCATCGAGAAGACTGCCGCATCCGGTGTACCGATGCGCATCGTGCTCAACCGTGCCGAAGGACCCGCCGACGAGGTCATCGCCGACCTGCGCAACCACCTCGTCGAACGGGAGCTCACCTTCCCGGTCGACACCGTTACCCAGGGTGGAGCGGATGGGGTGGATGCGCTGCGCCGAGCCGTCGAGGAGGCAGCCGGGTCCGGTCGCGAGTCGCTGCTCGACGCCGGCCTCCGCCGGCGGACCGGTTGGGTGATGCGCACCGCATTCGAGCTGAGCGGTACCCTCGACTCCCAGGAGCTCGCCGCAAGCCGGCTTGGTGCGATCGCTGACGCGGAGTACCAAGCGGCCGCCGAAGGAGTGCGGGCACTGGCGAGCGCCGAGGGTCTCGGCCCCGGTGCGGCCGACACACCGTGGGACGTGCTGGCGGAGCGGCTTGCGGGGGTGATCACCCGGCGGATCGGCCTCGCCGCAAGCCGTACCGCAGCGGAGTGGTCCCGGACGGTCGAGGGTGCGGCCCTGCTCGCCGACGGAGGCCAGTCGCTGTGGCGCCACACCGGTGACGCGACGTCGATCGGGCGCGCCAGCCTGCTGGAGTGGGATCGCGATGTCACCGAGCTCGTCGACGACCACCTCCGGCGCCGCCGCAATCCCGACAAGGCCGAGGAGGTGAGACGAGCCGTTGCCCGGGTTGCGCTGGGCGATCCGGGCAAGGTTCGCTGGCGCATTCGCCGCCGGCTCCGTCGTCATCTCGCGGCCGTCGCCGCGGAAGCTCAGGAGGCGCTTGCGAGTCGTGCCGCCTCGCTCGTTCTCGACGACAAGCAGAGGTTTCTGGAGCGACTGGGACTGCGCCCCGACCCTGCCGTCGTAGAGGAGCTGCGCCGGCTGACGTCCATCCCGGACGGCGCGCTGGTGGGTGAAGGCTCGGGAGCAGACGATGCGTGATCTCCTCGAGCTCTACGACGCATTGGATCTCATGGTCGGCAGTGCGCAGCGCAACGCTCCTCACGGCGATGTCGAGGCCGCCCGCCGCACGATCGATGGAGTGAGGAGCCGCGGCTCGACGCTGGGCTCGTCGCTGCGGGTCGCCCTCGCCGGCGGAACGGGCACGGGTAAGTCCAGCGTGCTCAACGCCGTGGCGGGCGAGCGCGTTGCGTCGGTGAGTCGGCTCCGCCCCCACACTGCAAAGCCGCTGGCGTGGCTTCCGGCCGAGTCCGAGGTGGCGGTCGATCTCTTTCTCGAGGACCTCGGGATCCAGGAGCGCCGTCTCCACGCCGCATTCCCCGATCTCGTGCTGATCGACCTCCCGGACGCCGACTCGGTCGTGGCCGAGCACAAGGCCGAGACCTTGCGCATCCTGGCCGGCGTCGATGCCATCTTGTGGGTCCTGGACCCCGAGAAGTACAACGATCCGGCGCTCCACGGCGACCTGCTGACGCCGCTGTCTCCCTATGCCGATCAGACCGCGTTCGTGTTGAACAAGATCGATCTCATCGCGCCCGAGGAGCTCCCCGACGTGATGCGGGGTCTGAAGATTCGGCTCCAGCGAGCCGGCTACCCCGAGGCCCTGGTCTTCCCGGTCGCCGCCGACCCCATCGAGGGCGAGGCCGTCGGGATCGAGCCCCTGAAAGGCTTCCTGGGCCGCAGAGTCGACCGTAAACGAGTTGCGTACGGCAAACTCCTGACGGACATCGCTCAGGCCGTTCGCCGCATCGGCGTGGCCGGTGGAGTCTGGGAAGGCGCCGGCGCCGGCCTCGCCGAGCGCTGGGAAGCGACCAGGGAGGCGGCCATCGGAGCCCTGCGTCCCGAGGTCACGTCGCCGGGTGAGGATGCGCTGTGCCGCATCGAAGACCTGGTTGCAGCCGTTGCCACCGAAGCCGGAGGTGAGCTGGCGGGCGAGCTGCGACGGTCGTTCGACGACGAAGAGGTCACCCGGGTGATGACGATGGCGCAGCGCGCCGTGGCAGAATCCGACTACGGCGAGGCAAGGCGGGTATTGGACGGCACGGTCGGGGCGAGGATGTCGGAGCTGCTGGCGGGCCGGAGCCGCTTCGCCGCGCTCGTTGCTCTCGCCCACGTCGGCGCTCGCCAGCTCGCCCACCGCTACGGGGCGAGCGTGCGATGACCTGGATACTCGCAGCCGCTCCGCCGCTAGAGGAGGGACTGGCCCAAACGGCGGTCGTGGTGGTGGCGATTGCGGTGGTGTGGTTCGTCATCGACCGTTTCGGCCGGCGACTGGTGCGCCGGCTCGCCGCGCGGTCGGCGGGCGAAGGAGATGTGCGCGGGGAGGAGCGAGCCCAGCGGATCAGGACGCTGTGGGCCGTACTCAGGATGGTGATCCTCATCGTCATCGGTGTGGCGCTGGCGCTCCTTCTCCTCGACGTGTGGGGGGTCCCCATCGGTCCCTTCCTCGCCGTCGGGTCGGTGATCGGCGTCGCCATCGGGTTCGGTGCGCAGGACCTCGTCCGCGACGTGATCGCCGGCATGTTCATCATCGTCGAGGATCAATACGGCATCGACGACGTCGTCCGCATCGGCGGTGTGTCCGGCAAGGTCGAGTCGATCCGGCTACGGACCACGGTGCTGAGGGATCTCGATGGCAACGTCCATCACGTTCCGAACGGTCAGATCACGGTCGCAACGAACTTCACCCAGGAGTACAGCCAGATCGTGCTCGACGTCGGGGTCTCCTACGACACGGAAGCCGAAAAGGCGATGGCCGTCATCGACGACGAGATTCAGCGGATGGCTGTGGATGAGGAATGGGAGGTGGCCTTCCTCGAGCCTCCGGAGATGCTCGGCATCGAGCGGTTCGGCGAGTCTGCCGTCGTCATCAGGCTCACGATGAAGGTACGGCCCGCTTACCGTTGGACGGCACGTCGAGAGGCGTTGCGGCGTGTCAAGGCTCGTCTCGATGCCGAGCAGATCGAGATTCCCTTCCCTCACCTGAAGATCGTCGACCCGCGGATCCAACAGGGGGAGTGAGCACCTGCAGGCCTGCGGGGACGGGAGTGACCTCGAGCCAGTCGGTCGACCCGAGCAGCTCTCCGTCCGCCTGGAAGCGGCTCGACGGATCGGCCTCGACGATGACTTTGCCGGGATTGCGCCACACGTGCACGCCCTTGACCCTCTCGAGCCTCTTGCCGGTCATCGCTCGCAAGGTCATCGGCACGGCTCGTGGCAGTGCCAGTGACTCGATGGCCACGACCTTCAAGCCTGTTTCGCCACGGGGTGCCAGACGCATGGGGACCCGGCCGAAGTAGGTGTAGGGGTCGTGGACTTGAGCCATCAACGTCACGGCGTCGACCCGCTCACCGTCGCAGTCGACTCGCAGATTCGCCGGCCGCACGCGGTAGCGAGACAACAAGGCTGCCGCGGCCGAGCGGGCATAGTGCACGGAACCGAAGTAGAGCTTGGAGGACGGCCGCTGATCTGCGATGTGCACCATGTCGGCGTCGAAGCCGATTCCGGCTGCGAACACCGCGTACTCGGATCGGGCGCCGGCACGGCTCTCGGTTGTCAAGTGTGCCAGCGGAATCGACGTGACCTCCGCGGACGGGAGCATGGCCGCCGCAGCTGCCGGCTTGTTGGGCAGACCGAGGATGCGGGCGACGACGTTCGTCGTCCCTGCGGGGATGATGCCCATCGCCGTTGCGGTGTTGGCGAGGCCGTTGGCGACGTGGTGGACCACCCCGTCGCCTCCCATCGCCACGACGACGTCGTAGCCGTCCGCCGCGGCCTCGGCGGCGTTGGCGCGTGCCAGATCGGGCGTGGTCGGCCACACGGGGTTGACTTCGAAGAACTCGCCGAGCCCGGCCACCACCTGACGATGCAACGCGCCGGTGAACGCAGAGGCGGAGGGGTTGGCGATGAGCAAGAGTCGCCGCATCGGACACCAGGCTAACCGCGGGGTAGCGTTTGCGCATGCGGTACCGCGATCGTGCCGACGCCGGCGTCAAACTCGCAGCGGCGGTTCGTGCAGCACATCCTGAGCTTCCCGGTGGGCCCGGCCTCGTCCTCGGTGTGCCTCGGGGCGGTGTCGTCGTGGCGGCCGTCGTCGCAAAGGCGCTCGATCTCGAGTTGGACGTCGTCGTGGCACGGAAGCTCGGTGCGCCGGCGAACCCGGAGCTGGCTGTGGGTGCGATCGCCGCAGGTGGTGCACGCTGGATCAACCGTCAGCTGTTGCGGCGGCTTGGCCTCGACGACCTGTGGGTAGAAGCTGCGGCGCGCAGGGAAGAACGCGAGATCGAGCGGCGCGCACAGGTGTATCGCGGTGAGCGCCCCGCTCCGGTCATTGCAGACAGGCCCGTGATCGTCGTCGACGACGGTGTTGCCACCGGGGCGACGATCGTCGCCGTGCTCGAGACGATCCGTCTCCAGCACCCGTCTCAGCTCGTGTGCGCCGTTCCGGTGGCGCCGCCCGATGCCGTCGCACTGCTGTCTGCGAGTTGCGACTCCGTCGTGTGCCCACTGACACCTTCATTCTTCGAGGCGGTCGGCTCGTGGTTCGGCGACTTCAGGCAGACCTCGGACGATGAGGTGATCGCCCTGCTGCGGGATGCCGACGAGGCGGACGATGGCCGGCGGTAACCTCGGGCGCGTCGACCCCGGACGAGGAGATCGCGGTGCTTCCACCGTACGCCATCGAGCCCTATTCCGACTTCACGCAACCTGAAGCGGCGGACGCCTACAGGGACGCCCTCGCCGGCGTCGAGCCGGCGCTCGGGCACCAGACCGGCGTGGTCGTCGCCGGCGAAGAGATCGCAACGGGCGAGAGCATCACGTCGGTCAATCCGGCGAGACCGGACCAGGTGGTCGGTGTCGTCTCGGCCGCCGATCCCGATCTGGCGATCCTTGCGCTCGATGCGGCCTGGGCTGCATATCCGTCATGGGCGGCCACCCCCGCCGAGGAACGGGCCGAGGTCGTTCATCGCATCGGTGACGTCATGGCGGCGCACAAGCTCGAGCTGGCCGCGTGGATGACCTACGAGGCCGGGAAGAACTACGCAGAGTCGGAAGCCGATGTCGCGGAGGCGATCGACTTCTGCCGCTACTACGCCCATCAGGCCCTCGAGTTGGCCAGGCCGGTTCCGGTCCACACCTATCCGGGCGAATCCAACGAGTCATACCTGGTGCCGATGGGTGCCGGGGTCGTCATCCCACCCTGGAACTTCCCGGTAGCCATCCTGGTCGGGATGGCGGTGGGCCCGGTGGCGGCGGGTAACACCGTGGTGTTGAAACCGGCGTCGAACACGCCCGTGCTCGGGTCACGCTTCATGGAGATGGTGGCGGAGGCCGGGCTTCCCCCAGGTGTCATCAACTTCGTTCCCGGCGGCGGCGGCACGATCGGCGATGCCCTGGTCGATCACCCTCGCACCCGGTTCGTCAACTTCACCGGCTCCAAGGAGGTCGGTCTACGCATTGCCCAGAGGGCCGCGGTGGTGCAGGAAGGGCAGGTTTGGTTGAAGCGGGCGTACATGGAGATGGGTGGCAAGGATGCGATCGTCGTCGACGAGACGGCCGATCTCGACGCTGCGGCGGCGGGCGTCGTCCGCAGCGCCTACGGATTCCAGGGTCAGAAGTGCTCGGCCTGCAGCCGCCTCATCGCCGTCGACGCGATCCACGATGAGTTGCTCGACCGTGTCGTCGGGCTGACGGAGAGCCTCGAGGTCGGCTCGCCCGTGGACAACATCGCCGTCGGGCCGGTGATCTCGGCGGCGCAGCACCGGTCGGTGCTCGCCGAGATCGACAAGGGCCGGAGCGAGGGGCGCCTCGTCGCCGGCGGAGGGCCGGTCGACATCGACGGCGGCTACTACATCCAGCCCACCGTCTTCGCCGACGTCGCTCCGTCGGCGCGTCTCGCCCAGCACGAGATCTTCGGCCCGGTCCTGTCCGTGCTCCGCGTGGCCGACTTCGACGAGGCCCTCGCAGTGGCCAACGGCACCGAGTTCGGGCTCACGGGCGGTCTGTACTCGCAGGACGAGTCCCGTATCGAGCGCGCCGGCCGCGAGTTCCGCGTCGGCAATCTCTACATCAACCGCAAGATCACAGGGGCCCTCGTCGGCATCCAGCCGTTCGGAGGCTTCAAGCTGTCCGGATCCAACGCCAAGGCGGGTGGTCCCGACTATCTCCGGCTGTTCATGGAGATGAAGAGCGTCGCCCGTCGGTTGTGAACCAGTGGCCGAACCGGAAGTCAACCGAGTTGGCGACGACCGGTGCGATAATCGGTTCGGTTTCACCGGATCGGATTCGTGTCTCGACGCTCGCTACCCATCGTCTTGGTCCTGCTCGCCCTGATGGCCGGCGGATGTGCCACCACCGAGCCATCGCTCGGCGGCGGCGCCGTGCTCGGGGCAGGTGACACGACCACGACGACGACGTCGACGCTCGCCGCTGTGACCACCACGCTCCCGCCGGTGACATCGCAGGGCATTGCGGTCGTACCTCCCGGCGGGGCACCCCTCGCCGAGACCGCCGCCGGTGCGCCCTTCATGCAGATCGCCGAAGGCGTCGTCCTGGGCTTCACGAGCCGCCAGGGTGAGTGGCTCGAAGTGGTCACGACGTGCAACGAGCCCGCGTGGGTCCGCGAGACCGACGTCGAGGTGACCCCCCAGGCCCAGCGGGGCGTTCCCGGGCCCGGTTTCGATCTCTCCCGTGCCGTCGTCGTGCTCGATCCCGGACACGGCGACAGGGACTGGGGAGGCGTGGGGCCGTCCGGGCTCGCCGAGAAGCATGTCAACCTCGACATCGCCGAGCGAGTCAGCGAACTCATGGCGGCCGGCCGTACCGTCGACTGGACTACGGGAGCGATCACGCCCGGGGGCGATCTGCCGCCGTTCCAGGATGTCTGGTTGACCCGTGACCGGTCCGGTCCGAACGAGGGGGATTACGAGCTGGGCCTGGCGTTTCGTGCCGTCCTGGCCAACGCCGCCGGCGCCGATGTCCTGGTGTCGATCCACAACAACACCGTGCCCCGGATCGATGTCGACATACCCGGCACGGAGGTCTTCTATGCGGTGTCGGTTGCGGACAGCGACCGGCTGGCGTCGCTGATCTACGAGGAGCTCCTTCGCGGCTTCTCGTCGTTCCAGGCCGATTGGCAGGGAGGCGAGCTGCTCGGTGCCCGAGCGAGGGTCGATCCCGACACGAGCGACGACTACTACGGGTTGCTCCGCCGGGCAGAGATGCCCGCCGCCATCGTCGAAGGCGTCTACATCGATCAGCCAGACGAAGAGGCACTGCTCGAGACCGAGGTATTCCGGCAGGCGTACGCAGAGGGGGTCTACCGGGGGATCGTGCGCTTTCTGACCACCAACGAGACCGGCGGCGTGATCCGCGAGCCCGAGCCCTTTCCCGACGACGCCGGGACGGTGAACCTGTCCAAGTGCGTGGTTCCGGCCCAATCGTGATGCGCCGCCTCCTCGTGGTCGCCGCATCGCTGGTGCTGGTCGCCGTGGGTGCGCTCATGGTGCTGCGTCGGGATGCCGCACTACCCGGAGACGGTGCCGCCGATCCCCCGTCAACCGTTGCCTTGGCGTCCTCCACCACCTCGACGTCGAGCACGACCACGACGACCACGACGACCACCACGACCACGATTGCCCCTACGCCGTTCGAAATCCCGGAGGCGCCGGCTCCTCCGCCGCCGGCACCCTTGCCGAGCGCACCCGAGGGCTTCGACGGCAACGCCGCCGTGATCGCCGCGGCGGGCGGCGTCGACCTCGCCAGCAGGCCTGGGGGAACACCGTTCACCCGACTGCGGGAGGGGCTCGCCCTGGCGGGTAGGGGTATCAGCGCGGACGGCGAGTGGGTGCGGGTATTCCACATGTGCGACGGTGTCGCCTGGGCCCGGCTCTCGGAGCTGGCGGTGGTGCCTCGTCCTCCCGAGGGCGCTCCCGGTGCGGGGTTCGACTTCGCCGACGCCGTCCTCATCATCGACCCCGGCCACGGTGGCCCCGGCAACGTCGGGGCCGTGAGCCCGGACGGTCTGGAGGAGAAGGTCATCGATCTCGTGATCGCCAACCGCATCCGTGATCTCCTCAGCGAGCCGCACTCGATCGACTGGGAGACCGGCGAGATCTTGAACGGGAACGACATCCCCGCGGCCGCTGCGGTGCTCCTGACGCGGGTCGGTGAGGGTGACGACGGCGATTACGAGGCGGGTCTCGACTATCGCGCCGGGGTTGCGAACGCGGCGGCCGCCCACGCCATGGTGTCGATTCACAACAACGCCGGGTGGGAGGTCCAGACGACGCTCCCGGGCAGCGACGTGTACTACCAATCGCAGGCTCCGGTCACCTCCGAGTCGCGACGGTTGGCGACGCTCCTCGTCGAGGAGTTCCGGAGGGGCTTCTCCACGTTCGAGGCGGCGTGGGTCGGTGCGATCCAGCTCGGCGCCAAGTCGAGGCTCAGCCCTCGCGACGGCGTCAGCCAGTACTACGGCGTGCTCAAGAACTCGAGCATCCCGACGGTGATCGCAGAAGGCGCCTACATCGCCAACCCGTCGGAGGCGGCGTTGCTACAAACGCCCGAGTTCCAGCACGCCTACGCCGCTGCCGTGTACCGGGCGCTCGTCAGGTTCATGACGACCGATGAGCCGGGGGGAGCTCCGAACCACGACCCTGAGGTGTGGGAGGGCTTTGCGGGGCGAGGCGGGGCTCGGCCGGAGTGCATCCTTCCCGCCCAGCGCTGAAGCTCAGAAGTCGCCGGCGTAGGTGAGGCGGTCGACCACCGAGCCTCCTCCGGTCTGCAGGATCACTGTGTCTCCTCCGTTCGACCAGACGGCGTCGCCGGCGCACCAGTACAGGTCGCGTCCCTCGTCGGCCCCGCAGCCGCTCCGCACCCGGACGCCGTCGCCCGGCTCCAAGGTGAGCTCGGGGAACCGGTAGCGGTGCTGCGACGACTCGTCCCGAACGATCCAACCTCCTACGGCGACGGGCCCCTCTCCGGCGTTGGTCACGAGCACGAACTCCTCGACGGCGTTGTCCCGGTCCCGACCTGGTGGGTCGAAGCGGACATCGCCGATCTCGATGCCCGGCACGGAACCGCCGCAGACCCCGTCATCCCACATTCCGAGGCGCCCCTGCCATGCCCGCTCGCTCGCGGCGAGCAGCACCTCCTCGTCGCCGGTGCCGGTGTGGAGGCCCAGCGCATGGCCCTGATCGACCATTGCCTCGTTGACCCACGTGTCCCCGGACCAGACGTTGCGCAGGAGGCGTCCGAACTGGTCTTCGTCGTCCTCACCGGCAACGGGCACCAGCGTGACCGGTCCGTCACCGATGATGCCGGCGAGGGCGCTGCGGGCGGCGTCGCCGTGGCACTCGTCCGCCTCCGGAGCGTTGATACCCGCAAGACGGACCTCGGTGCGCTGCCCGTTGCGCTCGACGGCGAGCGAGTCGCCGTCGAGCACCGCCTGGATCGCCACGACCTCGCCTGCGGGGATCCCGTCTTCTCCAGCGGGCACGGAGGTGATGGCCGGATCAGCTCCGTCGGCGGCACACGACGTCGCAGCGAGGACGAACGCGATGGCGGTGAGCAGGCGACGCATGGGCCGGGACGGTAGCGGCTCGAGGCGGACCGGCTGCAGCGGCCGTTGTGTCTTTCCCTCGAGGGGCCGTACGCTCGGGGGAACGCAGAACGGAGCGACGGTGCGGATCCTCGTCGTCGAAGACGAACCTGACCTGGCCCAGGCGATTGCCTTGGGTCTGCGACGCGAGGGTTATGCGGTCGACGTCGCCCCGACCGGTGGGGAAGCGATGGACAAACTGCGGGTGAGTCCCTACGACCTGGTGTGCCTCGATCTGAACCTGCCGGACATGGACGGCAGGGACGTGTGCCGGGCCTTGCGGAGTGGCGAGCTCGCCGACACCGATGCCCGAGTCCTCATGTTGACGGCGCGGGACTCGCTCGAGGAGCGGGTGGCAGGCCTCGACGACGGAGCCGACGACTACCTGGTCAAGCCATTTGCGTTTCCGGAGCTGCTCGCACGGCTGCGAGCGCTCTCCCGCCGCGACGTGGCGTCCGCAGGTGCCCGTATGGAGGTCGGCGGTTTGGCATTGGACGCCGCCAAGCGGGAGGCGTGGTATCGCAACCAACCCCTCGATCTGACGGCCAAGGAGTACGCCCTGCTGCGCTACTTCATGCTGCATGCCGGAGAGGTGCTCTCCGCCGAACGGCTGCTCGACCACGTGTGGGACGAGCATGCCGATCCCTTCACCAACACCGTGCGGGTCACCGTCTCCAACCTGCGGCGCAAGCTCAAGGCCACGGGGGCCGAGGACGTCATCGAGACGGTCGTCGGTGCGGGGTACCGGCTCGTGGAGCAGCCCTGATGCCGGCATTCGTCCGTTCGATCCGGTTCAGGCTCGCCGTCACGTACTCGCTCGTCGTCTTCGGTCTTGCGTTCCTGGTCATCGCCGGCATGAACTACGCGCTGTCACGGTCCCTCGACGACCAGCCGATCTCGCAAGAGATCCAGCTCACGACCTTCGTCGACAGGTATGGGCGCACCTTCACGATCGCCGAGGCGTTGCCGATGATCGACTTCGAGCGGGCCGTCAACGAGCGTGCTCTGGAGAACCTGCGGCGGGTCTCGATGTGGGCGTTACTCGGCTTGTTCCCGGTCTCGGTCGGCGCCGGGTGGCTCATCGCCGATCGGACGTTGCGCCCTATAGGCCGGATCACGGGTGTGGCCAAGGAGATCCAGGCGACGGACCTGTCGCGGCGGATCTCTCTCGAGGGCCCCGATGACGAGCTGAAGGAGCTCGCCGACACGTTCGACGCGATGCTCGACCGGGTGGAGGCCGGCGTCGAGGCTCAGCGCACCTTCATCCAGGACACCTCTCACGAGCTACGCAACCCGCTCGCGGTCATGGCCGCCAATCTCGACGTCGTACTCGCCGACTCCTCGGCAGGTGCCGCGGAGCTGAGGGAGACCGCCGAGGTGGTGCGACGGACGGTGGACCGGACGACCCGCACCGTCGACGACCTCGTCATCTTCGCCCGCAAGGACGTCCCCGCCTCGGTTCGCGAGGAGCTTGCGCTCCGCATGATCGCCGAGGAGGTCGTCGCCGAGTTCAAGGGGCCGCTCGAGGAGGCCGCGATCGACCTGGAATGGATCGGCGACGAGGTGATCGTCTCCGCAGAGCGAACCGCCGTGAAGAGAGCCTTCGGGAACCTCGTCAACAATGCGGTGCGCCTCACGCGGCGCGGGTCGACGCTGCGGGTGGGGACCGGTCGCCACGGCGGCTTCGCCTGGCTCGGCATCGACGACGCAGGACCGGGAATCGACCCGCGGGACCACCCGGCGGTGTTCCAGAGGCATTGGAGCGGAGACGACACGAGCCTACGCGCCGAGGGCAGGAGCGGTCTGGGTCTGGCCATCGCTCGTCAGATCGCCGAAGCCCATGGGGGCGCTCTCACGGTGAGGTCCGTGCGAGGCGCAGGTGCTGCGTTCGTGCTCTGGCTGCCGCAGACGAGCGCCGCGGTGCTCGCCGAGGTCACCGACGACGGGATTCATTCCGTCTGGGACCCCTTCGCGTCGACCATCTGAGCTTGCCGGCGACACCTGGCGCTTTACACGCGGTTTACGCCGCTCTGCGTACTGTCGTCTGCAGTCGCCTGCGAGGAGCTCCCATCTATGACCACCGAGACGCCTCCGAAGATCACCCGGGGCCGATCGTGGAGGGACCTTCCCGCGCGACCTCCCGAGACAGACGCGGTGGCGCCCGTCCCGCCGGCGACGCCACCGCCCGCTGCACCGATGGTCGACGACGGGCAGGACACGTTCTCCTTCCCCGCGTCTGAGACCCCCGAAGCGCACACGACGCCATCCTCCGGCCGGGCAGGTGCCTGGCCTTGGGTGATCGCGTTGGGGGCGCTCGTCGTCGCCGTCGGTGCGCTCTTCTGGTGGTCGCCGTGGTCCGACGACTCGGCGGCGGCCAACCCGGAGGTCGACGAGTCAATCGCTTCGGCGATCCCACAGGATGCACCCGAGCCGGTGGCTGCCGTCGCCGCCCAGCTGCTCCCGTCGGTGGTGCAGATCGAGCGCCCGGGGGCCGAGGGCTCCGGCTTCTCGTACGCCGACCGGCGCATCCTCACCGCCGCCCACGTGGTGGCCGGTGCCCGCCAGGTGACCGTGCGCACATCGGACGGCACCGAGATGACCGGACGCGTACTCGGTGGTGATCCGGTCGCCGACATCGCGGTGGTTGAGGTCGATGGCGAGGTTCCGCCCGCCGACCTGGCGCTCGGCGATCCGCCCGAGGTCGGCCAGCTGGCCGTAGCGATCGGGAGTCCCCTCGGTTTCTCGCAATCCGTCACATCGGGCGTCGTCTCTGCTGTCGACCGGGAGCTGCAGATCGGCGGTACCACGCTCGACGGGCTCATCCAGACCGACGCTCCCATCAACCAGGGCAACTCAGGCGGTCCCCTGGCCGATCGCCAGGGTCGGGTCATCGGGGTGAATGTGGCGATCGCCACCGCATCGGGTGGCAGCGACGGCCTCGGGTTCGCCGTAGGCATCGACAAGGCGGTCGAGATCGCCGATCGGTTCACCGGTGACTCTCCACAACCGGGGTCGCTTGATCCGGGGAACTCCCCGTTCTTCGACGACCCGAGCTTGCCGCCAGAGCTCCGCGACCTCTTGGACGAGTTCTTCGGCGGTACGGATCCCTTCGGCGGCAACGACCCGTTCGGCGGGGTCGATCCCTTCTCCGGCGAGGACCCCTTCGGATCGCTCCCCGACCTCTTGGACGAGTTCTTCGGCGGCGGCGGTACGCTTCCCGACAGTGGCCAGGGTCTGCCACCCGAGTTGCGGGATCTGCTCGACCAGCTCCTCCGCGACACCGAGGGTTTGCCGCCCGAGCTCCTCGACCTGCTCGACCAGCTCCTGGGAGGGAATTGATGATCGACGATCTGAGCAAGCGCTCGGCGCAGCTCGAGCAGGCCATGTTCGAGATGCGCCGGGTGGTGGTCGGCCAGGATCGCGTGCTGGAGCGGCTGATGGTCGCCCTCCTCGCCGGCGGCCACTGCCTTCTGGAGGGCGTCCCGGGCCTCGGCAAGACGTTGACGCTGTCGACCCTGGCACGCGTCCTCGGGGGGAGCTTCTCCCGAATCCAGTTCACGCCAGATCTCCTGCCCAGCGACATCACGGGAACCCGGATCTACCTGGCCTCACGCGAGAAGTTCGACGTCGAGCCGGGACCGGTGCTCGCCAACTTCGTCCTCGCCGACGAGATCAATCGAGCGCCGGCCAAGGTGCAGGCGGCCATGCTCGAGGTGATGGCCGAGCGGCAGGTCACCATCGGTGACCAGACGTTCGGTGCCCCGCAGCCCTTCCTCGTGATGGCCACCCAGAACCCGATCGAGTCCGAGGGCGTGTACCCGCTTCCGGAGGCGCAGCGGGACCGGTTCATGATGCGAGTTCCGGTCGGCTACCCGAGCGTCGACGAGGAGCGCGAGATCGTGCGACGTATGGACGTACTGGCCTCGGCCGCCGATCCGATCCTCGATCCCGCCGATGTCGTGGCGATGCATCAATCGATCCGCTCGATCTTCGTGGATCAGAAGGTGGTCGACTATGCGCTGCGGATCGTCACCGCGACCCGCCGTCCCAGCGATCTGGGCATGCCCCAGCTCGAGGGCCTGCTCGACTACGGGGCGAGCCCGAGGGCGAGCATTGCACTCATTCGAGGTGCGACGGCGATGGCGCTGCTACGTGGCCGCAACTACGCCTTGCCTCAGGACGTCTACGAGATCGCCTACGACGTGCTCAACCATCGTGTCGTTCTCTCTTATGAGGCGCTCGCCGACGGAGTGTCCGTTGACGACGTGCTCGTCGAGCTGCTGTCGAAGATGCCCGCACCCCGCATCTCGATCAGTGAGGCGCAGAGCGCTTCTCATTGGGGACCAGCAGTGCCGACACGATCGGTGCCGGCGCAGACCCCGCCGGCTGCTGCCGCCGCCTTCGTCGGGGCGGTCGGCGACTTGCCGTCCGCACCTCCGTCCGAGGACGTGGGCTCCATGGCGGCCGCAGGCGAGGTCGAGGCGACGGCGGAACGGCCCCCGCCGGCGAACGGGCTCGCCGACACCCTCGAACATCCCGCCTCGGAAGCGCCGGACGGCATCACGGACCGACCGTGATCGATGCCCGGCGCCAGGCCGTGTTGCGAGGGATCGAGCTGACGGTTCTCCGCCGTCTCGACGGGATCCTGCAGGGCGATTACCGCGGAATCCTGCCGGGCCACGGCTTCGACAAGGGCGAGGCCAGGGTGTACCTGCCGGGCGACGACGTGCGGCACATCGACTGGAATGTCACGGCCCGCACCACCGAGCCACACGTGCGGGACACCATCGCCGACCGCGAGCTCGAGACCACGTTGGTGATCGACCTCAGCGGCTCGATGTCGTTCGGGACGGCGCGCGAAGAGAAGCGGGACACTGCGCTCGCCGCTACCGCGGCGATCGGCTTCCTTGTCGCCAGGGGCGGTAACCGTCTCGGCGGACTCGTCGCCGGTGGCGAGGACGTGGACTGGATGCGGCCCCGGGCCGGTCGCAACCACCTGATGGGTCTGCTCGCCAAGATGTACTCGGTGGGCCGCAACGTGGGCGCCACAGACCTGACCGAGGTGCTCAAGACGGCGGAACGGCTCGCCAAGCGAAGAGGGTTCGTCGCCGTCACCTCCGACTTTCTCGACGAGGGGCCCTGGGCGCCTGCGCTGCGGGGTCTGGCATCACACCACGACGTGCTTGCGTTGGAGATCGTCGATCCGCGCGAGATGGAGCTTCCCGACGTTGGAACCATCACGATGAGTGATCCGGAGACCGGCCGTCGCCGTTTCGTCGACACGTCGTCGGCATCGTTCCGGTCCGCGTTCGCCGAGGGAGCCACCAAACAGCGCGAAGACATCAGGCGCACCATTCGCGCCAGCGGGGCGGATCACGTGCGGCTCTCCACCGACCGCGATTGGGTCGCCGATCTCGTGCGCCACGTCACCCTCCGCCGCGCCGGGCGGGTGACCGGGAGGCGGCCATGATGTTCCTCGAGCCGGGGCGGCTCGTTCTCCTGGCTCTCCCGACCCTGGCTGCGATCGCATACCTGGTCGGGATCCGGCGCCGTGAGCGCTATGCGATCCGATTCAGCAACCTCGAGCTGATCGACAAGGTGGCCCCTGAGCACCCCGGGTGGCGCCGGCATGCTCCTGCCGCCGCACTGTTGGCCGGCCTGGTGGTGCTCGCTCTGGCCGTGGCGCGACCGGCGACGGCGGTCCAGGTGCCACGAGAGCAGGCCACCGTCACTCTCGCCATCGACGTGTCGCTCTCGATGGAAGCGGACGACATCGATCCAACCCGAATCGACGCCGCTCGGGAAGCGGCCCACGCCTTCCTCGACCTGGCTCCCGAGGAGCTGAGAGTCGGAATCGTCGCCTTCTCCGGCACCGCCACCGCCCTACTGCCGCCCACCACGGACCGCGTGCTCGCCCGCGCCGCAATCGACGGGCTGACGCTGGGTGAGGGGACGGCGATCGGTGAGGGCCTCATCGCCGCCGTCGATCTGATGACGCTCGACACTGCCACGGGGCCCGAGGAGCCATCTGCAGACGAGGGCACGCCCGACGACCCGGCCCGGGCCATCGTCGTGCTCTCCGACGGTGAGACCACGATGGGTCGCCCCGACGTGGAGGGAGCCAGCGCGGCCGCAGAGGCAGGAATCCCGGTCTCGACCATCTCCTTCGGCACGCCGTCCGGCCAGGTCATCATCGACGGCGAGGTCATCCCCGTGCCGGTGAACGAGGGTGCGCTCCAAGAGGTCGCCACCACCACGGGCGGCGAGTTCTTCAAAGCGGCGACCGCCGACGAGCTCCAGAGCATCCTCGACGACGTCGGGTCCCGCGTCGGGTTCGAGGAGGAGGAGCGCGAGATCACCGACTGGTTCGCCGGCGCCGGTCTGGCGTTGACGCTCCTCGCCGCCGCCGGGTCGCTGCTGTGGTTCTCTCGCATCCCGTAGCCGCGACCAGGTCTTCCGCCCCATTGCGAGCCGTTTTGGTCAGTTCGGTGTAAGGACCTCGACCGGCCTGTGTCTCACCTATGTCGAACAGCTGAAAAGCTGGGACGGCGGGCCAAACAAACACCACGGCTCAGGTAGGAAACCGAAAGGTTGGGCCGATGAGCCGGACGAGGTCCAGGTAGGAACCGACGGGGTGGGTCGGTGGGCCGAAATGCGTAGGGACACGTGATCCGGGGCTCTAAAGCCGAGCCCCGGATCCTCAAGGGGAAACCGCTCTGTCCAAACCGTGATCCGGGGTTCTGAAGCCGAGCCCCGGATCCCTACGTTCCCGACCGAGTACGCGAGCTCCGCAGAAACTCACCGGCAGCCTGTAAGAAGAAGGGGCCGAGCGTGTCTCACCTACATACGCCGACACATTCCGCCAGACGGCGGGCCAGGTAGGGCAACACGAGGCCGGCAGGCGGTACGGGGTCCTTCGGGACCCCGTTTCCGCGTCTCATCGGTAGTCCGGGTTGGGGAAGTCGAAGCGACAGCCCGCATCCCAGAGCGATCGCTGGTTCCCGTGGGCCGGGATCCCGTCGCGATCCTTGATCATCCGGGCCAAGTGCAGCAGGTTCCACGTCATGAACGTCGTGTTGCGGTTCGTGAAGTCGTTCTCGGGTCCACCCGAGTCCGGGTCGAGATAGGACGGCCCGGGACCGGCCTCGCCGATCCAGCCGGCGTCGGCCTGAGGTGGGATGACGTACCCGAGGTGCTGGAGCGAGTACAGGATGTTCATCGCACAATGCTTGACGCCGTCCTCATTCCCCGTGATGAGGCAGCCTCCGACCTTCCCGTAGTACACGTACTGGCCATGCTCGTTGAGATCGTGCGAGTTGCCGTACAGGCGCTCGATGACCTTGGTGCACTCGGACGACTTCTCGCCGAGCCAGATCGGGGACCCGAGCACAAGGATGTCGGCGGCCCGCACCTTCTCGTAGATCGCCGGCCAGTCATCGCGCTCCCATCCATGCTCCGTCATGTCCGGCCACACGCCCGAGGCGATGTCGTGATCGATGGCGCGGATGTGCTCGGTCGCAACGCCCTGGGATTCCATGATCGCCATGGACAGGTCCATGAGCCCTCGGGTGTGTGACTGCTCCGGCGACTTCTTCAGCGTGCAGTTGATGAAGATGGCCTTCAGGTCGGAGAAGTCCCACCGGGTCTGCTGATCGAGCTCCTCCATCTTGGCGGTGAGGGTCACGGCGCCTCCTTGTTCGTGGTGGTCGGAACCTACTCGTGGTTCGCCGCCTCGGTCCCGGCGTATAGCCTGCACGAGAGCTCCGGGAGGAGGAACGCGATTGGACGAGGTAGCGCTTGCGTTCGTCGCCGTCTTCGTCCTGGCGTACGCCCTGATCTCGCGTCGCCTTCAGACCACGGTCGTCACCGGTCCCATGGTGTTCGTCGCCGCCGGCATCGTCGCCAGCGGCGAGGGCCTTGGGATCCTCGACCTTGGAATGGGGGAGGGGGCCGTCCGTGTGCTGGCCGAAGCCACGCTGATCCTCGTCCTCTTCACCGACGCTATCCGCATCGACTTGAGCGGTCTGCGGGTGCAGGCCGATCTGCCGGGACGGCTGCTGGGTGTTGGGCTACCACTGACGATCGTTGCCGGTACGGCGGTGGGAGCTTGGCTGTTCTCCGGCATCGGTATCGCCGAGGCGGCGTTGCTCGCCGCAGTGTTGACACCGACGGACGCTGCACTCGGCCAGGCGGTGGTGACCAGCCCGGTCGTCCCGGTCCGGGTGCGTCAGGCGCTCAACGTCGAGAGCGGGCTCAACGACGGATTGATGTTGCCGATCATCACGGTGCTCCTGGCCCTCGCCGCGGTGGAGGGCGACTTGCGCACTCCGGGATACTGGGTCGGCTTCGCCGCTGCGCAGATCGGCTTCGGTGTCGTCGTCGGGGGCCTCACGGGCTTAGTCGGGGGCAAGCTGATGCGGGTGTTCGCCAGGCTGGGCTGGATCGACGGCGCGTTCCGCCAGCTGGCGACCCTTGCGATCGGTGTCGGTGCGTTCGCTCTGGCCGGGCTCGTGAACGGCAACGGGTTCGTCGCAGCCTTCGTCGCGGGCCTGGCCTTTGGAGAGGCTGCCCGCGAGGAGTGCGAGGGAGCCTATGACTTCGCCGAAGACGAGGGGCAATTGCTCGCCCTGCTGACGTTCCTCTTCTTCGGCTCCGCGCTGGCGGGACCTGCGCTCTCAGAGCTCACGTGGCAGATCGCGCTGTATGCCGTCCTGAGCCTGACCCTGGTGCGGATGGTCCCCGTCTCCCTGAGCCTGATCGGGTTCGGGCTCAAGCGTCCGACCATCGGCTACATGGGTTGGTTCGGACCGCGCGGCCTGGCGTCGATCCTGTTCGGGCTGTTCATCCTCGAAGAGGCGGAGCTGCCGATGGGGGACGAGATACTCCTCGTCGTGACCTGGACCGTGCTCGCCAGCGTGTTCCTCCACGGCGCCACGGCCTACGGTGCGTCGCAGCGGTACGGCGCGTGGTTCCGGGTCCACGGCCGCCCGGACATGGCCGAGGCGGTCGAGGTCGAGATGATGCCGACACGGTGAGCGATATCCTCAACGCCATGACAGCCCCATCACCCGTTCCCAGCATCCTCTTCCTCTGCGTTCACAACGCCGGCAGATCACAGATGGCAGCCGGCTTTGCCCGGCACCTCGGCGGTGGTCGCGTCGCCGTGCTCTCGGGTGGCTCCGAACCCGCAGATCACGTCAATCCCGCTGCGGTGGCGGCGATGGAGGAGGTGGGAGTGGACATCGCCGGCCGGCAACCGCACCGCTGGACCGACGACGAGGTGCGGGCAGCGGACGTCGTGGTCACGATGGGGTGCGGAGACACCTGCCCGGTCTATCCGGGGAAGCGCTACGTCGATTGGGAGCTCGATGATCCGGCGGGAAAGCCGGTCGAGGCGGTCCGCCCCGTCCGCGACGACATCGAACGCCGCGTGCGCGCCCTGCTCGAGGAGCTCGGCGTCGAGGTCTGAATGGCGGTGCGGCTCGCTGCGCCCGCCTGACTCCCCTCGCATCGCTTCCGCTTTGCGATCCCTGCTCAAGGATGGTTCTTCGCGAGGGAGCACGAGGGGGCGAGCTCCGCCGGGCACCTCGTTCGGGGTAGGGGCGGCTTTGCCGTCACGTCCCGCATGGTTGGCGGCCGTCAGGCCGCTTCATCAGGGTCGGAGCCGAACCCCATGGGCGAGGCGCAGCTCGGGTGGTGAGGCGTACGCATCACCACCCGAACTCACAGTTAGAACTGCTCCTGCTCTGTACTGCCTTCGAGGGCGAGGGTGCTCGCCGTTCCCCCGGAGACGATCGTGGCAACGTCGTCGAAGTAGCCGGCGCCCACCTCGCGCTGGTGCCGAGTGGCCGTGTAGCCCTGGTCCTCCATGCCGAACTCGCCCTCCTGGAGTCGGACGTAGGCGGTCATGCCCTCCGAGGCGTACCCCTTCGCCAGCTCGAACATCGAAGCGTTGAGGGCGTGGAACCCGGCCAGCGTGATGAACTGGAACCGGTAGCCCATCGCCCCGAGTTCCTTCTGGAAGCTGGCGATGGTGGCGTCGTCGAGGTGCGCCTTCCAGTTGAACGAGGGTGAGCAGTTGTAGGCCAGGAGCTTGCCCGGGTGCTCGGCGTGGATGGCCTCGGCGAATCGGGCCGCCTCGGCAAGATCGGGCTTCGAGGTCTCACACCAGATCAAGTCGCTGTACGGGGCGTACGCCAGGCCGCGGGCGATTGCCGTGTCCATCCCGTTCTGGACGTAGAAGAAGCCCTCGGCGGAGCGCTCGCCGGTCGTGAATTGGGCGTCGCGCTCGTCGACGTCGCTGGTCAGCAACGTCGCCGCCAGGGAGTCGGTGCGGGCCACGACCAGCGTCGGAACGCCGGACACGTCGGCGGCCAGCCGGGCCGCCTTGAGCGTGCGGATGTGCTGACTGGTCGGCACCAGCACCTTCCCGCCCATGTGGCCGCACTTCTTCTCCGATGCCAACTGATCTTCGAGGTGCACGGCGGCGGCGCCTGCGGCGATGTAGGCCTTCGTCAGCTCGTATACGTTGAGGGCACCACCAAACCCGGCTTCGGCGTCGGCGACGATCGGCAGCATCGCATCGACGTCTTCGTCGCCCTCGCCCCACTCGATCTCGTCGTACCGCATCAGGGCGTTGTTGATCCTCCGCACCAGTTCGGGACCGGAGTTCACCGGGTAGAGCGACTGATCGGGGTAGACCTGGCCGGCTGCGTTGGCGTCACCGGCGACCTGCCATCCCGACAGGTAGATCGCCTTGAGACCGGCCTTGGCCATCTGGACCGCCTGGCCCCCGCTGATCGCACCGAGTGCGTGGACGTAGTCCTCGGTGTGGAGCAGATCCCACAGCCGTTCGGCACCCCGGCGAGCCAGTGTGTGCTCCACCGTGAACGATCCCTGGAGCCGCACGACGTCGTCTGCGGTGTGCTCCCGCGTCAGTCCTTCCCAGCGGGGGCTGGAGTCCCACTCCCGTTGGAGCTGATCGATCCGGTCTTGTCGGTTCATGTCGCCTCCTGGCGTGCGTGATGCTGGGTCATCGGCTGGGTCATCGGTGGTTGTGGGACTCAGTGGAGGTGCTCGTAGGCGGGCAGGGTCAGGAACTCCGGGAAGTCGGGGGAGAGGGCGACCTCTTCGAAGAGACGGCCCGCCTCGGCGAAGCGACCCTCGTCGAATATCTCCTCGCCGAACTCCTCGCGCATCCGGCCCAGCTCTTGCTCGGCGATGTGCCGGACGAAGTCGGGGCCCACCTTCGTGCCGTCGGGCAGCGTGGCGCCGTTGGTCACCCATTGCCAGATCTGGGAGCGGCTGATCTCGGCCGTGGCGGCGTCCTCCATCAGGTTGTAGATCGCCGCGGCGCCGTTGCCTCGTAGCCACGAGGCGATGTACTGGATGGCGACGTCGACGTTGGTCCGCACGCCGGCCTCGGTCACCTGCCCCCCGGGGACGTCGGTGTTGAGGAGGTCGGCGGCGGTCACGGCGACGTCGGGACGCTGCTTGTCGATCTGATTCGGCCGATCGCCGAGGACCTCGCCGAAGACTTCCTTCGCCAGCGGCACGAGCCCGGGATGGGCCACCCATGTCCCGTCGTGACCGTCGCGTGACTCCCGCAACTTGTCCTCACGGACCTTGGCGAAGGCGAGGCGGTTGACCTCCTCGTCGCGGCTCGGGATGAAGGCCGCCATACCGCCCATTGCGAAGGCGCCCCGCTTGTGACAGGTCTGGATGAGCAGGTCGGTGTAGGCCTTCATCATCGGCACCGTCATCGTGATCTGGGCGCGGTCCGGGAGCAGCTTGTCGGGGTGGTTTCGGAACTTCTTGATGATCGAGAAGATGTAGTCCCAGCGGCCGGCGTTGAGCCCACCCGAATGGTCGCGCAGCTCGTACAGGATCTCGTCCACCTCGAATGCGGCCAGGATCGTCTCGATGAGCACCGTGGCGCGGATGGATCCGTGGGGAATGCCAAGCGCCTGCTGGGCGTGGATGAACACGTCGTTCCACAGCCGCGCCTCGAGATGGCTCTCCAATTTCGGGACGTAGAAGTAGGGACCGGTGCCGCGGGCCAGCAACTCGGCGGCGTTGTGGAAGAAGTACAGACCGAAGTCGACGAGGGACCCGGACATCGGGGTGCCGTCGACCAGGATGTGGCGCTCCACGAGGTGCCAGCCTCGGGGCCGGACGAGGAGCGTGGCGGTCTCTTCCTCGAGGCGGTAGTGCTTCCCCTCGGGGCTCGTGAACTCGATCTTGCGGCGTACCGCGTCGATGAGGTTCAGCTGGCCGTCGATCATGTTGAACCAGGTGGGGGAGTTGGCGTCCTCGAAATCCGCCATGAACACCTTGGCCCCGGAGTTGAGGGCGTTGATGACCATCTTGCGGTCGGTGGGGCCGGTGATCTCGACCCGCCGGTCCTGGAAGTCCTCCGGTGGCGGCGCCACCTTCCAGTCGCCGGCCCGGATGGCCGCCGTCTCGGGCAAGAAGTCCGGCAACTCGTCGTTGTCGATGCGCAGCTGCCGCTCTCGCCGCGCCTCGAGAAGGCTGCGGCGCCGGGCGTCGAAGGTGCGATGGAGGTCGGCCAAGAAGGACACCGCCTCCTCCGTCAGCACCTCGTCGAAGCGAGGCGCCATGGCACCGGTGATCTCGAATCCTTGAGGCATTGGGGGTGGCTCCTTGTCGCCGACGACGCCAGATTGGCAAGGAACCTCGGACTTGCAAGCTGATACGATGCAAAGATCATGCAAACTTCACTCCTCGACAGAATGCGCAGTTATTGAGATGGGAGT
>JBFINP010000049.1:0-22899 GCA_041611095.1 Acidimicrobiia bacterium | reverse complement strand
GATCGATGCGCAGTCCTCCAGGTATCGCTCATTCGTCTCCAGGCCGAGGAATTCGCAGGCGCGCCCCACCTCACGGCGCGGCTCGGCGACGACGTCCTCGTAGCGCACCACGTGGACCATCCCCACGGGGAGCCTGTCGTGAAGGTCGGCGAGGATGGCGCAGTTGGCGAAGTACCGCTCCATCGCCCCCTCTGCGGTGCGCTTGCCACGGATCATCATGGCGCTCATCGGATCGAAGGGATTGCGAACCACGTGCAGGAAGCGCAGCTCGACGTCGCCGAGCTGCTCCTGCAGCTCATCGATCAGCGACGGGCGCGCCCCCAGACGCTGAGTCGCGATGCCCGCCCGACTGTCGCCCATGACCCGCAGCGCCTTTGACCGGCCTTGCCACTGGTTCGGTACGGCGAGCGAATACGGCTCCAGCCGGCGTGCGGTGACCCTGCCCTTCATCGCCTCGCGCCGGGCGCCTTTCTCCAGCAGATGGAAGATCTGGCGCGGTGTGAACCCGTGCGACAGGTACGCGAGGACGTCGACCTCGTCGGCGAACACGGCATTGGGGTGGGCGTCGAGCATCGCCCCGACCAGGCTGCCTCCACTCTTGGTGTGGCCGATCTGGAGGCACAGTGTCCGGACGCCGTCGTAGCGCTCGCGCTCCCGCCTCGCATGGAACCGGCTCAGCAGCCGGCGCCGTGCGAGATCGGCGGCTTCGAAGATCGCGGTGTCTCGCACATCCCTGACCGCACTCGACCGCAGCGCCCTCCGCCACGCAGTCGAGTCGAGGATGCGGACCCACGACCGCTCCAGGCCCTGTCTCACATGTCGCTCCCCTCGTGCCGCCCCGGCTCGCCGTTCATCAACCGCGAAGTGCCGCGGCGGAACGCAGCTTACGACGCATCAACCGGGCCCATCACGGGCCCAGGTTGATCGCCGCCCCGAACGAGAGTGCGTCCACGTCGGCCGTCGTCGGGATACCGAGCGCCGACAGGTCGAGCTCGAGCGACGCGGTGCCCGACGTCGTCTCGCCGAACGTCCCCGCGAAACGGCTGATGTCCTCGTCGTCGCCGGAGGTGCCGGCGGCCGTGAACGTGCCTGCGGTGGAGAACAGCATGTCGGTTTCGGCGTCGAACGTGATCGCGTTGATGTCTGCGGCACTCGCCGTGAACCCGACCTCGCTGCCGTCGAAATACAACGCCCACGTACCCGCCGTCACCGAGCCGAACGTCCCGGTGAAGCGGTACACGTCCTCGTCGCCGCCTGAGGGCAGGCCTCCGACCGAGTTGCTACCCGATGTCGAGATGGCGAGCGAGCCGTCGGCGAACTCGTGGAGCCCGTCGACGTCTTCACCATTCGTGCTCAGATCGACGTCGTCGCCGTCGAAGTAGAACGAGAAGGAGCCCGCCGTCGTGTCGCCAACCGACGTCGGCGTGAACAGGAACACGTCCGACTCGTCGACGAGCTCACCGTTCGGACCGCCAGTCATCCCCGGGATGACGGTGCCGTCGGAGCTGAACGACATCAGCACCGAGCCGCTCGGCCTCACGTAGAAGGCGTCGAGGTCGCTCGACGTCAGCCCGACGTCGGAGGCATCGAAGAACATCGCCCACGTGCCGGTTGCCGGGTCGAACGAGACGATGTCCTCGTCCCGCACCGAAGAGGCGATACCCGGCACTGGGGTCGTCGACGCGAACGACATGTAGTACACCGACCCGCCGGCTCCGGCCACGACGACGGTGACCTGAGCCGATGCGCACAAGCCCGTGAGGTCACATACCTCGTACGAGAAGCCGTCCGACCCGGAGAACCCGGTATCGGGCGTGTACGTGATCGTGCCGTCGCCGTTGCCCACCGCCGAGCCGTCCGACGGGATCGACGTGGGTGCAGCCGAGGTTGGATCGAGATTGTCGTCCGGGTCGGAATCGTTGGCGACGACGTCGATCGTCACCGCAGTCTCGGCAGGCGTCGACGCCGTGTCATCGACCGCAACGGGTGGATCGTCGTCGCCCGGAGTCACGGTGATCGACACGTTGGCGAACGAGCACAGCCCGGTGAGATCACAGATCTGGTATGTGAAGCTGTCCGAACCTGCGAAGTTGGGATTCGGCGTGTACGTGATCGTCCCGTCACCGTTCCCAACCGCCGAGCCACTCGCCGGTAGCGACGTCGGCGCCGCCGTGGTCGGGTCGAGGTTGCCGTCCGGATCCGAGTCGTTGCTCGCCACGTCGACGGTCACGAACTGGTCCTCGATCGTCGTCGCCGAGTCGTCCACCGCCACCGGCGGGTCGCCGGACGGCGGGTCGACGACGGTGCCTGCCAGGCTCACGGCGTCCACGTCCGCCGCCGGGTCGATGCCGAGTGCCGACAGGTCCTGCTCCAGCGACGCCGTGCCAGACGTCGCACCGCCGAACGTACCGACGAAGCGACTGACATCCTCGTTGTCGCCGGATCCGCCCGCAGCCGAATAGGTGCCCGATGTCGAGAACACCATGTCCGTGTCGTTGTCGAACGCCACACCGTCCAGATCGTCACCGCTGGCGGTCAACCCCACGTCGCTGCCGTCGAAATCGAGCGACCACGTGCCCGATGTTGCGGCACCGAACGTCCCGGTGAACCGGTGGACGTCTTCGTCGCCACCCGATGGAAGGACACCGACGGTCACGTTGCCCGTCGTCGAGATCCCCAGGGACCCGTCGGCGAACTCGTGAAGGCCGTCGACGTCTTCGCCGCTGGAGGTCAAGTCGACGTCACTGCCATCGAAGTAGAACGTGAACGTCCCTGCCGTGGTGTCCCCGACCGACGTCGGCGTGAACAGGAACACGTCGGACTCGTCGACGAGCTCGCCTTCCGGTCCGCCGGTCATCCCCGGGATGACGGTGCCGTCGGAGCTGAACGACATGAGCACGGTCCCATTCGCCCTGACGTGGAACGCATCGAGATCGCTCGACGTCAGCCCGACGTCCGACGCATCGAAGTACATCGCCCACACGTCATCTGCGGCGTCGTAGGTGACGATGTCCTCATCCCGCACCGAACCCGAGATCCCAGGCACCGAGGTGGTCGAGCTGAACGACACGTAGTACACGAGCCCGCTTGCGCCCACCGTGACCGACACCTGGGCGGTCGCGCACAGGGCGGTCAGGTCACACACCTGGTACGTGAAGCTGTCCTGCCCGGCGAAGCTGGGATTCGGCGTGTAGGTGATGGTGCCGTTGTTGTTCCCCGTGGCCGAACCGTTTGCCGGCTGCGCCGTCGGGGCCGCCGAGCTCGGGTTGAGGTTGCCATCGGGATCCGAGTCGTTCGCGACCACGTCGATCACGACCGGAGTGTCGGCCGGCGTCGACGCGGTGTCGTCCACGGCCACCGGCGGATCGTCGTCCCCCTGGGTCACCGTGATCGAGACCGTCGCCGAGCTGCACAGGAACGTCAGGTCGCAGACCTGGTACGTGAAGCTGTCCGAGCCGGCGAAGTTCGGATCCGGCGTGTACGTGATCGTGCCGTTACCGTTTCCAACGGCCGTACCGTTCGCCGGGGAGGAGTTGGGAGCCGCCGAGTTCGGATCCAGGTTGCCGTCGGGATCGGTGTCGTTGTCCACGACGTTCACGATGACGGGCACGTCTTCGGGCGTGGTCGCCGAGTCGTCCAACGCCACCGGCGGATCGCCCGGAGGCGGACCGAAGTCGACCATCAGCTCGAAGAGCCGACCATCGTTCTCGTTGGGGTCTGCGCCGTTGTCGACCCCGCGGTCGACGATGTACATGTTCCACCCGCTGGAGCCGTTGCTCGCCGGGGCGAGCACGATGCCGGCCTCCTTGTCACCGTTGGCCGCGGAGATGTCGATGGTGCGGATAAGCGCACCGGCCTTGTCGACCTCGTACACCATCTGGCTCGAGTGGTCGAGGACGAGCAGCGTGTTAGCGAACGGGTTGTAGGCGATGCCCTCCGGGTCGTTGGCGCCGTACGTGCGAACGTCGAAGTTGTTGACGATCGTGTCACCGATGTTGTTGAAGAGCCCGTCCGGCCCGGGATCCACCTGGTAGACCTCCCTGGCGGCGCCGACGATGATGAAGATGTCGCCGGTCAGCGGGTCGTAGGCCACGCCCTCGGGATCGCTGGCTCCGAAAGCGCCCAGGTCGAACTGCGTGACGCTGTCATCGCCCGTGCCGTAGAAGCCGTCGCCGCCGGGATCGACGTCGTAGACCCCTCGGGTTCCCGTGTCGTCCGAGACGTACAAGTGGTTGTTGTTCTCGTTCCACGACGCCCCGGTCGGCTCGTTCGACCACGGCTCGGTGACGCCCGTGGTGCGCTGTGTGCCGTTGCGCTCCAGCTCCCACAGGTTCACGCCTTGGAAGATCGACATCTCGTTGACTTCCGAGTCGCTGACGAGGAGGCGATCTCGGTTGGAGAGGTATGTGATGCCGGCCGAATCGGGGCTTGGCGGGTTCAGATTCGAGAGCAGGGTCGTCGACACGAGGATGGCGGTGTCCGCCGCGGCTACCGCCTGCACCTGTTCCGTGAGCGACATCTCGACGATGCGGCCGTCGATGTCGGCAACGAGCAGGCTCATCTCGTTGGGGTCGTCGGTGTTGTCCGTCGTCGGCACGAACGTGATGGCCTGGGGATCGACCAGCTCGGCGGCAGACAGATCGAAGGTGGTGAGGACGGAGCCGGACTGGTCGATCTCGTAGAGGGCCTGCTCCGTCGGGCTGGCCACGTAGAGGAGGTCGTTTTGCGGGTTGTACGCCACGCCGCGGAGCTCGCGATCCGCCAGCTCACGAATCGTGATGCGGGCTTCGACGCCGGCGTCGCCGATCCTGAAGATGCGAGGCCGCGTCGCATCGAGTACGAAGACGTCGCCCGTTTCGGCATCGGCCGTGATGCCTCGTGCGCTGTCGATCCCCGGCCGCGCCACCACGGACGAGGTGGCCGCACCGACGTTGCGCGCCTTGAGCGCACCTTCGCCGAAGGAGAGCACGCGCCGCGAGGCGGCGTCGAGGGTGACGTTGAGGGGATCGGCCGCATCCGGGACCGCGATCTCACCGGTCAGGTCCTCGAACGGTGTGATCCCCACGAGCGTCCGGCGGTCGTCGTCCATGACGTAGAAGACACCCGCCGCGGCATCGACCGTCAGCCCGACAGGGCGCGCGACACCGAACTCGCTGGTGTAGATCTCCCGATGGACCCAGGCCTCGACCGGCTCAGATTCCGGTTGCGCCGCCAGTCCCTGCGGTACCGCCGACAGGACGCCGGCCACCATCGCAAGCGCGGCCAGAGTTCGTCCCCACGTGCTTCGCCCCATTTGTGAGCCCCCCTCACCTTCTCCCTTGGATCCCGACTCTACCCCGTAAACGACGAGTGCGTCCACGTATTCGACGTGAATGACGGACGGAGCGTCGAGAACGGTTCTGCGGCGGCGTCCGAGGGCCGACCCGTGGGTCATGAGGCGTGTAGCCTCCAATCGGCCCCCGGGAGGTGCCCACCTCATGAGCTTCGAGCAGTCCCACCCCGTCTACGCCCTCAGCAGCGAACTCGTCGATGAGCTGTGTGGCCTCTTCCCCGACGACGCCACGTATCTGGGTGTCACCGGTTTCGACGACAAGTGGCCCGACCTGTCGCCCGCCGGGGCCGAGCGCACCGTGGCGGCGCTCGAGCGCATGGACCGCCACATCGTCGAGATGCCCGAGCCCACCAACAAATGGGAGGACCTCGCCATCGCCGTGGCGCACGACGAGATCCAACGCCTGCGGGCCGGCTACGACAACCAGAATCACCTCCGCAATCTCAACTCGATCTCGTCGCCCGTGCAGAACATCCGCGAGGCGTTCGACCACATGAAGAAGGACACCGTGGAGGCCTGGGCCAACGTGGCGACGCGGATGGAGCTCCTGCCCGAGCTCTTTGCGGGCTTCACGGCAGCGCTCGACGAGGGTCGGGGTCGCAGCCTCGCGGTTCCGGTGCGCCAGGTGACCGAGGCCGCCCGCCAGGCCGCGGTGCAGGCGTCGGACGCATCGGCCTTCGAGGCCCTGCAGACCGAGCTGGCGGAGTCGGGAATCCAGGATGACGCGCTCCGGGAGCGCATCGATCGCGGGATCGCAACCGCTCGTGCGGCCTACGGCGACCTCGCTTCCTACCTCCGCACGATCTACGCCCCCGATGCGCCGGAGCGCGACGCCGCCGGCGAGGAGCGGTACCGGCGAGAGGTGCGCCAGATGCTCGGCACCGACATCGACCCTCATGAGGCCTATGCCTGGGGGTGGGAGGAGGTCGAGGCGATACGAGCACGAATGAACGACGTGGCCGAGCAGATCGCTCCGGGCGAGGGCATCGCCGGGGCGCTCCACCTGCTCAAGACGGACCCCACCCGCTCTGCGGCGACCAGCGACGAGCTCGTGACATTCCTTGCCGCCCGGCTCGACGAGGCTCTCGACCGGCTCGCCGGCACCCACTTCGACGTACCCGACCCGATCCGGCGCTGTGACGTGAAGCTGGCGCCTCCCGGCGGATCACTCGGGGCCTACTACGTGGGTCCGAGCGAGGACTTCACCCGCGCCGGTTCGGTGTGGTGGTCGATCTTGCGGGACGAGCCGCGACCGCTGTACGAGGACGTCACGACCGCGTACCACGAAGGCTTCCCCGGCCACCATCTCCAGGTGGGTATCCAGGTGTCGCTGTCCGAGCGCCTGAGCCGGCTCCACCGCCTCTGGGTGTGGATGCCGGGGAGCGGTGAGGGATGGGCGCTCTACGCCGAACGGCTGATGGACGAGCTCGGCTACCTCGACGAGCCGGACTACGTGTTCGGCTATCTCGCCTCGCAGATCCACCGGGCGTGCCGCGTCGTCATCGACATCGGGAGCCACCTCGAGCTGCCCATCCCCGGCGGCCAGCCCTTCCACCCCGGCGAGAGCTGGAGCTTCGAGACGGCTGTCGAGATGCTGGAGGAATATGCCACGCTGGACCGCCCCTACGCGGAGTCCGAGATCAACCGCTACCTGGGCTGGCCTGCGCAGGCAATCGCCTACAAGCTCGGGGAGCGCGAGATCCTCCGCCTCCGCGAGACCGAGCGGGCGAACAACGGTTTCGACCTCAAGGAGTTCCACGCACGCCTCCTCGAGGTGGGTCCGGTGGGTCTCGACCTGCTGCGGCAGTTCACGCTGGCCGAGTGAGTGCAACCGGCGGACACCCTGCGGGGTTCTTCGCTGCGTGGACGAGACGAGGAGCCGAGCTGGCTTGAGCGTGACCCAGGATCCGTACGCCGACCTGGCGGCCCGGCTCGCCGCCGATCGCGACGCCGCCTTTCCCGACCTGGTCCGCCTGCTGACGACACCGATCTTCTCGGGTGCGTTGCGATTGACGGGCAACCGGCACGATGCCGAGGAGGTCACCCAGGAGACCTTCCTGCGTGCCTACCGGGCGCTCGATCGCTACCCCGCGCACCAGACGCGGGACCTACGGCTTCAGGGTTGGATGTGGACGATCGCCCTCAACCTGTGCCGGAACCACGCTCGCACCCGCTCGCGACGGCCGGCCGTGATGCCGCTCGTGTCCGACGACGAGCACGTCGCCCCCGAGTCGACCGAAGACGATGCGCTCGATCGTGTCGATGACGCCTGGCGGGGCCGTCTCCACGCCCTTCCGGAGGCGGCACGGGTCGCCGTCGTGCTGCGCCACGTCGTCGGGTTGAGCTACCGGGAGATCGCCGATGCCGTCGGCCGACCCGAGGGCACGGTCAAGTCGGACGTGTCGCGGGGCATCGCCCGGCTCCGCACGATCTTGGTGGAAGAAGGAGCTGCAGCATGAGGAGAGACATCACGGAGCGGGACGTGGAAATGGCGCTGTCCTACCTCGCAAAGGACCCCCCCGAAGGTCTCGAAGACCGAATCCTGCTGGCCACGGGAGTTGCCGATCGCATGACCATGGTTCCCGGCCCGATCGGGCCGTTGCACATCGTCTTCGGAGACACCGGTGTGATCGCCTGTGTCCCGGCGGACCGCTGGGGTGAGTACGACGGGAGGCCCGTCGTCGAGGTGGAGGAGCTCCCAGCGCGCCTGGCGACGAGGGTGGAGAAGGCGATCACGACCGGGAAGCTCGGAGCCCTTCCCGTCGACCTGTCATCACTGTCGGAGTTCCAGCGGGCCGTCCTCCGCAAGACGGCGGAGATCCCCCCCGGCGAGATCCGGCCCTACGGCTGGGTCGCTCGGGAGATCGGCAAACCGGGAGCGGTCCGAGCAGTCGGATCGGCGCTGAACAAGAACCCGATCCCCATCCTCATCCCCTGCCATCGGGTGAGCCGCAGCGACGGACACCTCGGTCAGTACGCGTACGGTCAAGCCATCAAGCGACGCCTCCTCGAAGCCGAGGGCCTCGACACCGACGCCGCGGAGGCGCTCGCCGAGCGCGGCGTCAGGTACATCGGCAGCGACACCACCCAGATCTTCTGCCACCCGAGTTGCCGTGCGGGCGCTCGCATCACCGAGCGGCACAAGGTCGAGTTCCGCTCGGCGAGCGACGCCACCGCCAAGGGCTACCGAGCCTGCAAGGTCTGCCGGCCTGCGGCGTAGCGTCCAATCTGCCACGCTTCGCACGTCGATGTGCCAGCGACGAGAGGAACGGCATGGGTGAGAAGGGTGCACGCCAGACGCAAGCGGGTGCGGCGATGGCAGAACGGCTGGTCGACGAGCTGGCACCGCTCGGCGATGTCACCTCCAACAAGATGTTCGGCGGATTCGGCGTGTTTGCCGACGGCGTCATGTTCGCCCTCGTCGATTCCGCAGGCGGTGCCTTCTTGCGGGCCGGCGACTCGGGTGCGGATGCGTTCGAGGCTGCGGGCAGCGCGAGGCACGCCAGGATGCCGTACTGGTCGGTTCCCGGCGACGTGATCGACGACGACGGACGGCTTCTCGACTGGGCACGCCAGGCGTTGGCGGTTGCGCAGGCAGCCAAGCGTTGACGGCGGCCGCTGATCCGGCGATCAGCGTTCACGGTCTGCGCAAGAGGTACGGGTCCGTGGTGGCGGTCGACGGCGTGAGCTTCGATGTCGCCCGGGGTGAGATCTTCGGGATCATCGGTCCCAACGGCGCCGGCAAGACGACGACGGTCGAGTGTCTCCAGGGTCTCCGGAATCCCGACGACGGTGAGGTTTCCGTTCTCGGCGTGGATCCGCGCCATCGCCCGCAGGAACTGCGCGGGCGCATCGGGTCCCAGCTCCAAGACTCGGCGCTGCCCGACCGGTTGCGAGTCTCGGAGGCAATCGATCTCTTCGGCTCCTTTGGCGCCTCCCAGGTGGATCCGGGCGACCATCTCGCGCGGTGGGGACTCGCCGGCAAGTCGAAGGCCCAGTTCGGCGACCTCTCCGGCGGCCAGCGGCAGCGCTTGTTCGTCGCCCTCGCCCTGCTGACGAGACCCGAGATCGTGTTTCTGGACGAAATGACCACGGGCCTCGATCCGGCCGCTCGCCGCATCGCCTGGGATCTGATCCGCGAGATCCGGGGCGAGGGCACGACGGTCGTGCTCGTCACACACTTCATGGACGAAGCGGAGACGTTGTGCGACCGGGTCGCCGTGTTCAGGGACCGCACGATCGTCGACGTGGACACGCCGCCGGGACTAGTGGCGAGCCACGCCGGCGGCGTCTCATTCACCTTCACCGGCCCGGACGGAGACATCGAGTGGATCGCGGCCGTCCCGGGAGTGACATCGGTGGCACGCACCGGCCCCGCCGTCGAGGTCCACGGCGATGCGCGCTCGCTCGTCCTCGTGTGCGCCGAACTGGTGCGTCGGGACGCAACACCGGACGACCTCCGTGTCAGGCAGGGAACCCTCGATGACGTGTACATGAGGCTCACCGGCCCATGACACGACTCGCGGTTGCAAAGCTCGCCTGGGTGGAGCTCAAGCTCTTCGTCCGTGAGCCGATCACGGTCGTGTTCGCCCTGGCGCTCCCTGTCGTGCTGCTGTACGTGTTGGGAAGCGTCTTCGGCAACGAGGCGAGCATCGACGTCTACCGAGGCGTGGGGCCGATGGATTACTACATCCCCGCGTATGTGGCCCTCGTCGTCGCATCCTTCGGCCTGATCAGCCTCCCCACCCACGTCGCCGCGTACCGAGACCGCGGAGTGCTTCGCCGCTTCCGGGCCTCCGGGGTCTCGGCGTGGACCGTCCTCGGCGCCGAGGTCTTCGTCACGATCGTCTTGTCCGCCGTTGGCGCTGTCGTCGTGGTGCTCGCCGCAGCGCCGTTGTACGACTTCGCAGCTCCGCGAGCACCGTGGCTCGTGGCGCTCGGCTTCGTGACCATGGCCGCCGCCTTCGCGTCGCTCGGTGTCCTGCTCGGCGCGGCGCTGCCGGGCGCCCGGGCCGCCCAGGCAATGGGCATCCTGCTGTGGTTCGTGCTGCTGTTCCTGGGCGGGGCGGGACCGCCCCGTGAGGTGCTGGGAGACACCCTGCAGCGGATTCAGGACGCCACGCCCCTGTGGCACGCGGTGCGCGTGCTGCAGGATGGCTGGCTCGATCTCGACCCGGGCAGCTCGTGGCTCGTCACGATGGGGATCCTCCTCGTGTCGCTGGCCCTCGTCGGTGCCCTGTTCCGATGGGAGTGACGCCCGGGTTCCTCTCCCGGTCCGTTGACACCGTCGCGGGCCGCGAGCAAGCTGACGGAGCTTTGGGGGCCTTCTCTCACGACCGCGTCGGCGACCGCGTCACGGCGGCGGATCTCGATCGCCTCGCCGCGTTTCCCGAGCAGAACCCGAATCTCGTCATCGAGGTCGACCTCGACGGTCGGGTGACGTACCTCAACCCGGAGGCGGCGACGCGTTACCCGGAGTTGAACTCGAGCGGAGCGACTCATCCCCTCCTCGCCGGCCTCGGGCGCTTTGTCGCATCTTTCCGCGAGCGCGACCTCGAGTTCGACTCACGGCAGGTCACAGTGGGCAACGACGTCTTCGAGCAGAAGGTCTGCTACACGCCGGCCGGAGGCGAGCACGTCATCCGCGTCTACTCCCATGACATCACGGCACTGAAGAGCGCCGAACGGCAGATCACGGAGCTGGCACGCAGGCTCGTCCACGCCCAGGAGGAGGAGCGCCACCGGGTCGCCCAGGAGCTCCACGACGAGGCCGGGCAAGCGCTCGTGGCCCTCAAGATCAGTCTCCAGTTGCTGTCGGCCGAGGCGCCGGACACCTTGCACGCCGGCCTGGCCGACGCCGTGGACCTCGTCGAGTCGACGAGGGAGCACATCCGCCTCCTGGCCCACGGACTGCGGCCGCCGGCGCTCGACGCCCTCGGACTCGATCGCGGCCTAGCGCAGCTGTGTGCCGATACCGGTGAGCGAACCCACCTCGCGGTTACGTATCGCGGCCGAGACATCGATGCCTTGAGCGACGAGGCGCAGGTGTGCTTGTACCGGTTCGTCCAGGAAGCCCTCACCAACGTGGTGGTTCACGCCGGCGCACGTCGGGCCTACGTTCGTCTCACCGTGAATGAAGACGCCGTGCGGCTGCGAGTTGCCGACGACGGGGTGGGCATGGATCCGGACATCCTGGATGATCCGGTGCGCGCCGGGCTGGGGATCGTCGGCATGCGGGAGCGGCTCGAGCTGCTCTCGGGCCGTCTGGAGGTCACGTCCGTGCCCGGTAAGGGCACCGAGATGATCGCCGTGCTGCCGAGGGAGGCCCCAACGTGATACGGGTCGCCGTTGCCGACGATCACGAGCTCGTCCGCCAGGGTATCCGCGCCGTGTTCGCCCAGGCCGACGACATCGAGGTCGTTGCCGAGGCGGAGACGGGTGAGCAGGCAGTGGAGCTCGCCTCCCGGCATGCCCCAGACGTGCTTGTCATGGACGTCACGATGCCGTCCCTCGGCGGGATCGCCGCCACGGCACGGATCAAGGAGCTCGGCCTGTCCACCGAGATCGTGATCCTCTCGATGCACTCGGACCCGGCCGTGATCAGGGAGGCGGTACGGGTGGGGGCCCGTGCCTACGTGCTCAAGGGTGCCGTCGCCGACGAGCTGCTGCTGGCCGTGCGGTCTGCGCACCGCGGGGCCACCTACTTGAGCCCCATCGCCTCCGAGACCATCCTCGCCGAGGCTGCGGACGGACCGGAAGATGACGCAGGCGACGCCGGCTTGACCGATCGCGAGCTCCAGGTGCTGCGGCTCATCGGAGAAGGACTCACCAACCGTGCCATTGGCAGCAAGCTCGGAATCAGCATCAAGACCGTCGAGCGCCACCGCACGAACCTGATGGCCAAGCTCGACGCCCACAGCATCGTCGAGCTCGTCCGCACCGGCATCAAGATCGGCGTCATCGAACTCGACGACTAGCCCGAAGGGGGAGCGTGAGGGGGGAAAGCTCCGCGCCTTCCCCCTCACCCGGATCGCAGCGACCCGCGCGCTGCGATCCGCGAGAAGCACGGCCGAAGGCCGACATCACGAACTCGCCCGAGGCCTGCCGAGGGCGAAACCCATTGAGGGAAACACCCCATACGAGGGGCCTCGACACCCGATTGCCGTTGGGGCCGCCATCGAGCACCCTGGCTTCGTGGGGAAACTGCAACGAGCAATTTGGGGGGGGATGCTGGCGGCGGCGCTCATGCTCGTCGCAGCTCCGGCTGCGCTGGCGCACGGCGATGAACACGACGTGCAGCGAGTCGCAGCCGGCGCCGCCGGCAGCTACGACGTCACGGTTTGGACCGAGGGTACGCCCACCGCCGACGGCCTGTTGACATTGAGCGTGAGCGTGTCCCCGACGGACCCGGCCACCACGGTGACCGGCGTCCGGCTGACCGCCACCGGGTCAGGCGGCGACGCACAGACGGTCAAGGCGACGGCGGTCACCGATGCAGACCGCTGGGAGGCGGCAATCCCGACCTCGCCCGACCGGGCGACTCACATCACGGTCGACGTCATCGGCGGCGATGCGGGCGGCCGACTTGCCTTCGCATACGTCGCACCTGGGTCGAGCTGGTGGATGAAGCTCATCGTCGTCGCTGCGCTGACCCACGGGGCAGCCTGCGCAGTATGGCTCTTCGGCCGGCGCCATCGCGTGCTCCGCGGGCTCACCGCACCGGTGACCGCCACGACCTGACGCATTCACACAGACGCACAACAGGGGGGAAACCACATCATGACAGCGATCGGCCTTCGGGCAACGCAGCAGGTCGGCCTCGGGAAACGGCTCAACACGACGTGGCACGAGCGTGCCCTGTGGATCTACCTGACGGTCGTCCTGCTCCACTGGATGGAGCACATCTTCCAGGCGTTCCAGATCTGGGTGATCGAACTCCCACGACCCGAGGCGTTGGGAGGGATCGGCTACCTGTTCCCGGTGCTCGTCACGTCCGAGTACATGCACTTCGGCTTTGCCGTCGCCATGTTCGCCGGCCTCGTGCTGCTCCTACCCGGATTCAAGGGAACCGCTCGCACGTGGTGGACCGTCTCGCTGGCCATCCAGGGATGGCACCTCCTCGAGCACTCGCTCCTGCAGGCCCAGGCGGCCGCCGGTGTCACCTTCTTCGGGGCTCCGATCCCAACCAGCATCCTCCAGCTCTGGCTACCGCGGCCCGAGCTGCACCTGATCTACAACGCCGCGGTGTTCATCCCGATGGTCGTTGCGATGTGGCTGCACACCCGGCCGAACCAGGCCGGCCACCTCGACTGCTCCTGCGCCTCTCCGAGCCCGCGCTGACGCCCGTAATGCAGAGCTGACACCGGCCGCCGCTCGCTCCGGGCCAGACGGGCGGCGGTTCTGGTGGCGCGTTGACCCCAGGCGAATCTGGGGCCGACACCCCATTGCGCAGGGGACCGCCCTCACCCATACTCTTGCGCGCAATCCCATGGCGACCGGTCGGCGGTCGCCGGCAGGACTCGCCGCCGCCGGCGGCATGGATCGGGGGGAACATGACGGCGACGGACGAGCGGGTCGATTCGACCATCCCGCGGCCGGATGAGCGCAGGGAATGGCGCCGGGAGCGGCTTCGCCGCTACGCATACCCGCTGGCTCTCCTCGTCGTGTACGCAGTGTGGGTCACCTACATGACCACGTCGAGCTCTTGGGACCTCTTCCGCACCAATTGGCCCGTCTCCTTGACGATGTCGCTCGGCTCCTTCGTCGCCGGGGCAACGGCGGAAGGCGGCGCCGCGGTGGCGTTTCCCGTCTTCACGAAAGTACTGAGCATCGAGCCGGCGACGGCGGCGACCTTCGGCCTCATGATCCAGTCGGTCGGCATGACGATGGCGGGCCTCGTGATCCTCGTGCGCCGGGTGCCCATCCTTCCCAGGGTGATCGGGTGGGTGTCGCTCGGTGGCGTGGCCGGTCAGTTCCTGGGTGCGTACTGGCTGAGCGTCGGGAGTCCCTACTCCAAGATCCTGTTCACGTTCGTGGCCACCGTCTTCGGCGTGGCCATGGCCATCTCCCGATGGGTGCTCCGCTGGGAGCCTCGGGCAGCCCTGCCGACATGGGGCAGCGGAAGCCGCCTCACCTTCGTCCTCATCGGTGTCGCCGGAGGCACGTTTGCCGCCAACACCGGGTCCGGCGTCGACATGCTGACGTTCATCGTGCTGACCCTGGCGCTCGGCATCAACGAGAAGGTGAGCACCCCGACGACCGTCATCATCATGGCGATCAACTCCGTCGTCGGCTTCGCCATCAACGGGCTCATTCAGCAAGACATCGGCGTGGCGTTCGACTACTGGCTCGTAGCCATCCCTATCGTGGTGCTCGGGGCCCCGCTGGGGGCCTTCGTCGCCTCCTATGCGAGCCGGGACAACATCATCTTGTTGCTGCTGTCCCTCATCTCACTCGAGCTGGTTACGACGCTGATCCTCGTGCCGTTCTCATCGACCGCGATCATCGTCACCGCCATCGCCGTCGGGGTCTGCGTCGTGTGGTTCTGGGGCATGCTGCGCTACCGCCACCGCTACGTTCCCGACATACCGCCCGAGCTCATCCACCATCACCACCACGCTGCGTGAGGTACGCCTCGCCACGGGGTGAGAGCCGGTAGCCGATGCGGAAGCTGAGCGTGAGACCCAGGTTCTTGAGCTTGCGGACGTCGCGCTTGAAGGGCTGGGTCTCCCGCGCAAACGAGGCAGCGAGGTCGGGTGCCCGCACCTCGGGATGGGTGGCGATGGCACGCAACACCTCTCGGGTCCACGGGCCGTGGCTGGAAGACGCATCGAGGCGGTCGAGCCGGCGATCGATCTCGGCGACGTCCGCCACCGTGAGGTCGGAGGACGCGGCGAGCTCCTCGCGCGGGTCGGGATCCGTCACGACGTGAAACACCACGCGATAGAGGGGCAGGTCCGGCAACGGACGCAGATCCACAACAAGCGCGGTCGCGGACTCGTAGCCGGCGGCAACGGCGTCGGCCTCTGTGACGTCGGTTGGGGACACGATGTCGACGGCGTCCACGTGGACGATTCCGCCCCCGGTGCGGTAACGGTGCCCGGCGACCACCTGGTGGCGCTTCCATCGCCGGAACGTCAGGGTGATCGAACCGTCGGCGATCCCCGGCCAGAAACGCTTGGTGAACAGCACGGCGGCAGCGTACCGGGGACACCACACAGGGTTCACGTAGGCTGTTCGCCGTGAGCGACAACCCCCTCATCGAGACGATCCGCCGGTCCGTGATAGGCGAGAACGACGTCGTGAACGGGCCCTTCGGCGAGCGCCGGGTCACCTACGCGGACTACACGGCGTCGGGCCGGGCTCTCGCGTTCATCGAGGACTTCATGCGCGGCTCGGTCCTCCCCTTGTACGCCAACACACACACAGAGTCGTCGGGTACCGGGCTGCAAACGACACGGTTTCGCGAGGAGGCCAGGGAGATCATCCGCCGCTGCCTCGGCGCCACCAACGACCACGCCGTCGTGTTCTGTGGGTCCGGTTCGACGGGCGCGATCGACCGGCTCATCGGCGTGCTGGGCCTGAGAATCCCCGCCAACCTCGAGGACCGCTACAAGCTCTCGGCCCACATCCCGCCGGCTGAGCGCCCCGTGGTCTTCATCGGACCATACGAGCACCACTCCAACGAGCTGCCCTGGCGCGAGTCCATCGCGGACGTGGTCACCATCCCGGAAGATGCCGACGGCCGGATCGACCTGGAAAAGCTCGACAAGGAGCTCGAGGCCCACACGGACCGGTCCCTCAAGATCGGCTCTTTCTCGGCGGCGTCCAACGTCACCGGCATCATCAGCGACGTGCGGGCGATCTCTGTGTTGCTCCACCGCCACGGCGCCCTGTCCTTCTGGGACTTCGCTGCCGCCGCTCCGTACGTCGGCATCACGATGACGTCACGCGACGACGGCCCCGACGGACACCTCGCCTACAAGGACGCGGTGTTTCTGTCGCCTCACAAGCTCATCGGTGGTCCGGGTACGCCGGGCGTCCTGATCGCTCGCAAGGAGCTGTTCACGAACCGAGTACCTGCCGTGCCCGGTGGCGGCACCGTCGCATACGTGAACCCGTTCGAGCACCGCTACCTCGACGACGTCGAGCACCGCGAGGAGGGCGGTACGCCGAACATCACCGGGTCGATCCGCGCCGGCCTCGTGTTCCAGCTCAAGGAGGCCGTGGGCGTCGACGCCATCCGCACGCTCGAGGCGGGGTTCATCGAACGCGCCATCGCGGCGTGGTCCCGCAACCCGAACATCGAGATCCTGGGCAATCGGGAGGCAGACCGCCTGTCGATCGTGTCGTTCGTCGTACGCCACGGGAAGCGTTACTTGCACCACAACTTCGTCGTCGCCGTGCTCAACGATCTCTTCGGCATCCAGGCCCGGGGAGGCTGCTCGTGCGCCGGACCGTACGGTCATCGCCTGCTCGGGATCGACATCGACCGCTCCCACGAGTTCGAGCGCGAGATCGCCCGCGGATGCGAGGGCATCAAGCCCGGGTGGGTACGTGTCAACTTCAACTACTTCATCTCCGAAGCGGTCTTCGCCTTCATCCTGGAGGCCGTCGACATCGTCGCGGAGGAAGGCTGGAGGCTGCTCCCGTACTACCGTTTCGAACCGGCCACGGGTCTGTGGAAGCACCGCAAGCCCGCCGCCGAGCCTCCCTTCAGCCTGCACGACGTGTCTTATGCCGGCGGACACATGACATATCGCCACATGGATCACCGCAACCTCCACTCGGACGAGGAGCTGAGCGACTACCTGGCCGAGTCGCGGCGCATCCTCGCCGACCTCGCCAAGTCCGGCCCCGGCATCCCCGGCGAGCGCCCGATGGTGACGGCCGACTTCGAGCACCTGCGGTGGTTCACGATGCCGGACGAGGTGGGGTGAGCTCGTCGAGTGTGCTTGGAGGCGTCACCGTCGATCGCCTGAGCACACTCGTCGAACGCGGCGGTGCCGGCCCGAGGGCCGGCACCGTGAGAGGGGTCTCGAAGTTGGGGGAGTTACTTCACAGACCCAAAGCCCTCACTAGGAAGGCCGCCATCTGACCCCGGGTCACGTTCTGATCCGGGCAGAACGTCGTCGGGCCACAGCCATTCGTGATGCCTGCGCCCGCCAGGCGGTCGATGTCCGGACGGAAGATATGCCCGACGGTGTCGGTGAATCCGGCGGAATCCGCAGCCGGCAGCGCCAGCGCCCGGTTGAGGAACGCCGCCATCTGACCACGGGTCACACCGTCATTCGGGCAGAACTTGCCTGCGCCGCAGCCGCTGGTGATGCCGGCAGCAGCGAGACGATCGATGTCGGTCTTGAAGATGCTGCTCGTCGTATCCGTGAACCCCGCCGAGGGGGCAGCGGGCAACCCGAGCGCTCGCACCAGGAACGCCGCCATCTGACCGCGAGTCACGCTCTGATTCGGGCAGAACATCCCGTCGCCGCAACCGCTGGTGATACCCGCCTTGACGAGCTTCTCGATGTCGCTCTCGAACACGGAATCGTCGTCGTCCCAGAACGTGCCCTCGCCCGGCGGGGCGTAGGCCGTGGCGTCGAAGAAGATCTCCGTCACCCACGTGCCCGTGTCGTCGATGAAGACGCCGGGGGCGAAGAACACCATCGACGGGTTCAAGATGTTCGCCGCATGCGGCGGCGAACCCATGAACAGGTCGTGGATGGACGTGCAATCCGGAAGATCCGGGATCGACGACCAGGCGATGTTCTCCGCCGAGACCGTCACGCTGTCCGGAAGGATCGCGTCACGCTCGGCATCGGTCGTGTGCCGGAAGCCTGTTTCCGACATCTCCTGCGAATGCTCACGGACCGCCGGAGCCAGATCGATCGCCATGATGAGCGGTCCCGCCCCTTCTGCAGCTCGATCCTCATTGATCTGACCAAGGAGGCAAGCCTCGAAGTCGGCAGGCGTCATCGTGGCATTGGCCGGGGCGACCGCCACGAGGCTCAATAGAGCCAAGAAGAGGATTACGAGCACGCCGTGGACCAGGCCCACGCGGCGCGTAGAAGCCAACCTAATCACGATATTTTCCCTACCACTTGGGGGGGGTTGTCAGCCCCCCTCTATCCCTACCGGTGGCGAACCTAATACGAACCCTACGGAGGCGTCAATTCGGTCGCGAAAACATTTCCTAATTTGAGCCCCCAGACCCGGAAGATCGTGGTAGCGGCGAACGGCGACTCCGGGGTCCGCCACCTATCGTGACGCCGTGTCTCGACGCTCGCACCGCACCCGACCGTGACATGGCGCTCCCCCATGGGGCAGCCACCGGCGTGGTTCGAGCGAGCCCTCTCCGCGCCCTACCAAGATCGATCGGTCATCGTCGACGGTACGCCGGTGCACTACCTCGACTGGGGAGCCGCCGGCAATCCGGGCCTCGTGCTCGTTCACGGCGGTGCGGCCCACGCCCATTGGTGGGCATTCCTCGGCCCCTTCTTCACGTCGCGCTGGCATGTCGTCGCCCTCGATCTCAGCGGCCACGGGGACAGCGGCCGCCGCGACGCCTACTCGCACTGGGCGTGGGCCGACGAGGTGATCGCCGTCACGGAGGAAGCACGCTTTCCGGGACCTCCCGTGGTGGTGGGCCACAGTCTCGGCGGGATGGTGACGATCATGACCGCCGCGAGATTCGGAGACAGACTCGCCGGCGCCGTCATCGTCGACTCGCCGGTTCGGCGACCCGACCCGGAGTCCGAGGAGGGTAGAAGCGGTCGGGCGTTCCGCAGGCCGGGCATCTACCCCGACGAGGACTCCGCCCTACGTCACTTCCGCTTGATACCGGAGCAGCCCTGCGACCAGCCCCACATCCTCGACCACGTCGCCCGGAGGTCCCTGCGACAGACGGAGGCGGGATGGACGTGGAAGTTCGACCCCATGGTGTTCACCCACACCCTCATCCCGCTCCGCGACCAGCTCCGCTCCGTCCGCTGCCGGGTGGCGCTGCTGCGAGGTGAGCTGAGCGTCGTAGTGCCACCAGACACGGCCGAGTACATGTATGAGCTGATGGGACGTAACGCCCCCGTCATCTCCATCCCCGAAGCGCACCACCACCTGATCCTCGATCAGCCGCTCGCATTCGTCGCAGCGCTCCGCACGCTGCTCGCCGACTGGCAGCACTCGATTCCCCGGGCTCTGTGACGGACGGCCCGGCAGGACGGTGGAACCGATACGATCCAAGCCCATGAGCGCTGACGTCCTCCGTATCACCGGCGAGGTGAGGGCTTCGACCGCCATGACCGCATCCGATCTCGCGGCCCTGCCATCGGTCGTCGCCAACGTGTCCGCCGTGGCCGATGGCGCCCGAGGTCGCGCCGTTCGTGTGGCCGAAGTGCTCGACCGGGCCCACGTCGACGCCACGGCCACCCACTGCACGGTGATCAGCGAGGGCGGCGGGTACCGAGCGGCCATACCCTTGCCGACTCTGCTCGCCGGCGGTTGGCTGGCCTTCGAGCTAGACGGCAAACCTCTTCCTGACAGCCTGGGCGGACCGTTTCGACTGATCGTCGCCGAGGGTTCGACTCTCTGCTGGAACGTGAAGCGGGTCGCCACGCTGCGACTCACCGTCGGCGCCGAACCCGACGACGTGCCTGAGAACCCGCCGCACTGAGCTCACGGATCCCGGCGCGCCGAATGAGCGGCCTGGAGCCGCGCATTCGTGCTGCCGGCCGGCCGACGGCTGGGGCTCGGCGGCCCGTCGAATCTCTTCGTTGGGAACCTCAGCCGGCGATCGACGGCGGGACGAGGACCTTCTGGATCCCGTGGATCACACCGTTCGACGCCATGATGTCGAGGCGCTTCGCGTTGAGGCGCACGTCGCCATTGAGCGTCAGGTTGGGCCCGTCCACGAAGATCGACTCGCCCTGCAGCGTCGGTACGTCCCCGACCACGGTCACTGCGACGTCGCTCGTGATGACGCCGGGTACCACGTGGTACAGCAGGACGTCGTCCAGCAGTCCGGCGTCGTTCAGCGTCTCGATCAGGCCACGGGGCGTGGTACCGAACTCGTTGGCCGTCGTGCGGAACGCACGGTTGTCAGGGGCGAACACGGTCACGTCCTCGAGACCGGCGACGGCGTCGGCGAGACCCGCTTCGACGACGGCCCGGAGCAGCGTCTTGTATTGACTGGTGGTCGCAACGATCTCGACGATCGACGCGTCGTCCTCTGTCGTGTCGGCGCTGGCGACTCCGGGGACCAGCGCTACGACGAGAGCCGACATGGCGGCAAAGATACTGAGCTTGCGCAGCATGGAGCACTCCCTTGCTCTGCGGTGGGGCGGGAGACCCCCACTCTCTACGAGTCCGAAGCGGCGACCGGATGAGATTCCCGCGGCGTCTCAGCCGAAGAGCCGCTCGATGCGGCGAACCGCGACGACGACCGATGCGAGATCGTCACCGCGCTCCACCGTCAGCGAGCGCATCAGGCGCATCACGCGGTCGTATCTCGTCCTGTGTGCATCGACGTAGGCGGCGACGGCACCCACCGCATCCTGAGAGCCGGAGTACTCGATGATCCGCTCCATGAGATGGCGGCGCAGCCGACCGAGATCGTCCTCGACCGTGCGGGCTGCCGAGCGCTGCCACCGGTCGGCGTGCCGGATCTCGCGCAGCATCCTCCGCAGCCGATGTAGATGGAACGTGTCGGCGACGAGGTAGGACAGCCGGCCCATCTCCTCGACGTCGGCACCGAGTCGCTGTGCCAGCTCGATGATGTCGGGTGCGTTGACGAGCGCATCCTGGAAGGCGTGGCGAAGTGCGATGTCTTGCGGAACGCCGGCCGCAACGAGCTCGCCGAACTGGGACCTTCTCGGGCTCGACCACGCGTCGGTCCCGAGGTCGGGCAGGGCCTCGGACAGGCGGGCGAAGGCGTCGCGAATCGCCGCGAGGTCGGACGGTGACAGCCTCAGCTGGCCTCGGCCGAGATACCAGCGGGTGATCGCCTCGACGAGGTCGTCGACACCACTCATGAGGGTGTGCTGGACGACCGGGGGAATGTCGCCCTCGAGCTCCTCGATCGCGGTCCAGCGGTCGGGAGCGCCGGTGACGTCGCGCGCGATCCGGTAGGCGCGCACGACCCCCGGCGGTGTCGCGCCGGTCTCGGTCCCGAGGCGCGAGACGAATGTGATTCCCTCGGAGTCGATCACCTCGTTGGCGACCCCGGTGGCGATGAGGTCGCGACGCAGTGGGTGATCCGTGATGATGGAGCGGAAGCGCTCGACGACCGGGTGAGGGAAGTAGCCGATGAGGTCACGCTGGAACTCATCGGACTCGGGGACATCAGAAGCGAGCAGATCGTCGGCGAGCTTTCGCTTGGCGTAGGCGAGGAGGACGGCCAGCTCCGGCGTCGTCATGCCCTCGCCCATCCGCCCCCGCTCCAGCATCTCCTCGGAGCTTGGTAGGACCTCGAGCAGGCGGTCCAGACCTATAGACTGTTCGAGGCTCACCATGAGATCCTCGTAGCCGTCGAGTCGGTGGGGGGACGCCTCCCGCTCCTGGGTGAGGATCTGCGCCTGGAGGAAGTTCTCGTAGACGACGCGTTCGGTCACCTCGGGCGCGAGCTCGGCGATGAGCGGTGCACGCTCGTTGACCGCCAGCGACCCGCGCTGCACCGCGAGTGCCAGCAGCACCTTGAGGTTGACCTCACGGTCGGAGCAGTGGACGCCGCCGGAGTTGTCAATGAAGTCCGTGTAGATCCGGCCGCCCCGCTCGGCGTACTCGATCCGGCCGCGCTGGGTGAGCCCCAGGTTGCCGCCTTCCACGACGACCCGGGTGCGGAGGTCGGACGCGTTGACGCGCACCGGATCGTTGGTCCGGTCGGCGACCGCTTCGTCCGGCTCCCCAGTTGCCCTCACGTACGTTCCGATCCCGCCGTTCCAGAGGAGATCGACGGGCGCCTTCAGCACGATGCGGATCAGCTCATCGGGCGTCACCGTCTCGGTTTCCGTCCCGAGCGCACGGCGAGCCTCCGCCGAGAGAGCCACGCGTTTCGCCTTACGAGGAAAGACCCCGCCACCCGGCGAGATGAGCGAGCGGTCGTAGTCGTCCCAACAAGACCGAGGAAGCGCAAACAGGCGCGCCCGTTCGGCGTAGGCAACGGCGGGGTCCGGGTCGGGATCCACGAATACGTGACGATGGTCGAAGGCGGCGACGAGCCTGGCCTTGCGGGCCAGCAGCATGCCGTTGCCGAAGACGTCGCCGGACATGTCGCCGATGCCGACGACCGTGACGGGCGCCGTGTCGACGTCGATGCCCATCTCGTGGAAGTGGTGACGTACCGACTCCCAGGCACCTCGAGCTGTGATTGCCAGGGCCTTGTGGTCGTAGCCGGCAGAGCCACCCGAGGCGAAAGCGTCGCCCAGCCAGAAGTCATACTCCGCTGCGAGGCTGTTGGCGAGGTCGGAGAATGCGGCGGTGCCACGATCTGCCGCCACCACCAGGTATGGATCGCCTTCGTCGTGGACCCTCACGGAGGCCGGGTGAACGACCACGCCGTCGACCAGGTTGTCAGTGAG
>JBFINP010000048.1:0-23004 GCA_041611095.1 Acidimicrobiia bacterium | reverse complement strand
GTGCGGGGCCGTCGTGGTGTCGATCGCAGACAGCTTCGCTCCCGACGAGATCGCAGTACGTCTCCGCATCGCAGACGCCGGCACGGTCGTCACGCAGGACGCGATGGTGCGCGCCGGCCGCCGCCTCCCCATGTACGAGAAGGTGGTGTCGGCTGGTGCCGATCGGTGCATCGTGGTCGACACCGGGGCGGGGATAAAGCTCAGGCCCGGTGACGTCGGCTGGCGCGACATCGCCGCCGGGGATGCGACGTGGTCACCGCACATCTCCGGCCCCGACTCGTACACCAACATCCTCTTCTCCTCCGGCACGACAGGTGATCCGAAGGCAATCCCGTGGTCCCAGCTGACGCCCCTCAAGGCGGCGATGGACGGGCACTTCCACCACGACATCCAGCGTGGTGACGTCGTGGCCTGGCCCACCAACCTTGGCTGGATGATGGGACCGTGGTTAATCTATGCCTCGCTGGTCAACGGGGCGGCGCTTGCGCTCCATGACGACGCTCCGACAGATCGGCGGTTCGGCGATTTCGTCCAGGACGCGGGCGTGACCATGCTGGGCGTGGTGCCGAGCCTCGTGGCACTGTGGCGTTCCTCGGCGTCCATGGAGGGTCTCGACTGGAGCGCCATCCGGTGCTTCAGCTCGACGGGCGAGGCTTCGAACGCCGACGACATGCGGTACCTGATGGACCTTGCGGGTGGGAAGCCGGTCATCGAGTACTGCGGTGGCACCGAGATAGGCGGCGGCTACATCGCGGGGACGATGGTGCAGCCCGCGATCCCGGGGACGTTCACTACCCCGGCCCTAGGCATGGACGTACGCATCCTCGACGAGGAGGGGCTCCCGGCAGACTCCGGCGAGCTGTTCATCGTGCCGCCATCCATCGGGTTGAGCACCGAGCTGCTCAACCGGGATCACCACGAGGTGTACTTCGACGGAGTGCCGGTCGCCGACGTCCCGCTGCGTCGCCACGGCGACCAGTTCGAGCGCCTCAGCAACGGGTACTACCGAGCGCACGGCCGCGTTGACGACACGATGAACCTCGGCGGCATCAAGGTCTCCTCGGCCGAGATCGAGCGTGTCATCGCCACGGTGCCCGGCGTCGCCGACGTCGCCGCCGTCGCCGCCGAGCCCGACGGCGGGGGCCCGAGCCGACTCGTGGTCTTTGTCGTGGCGGAGACGGGCGACGACGCCGACGTGACTCGGTGGCGCGACGAGATGCAGGCGGCGATTCGCAGCGACCTGAATCCGCTCTTCAAGATCGCCGAGGTCGTCGCCGTCGACGAGCTTCCGCGGACGGCGTCCGCGAAGGTCATGCGCCGCCTCCTGCGCGACCAGGCGACGTGACGATCGGCGATGCAACCGTGACGGGCCCCGGGGGGGCGCAGCAGCGCTCGTCACGCTCCGCGTCGGTGCTCGTCCTGCGACACGACGTCACTGTGCCCCAGGGCCGTCTTGCTGCGACGTTGGGGCCTGCGGCCACCGAGCTGCGCCTCGATCTCGGAGCGCCGTTGCCGGCGGATGCCGACGGTTGGGACGGCATCGTCGTGCTCGGCGGCCCGATGGGCGCCTACGACGAGAACCGCTACCCGTTTCTCGCCGGGGAGAAGACGTTTCTGCGGCGAGCCGTGGAACGCGGGGTACCGGTTCTCGGGATATGTCTCGGATGCCAGCTGCTGGCTGACGCGCTCGGCGGAACCGCCTATCTGGCTCCCGAGCTCGAGGCGGCGTTCGCTCCATGCGAGCTCACCTCCGCTGGTGCCGAGGATCCGGTCGCCCGGTTCCTCGCCGGGCCGGTGCTCACGCTGCATCAGGACACGTGGGATCCGCCGCCGGGGGCGGTGATGCTCGCCACCAGCGACCGCTACCCACAGGCCTTCCGCCTCGGCTCAGCGCTCGGCATGCAGCCGCACCCCGAGGCCGGGCCCGAGCTCGCCGCCGCATGGATCGATCACCTGGGCCGCAACCGCGTGGCCGCCGCCGGAGCCGACCCCGACGCCCTGCTGGAGAAGATCCGCATGGGCCGCCCAGCCTCCGACGAACTCGCCGCCGAGCTGTTCGGTGCGTGGCTTACCGGCTTGACGTCGTGACGAGGGTGCTCACACGGTCGATAGTGACGCGTGTAGGCACACCTCATTCCTCCAACGGCCGGCCGAGTTCGTCGATCCAGGCCTCCGGCTCCACGCCGAGGCCGTCGGCGATGCGGTTGATGTAGTTGAAGTAGCTGCAGACCTGGGTGGCGTCGTGGATGGCGCGGTCGTCCCAACCGGCCCGGCGCAGCGCCGCGACGTCCGCGCCCCCGCACGCGGCGGGCGTCGTCGTGAGCTTCTCGGCGTATGCGAGCAGGGCCTTCGTCGCCTCGTCCAATCCGGCCGATCGCCAGTCCCGGGCGAAGCGATCGACCATCTCCTGGGCTTCGGGGGTGTCGTCGACCTCCGACCGGAGGTCGTGCAGGTGGGCCCGGATTCAGTAGTCGCATTCGTTCACCTGTGACGTGACCACGGCGATCATCTCGCGCTGCGCCCGGCTCAGCGGCGATTCGCCGAACATCGTCGCGGCGTACAGCCGCATCGAGTCCCGCATGACCTCGCCGTTCGGGCTCATGATCGACACGATGTTCCAGATGCGTCCGGCGCGGCGCATGGCTCTTTCGTACTCGCGCTTGGTGGCGCCGATCGCCTCTTCGGGGGGAACATGCTCGATGTGCGGCATCCGACCTCCGGCGGCACCTTAGGGGCGGCCGGGTAGGCTCCGCCGCCCATGGTCCTCCGCATCGTCGTGTTCGTCGCGGGCGTCGCCGTCGTCGGCTGGACGCTGCTGTCGGCGATCCGCACGGTCATCCTGCCTCGCAGCGCCCAGGTCACGATCACCCGATGGGTATTCCGTGTGCTCCGTGTCCCGTTCCGCGTCCTCGCCAACGAGCGCAGGACGTACGGGGCCCGCGACCGGGTGATGGCCCTCTACGCCCCGACGGGCCTCGTGGTACTCCCGGGCGTCTGGCTCACGTTGGTCATGCTGGGGTACTCCCTCATGTTCTGGGGGCTCGACGGCGGCTCCTACAGAGATGCGTTCCACCTGAGCGGCTCCTCGATCACCACGCTCGGTTTCGCCCCGGCCGACACGGTCGGAGAGAGGATCCTGGCGTTCAGCGAAGCCGGGTTCGGCCTCTTTCTCGCCGCGCTCATGGTGACGTACCTTCCGTCGCTGTATTCGGCGTTCTCCCGTCGCGAGACCGAAGTGGCTCTGCTGGAGGTGCGAGCGGGCGACCCTCCCACGGCCGTCGAGTTCCTCGAGCGGCACCATCGCATCGGTTGGCTGGCGGACCTCAACGACACGTGGCTGGCGTGGGAGCGCTGGTTCGCCGACGTCGAGGAGAGCCACACCAGCTACCCAGTCCTCGCCTTCTTCCGTTCCCCCCAACCGGAGCGATCCTGGGTCGTGGCGGCCGGGACGGTCCTCGATGCGGCATCGATGTATCAGGCGTGCGTGCGCGACGTCGAGCGTGGGCCACCCGGCGTCTGCATCCGTGCCGGCTTCCTGGCCCTGCGACGCATTGCCGGCCTCTTCGGGATCGACTACGACCCGGATCCGGCGCCCACAGACCCCATCTCGATCACCCGTAGCGAGTTCGTCGCCGCGTGGGACCGGCTGGCCTCCGCCGGCGTGCCGCTCGTCGACGAAGCCGACCGAGCCTGGCGGGACTACTCGGGATGGCGAGTCAACTACGACGCCGTCCTGCTCAGTCTCGCCGAGGTCACCATGGCGCCGATCGCGCCGTGGACGTCGGATCGGTCGGCGCCCGGACTCCGCGAGCCCCGGCTGCGTCGTTTTGGCCGCAGCCTCCACGGGGCGAGCAGCCGCGAGCATTAGGTCCGCTGCGGCCTCGCCTGCGGTTGGCGGGCCGATTTGGTCGCTCTCGTACAATTCGGGTGCGGTGGCCGACCGGGGAGGGACTGTGCAGAGCAACGAGCCCTACGCCTCGCTCCGAGAGCGGGTCGTGGGCGAGCGCGGCGTGATCATGCTCGTCGGTGCCGCCGACACGGGGAAGACGACGTTTGGCCGATACCTGGCCAAGGATGCCCTCGAGTTCGGGAAGAGCGTCGCATTCATCGATGCCGATGTCGCCGCGTCCACGGTCGGACCGCCGGCATGCGTCGGGCTCAAACACATCACCTCACCCGCCGATCTGGATCAACTCCACGAGGCGGACGAGCTGCGCTTCGTCGGTTCGGTACACGCCCAGGGGGTCGTGCTTCCCCACGTCGTGGCCGCCGCCGCTCTCGTCGAGCGAGCGCGGCGGCGAGGCGCCGAGTTCATCGTGCTGGACACGACCGGGGTGGTCGGCGGTGTCGTCGGGCAGACGCTGAAGTACCACCTCGTCGAGCTCGCCGCCCCGACGCTGGTGATCGCCATGCAGCGGGGGAGCGAGATGGAGCCGATCGTGGGCATGCTGCGCCGGTTTCTCGGTGTCCGCGTCGCCCGTTCCGAACCGCAGTCCGACCATGTACCGCTGAGCCCGGTGGAGCGCAGCGAGCAGCGCACCAAGGCCTTCGCCGATGCGCTCGCCGAACCTCTGGAGCGATGGCGGATCCAGTCGACCGTGTTCGCCCCGACACTGCCCGAGGGCTTCGAGGACGACAAGCTCGACGGGATGCTCGTGGGCATCCAGGACGGCGAGGGAGGATGTCTCGGGCTCGGCGTCATCGAGCACGAGGACGACCACCTGCGCGTTGCCACGAGACACGGTCAGGACATGCAGGGACTTCGGCTCGGTTCTATGCGGATCGACCTGGAGACCCACGCAACCACGCCGGTCCGTCTCCGGCAGCTCTTCTTCGGCCTCTGACCGAGCTGCGGGCTCCATCGGTCAGCGTCTCACACAGGGACGGCACGTTCGGGACTCATCACGGCCAGCCCGGCCTCCGTCGCCCGCACGGTGAAGATGCGGCGGCCCGGTTGGATCGCCGGCCGTGGATCGGTGACCTCGCGTCCCAGCGATCGCCAGCGGAGCACGACGACCTCCAGGGGTTCCTCGGTGACGAGTGCGACGCCGTAGAGCGAGGGTTTGCGCACCGGGGACTGGATCACCTCCAGCAGCGGCCCGACCCGGAAGAAGGCAGTCGGCCGTCCCTTCACCTCCATACGGATCCGGGGAGATGTGCCGGCGCCGGCGAGCGTTCCGATCGCACCCTCGAGGTCCGGCACGAGTAGCACGACGTGATCCAAGTCCCAGCCCTCTTCCGCCACGCCTTCTCCGGCGTCGCAGGTGGCGATCCCCATGTCGGGAACGTGGCCGCTCCACGCCCATGCCGTGTCGCCCGTCGTCAACACCGTCGACCGGGTGCGGAGGGGGTTGGGCAGATCAAACTCGTCCCAGGGGAGAGGGAGGCGCAAACCCGTCAGGATCGGTCCGGTCACGCCGGCACGCTACCGCTCGCTTCGAGCGCGACGAAGCCCAAGGAACCTTCGCACCCCTCCCCCGCACTTCCCCGAACGAGGTCCGGATGCTCCTGCCCCTTGGGCTTCGTTGTTGGTGCTCAACCTACGGATACGGATGGGACGTTTCAAGCCCCCCGAAGTCCCCGCACGGCAGCGGCGCCAGTGGCCCTCGTTGCTGTCACTTGTCGTCAGATGGCTGTGAAATCGTGCGGTTCTCCGGGGTTTTCCACATATCAACAACAATTCACAACAGGTTGTGCACAACCCCTGTCGACAAGTTTCTCAAAGGATTTTCTCGCGGGTCAGATAGCCCAGGGAGAGCAAGGAACGGAACGAGAGCTCCACCGTCTCGTACACGGCCCCCACGGCTTCGTCGAGGGCGTCCGGCGTCAATGACCCGAGGGCGATCCGGCCCGTGACGTAGAGGTCACGCTGCCGGTCCATGGCGATCGCCGCCGGCCAGGACCGGTAGTTGCGCGAGAGGCACAGGCGGTACACCTCGTCGCAGCGATGGGGTGGTTCGGGGAGCAAGTAGGCCTCGTACCCGACGGTTCGCTCCCCGACGGCGAACCAGACCGTGGTGAAGTCACGGCACCGCTGCGCCATCCGGATACCCCAGCGCCCGTCGTACTCCCCGACCCAGACCACGTCGGACGACTCGTCGGCGAGCCACCCTCCGGTGACGGCCCGGACCATCGCCTCCGCCTCGGCCGGGGTCATGCGGGCTGGATCCCGGCGTACAGCTCGAGCAGGCGATCGGCGGTTGCCGACCACGAGAAGCGCTCGGCGAAGGTCAGCGCCGCTTCGCGCATACGGCTTGCCCGCCGCGGGTCGCCGAGGATCGATGCGATCGCGTCGGCGTAGGCGTCCGGGTCGTGCCCGTCGATGAGGATCCCGGAGGCACCGTCATCGATCGCGTAGGGAAGGCCGCCGACCCGGGCGGCGACCACGGGGAGACCACACGCCTGCGCCTCGGCGGCGACGAGCCCGAAGGTCTCACTTCTGGACGGAACGACGAGCACGTCGGCAGCCTGGTAGAAGCGCGGCAGCGCATCGTGAGGCTGCGTGGGTACGAAGTGCGCTCGCGAGTCCATACCCAGCTCGGTCACGAGCTTGCGGAGGCCGGCGAGCTCGACCCCGCCCTGGGGTCCGCTCGGGCCGCCGACCACCAGCAACTCCGGATCCTGGCCGTCGACCGTTTCGGTGCGGGCAACGGCCTCGACGGCGATGTCCGCGGCTTTCAGTGGCTGGATGCGTCCGACGAAGAGCACGAGCGGCACCTGGGGGCGCAGTCCCAACCAGCGCCGCGCCTCGGTCCGGTCGTGGGGGGTGAAGCGGCTGTGATCGACGCCTGGTGGTGAGGTGCACAATCGCTCAGGACTGGCGCCGTAGTGCTCCAGCAGGTCCTCGAACTCGAAGGGTGTGGAGGCGATCACACAGTCGGAGCGTGCGATGACCTCCTCCTCGGTGAGGGTGCGCATCGGGCTGGATGCGGACTCGTCGGCGCGCCGGGTCTGATCTTTGACCTTGCCGAGGGTGTGAAAGGAGTTGGCCAGCGGCGCACCCAGCGCTTCCTTCAAGATCACCCCCGACCACCCGGACAACCAGTAGTGGCTGTGGATCACATCGGGCCGCAGACCGTCGGCGTCCATCCATTTGAGTGTGCCGTCGGTGAACTCGGCGACGTGCGCTGGCATGTCGGCCATGTCGAGCGGCGTCGCCGGTCCCGCCGGGATGTGCACGACCCGATACCCCGGCTGGACGCTGGTGACCTCCGGCGTCACATCATCGGCGCGGCGGGTGAACACGGTTACGTCGACGCCCCGTTCGGCCATCGTCCCGGCGAGCTCGTTGATGTACACGTTCATGCCGCCGGCGTTGCCGGTTCCCGGCAGGGACAGCGGGCAGGTGTGCATCGACAGGTAGACGACTCGGTTGATCTCACGCATTCGTCAGCTCCGGAACCTGCCGCTCAGCGCGGTCAGCGGCCGCGGTGTCGCACCGAGGCGGAACTTGTAGGTCTCGTCGCCCTTGAGGAAGTCGAAGACCGTGCGCCTCGAGGCGATGGCGCTTTCGATCAGCATGGAGGTCAATACGACACCGGGGGAAGCGTGCGCTGCCGCGGGATCATACGCCGAGTTGTAGAGGTAGTACGCCGTCTCGTCCTCGAAGCCGAACGCAGCGGCGGCCGGACGATCGTCGTCGCCCACGATGACGTCGACCACCGCCCCGACCCTGTGGTGGAGCGCACCGAAGAAGCGCTCCATCGGCTCGTCCATGAAGTCGGACTTGTCGCCGGCTGCCTTGCGATGCATGGTGGCGAACATCGCCACGGCATCGGCTCCGGTGAGACGTTGCAGCCGCGGAGGCCCCAGCTCGGCCTCGAAACGTCGGCGTTTGCGTCGCGTCTCGTGCCGCTCCTTCTTGCCCAGCCGAGTGAGGTAGTCGTCGAAGGTGGACGGAAGCTCCAAGACGGCGGCGATCTCGTGAACCGAGGCCGACAACGACGCGCCGGTGGCGGCCAGCGCAGATTGCAGCGGCGCGGCGGCCTCGGCCGGCAGGCTGTCGAGGTGGAACGGGGTGCCCGCAGGCACCGCTGCCGCCAAGTCGGCGGCCGCCTCGTGGAGATCGGCGCCGCGTGGTGAGTGATAATCGGTGACGCCGGCATCACCGATGAGCTCCACCCTCTCCCGTCGGATCATCGCCGGGATCATGCCTGCGCCGGCGTGGGTGAGAAGCAGCGCATCATCGGGCTCCGCCCGGGTGTCCCACCAGGTCGAGAGGAACGCCGGCTCGGGAAACGGCCCTGTCCGGGGTGACGTCGGCTCGAGGGCGAACCCAGGCGAGGCCCAAAGGGGAGATGGCGGAGCGGTCACGGGCGTGCGTCGGCGCGGACGGCCACGATCTCTCCCACGATCGTGCCGCCGCCGTACACCGGTCTGCGGTGATTCGGCTCGAGCGCCACCTCGGCCGGCGGGGGCAGGAGCTCGAGGCGGCGGACGATCTCGATCATCGCCTGGACGGCAACCTCGCCGGAGCCGCCATGGCTCTTGGTGGCGATCCCCACACCGTGCCGACTCGCCGCCATGAGACCCTCGGCTCCGCCCTTGGCGGGGCCGTCCCACCACATGGCGAACCGCCCGTCGGGCCGCTCGTTTCCCGATGTGAGCGCCGGGTAGCGCGTCATGGCGGTGCGTGCCTCGGCAAAGCGGTCGTCGATGCTCAACGTGGCGAAGGCGCGGGCGAGGCCACGCAACGTGCCACGCAGCGTCGGTACGCCGCAGCCGTCGATGCCGGGGATGGCGTCGCGGATGCCCGTCGTCTCGCGCAGCACCTCGGCGACCTCGACCTGGAGCGGATGGTCCGGCGAGGTGTACGAATCGAGCGGCCATCCACTCGCCGCACAGGCCCGCAGGAACCCGGTGTGCTTGCCCGAGCAGTTGTGCAGGATCGACCGGCGCCGCCCACCTGCGGCTGCCATCCGGAGGCGGGCGCCGGGCCCGAGTGGGACGTCGGGTGGACAGCGGAGCGCCGACTCGTCCACTCCTGCCTCGTCGAGCATGGTGCGCACGATGGCTACATGGGCGGAGGTGCCGCTGTGGCTCGCACATGCCAGAGCGAGGTGCTCGAGCGGGAGGGAGGCGCCGTGCTCCTGACTCACGGTTGCCTGGAAGGCCTTGACCGCCGACCGGTAGTACAGCGGCCGGTCCGGGTCTCCCCACTCATGGAGGGTCTTGCCGTCGACGTCGACGACGACGGCACTCCATGGGTGGGTGGACTCGACGAGCCCTGACCGAATAGTCGCAGCGAGCACGTCAGCCGCGAAAGAGCTCGTCGACGGACGTCAGGCCGGCTCGATACCGCCGTGCGATCTCGGCGCCGAGTGCGTCGGCGGCCTGGTGGACGGTGCGACGGTCGCTGGACACCGCGCGTTCCGCTTCTGTCAGAGCGGCCTCGATCTCGTCGAGGGTGGCGTCGTCCATCTCGCCGATCCTGGCGAGGAAGTCGTCGCCGAGTGCGAAGTCGATGCTTCGGCGGCCGGGCACCGGGATGTGCGGCGGGGCGACCTCCGCCGTCGTCACCGTGGCGTGGCTGTCCGCCTCGCCAGGGTCACCGAGGATGTCCGGAAGGGCGTCGATGAGCGTCCGGTCCTCCTCGCCTCGCCGCCGTCGCCGCTCGAAGGCGAGCAGGTCGAGGCGCCCGTGGAGCATGCGGCGGTAGTAGGACAGCTCCCGATCCAGCTCTTGGCACATCGCACGCCGCGACCGCACCTCGTCGGTGGCGAGCGCCCCCAGATCCTCGAGGAACCCGGGATCCGAGACGATGTCGATGCGCCGTCGCTGCGGTTCCAGGTCGATCTCCTCGCGTGCCGGTTCGAGGCTAGTGCCCCGCAGATGCGGCCCGGCTTCACGGACGATCAAGTATCGACGCCCGAGCGCGTCAGCAGCTGGCCCGCAGTGTCGGGTAGGGATTCACGGGTGACCCGCCGCCGGGGTGGATCTGGAAGTGGAGGTGCGGCGAGGCTCCGATGGCGTTGCCCGTGTTGCCCACGTAGCCGATCGCCGTCCCCGCCGACACCTGCGTGCCGTTCGAGATACCGGGGGCGTAGCCGTCCAGATGGGCGTAGTAGTACATCGCCGAGCCGGTGCGGAGATACGCCACGATGCCTCCGAGGCTGTTGGTCTTGATCGTCACGGTCCCCGTGCCCACGGCTATCACGGGTGTGCCTCGCGCAGCGAACATATCGGTGCCTTTGTGGGTGCGGCCGCCCGAGCGCGGGAAACCCCAGTCGTTGATGAAGCGCGAGCCCGGAACGGGGCATACGAAGCCGGCGATCACTCCGACACCGCCGGCCGCTCCGGCCTTCCTCGCCGCTTCCTCGAGGGCCTTACGCTTCTGCTCCTCCTCGAACCGGGCACGTGCGGCGCGCGCCGCCTCGTCGGACCGGGCGTACTCGTCGGCCGCATCGCGTTGCAGCTTGTCGACCTTCTCCACGTTGGCGGCGGCCTCTTCGCTGAGCTCCTCGATGCGTGCTTGGTCGACCTTCAGCTCCTCGCGGAGGCGCTCCATCTCGCGGTTGACCACGTCTAGCCGGTCGAGCTCGAACAGATCGTGGTCGGCGGCCCGGTCGATGAGCACCTGGCTGGTCATCAGATCCTGGATGTTGTCAGCCTCGAACGCCACCTCGAAGAGCCCGGTACCGGCGGACATGTACGCCTCGGCGACCAGCTCCCTCGCCTGGTCGGTGAGCTCCTCGACCTGACTCTCGTGGTCGGCGATGCGCTGGATGATCACGTCGATGCGGTGGTTCAGCTCCTCCAGCTCGCTGTTGATCTGCTGATACTCGAGGAGCGCGGCATCGAGTTCGGCGTTGATCTCGACGAGCGTGTCGTAGGCCTGCTGGCGTGCGGCCTCGGCCTGCTCCACGTCCTTCTCGCTCGTTGCGCTCGCGCCGACGGGCATCAAGCCGAGAAGGGCGATGAAAAGGAGGAGAGCAAGCACACGCTGGCCCAGGTGGCGCATGGGGCAGGAGGATACCAACTACAACGACGAAACCAACTCGGAGGGGGTCAGCCGAAGAGCAGGAGACCAGCCCAGAATCCCGCCGCGGCGAGGATGACGCCGTCGATGGCGGTGAGCAGGCCGGGCTCCCGGGTGGTGTGGGCGATGTCGCCGCTGCGGAGCAGCGACCCGATCACCGTCCCGGCGAACCAGCCGGCGATGGCAACGGCTCCGGACACCAACGCCACCGCCGGGGCGAGTGTGTCGGCCGTCATCCCCACGATCAGCGCACCGACGAGCACGCCGATGGCGGCGGCGAGGTTGGGATCGACACCTGCGAGGTCCGGGAGGAAGCGTCGCACGGCCCACGCCGAGATCGCCCCGAGGACCATGATCACCAGAAAGGCCGTGATCGCAGCCGCCGACTCGCGCCTCGTCATCACGGCGGCGCCGGCGCCGAGCGATGCCACGAGGGACATGAGCGCTGCGGCGCCGATGGCTTCGAGGTTGCGATGGCTCCGGTCGAAGATCGGCCATGCGAGGACCACCATCAACCCGAGCGCCAGCGCACCGGCGAGCCCCGGTACTCCCCAGCGATACGCTCCATTGCCCGCGAGCGTTACCGCGATGAGGCCGGGAATCACCGGGACGGCGAACGCCCGCTCGCGCATGGTGTCTCCCATGTCCCACTGCCAAGCCAGTGCTGCACCGACGGCTGCGAAGACGAGCGCCTGCAGCGAGATGACGTTGGCGATGAGAATCGTCGCCAGCAGGATCAGGCCGAGCAGGGCCGGCGTTGCGTCCTGCTGGGCGGCGTACGTGCGAGCGCCTCCCGATACCGGTGGGATGAGGGCGACCTCGTCGGCGTCCGACACGGGCGTCGTCGGCAAGGCGCCCTCGCCGTTGACCCAGACGTTGGCCGTGGTGAGCCCCGATGCGAACTCGGGGCCAAACCGATCGACCGCGGCGTCGAGCACCTCTCTGACCGTGCTGCCGGGCAGCTCGACCCGAGCCGCACCCGCGGCTTCACGGAGATTGGCGAACAAACGTACCCGCGCCATCGCGCCGCAGCGTAGCGGTGCCGGCGTGTCGCTCGAAGCAGGCTTCCAGCGAGTGTTGTGTCGGGCGAAGCAGGCTTCACCCGAGTTGGATCGTCGGCCTCCCGGCCGGCTCCTTTGTGTGGTGCGGCGTCGGAGCCACCCCACCGCAGATCGAGGGGTAACGCGGAGCGTTCCCCCTCGGGCACCCCCTTCTGTTCGCTTCGCATCGCTCTCCGAGAGGCTCCCGCGGCTGGGGAGCTGAACGGTTGGGCGGAGCCGGGGGGATCGCAGCGGAGCGATGCGAGGCGGACTGGGGATCGTTCCGAATCGCGCCCTCCGATAATCGGTCGCAACGAGTTGATAATCGGGCACCGTCCGATACCATCGGGCACAATGTCGGAGACATCGAAGACCGTCGATCACGCCATGCGGCTTCTGGGGGCGGTACGGAGTGAAGGTCCGGCGTCGACGGCCGAGATCGCCCGCCGGCTCGGGCTCAGTCGCACGGTGACGGCTCGGCTCGTGGCGACGCTCACCGCACATGATCTCCTGCGCCGCACGCCAGACGGCGTCGCCCTGGGTTTCGGACTGCTCGACCTCGCGGCGGGGCTCGCCCACGGGGTGCGCGAGGCGGCACGGCCCGAGCTCCACGATCTCGCCGTGCGGTTTCACGAGACCGCCGTCCTCACCCTCGCCGACAACGACTCGGCGGTCGCCGTCGACCAGGTCGTTCCTGATGGGCGGGTGATGCGGATCCATTACCACCCGGGCTCGCGCCACTCGCTCGCAGAAGCGGCGCACGGCCGTGCCATGCTCGCCCACCTCGCACCGGAGATCTTGCGCCTCGTCGATGGCCGACCGGGTGCGGCGCAGATGCACGCCGCGCTGGAGGTCATCCGCCGGCGTGGCTACGCGGTGTCGCACGACGAACTCGAAGAAGGCGTCACCGGTCTCGCCGCCCCCGTCTTCGATCCCCGCGGCATTGCGATTGCTTCCGTCGGCGTCGTCGCGCCCAGCTCGCGCTTCCCCGGTGAGCGCATCGTCGGCACCGGCGTGCGGGAGGCGGCCGATCGCATCTCGATCTCACTGACCAGTCCGATACTCATCGCGCCCACCGGCTGACCGGAGGAGGAAGCATGCCGTACTACCGCAGCGTCGGGGACGTTCCGCACAAGCGGCACACGCAGTTCAGGAAGCCGGACGGCGGGCTCTACGCCGAAGAGCTGATGGGGGAGGAGGGCTTCAGCTTCGACTCGGCGCTGCTCTATCACATCAACCCGCCGACGGCGATCGCTTCGATCGAACCGGTCGACACCGAGGTGCAGGAAACCTCTCCGAACCACCCGCTGAAGCCCCGGCACTTCCGCACGCATACCCTCAAGGGCGGCGGAGACCCCATCACCGGCCGTCACCTGCTGCTGGCCAACGACGATTGCAGGATCTCGTACGTCGCATGCGATCAGTCGAGCGGGCTCTCCAAGAACGCGATGGGAGATGAGCTGGTCTACGTCGAACAAGGTTCGGGTTCGCTCGAATCGGTGTTCGGCCGCCTCCCGATACGCAGCGGCGACTACGTCGTCGTCCCCGCCTCGACCATCCATCGCTGGGCCATCGACGATGCAACCCAGTTCCGGGCTCTCGTGCTCGAGACCAGGGCCCACATCGGTCCGCCCCGTCGCTACCTGTCCCGCAACGGCCAGTTCCTCGAGCACTCCCCGTACTGCGAGCGCGACATCAATGGGCCCGTGGAGCCGCTGCTCGAGGAGGGCGAGATGGTCGACGTCCTCGTGCGGCACTGGAACGGGACGACTCGGTACACCTTCCGCAACCACCCCTTCGACGTGGTCGGCTGGGACGGGTGCCTCTACCCCTACACGTTCTCGATCAACGACTTCGAACCCATCACGGGCCGCATCCACCAACCGCCCCCGGTCCACCAGACGTTCGAGGCCCCGAACCTCGTCGTGTGCAGCTTCGTGAGCCGGAAGTACGACTACCACCCCGATGCCGTCCCGGCGCCCTACAACCACTCCAACGTCGATTCCGACGAGGTGATCTTCTACCACGAGGGGAACTTCATGAGCCGCAAGGGCTCCGGCATCGAGCCCGGGTCGATCTCGCTCCACCCAGGCGGCCACACCCACGGGCCGCAGCCCGGGTCGGTCGAGGCATCGATCGGCAAGGAGTCGACCGAGGAGCTGGCGGTGATGATCGACACATTCCGCCCTCTCCATCTGGGACCGGGCGCCCACGACGCCGAGGACGACGACTACGCCTGGACCTGGCTGGGCGGTCGATGAGCCTGCTCGTCGACGGTCGCACGGCGCTCCTCGAGGGTCTCATCGACTACGCCGGCGTGTTCCCACCGGCGTCGCTGGAGCTCGAAGCAGCCGTTGCCGAGTACCGAACCGCCCGGGCCGGCCCCCACGCCTGGATGCTCGGCCGATTCCTCTGCCGGACGTCACAACTCGTGGACCTCGCCGGGATCCTTACGGCGACCATGGAGACCGGAGAATCGAGCTGGGGAATCGGTGCGATCTTCGACGGACCTCCGGGCCCCGCCGCTCTCGCCGCCCAGGCGTTCCAGCGCCACATGGAACCGGCGGCGCAGGTCGTCTTCGCCGAGGTGCGCACACCCGCCGAGGCCGCAGACGGCCGGTCTATCGACGACGCGGTGGTTGTGCTCGGCCCGATCGCGGAGGCGGCGCTCGGGGTCGGGCCCGACGTCGTGCCCTTCCTCGAGATCGCAATCGCCTCCGAGTGGCGAACCGGGATCCCCATCGCGGTGACGGCGATCGCCCAACTCCGCAACCGATGGCTGCGCCGGCTCGGCGCCAAGCTGCGCACCGGCGGCGCGACCGCCGATGCGTTCCCGTCGCCGGAGCAGGTCGCCGCATTCATCGCCGCCTGTATCGCCATGGACGTGCCCTTCAAGGCAACCGCAGGGCTCCACCACCCCGTGCGCCACCACGATCCCGCGATCGGCGTTGTGCGCCACGGGTTCCTCAACCTGCTGGCCGCCGCGGCGCTCGCCGCCGAAGGAGCGGCCGCCGGCGAGATCGTCGCCGCATTGGAGGAGACCGACCCCGATGCCTTCAAGCTGACCGCCGCGGGGCTCCGGCTGCGGGATCGCCGAATCGGTGTGGCGACGCTGCGCTCACTCCGCCATGAGCGGTTTCCTGCGTACGGCAGTTGCAGCTTCGACGAGCCGGTAGCCGATCTCGTTGCCATGGGCATCCTGGGGGACACATGAGTCGCCTCACGACCGACCCGGCGTTGGCGTCGTGGGTACCGGCGCCGGCGGGCTCGGATTTCCCCATCCAGAATCTCCCATTCGGCATCTTCTCGCACGGCGGAGCCACGCGCAGCGGCGTTGCCATCGGGGACCACGTGCTCGATCTGGCCGCGGCGCACGCAGGTGGAGCCCTCGACGCTCTCCCCGAAGGTGTGTTCGCCCAACCGACCCTGAATCCCTTCATGGAGCTCGGCCATGAGGCGTGGCGGCGCACACGGGAGCAGATCTCCGCCCTGCTCGACGCCGCAACCGGACCGCCGCCTGGCGCCGAGGCCTGGCTGGTTCCGGCAACGCAGGCGGTCATGCGGCTCCCGGTTCGGATCGGCGACTACGTCGACTTCTACTCGTCGCTCCAGCACGCAACGAACGTCGGGAGGATGTTTCGCCCGGACGCTCCACCGCTCCTTCCCAACTGGCGGCACCTTCCCGTCGGCTACCACGGACGGGCCTCTTCGGTGGTCGTGTCCGGCACGCCCGTCGTACGCCCGCTTGGGCAGTGGCGGGGCGAAGGTGGCCCGGGTTTCGGACCGACGCGCCGGCTCGACATCGAGCTGGAGGTGGGCTTCGTGACCGGACTCGGCAACCCGCTCGGGACGCCGATCCCGATCCAAGATGCGGAGGATCACATCTTTGGGATGTGCCTCGTCAACGACTGGTCGGCCCGTGACATCCAGGCGTGGGAATACGTGCCGCTGGGACCGTTCCTCGGCAAGTCCTTCGCCACCACCGTGTCGCCGTGGGTGGTGACGCTCGATGCGCTGGCTCCTTTCCGGGTGCCCGCAGTGGCCCAAGATCCGGAGCCGCTTCCGTACCTGCAAGGTGGGGGCGATGCGGTCGATCTACAACTCGTGATCGAGTTGAACGGCGAGGTCATCTCGCACACGAGCTTCCGCGACATGTACTGGACGATGTCGCAGCAACTGGCGCACGTCACGGTCAACGGGACCAACGTCCGCTGCGGTGACCTGTACGCCTCGGGTACCGTTTCTGGAGCGAGCCCGGACTCGCTCGGCAGCCTGCTCGAGCTGACCTGGAACGGCGAGCGGCCGTTGCAGCTCGGATCCGGCGAGCGGAGCTTTCTCGAGGACGGGGATGTGGTGGTGATGAGAGGCTGGTGCGAACGGCAGGGTGCGGTTCGGATCGGGTTTGGAGAGTGCGCCGGGACCGTCGTCCCGGCCCGAAGATGAGGAGGGGTCGATGAGCGAAGCAGTAGAGGCGCACAAGAACGATTTCCCGATCAAGGGTTTTCACCACATCGAGTTCTGGGTAGGTAACGCCTACCAGAGCGCGCACTACTACCGCGCGATCCACGGATATCGCATCGCCGGCTACCGCGGTCCCGAGACCGGGGTACGGGACACCGCGTCGTACGCCCTAGAGCAGGGCGACGTGCGGTTCATCGTGACCGGTGGGATGCACCCGGACCACCCGATCGCGACTCATCTCGAGCTCCATGGTCCCGGCGTCCACGACGTGGCCATCGAAGTACCCGAGGCCGAGCGAGCCTTCGAGCTCGCCGTCGAGCGAGGGGCCACCCCGGTTCACGAGCCGGTGGTGGTCGAAGGCGACCGCGGCAAGTGGAAGGCCTCGGCAATCAGTGCGTACGGAGACACCATCCACAGCCTGATCGAGAATCCCGATGCGATGTGGCCGCCACCGGACTTCCGCCCGCGCAACGACACCATCGCCCAACCGCTGGGATTCACCCGGATCGATCACGTCGTCGCCAATGTGGAGCTCGGCGCCATGGACGAGTGGGTCGAGTTCTACGAGAACGTGTTCGGCTTCGTGTTGCTCCGGCACTTCGACGACGAGGCCATCTCCACCGAGTACTCGGCGCTGATGTCCAAGGTCGTCTGGGACGGCTCGGGAGTGATTCGGCTACCGATCAACGAGCCGGCTACCGGACGCCGTAAGAGCCAGATCGAGGAGTACCTCGACTTCTACCACGGCGCCGGCGTCCAGCACGTGGCGATCGCGACCGAGGATCTGGTCGCCACCGTCGCCGAGGCGCGCAATCGCGGCATGGGCTTGATGAGCGTTCCCGAGACGTACTACGACGATGTCAAAGAGCGCGTACCCGAGCTCGAGGTCGATGTACCGACGATCAAGCGGCTCGGGATCCTCGTGGATCAGGACGAGGGTGGTCACCTGCTCCAGATCTTCACCCGGATGATGCAGGACCGTCCGACGTTCTTCTTCGAGTTCATCGAACGGCGGGGTGCCATCGGCTTCGGAGAGGGCAACTTCAAGGCGCTGTTCGAGGCGATCGAGCGCGATCAGGCCGAACGGGGCAACCTGTAGCGCGTCGAATCCACACGGGGTAGCGCGGCGCAGGTTGGCCCGAGCCGCGTAGCGCCTCGAGGGTCGCGGTAGCGTGCAGGCGATGGAACTGCCGCACCACGTGACGATCGTGGAGGTGGGCCCGCGCGACGGCCTCCAGAACGAGGACGTGGTGCTGTCGACCGACGCCAAGGTGGAGCTGATCGGACGACTCGTCGCCGCCGGAACGCCACGCATCGAGACGGCATCGTTCGTCCATCCGAAGCTGGTGCCACAGATGGCGGACGCCGAGGCGGTCATGGAGGCACTCGGTTCGAGCCCCGACGGGGCGTCCTACATCGGTCTGGTGCTCAACCAGCGTGGGCTCGAGCGAGCGCTGGAGACGAGTGTCGACGAGATCAACTTCGTCGTCGGCGCTACCGAAGGTTTCAACCGCGCCAACCAGGGCGCAGCCGTAGCGGAAACCATGGCGGAGATCGAGATGATGCTGCCCAGGGCGCTCGACGCCGGCCTGGCAACGACCGTCACGATCTCGGTTGCTTTCGGCTGTCCGTACGAAGGCGAGGTCGGCATCGAGGCCGTGGCGCACCTCGCCGAGAGGTCATCGGCGGCGGGCGCCCGAGAGGTCGCGCTGGGCGACACCATCGGCGTGGCCGTGCCTGCGGATGTCGAGGCCAGGATCGATGTGGTGCGCCGGCGCGCTCCTGGCGCCACCTTGCGTTGCCATTTCCACGACACGCGGAACACTGGCGTTGCCAACGTGCAAGCGGCGCTGACGTCCGGAGTCGACATCATCGACGCCTCCGTAGGTGGGGCAGGCGGCTGCCCGTTCGCCCCCGATGCCACCGGCAACGTTCCGACCGAGGACGTCCTCTACCTGCTCGGACGGATGGGGATCTCCACCGGGATCGACCTCGAGGCGACCATCGACAACGGCCGCTGGCTGTCCGCCCAACTCGGCAAACCCCTCCCCTCCGCCCTTTCCAAAGCCGGCCCTTTCCCGAGCTGAACACAGCCCGCAGCGAGCCTGGGGGTGTTCGAGGGGGACGCTCCGCGACCCCCTCGATCGGCGGTGTGGTGGCTTTGCCGCCGCACCGTAGGAAAGGCGGCCGAAGGCCGACGTCACAAACTCGCTCGAAGCCTGCTTCGAGCGAATGGGTCCATGTGGCCCTTTCGAGATCGGACCAGTTGCGGCACCGCGGCCCTAGCGGCGACGCCCACGGGGGCGCACTGTGGTCACGCCGGCGTGCCAGCCAAGGAGGTCACACGTGAAGAGTCCGCACGCCAACCCCGCACCGCTGGGGCTCATGGGGTTCGGGATGACGACGATCCTGCTCAACATCCACAACGCAGGATTCTTCGAGATCAGCGCCATGATCCTTGCGATGGGCATCTTCTACGGCGGCATCGCCCAGATCGTCGCCGGGACGATGGAGTTCAAGAATCACAACACCTTTGGGACGACGGCGTTCACGTCATACGGCCTGTTCTGGCTGTCGCTGGTCGCGCTGCTCGTCATCCCCGAGCTGGGTTGGGCGGAAGCGACACCGGCCGGGTTCATGGGCTGGTACCTCTTCCTGTGGGGCGTCTTCACGCTGTTCATGTTCTTCGGAACTCTCGACAATGTGACGGCGCTCCAGTTCGTGTTCGCCTCGCTCGCCGTCCTGTTCGTCCTGCTCGCGATCGGCGACTGGACCGGCAACGAGACCATCACCAAGATCGCCGGTTGGGAGGGCATCGTCTGCGGCGCCAGCGCTTTCTACCTCGCCATGGCCCAGGTCATCAATGAGGTCCGGGGCCGGATCGTGCTGCCGGTGGACCGAGCCGACCTGGCGGGATTCTCCCGTCGGTCGAAGACGGCGCCCGATTCGGAAGTGCACGTGCGCTGATTCAGGACACGTCGAGGGTCCCGGCTTGCTTGGGGGAGGGCCGGGACCCTCCGCGGGTGACGAGACCGCCTAGGCTCGCCCGCGATGATCGAGCGTTCCGTCATCGCACCGCCCGGCAGGCGTCCCGTTCGTGCGGACTGGGACGACCCGCTGTGGTACAAGGACGCCATCATCTACGAGGTCCACGTGAGGGCCTTCGCCGACTCCAACGGCGACGGCATCGGTGACTTCCGCGGCCTCACGACGAAGCTCGACTACCTCCACGACCTCGGTATCACCGCCGTCTGGTTGCTCCCCTTCTACCCGTCGCCCCTCAAGGACGACGGCTACGACATCGCCGACTATCAGGCCGTCCACCCGTCGTACGGGACCGTGGACGACTTCCGTGCATTCCTCGACGCCGCACACGACCGGGGAATCCGAGTCATCACCGAGCTGGTCATCAACCACACCTCGGACCAGCACCCTTGGTTCCAGAGGGCGAGGCGGGCGCCTGCCGGGAGCGTCGAGCGTGACTTCTACGTCTGGAGCGACGATCCGGACCGGTACTCCGATGTGCGCATCATCTTTCAGGACACGGAGACCTCGAACTGGGCCTGGGATCCGGTGGCCGGGGCCTACTACTGGCACCGGTTCTTCTCCCACCAGCCGGACCTCAACTACGAAAACCCGGCCGTGCGCGAAGGGATTCACCAGGCGCTCGACTTCTGGCTGGACATCGGCGTCGACGGGCTCCGCCTCGATGCGATTCCCTACCTCTACGAGCGGGAAGGGACCAACGGCGAGAACCTGCCGGAGACCCACGAGGAGCTGAAGCTCCTTCGCCGCCACGTCGACGAGCGCTACCCCAATCGCATGTTCCTCGCCGAGGCGAACCAGTGGCCGGAGGACACGGTGGCCTACTTCGGTGACGGCGACGAGTGCCACATGGCGTTCCACTTCCCGTTGATGCCCCGGCTGTTCATGTCGATTCAGACCGAGAACAGGTTCCCGATCATCGACATCCTCGATCAGACGCCTCCGATCCCCGATGTTGCCCAGTGGGCGATCTTCCTCCGCAACCACGACGAGCTCACCCTCGAGATGGTGACCGAGGAGGAACGCGACTTCATGTACCGGGTCTATGCGGCCGATCGAAGAGCGCGTCTCAACCTGGGGATTCGACGCCGGCTTGCCCCTCTACTGGGCAACGATCGGCGCAAGATCGAGTTGATGAATGTGCTGCTCTACTCGCTCCCGGGCACGCCGGTCATGTACTACGGCGACGAGATCGGGATGGGCGACAACATCTTCCTCGGTGATCGCAACGGGGTGCGCACCCCGATGCAGTGGACCTCCGCTCGGAACGCCGGCTTCTCGGACGCCAATCCCCAGGAGCTCTACTTCCCGGTGATCATCGACCCCGAGTATCACTACGAGAACGTCAATGTCGACCGGCAGCAGGCGAACCCGAATTCGCTGCTCTGGTGGACGAAACGCATGCTGGCGCTTCGCAAGCGGCATCCGGTGTTCGGCAGGGGCCGCATCGAATTCCTCCACCCCGACAATCCGCGCGTCCTCGCTTTCCTCCGCTGCGATCCCGACGAGACCGTCCTCGTCGTTGCCAACCTCTCTCGGCACAGCCAGGCCGTGTCGATCGACCTCGCCGCCCACGTCGGGTCAAGGGTCGTCGAGCTGTTCGGACGCACCGAGTTCCCGCAGGTAGCCGATCCTCCCTACACGCTGTCGCTCGGGCCGTACGCCTTCTTCTGGCTCGAGCTGGCGGCGCCGGTCACCGAAACCCCGAGCCCGGCGCCCAGCGATCTGCCCGAGGTCGTCATCGACGGGGCCATGACCGATCTTCTCGGCTATGACACGACGCTGTCGTGGACGCTGCAGCGCCACGTGGCCGCCCGCTCGTGGTATTACGACCGGTTCCAGCCGATCTTGGGCACCGAGGTCTCCGCCGTCGCCCAGTTCGGAGGCGACGACGACGGATGGCTGCTCGCCACGGTCCGCCTCGACTACCCAGAAGGGGAACCGGCGACCTACGTCGTGCCTATGGTGGCGCTGTGGGACGTGATGCCGGGGGCTCACGACTTCCCAGAGCATGCGGCCATTGCACGTCTGAGGAGAGGCGAGCAGACGGGGCTCCTCGTGGATGCGTCCTGGCACGCCCCGGCACAGGCCGATCTCCTCGCCCTCCTCACCGGTGCCCTCGGCGCCGAGGGAACCGGGGTCGTGGCCCGACCCGGCGGGTCCGGGGTCGAGGTTCGACCGAGCGACGCCGCCGACGACTCGTCCGAGGGACACACGTTGCTGCTCTACGACCAAGAGCTCGTGCTCAAGCTGGTTCGCAGGCTCGAGCCGGGCATCAACCCCGACCTGGAGGTGCGGCAGTTCCTCACCGCCCACACCCCGTTTGTCGGGCTGTCCCCCGTCGTCGCATCCCTCGCCCTCACCGGCCGAGACGGAGAGATGGTTCTCGCCATCCTCGAGCCGTTCATACCCAACGAGGGAACCGCCTGGGGTCATGTGACCGATGCTCTGCGCAGGTTCTTCGAAGCCGTTGCCATGCTGCCCGCTGCCGAGCGCGAGGAACTCGTCCTGCCGAGCGACCCTCTCGTCAAGCTGGCCGAGGCCACCCCGAGTCATCCACTGGCCTCGCTCATCGCCACCGATGTCGCAGCTGCCGAGCTTCTCGGGTCACGTACCGCCGACCTGCACCTCGCCCTCGCCTCGAGCCTCGAGGACCCGGCCTTCCGGCCGGAGCCGTTCACGACCCTCTACCAGCGTTCGCTCTACCAGTCGCTCCGATCCGACGTACGCCAGCGGCTGCGCACCGCGCTCCGTCGTGATCTCAGCGACGATGTGCGCTCGGCGATCAAGGCGCTCGTTGCAGACGAGCCCGCGCTGCTGGCGTGCCTCCAGCGCGTGATCGACGTGAAGATGACGGGCGTCCGTATTCGCTGCCATGGCGACTACCGGCTGGACGAGATCCTCTTCACCGGAACCGACTACGTCGCGTTCGATTTCGCCGGCGACGCAACGCGCCCGTTCAGTGAGCGGAGGATCAAGGCGTCGCCGGCGCGCGACCTGGCCGAGATGCTGCGCTCGTACGACTATGCCACCCGTGTCGCTCTGCAGGCCGAAGTGGACGCCGGGGTGGTCTCCGAGGAAGCGGTCGCCAGCGTGGAAGTCTGGGGTCGGGCGTGGTACGGATGGGTCGGCGCCGCGTTCTTGCGTGGGTATCTGGCCGGCGGAGGCGGACGCCTGCTGCCCGAGTCCCCGGCCAATCTCCAGAGCCTCCTCGACGCCTACACGTTGGAGAAGGCGTCTCGGGAGCTGCTGTGGGAGATCGACCACCGACCCGATTGGGTAGGCATCCCACTGGCGGCCATTGCTGCGACCATCGAGAACGAACAACGCCGCTAGGTAGTCGCCCGCATCAGGATTCGGGCGAGTTCTCGAGTCGTCGGCCTCCCGGCCGGCTCACCCTGCGGTGCGGCGACGGAGCCTCCGCTCTGCCGGATCGAGGGGACGCGGAAGCGTTCCCATTCGAGCACCCGCTGTCTCCCT
>JBFINP010000047.1:0-23177 GCA_041611095.1 Acidimicrobiia bacterium | reverse complement strand
TGTGGGGTTCACGTCGTCGAGTGATGATCTGAATGCGGTGTCGTTCGACGGTGTCGATCTGTGGCTCTCCACCACGGGCACCTCGGGAGCGGCGGGCGGTGACGACGAGGACATCAGCCGGTTCACGGGCATGTTTGGTGATCCCACCACCGGGGACGTCACCCTCGAACACGACCTCTCCACCTTGGGCATCGACCCCACCAACGACACCGACGCCCTCCACATCGCTCCTGCCTGAGTTCGCGGCGGACCCGCCTAGGGTGGCCGCCCATGTCCGAGGAGCGATCCACCGTGCCCGAGGTCCACACCACGGCATCCATGGTCTGGATCGAAGACGGCGAGTTCGCCATGGGATCCGACGACTTCTATCCGGACGAAGGGCCGGTGCGGCGGGTCGCCGTGCCGGGCTTCTGGATCGACCCGTACCAGGTCACCAACGCCGAGTTCGCCGCCTTCGTCGATGCCACCGGATACGTCACCGAGGCGGAGATCGCTCCCGATCCGACCATGTACCCCGGAGCCAACCCGGGTGACCTCGTACCCGGTGCGCTGGTCTTCGCAATGACACCCGGGCCGGTGCACCTCGGCGACTTCCGGCAGTGGTGGGCGTGGACACCCGGGGCCGACTGGCGTCATCCCACGGGACCGGAGAGCTCCATCGACGACCTGGCCGATCACCCCGTCGTTCACGTGAGCTTTGGCGACGCCGTCGCCTATTGCGACTGGGCCGGACGTGTGCTCCCCACCGAGGCGGAGTGGGAGTATGCGGCGAGGGGCGGTCTCGACGGCGCCGTGTTCACGTGGGGCGACGACGATCCACAGGAGACCGAACCCGTGGCAAACACCTGGCAGGGGCCGTTTCCCTACGAGAACACGGAGATCGACGGGTGGATCCGCACGGCTCCGGTGGGCTCATACCCGCCGAACGGGTACGGGCTGTACGACATGGCGGGCAACGTTTGGGAGTGGACCGACGAGTGGTACACGGCGCAGCGCTGGGCGGGCGGTCGCTCCGAGGACTCCGCCGCGCCTCCCCGCAGTGGAACCCGCGAGGGCAGCTTCGATCCGCGACAGCCGGACATCGCCATCCCGAGGAAGGTCGTCAAGGGCGGCTCGCACCTGTGCACCCCGCAGTATTGCTACCGCTACCGCCCTGCAGCTCGCCAGCCGCAGATGATCGACACGGCGATGAGCCACATCGGGTTCCGCACCATCAAACGGCGATGACGCACAGCCGCGGCGCGGTCGTCGTCAGGAGCTCGGCATCCCCGCCTTCAGCTTCTCCAGCAACTTGCCGACCGTGAAGCTCGCCGGCTCCTGACGTGACGGGAACTCGGCGAGGGTTGCCGCCATCTGGGCTACGAAGACTTGCGCTGGAACCATGAGGTAAGCCCGATCGATGAGCCAGTCGTAGTACGTGTTCGAAGTGATGTCGGCCCGCTCGAAGGGATCCGTTCTCAGGTTGAACAGCTTGGGCACGCGCAACTCCGTGAACGGCTCCGCCCAGATCTGAAGGGTGCCTTGGGCCCGTTGCTCCATGAAGACGAACTTCCAGTGGTAGTAGCGGAGCGCTGTGAGATCGCCGTCGTCGGAAACGTAGAAGAAGTAGTTGCGAGGGCCGTCATCGACCTCGCCGGTGAGGTACGGCAGTTGGTTGAACCCGTCCAGATGCACTTTGTAGGTCGTGCCGTTCAGGTCGTGCCCCGCCTTGAGTTTGTCGGCGATGTCTGGATCGCCGGCAGCGGCGAGGAACGTGACGAACCAGTCGTTGTGGCTCATGATGCCGTTCAGGACGACGCCTGCCGGGATGTGGCCGGGCCACCGCACCATCGCAGGAACGCGGTAGGCACCCTCCCAGTTGGAGTTCTTCTCGTTGCGGAACGGAGTCATGCCGGCGTCGGGCCAGGTGTTCATGTGTACGCCGTTGTCGGTGCTGTAGACAACGATGGTGTCGTCGGCAATGCCCAGCTCGTCGAGCAGATCGAGCATGCGGCCGATCCGTTTGTCGTGCTCGACCATGGCGTCGTGGTACACCGACTGCCACATCCCTGCCTGGCCCCGAATGTCGTCGCTCACGTGCGTACGGAAGTGCATGCCGGTGGTGTTGAACCAGACGAAGAACGGCGTACCGTCCTCGTGAGCGTCGCGGATGAACCGCTGGGCCTCGGGGAGAATCTCGTTGTCGATCGTCTCCATGCGCTTCTTGGTCAAGGGACCGGTGTCCTCGATCCGGCCGTCGGCATAGCTGTGGATGACGCCGCGAGGGCCGAAGCGGTCGCGGAAGTTTGGGAAGCGTTCGGGATCCGGGTAGTCGGCGTGCTCGGGCTCCTCCTCGGCGTTGAGGTGGTAGAGATTGCCGAAGAACTCGTCGAAGCCGTGGTTGGTCGGTAGGAATTCGTCTCGGTCACCGAGGTGGTTCTTGCCGAACTGCCCCGTTGTGTATCCCTGCGCCTTGAGCGCGGTTGCGATGGTGGGGTCCTCGTCACGGAGGCCGAGGTCGGAACCCGGGAGCCCAACCTTCGTGAGACCAGTGCGGTAGGGGTTCTGGCCCGTGATGAATGCGGCGCGACCGGCCGTACACGATTGCTCTCCGTAGTAATCGGTGAAGCGGACACCTTCGTTGGCGACACGATCGATGTTGGGGGTGCGATAGCCCATCAGTCCATCGCTGTAGCAACTCAGATTCGTGATCCCGATGTCGTCCCCCCACAGGACGAGAATGTTCGGCTTGCCGTTCGGCACGTGAAGCTCCTTGTTGTTGCGCGCAGGAACTCGAACCTAGTCGAGAGCGACGGCCGCGGGCAGGGCGAGCCTGTCCGGGGCGCTTCGTGCGGCCGCCGGCTCGAGGCGGTCGTTCGACTGCTCCGGCGGTACCCTGCGGGGCCATGCCGCTGCTTCGAGGGGCTCGTGGCTCCATCCTCCTCACTGCGTTCGCTGTCGTTCTCGTGTCCTGCACGGGTGACGAAGGTGCTCCGGCCACGACGGCGACACCAACCAGCACGACGATCAACGTCACCGTTCGTACCACGACCGAGCGCGCCATCACGGTCGGCGACGGGATCGATGGGGGTATAGCGGATCAATTCGAGCAGCTCCTGGCCGACCTGCAGACCGAGACCGAGATCCTGCGTGGGCTCTCGTTCCTGTCGCCCCCGGCGATCGCCCTCATGGCCGCCGACGATTTCGAGCAGCGAAGGAGCGCCTTCGTCGATAGCCTCCTCGATCCGGTGGCGCTCTCCGTCGAGACGAGGCTGCACCGGCTGCTCGGACTCCTCACGAGCGCCGAAGATCTCAACGCCATCCTCATGCGTGTCGCCTCCACCCCCGTCACCGCCTACTACGACGGCGAGGCGGGCGAGGTCGTGGTGACGGCGGACAGCGCCGAGCCGGGACCGGTCCAGCGCAGCGCAATCGTCGCCGCTCTGACAGCGGCGGTCACGGACCAGTACCACCTCCACTCGATGCGCCTCGCGCGGCTGACGGCGAACGGGCGCTACGACGAGGCCGAGGCGCTGGCTGCCCTGGTTCAGGCAGACGCCGTCACCTCACAGCTGCGATACCTCGAGGGTTTGCCCGACACGACTCGTGTGGAAGCCGCCGCCGTCGAGGAGGGTTTCGCTCGATCGCCCGAACCCGCATTTCTCGGTGCCGAGCTCGCATTCCCCACCGATGCCGGCCTCACGTTCGTGACCGCGCTCCTCGACGACGGAGGGCTGGCCGCGCTCGACGCCGCCTACTCGACCGATGCATTGTCGACGGAGCTGATCACCCATCCGGAGCGCTACCTCGCGGGCGAGCGGGTCACGACCATCGAGCCGCCCGACGTGACCGTGGCCGGCTACACGGTTCAGGACGCCGGGTCTCTCGGCGAGCTCGGGCTTCGTGGTGTGCTCAGCGCGGCGGCGCCGCCGGGGCTCCTCTCCCAGATCACGGATGGCTGGGGCGCCGATGCATTCGTGACCCTCACCGACGCCGACGATGTCGCCTTCGTCTACCTGTACCGCGGTGACAGCTCGGGCGATGCCTTCGAGGTCGCACAGGCCTTCATCGACCACGCCACCCTCGTGATGGGGTTGGCGGAGCCGGTGGCGGTGGGAGGCGGCGTCGAGTTCGTCGGGCTCGCTCCCGTCGACGGCGAGACGCCGGAGGGCGGCGAGACGACCACCGTGGCTCCAACGACGGCAGAAGGGCCGTACGTGTACGTCGACCGCGCCGGTGACGGGCTCGTCGTTGTGATATCGGGTGATGTGGCTGCCGGGCGAGCGCTCCGTGACCAGGTGTCGGCGCCCTGACCCTTCCTAGGGCTCTCCTGGGTCCCTACGCTGACGGGCGTGACGAGGAGCGCGCGCGAAAGCGACTCCTGCGGTCGGGGTGAGCGACGCACCCGGACGGGAGCCGCGACGAATCAGCCGCGTCCGGCGTTGGGACGGCGGCCGTGGTTCGCCTTGTTACGACGGGCGCGAAGCTTGCGCCGCTTTGCCTTGGCCATGTGCCAGAGGGTACCAGGCCGGCGCCGCCTGCCCCACATCGTCAGGCTGGCCGCCGCCGACGGGGGTTGGCAGTCACCGCCGGTCATCGCGGCGTTCGGTCCATGGAGGCGCTTTCGCGGCCTCGCTCCGTTGAGTGTCGGAACCGGGCTGCTGATGGCGGGATCGGGAGTCCACGGCCGGGGAATGGCACACGCCCTCGGTGTGGTGGGGCTGGAGCGAACCGGGCGGGTTGTCGAGATTCGGCGGCTCGAACCGGGGCGCCGCACCGTCCTGGCAGGGGCGGACCTCGTCCTCGAGCTGCCGCCCGGCGATCCCCTTCCGGCGATAGGGCTGTGTCTCACGGCCCGTCCTATGCTCGGTTTGTGCCGGGGAGATTGATCGTTTGCGCCACGCCGATCGGCAATCTGGGTGATGCGGCGCCCCGCCTCGGCGAAGCGCTCGAGCGGGCGGATGTCGTGTTTGCGGAGGACACGAGGCGCACGAGCACGCTGCTCCGCCACTTCGGCGTCATCAAACCCCTCGTGTCGTTCTTCGTCGGCAACGAGGAGCGTCGGGCGGGTGAGTTGCGGGATCGGCTCGATGGCGGAGAGACGGTTGCCCTCGTGTCCGATGCGGGAACGCCCGGTGTTTCCGATCCCGGCGTCGCCGCCGTGCGGATCGCCCGCGACTGCGGTGCGACCGTCGAGGTGATCCCCGGCCCGAGTGCCGTCACAGCGGCGCTGGCCGTCTCCGGCCTCAACGCAGACCGCTTCGTGTTCGAGGGCTTCCTGCCGCGACGGGGAAGGGAGCGGAGCGATGTCCTCGCCGATCTCGCCCTCGAGAGAAGGACCATCGTCGTCTTCTCGGCGACGAGCCGCGTCGGCCGGGATCTGGCGGATCTCGCAGGGGCGCTCGGTGAGCATCGCGGCGTGATGGTGGGGCGAGAGCTCAGCAAGCTGCATGAGGAGCTGACGTGGTCGACGCTGGGCGAGGCCTCGGCCCGGTGGTCCGCCGAGACGCCGCGTGGGGAGTACACCCTCGTGATCGAGGGCGCCCCGCCGCCGGTTCCGAGCATGGAGAGCGCGCTGGCCCAGGTCGCGGAAGCCCGCGGAGCAGGCGTTTCCCTCTCGGACGCCGTGCGCGAGGCCGCGCTTCGCCACGGTGTCAGCCGACGCTCGTTGTACCAGCTCGCGCTCTCGGCTGCCGATCCGGACGACGGAGCGTCAGCTTCCTGACAGCTCCTTGCGACATCGAGCGCACAGGCCGCGCTCTTTGAACGGGCTCACATCGCTCGTAGACCCGCAGAAGACGCATGATGCATCGAGCTTCCTGATGACGATCGCATCTCCTTCGACTGCGATCGCAAGCTCGTCGCCTTCGTGGATGTTGAACAAACGACGCGTTTCTGCTGGAACGACGATCCGCCCCAGGTCGTCGATCTTCCGTACCATGCCAATGTTCACGGGCGCTCCCTGCCTGTTCTCCCCAACAGTTCGAATGCGCCCCCGGTCTCGAATTCCCCCTCGAGCCGAGGTCCCTCGGGCGTGGACTCTAGGGGCGATCATCGCGAGCACAAACCGTGAGCGGCGACCGTGGGCCGGAGTGACCTCGTTGGACCGCTCAGGCCCACTGGTACCATCCTGGCTTCCCACCCGTCAGCGGAGACCTCGTGACGTCACCGACACCCCGCAAGATCCTCGTCGCCGTGGCCTGGCCATATGCGCAGGGTTCGCTGCATCTCGGCCACGTCGCCGGCGCCTACCTGCCGCCCGACATCTTCGCCCGGTTCCACCGGGCGGCCGGGAACGACGTGCTCATGGTCTCCGGTTCCGACGTCCACGGAACCCCGATCACGGTCAAGGCCGAGCAGGAGGGCGTCACGCCGCAGGAGATCGTCGACCGCTACCACCCCGAGTTCCTCGGGTACTGGGACTCGCTGGGCATCCAGTTCGACCTCTACACGACCACCGGCACCGAGACCCACGCCCGGGTGGCGCAAGAGTTCTTTCTGAAGCTGCTCGAGAACGGCTACCTGTACCGCAAGACGATCGAGCAGTTCTATGACGAACAGGAGCAACGGTTCCTGCCCGACCGCTACATCGAAGGGACGTGTCCCCATTGCGGCTACGACCATGCCCGGGGAGACCAGTGCGACAACTGCGGGAGGACCCTCGATCCCATCGACCTGATCGCTCCGCGCAGCAAGCTGTCGGGTTCCGCCCCGGTGCTGCGGGAGACCGAGCACTACTACTGGAAGCTGAGCGCCTTCCAGGAACCGTTGCTCGAGTGGCTGCGTAGCCGCAAGGGATGGCGCCCCCACGTCGTCAACTTCGCCATCGGCATGGTCCAGGACGGACTTCATGACCGATCGTTCACCCGGGATCTGGATTGGGGTATCCCGCTCCCCGTCGACGATCTGGGACCCGGCAAGTCGATCTACGTTTGGTGGGAAGCGGTGATGGGCTACTTCTCGGCGCCGCAGGAGTGGGCCGAGCGCAGGGGCGAGCCCGATGCATGGAAGGCGTGGTGGACGGATCCGGCAGCGGAGTCGTATTACTTCATCGGGAAGGACAACGTGCCGTTCCACGCCGTGTACTGGCCGGCGCTACTCATGGGTCATGGCGGTCTCAACCTGCCTACCGACGTTCCGGCCAACCAGTACGTGACCTTTGGTGGTGAGAAGGCATCGAAGTCTCGTGGCGTGGGCCGATCCCTTCAGTGGTACCTCGAGCGCTTCCAGCCGGACTCGCTGCGCTATGCGATCGCCACGAGCCTCCCGGAGACCAACGACACCGACCTGTACGACGACGAGATGGTGCGTCGCATCAACGAAGAGCTCGTCGCCACGTGGGGGAACCTGGTGAACCGTGTCGTCGCGATGACCCATCGCTACTTCGACGGCGTGGTTCCGGAGCGGGGCGACGTCACTGAGGCGGACGAAGCGCTGCACGCTACCGTCGCCGCAGGCTTCGACCAGGTCGCCGGCCACATTCGGGCGGTCCGGCTGCGTGCCGGCCTCGCCGCGTCCATGGCAACGGCTCAGGCCGTGAATGCATACCTGAGCGATGCCGAACCGTGGAAGACGGCCAAGACGGACATGAAGAGGACCGGTACGACGCTGAGCGTCGCCCTCGACGCCATCGCCGGCTTGGCCACGATGCTCGCCCCCTACCTCCCGTTCACGTCGTCCGAGGTGATGGAGGCGTTCGGTTTGCCCGGCGCCGAACAGCGATGGGAGTGGTCCCACCCGAAGCCGGGCTTCGTGCTCGCCCCGCTCGATCCGCTGTTCGCCAAGGTGGAGTCGCTCGACGAGGAGTGACCGTGACCTGGGTCGACAGCCACAGCCACCTCTACATGGCGCAGGAGTCCGCGTCCGCGTTGCTCGACCGCTCGGAAGCGGTGGGGGTCGCCTGGGTGGTGTGTCCCGGCGTCGACCTGGAGTCGTCGCTCGAGGCGAGGCGGCTCGCCCGAACTCACCCGGAACGCGTCTTGTGGTCGACTGGTCTCCATCCCCACGACGCCTCCCGGTGGGGATCGGAGGCGAGGCGGCTCGAGACACTCGCGGTGGATGCGGATGCCATCGGGGAGTGCGGGCTGGACTACTACCGCAACCTGTCGCCGCGAGAAGCCCAGAAGACCGCATTCCGTGCCCAGCTCGAGTGGGCCGCAGGGCTCCGCAAGCCCGTCATCGTTCACTGTCGAGATGCGTTTGCCGACGTCTACGACGAGCTCGATGCGGCACAGCTCGGGGAGGGGGCGATCCTGCACTGCTGGACGGGCGGACCGAAATGGACCAAGCGGTTCGCCGATCTCGGTGTGACGTTCTCCTTTGCCGGGCCCATCACGTTCGAGACCGGCGACACGGTGCGTCGAGGCGCTGCAGTGGCGCCGCCCGGCCGCACCATGATCGAGACCGACACTCCCTACCTGACCCCGCCACCCGATCGCGACCGGCCCAACGAGCCGGCCAACGTGGTGAGGGTCGGCGAGGCGCTTGCGACCGTGTGGGGCGTTGAGCCCGAGCAGGTGGCGAGGTCGACGACGGCGACCGCGTCGCGGGTGTTCGGTGTGGAGCAGCATGGGTGAGCCGCAGGGACGCGGCGAGATCAGGCAACTCCTCGCTCGCCACGCCCATCGTCCGAACAAGGCGCTCGGCCAGCATTTCCTCGCCGACCCCAACCTCGTGGCTCGCATCGTCCGAACGGCCGGCGTTGGCGCCGGCGATCAGGTCGTGGAGATCGGCGCCGGGACGGGAACGCTGACGCGGGCGCTCGCCGCCACGGGGGCACGCGTCGTCGCTTACGAGGTCGATCGCCATCTCCAGGGCGTCCTCGACGATGCATTGCGCGACACGGGCGTCGAGCTGCGCATCGCCGACGCCTCCCGCATCGACCTCGCCGCCGCGCTGGAGCCAGGCCCTTGGGTGATGGTCGCCAACCTGCCCTACAAGGTGGGCACCACCATCGTCCTCGACGTCCTGCAGCGCGTCCCTTCGATCACTCGCCTCGTGGTCATGGTGCAGCGCGAGGTCGCCGACCGCCTGCTGGCCGAAGCCGGCTCGCGGGTGTACGGGCTGCCCAGCGTCATCGTGGGACTACGCGCTACGGGTCGTCTTGCGTTCCCGGTGGGTCGCGACGTGTTCTACCCCCCACCCGACGTGGATTCGGCCGTCGTCGATCTCGAACGCGCGACCGCACCGCCCGCAACCGAGCGTGCCGAGGTGATCGCCGCCGCGGCCTTCGGGCAACGGCGCAAGATGCTGCGTCGGTCCCTGCGGGGCGTGGTCGACGATCTCGAAGGCACGCTCGCCCGGGCGGGAATCGACCCGTCCCTGCGCCCGGAGCAGCTGCGCCCTGGAGACTTCGTTGCCATCGCCGCGGCGGAGGGCTCATGATCCGAGGGCTCGCCCACGCCAAGGTCAACCTGTTTCTGCGGGTCGGGTCGTTGCGCGCCGACGGGTTCCATCCCGTCCACAGCCTGTTCCAATCGGTGTCGTGGTCGGACCGCCTCGAGCTCTCCTTTGCAGCCGAGGACGAGATCTCCGGCTGGCATGGAGGCGAGGTGCCGGACGCCGAGGGCAATCTCGCATGGCGCGCCGTGGTTGCGATGCGGACGGCGGTGGGGAGCGAGCGTTTGCTCCGGCTGCGGCTCGACAAGCAGATCCCGGTGGCGGCCGGGCTCGGCGGGGGGAGTGCCGATGCAGCGGCGGCACTCCACCTTGCCTGCCAGCTCCTCGGCGGTACCGCCGAGCTGGTCGCCGAGATCGCACCCGAGCTCGGATCGGACGTTCCCTTCTGCGTCACAGGAGGAACCGCCCTCGTCGGCGGACGCGGCGAGACGGTCCATCCCATCGAGACGCTCACCGGCTTCGTGATGGCATTGGTCGTCCCACCTGTCGAGCTCGCCACGCCACGGGTCTTCGCCGAGTGGGATCGCCTCGGAGAGCCCTCCGGCCCTGCAGTGGCCGCAGAGGCGCTCCCGCCTTCGCTTCGCCCGCACGGCCCGCTCATCAACGACCTGTACCCGGCTGCTGCGGCCCTGGCCCCCGAGCTCGACGAATGGCGATCCCATCTCGCCGATGCCTGGGGGCGTCCTGTGATGTTGTCGGGCAGCGGCCCCGCTCTCGTGGCGCTCTTCGTCGACGCGGACGAGGCCGAAGGCGCGCTGGCGGTGGTCAGGCCGGGAGCCAGGGCGAGTCACGTCGCGGCGCCCGTGGCGAAGGGCTGGGGGCCGTCGAGAGATGCGTGATGCTCGTACGGGACGGTCGATGAGCGGTTCCTTCTACACTCGCACGTGCACCTTCCTATGGGGGGTGGTGTAACTGGCAGCACAACGGGTTTTGGTCCCGTCAGTACGGGTTCGAGTCCTGTCCCCCCAGCCGGAGAGCGGCGACGCCGCACTCCCGGGCTGTGGCTCTCGATGCTGCAGCCTGCGATGCGAGGTGGACGCAAGGTGACGGCGAGGTGAGGTCATGGCGCTGAAAGCGGTGCTGCTCGGAGCGGGCAAGGGCACCAGGATGAAGTCCGAGCTCGCCAAGGTCCTCCACGAGGCGGCCGGCAGGCCTCTCGTCAACTGGATGCTCGAGATCGTCCGCAAGGCCGGCGTCGAGGAGACGGTCGTCGTGGTCGGCCACCAAGCGGAGGACGTCGCCGCGGTGCTCCCCGACGGTACCAAGACGGCGCTGCAGAACGAGCAGCTCGGCACCGGCGATGCCGCCCGTGTCGGCGTGGAGGCTCTCGACCTCGATGACGACGACGTCGTGCTGATCGTTCCCGGCGACATGCCGCTCATCCACCCGCAGACGTTGGAGGGCTTGCTCGAGCTGCATCGTGGAACGGGTGCCTCGGGGACGCTGCTCTCGTGCCGTCCGGCCGATCCGACCGGCTACGGACGGATCCTGCGTAGCGACGCCGGGCGCGTCCAGGGCATCGTCGAGCAGCGCGATGCGACCGATGAGCAACTCGGCATCCGCGAAGTCAGCACCAGCGTGTACGCCTTCACCGCACGTCACCTTCGGCCCGCCCTCGCCGTGCTGTCCAACGACAACTCCCAGGGCGAGTACTACCTGACCGACGTGATCGAGTCGCTCGTGGCGCAGGAGGAACGAATCGAGGCGCTGGTTGCCGACGCGATCGAGGGCGAGGGTGTCAACTCCCACGATCAGCTCGCTGGAGCCGCCGCCGAGCTGCGCCGCCGCATCAACGAGCAGTGGATGCGGGCGGGCGTGTGGATGCAGGACCCGGAACGGACCTACCTCGACGCCGACGTTCGGCTCGAGCCGGGCGTCAGGGTCTACGCCGGCGTGCACCTCGAAGGCAACACCACCGTGGGCGCCGATGCCGTCATCGGCCCCGACGTCTATGCCCGGAACTGCACCATCGGCGCCCGTGCCAGGATCTGGTACGCCGTCATCCGCGAAGCCGACGTCGGGACGGATGCGGAGGTCGGTCCGTACGTCAGCCTGCGGCCCGGGGCGGACCTGCGGGAGGGCGCCAAAGCAGGGACGTTCGTCGAGATCAAGAATTCGGTGGTGGGGAAGGGCTCGAAGGTTCCGCACCTCGCCTACGTCGGCGACGCCACGATCGGGGAGGGGTCGAACATCGGGGCCGGGACCATCACTGTGAACTACGACGGCTACCAAAAGCACCGGACCGTCATCGGGGACGGGGTGAAGATCGGATCGGACACGATGCTCGTCGCTCCCGTGACGGTGGGGGACGAGGCGTGGACTGCGGCAGGGTCTGTGATCACCAAGGACATCGCACCAGGCGCCCTGGGTGTGGCACGTTCGCCACAGAAGGAAGTACCTGGCTACGCTGCGCGACGGAGAGCGCGCGCCGAGCAGGAGCAATCGTGATGGAGATCTCGAGCCGCAAACGCCTCATGGTGTTCTCTGGATCGGCGAACGAGAACCTGGCCAGGGAAGTCGCCAACATCCTCGGTACCGACCTCGGTGGCGTCGAGCGCGGCGTCTTCGCCAACGGCGAGATCTACATTCGTTACACCGAGAGCGTGCGCGGGGCCGATTGCTTCGTCGTGCAGTCCCACTGCCAGCCCATCAACTACCACCTGATGGAGCAGCTCATCATGATCGACGCCCTGAAACGGGCGTCGGCCACCCGCATCACCGCCGTCGTGCCCTTCTTCGGTTACGCACGGCAGGACAAGAAGGGGCGGCCGCGCGAGCCGATCTCGGCACGACTGATTGGCGATTTGTTCGTCACCGCCGGCGCCGACCGGATCGTATCGGTCGATCTGCACACGGGTCAGATCCAGGGCTTCGTCGACACGCCCTTCGACCACCTGACGGCGTTGCCCGTATTCGTCGAGTACCTCCAGAAGTCGGTGGAGGCGCCGATCACAGTCGTCTCGCCGGACACCGGACGGGTGAAGCTCGCCTCGAAATACGCACGTCATCTCGATGCGACACCGGCTTTCGTGCACAAGCGCCGTCAGACCGACGAGCGCAACAAGGTCGCCGCTCTCGAGATCGTGGGCGAGGTCACCAACCGGCACTGCATCGTGGTCGACGACATGATCGACACGGCGGGGACGGCGGTGGCCGCCGCCGAGCTGTTGATGGCGCGGGGTGCGCTCAGCACCCGTCTGGTGGCCACTCACGGCATACTGTCCGAGCCCGCCGTCGACCGGCTCAAGAACGCCCCGATCCAAGAGGTCGTGATCTCGAACACACTGCCGGTCCCCGACGAGGCCACGAATCTGGACAAGCTCACCGTGCTGTCGATCGGCAAGCTCCTCGCCGGGGCGATCAACGCCATCTTCACCGATGCGTCCGTGAGTGAGATCTTCGCCGGCGAGAACATCTGAGACGGATGGGCGATACCCCTGCCGCCACCATCGCGGCGGTCGTGGCGGAGCGCTACCTCTCCTACGTGGGGCGCTTCGACGACATCACCAAGCGGGCTGCCGGGCGCTTCGCCGAGCGTGACTGGCGTGCGCTGCAAGCCGATGCCCGGGAGCGCCTCGATGCCTACGGGGAGGTCGTCGCCGACACCGTGCGCGTCCTCGAGGCCGAGCTCGGTGATTCGGCTCGCAGCCGCGAGGCGTGGTCCGATGCCAGGCACCGGTATGGCGAATCGATGGCGCAGCGGCGTGATCTGGAGATCGCCGAGACGTTCTTCAGCTCGATCACCCGCCGCGTGCTCGGCACGGTCGGCGTCGACGATCGGGTGGAGTTCACGATGGCCGGCCGTAGCGCGGTAACGGGGTCACCACCGATCCTGAGGTATGTCGTCGAGGCTTCGCTCGGAGCCGCGCTCGAGAAGGCGGTGACAGATCCCGACCCCGCCATGAAATGGCACAACCTGCACCGCGACGTGCGCCTCGCCGTCGCGGAGATCGAGCGCAATCTCGGTCTGCACGGAATCAGCGCCCGGGTCGCGGAGATCGAGCTCATGCAGACCCCGTTCTACCGGGGGCAGGGCGCCTACCTGGTCGGCCGGCTCCGCAGCGGTGAGACGTGGCTTCCCCTCGGGATCGCCCTCCACAACACCACGCGGGGGCTCACAATCGGTGCTGTGCTGACCGAGGTCGAGGACGTCAGCGTGCTGTTCAGCTACACCCGGGCGGCCTTCCACGTGGAGGTGAGCGATCCCGGGGTGATGGTGGCTTACCTCAGCGGAGTGGTGCCCACCCGTTCGCGCGACGAGCTCTACACGGCGATCGGGTTCCGTAAGCACGGCAAGACGGAACTGTTCCGCGACTTCTCCCGGCACATCACGACGAGTGAGGACTGCTTCGAGCACGCCCGGGGTATCCGCGGGATGGTGATGATCGTCTTCACCGTGCCCGGATACGACATGGTCTTCAAGATCATCCGCGACCGGTTCCCGTGGCCCAAACAGACGACGCGCCGCCAGATCATGGCGAAGTATCGGATGGTCGCCCATCACGACCGCGCAGGCCGTCTCGTCGATGCGCACGAGTTCGAACATCTGCGGTTCGACAAATCCCGGTTCTCGCCGGAGCTCCTCGTCGATCTGGCGGACAACGCGATGCGGTCGGTGACGATCGACGACACCAGCGTCGTGCTCCACCACGTCTACGTGGAGAGGCGGCTCGCTCCCCTCGATCTCTACGTGCGCGAGGCCAATCCAATCAAAGCCAGAGCCGCGATCGTCGACTACGGGAGGGCGATCAAGAACCTGGCGGCGGCAGACATCTTCCCGGGCGACATGCTGCTCAAGAACTTCGGCGTCACTCGCGGCGGGCGGGTGGTCTTCTATGACTACGACGAGATCGTTCCGCTCACGCAGTGCAACTTCCGCGAGATGCCCGAGTCGGACCGGCCCGACGAGGAGATGTCCGCCGAACCCTGGTTCGGAGTCGGCGACAACGATGTCTTCCCCGAGGAGTTCGCCCGCTTCCTCGGCATCCGGGCGGAGCTGCGGGAGGTGTTCGACTACCACCACGGCGATCTGTTCGGGGTCCGCTTCTGGTCGCGGATGCAGGATCGGCTGGCCGCGGGTGAGGTGATCGAGATCTTCCCCTATGCGAGAGGCCGCCGTCTCGGCGCCGCCGTCCGCAAGGTCGGCGTCCCGGTGGAGTAGAGACGATGGACACCGAGGTGCTCAGCATCACGACCGGTAGGCGCCGGGGCCCGGTCGACATCACGCCAGACGTGGCTCGTTTCGTCGCCGGCCGTGGCGACGGACTCGTCTCGGTGTTCGTGCCCCATGCCACGGCAGGTCTCGCCATCATCGAGACGGGCGCCGGCAGCGATGCCGACCTGCTCGATCGCCTCGATGCCCTCGTTCCCCGGGACGACGGCCTCTATCGGCATCGCCACGGTTCGCCCGGTCACGGCGCCGATCACGTGATCCCCGGGATAGTGAGCCCGTCGGTGACGGTACCCGTCTTCGATGGCGAGATGGCCCTCGGCACCTGGCAGTCCATCGTGCTCGTCGACGTCAACGCCGACAACCCTCAACGCCGAGTGCGGCTCAGTTTCCTGGCCGGCTGATCGCAGCCGGGCGGTTTGCGATAATCGGTGCAGGCTTCGTCCCACGAAGGCCGGGGAGCGCCCCATGAACGCAGCCGAGGAGCTCGTCGCGTCAGGACGCGATGCGATGCGCCGTAACGATTGGCCGGAGGCGTACGAGCTGCTCAGTCGGGCGGCGTCGCTGGGGAACCTCGCTCCCGACGCCTGCGAGGACCTGGCGAAGTCGGCCTGGTGGTCGGGCCGGCCCGACGAGTGCATCGACGCACGTGAGCAAGCGTACGCCGGGTTCATGAAGACGGGCGAGGACGCCAATGCCGCCTTGGTGGCGCTCGATCTCGCCGAGAGCCACTTCCACAAGCGGGCTGAGGCGGTGGGTCTCGGCTGGGTGAAGGCTGCGGAGCGCCTCCTTTCCGCCCGAGCACAGTCGGTGGAACACGGATACTTGGCGCGAATGAAAGCGGTGATCGCCTTCGAAGGGGAAGGGGACCTAGAACGCGCGCTCGAGCTGGCCGATCGCGCCTACGACATCGGGGCGCGGTTTCACGATCGCGATCTCCAGGCGCTGGCGTTGCACGATCGGGGGCGCATCGCGGTCGCACGCGGCGACGTAGAAGAGGGCATGGCAATGATGGACGAGGCCATGGTTGCGGCCGTAGGGGGTGAGCTCGGCCCTCTGTATACGGGGAAGATCTACTGCAACATGATCGACATCTGCGAGCAGCTAGCCGACTGGCGTCGTGCCGGGGACTGGAGCGATGCAGCTCGTCGCTGGTGCGAGCGCGCCGGCAACGACTCCGGCTTCCCCGGTGTGTGCCGGATTCACCGAGCCGAGATCATGCGCCTACGGGGCGATTGGGCGGTCGCGGAGCAAGAGGCTGTCCGGGCGTCGGAGGAGCTTGGGAACTTCGTTGACTTCGCAGGCGAGGCCTTCTACGAGATCGGCGAGATCCGGCTCCACATGGGCGACTTCGACCAGGCGGAAGAGGCCTTCAAGCGGGCCCACGCTCTCGGACGTGAACCCGAGCCGGGTCTTGCCCAACTCCATCTCGCCCGAGGACAACCATCCTCCGCCTGGGCCCTCATCCGGCAGAGTCTCGATGCGGCAGCCACGCCGCTCAAGCGGGCGAGACTGCTTCCAACGGCGGTCGAGGCGTCTCTCGCGGCGGGTGAGCTCGACACTGCGTCGGGTTACGCCGACGAGCTCGATTCGATCGCCTCCGAGTACCGCAGCCCGGCCTTGATCGCAGCGGCCGACGATGCTCGCGGCGCAACGAAGATCGCCGAGGGCGAACCGGAACAAGCGGTGGCACACCTGCGTCGCGCCGTCGACCTGTGGCTGGCCAACGACATCCCGTACCTCGCTGCGCGATCCCGGATGCGCCTCGCCGGGGCCTACCGGGCGACGGGCGCCGCGGACTCGGCAGCGCTGGAGGTCGACGCCGCTCTCGATGCCTTCCAGACCCTCGGCGCGCTGGCGGACGCACGGGCAGCTCTCGTCACGTCGGGTCGAGGGAAGGTTGCGTCCGGCCGGGCTGACATCGCCCTGATGTTCACGGACATCGTCGACTCGACGGCGCTCATCGGCGTCATCGGAGACGATGCGTGGGAGCGGTTACTTCGTTGGCATCACCGAACCCTCCGCTCGTTGTTCGCCGACCACGGCGGCACGGAGGTGGAGAATGCCGGAGATGGCTTCTTCGTCTCCTTCCCGGACGCAGCATCCGCTGTCGAGTGCGCCATCGACATCCAGCGCACCTTGGCGCGCCAGCGTGAAGACCACGGTTTTGCACCGAAGGTGCGTATCGGCCTCCACCACGGCTCGGTGACGGCCACGGCAGGCACGCTGGCAGGAGAAGAGGTTCACCGAGCCGCCCGTATCGGCCAGCAGGCCCAGGCCGGCGAGATACTCGCCAGCGTGGATCTCGCGGCGTCGGTCGAAGCCGAACGCTTGGGTCAGCCCCGCTCGCTCGACGCCAAGGGTTTCGCCGGCCCGATCGAGGTGGTAGCCCTGCGGTGGTGACCGGACACCGTGACGAGATCGGTCGCCGGTGCCGGCCGCGGGTCTGCGACCATCCGGCCGGGCCCTGCGGGACCATTGGTCCTATTGGGTCCCTTGCGCAGTGGGGGACCATCCCGTGAGATGAATACCACGCCCTCCCCTTCACGAATCGTCGTCGACGGCAACGAAGCCGCGGCGCGCATCGCCTACTCGGTAAGCGAGGTCATGGCGATCTACCCGATCACGCCTGCGTCGCCGATGGGGGAGCTGGCCGACGCCTGGGCCCAGGTGGGCCGACCCAATCTGTGGGGATCGGTGCCCGACGTCGTCGAGATGCAGAGCGAGGCCGGTGCGGCCGGTGCGCTGCACGGTGCGCTTCAAGCAGGAGCGCTCGGCGCCACGTTCACGGCGTCTCAGGGTCTGCTGCTGATGATCCCGAATCTCTACAAGATCGCCGGCGAGCTCACCCCTAGCGTCGTTCACGTCGCCGCCCGCACTGTCGCGACCCATGCGCTCTCGATCTTCTGTGATCACAGCGACGTCATGGCGGCACGCCAGACCGGTTGTGCGCTGCTGTGCGCCGGCTCCGTGCAGGAGGCGCAGGACCTGGCGCTCGTCGCTCATGCGGCGACGTTGCGGAGCCGGGTGCCGTTCATCCACTTCTTCGACGGATTCCGCACGTCACACGAGGTGGCGACGATCGACGCTCTCGGCGAGGCGGAGATGCGGGAGATGATCGATGACGACCTGATCGTCGAGCACAGGTTGCGCTCCCTCGATCCCAACCGGCCCGTATTGCGCGGGACGGCGCAGAACCCGGACGTCTTCTTCCAAGCTCGCGAGGCGGCGGAGCCGTACTACGACGCCACTCCCGGGATCGTGCAGGAGGAGATGGAGCGGTTTGCGGCTGTCACCGGCCGCCACTACCGGCTCTTCGACTATTACGGCGCACCCGACGCCGAGCGGGTCATCGTCATCATGGGCAGCGGTGCCGGCACCGTCGCCGAAGCCGTCGACGCGCTGAACGAGGGGGGCGAGAAGGTCGGCGTGCTGGCCGTCCGTCTCTACCGCCCGTTCTCGGTGGACGCCTTCACCGATGCGATCCCGGATTCCGTCCGGTCGATTGCCGTGCTCGACCGCACCAAGGAGCCGGGGGCCGTGGGCGACCCGCTCTATCTGGACGTCGTCACGGCGCTCGCCGAGGCGGGACGCCGGGTGGACGTCATCGGCGTCCGCTATGGGTTGTCCTCCAAGGAGTTCACCCCGCCAATGGCGATGCGGGTGTTCGGCGAGCTCGATGCGGAGGCGCCGCGCCGTCACTCGACGATCGGCATCACAGACGATGTGAGCAACTCGTCGCTCGACATCACCGCCACCTGGGAGGAGCCGAGCGACGTCGTGCGGGCCGTCTTCTACGGGTTGGGCAGCGACGGCACGGTCGGGGCCAACAAGAACTCGGTCAAGATCATCGGAGGCGAGACGGAACGCCACGCCCAGGGCTACTTCGTGTACGACTCCAAGAAGTCCGGTGCGATGACCGTGTCTCACCTTCGGTTCGGCCCGCACCCCATCCGATCCGCCTACCTGATCGACGACGCCGACTTCGTGGCGTGTCACCAGTTCGGCTTCCTCGAGAAGATCGACGTCCTCGCCTCGGCTCGGCGCAACGCGACGTTCCTGCTCAACAGCCCACACGGGCCGGACACGGTCTGGGATCACCTGCCGGAGGAGGTCCAACGGCAGCTCATCGACAAGGAGATCCGGTTCTTCGTCGTCGACGCCGACTCGATCGCTCGTGAGGCCGGCCTGCGCGGTCGCATCAACACCGTCCTGCAGACCTGCTTCTTCGGTCTGTCCAATGTACTTCCCCGTGACGAGGCCATCGGGGCCGTGAAGGGAGCCATCGAGAAGGCGTACGGAAAGCTCGGAGACGTGGTGCTCGAGCGCAACTACGCCGCCGTCGACGAGGCCCTCGCCGGAATGCACGAAGTGAAGGTGCCCGCCGTGGTCTCGTCGACATCGCACATTCGGCCGCCGGTGCCCAAGCACGTCCCCGACTTCGTCGAGCGGGTCACAGGCGTCGTGCTCGCCGGACACGGGGACCGGCTTCCGGTCAGCGCGTTCCCGGTGGATGGCACGTTCCCGACGGCGACCGCGCAATTCGAGAAGCGAACGATTGCTCGTGAGATCCCCATCTGGGATCCGGAGATCTGCATCGACTGCGGCCGCTGCGCCCTCGTCTGTCCCCACGCCGCCATCCGCATGAAGGTCTACGACCCCGGTGCGATCGAGGACGCCCCCGACGGTTTCAAGACGAAGGCGTGGAAGGGGCGCGACTTCGAGGGGATGAACCTCACCATCCAAGTCGCACCGGAGGACTGCACGGGCTGTGCCGTGTGCGTCGACATCTGCCCCGCCAAGAGCAAGGAGATGGTGAAGCACAAGGCGATCAACATGGAGCCGATCGACGACCATCTCGAGGTCGAGCGCACCAGCTTCGATTACTTCCTCGATCTGCCCGAGTACGACCGGACGGTGCTCAAGATCGACAACGTCAAAGGCTCACAGCTCCTCCGCCCGCTCTTCGAGTTCTCCGGAGCCTGCTCGGGTTGCGGCGAGACTCCGTACGTGAAGCTCATGACCCAGTTGTTCGGCGACCGTATCATCGTCGCCAACGCCACCGGCTGCTCCTCGATCTACGGTGGCAACCTCCCGACGACCCCATACGCCGTCGACGAACACGGCCGGGGCCCCGCCTGGTCCAACTCTCTGTTCGAGGACAACGCCGAGTTCGGTCTGGGGATGCGGCTTGCGCTGGATCAGAAGACGGAGACGGCACGGCGTCTCCTCACGGAGCTCTCAGCCGATCTGGGTGACCTCGCCACTGCGATCCTGGAGCAGGACCAGGCCGACGAAGCGGGCATCGCAACCCAGCGGGATCGTGTCGAGCAGCTACGGGACGTGCTGGGCACGCGCAACGACGCAGACTCGGCGCTGCTGCTGAGTCTGAGTGATTCACTGGTCAAGACAGGCGTGTGGATCGTCGGTGGTGACGGCTGGGCGTACGACATCGGCTTCGGCGGACTCGACCACGTGCTCGCCTCGGGACGGGACGTCAACATCCTCGTCCTCGACACCGAGGTGTACTCGAACACGGGTGGTCAGGCATCGAAGGCGACCCCGCGTGCTGCGGTTGCCAAGTTCGCTGCCGGCGGCAAGTCGACGGGGAAGAAGGACTTGGGGATGATCGCCCAGGCCTACGGCAACGTGTACGTCGCCCAGGTGGCGATGGGCGCAAACATGACCCAGGTGGTCAAGGCATTCGCCGAGGCCGAGGCGTACCCGGGAACGTCACTCATCATCGCCTTCAGCCCATGTATCGCCCACGGTCTGGACATGTCCACCCAGATGCAGCACCAGAAGGCCGCCACGGAGAGTGGGTACTGGCCCCTGTACCGATACGATCCCCGTGCGGTCGTGGAAGGAAGGCCGGCGCTGCGCCTCGACTCCCGCCAGCCCACCCTGTCGTTCAAGGAATACGCCGTCACCGAAGCCCGCTTTGCCATGCTGGCGAGGTCGAACCCTGCGCACGCTGCGGAGCTGATGCGCCAGGCGCAGCAGGACATCGACGACCGCTGGCATCTGTACGAGCAGATGGTGAACGTCGAGCGCACTGCCGTCTTCACAGAGGTGCAAGAGTGACCGTCGACCTGCGTACGAACTATCTCGGTCTGGACCTCGACAATCCGCTCGTACCGTCGGCTTCGCCGGTCACGGGCGACATCGACAAGCTCCACGCTCTCGAGGAGGCGGGAGCGGCCGCCGTGGTGCTGCCCTCGATCTTCGAAGAGCAGATCGTCCACGACGCGCTGTCGGTGGCCGGGGTCTCCGACTTCGGCGCCGACGTCTCGCCCGAGTTCTTCGGCGGCCAGCTTCCGGCGATGGAGGCGTACAACACCGGGTCCGACTCCTATCTGCAGACGCTCGTGCGAGCCACCGACGAGCTCGGCATACCGGTGATCGGCTCACTCAACGGGGTGACGCCGGGAGGGTGGGTCTCGTACGCCCGAAAGATCGAGGAGGCCGGTGCAGCGGCCCTCGAGTTGAACGTCTATCTGGTGGCCGCCGATGTGGAGCGCGACGGGGTTGCGGTGGAGCGCGATTACCTCACACTCGTGGAGCAGGTTCGGAAAGAGGTCTCGATACCCCTTGCGGTCAAGATCGGACCCTTCTTCAGCTCGCTCGGCAACATGGCTCGCCGCCTGGTCGAAGCAGGGGCCGACGGACTCGTGCTGTTCAACCGCTTCTACCAGCCCGACATCGACCTCGAGCAGCTGGAAGTCGGTCCCAACCTCGTTCTGTCGACCTCAGACGATTTGCTGCTTCCCCTCACCTGGATCGGCATCCTCCACGGTCGGGTGGAGGCCTCGCTCGGAGCGACGAGCGGCGTTCACACGAGCGAAGACGTCGTCAAGCTCATACTGGCCGGGGCCGATGCGACGATGATGGCTTCGGCACTCCTTCTCTACGGTCCCGGGCACGTAGCCACCGTGAAACGCGGGCTCGTGCAGTGGCTGTCCGAGCGTGAGTATGCCTCCGTCGAGCAGGCCAAAGGGAGCCTGAGCCAGCGGTCGAGCCCGGATCCGAGCGCCTTCGAGCGGGCCAACTACATGCGGGCGCTCGTCACGTACGCTCCGCGGCGTATCTGATATCTGATGTCCCGTCACACTCCAGACACGAACACGAAAGCGACACCAATATGAAGATGAAGTGGGTCTATCGATTCGACGAGGTCGACGCCGCCGAGAAGGCCGCAGGGTCGTGGGACGGCGTTCGCTCGTTGCTGGGTGGCAAGGGTGCGAATCTCGGCGAGATGACGCGGCTCGGCATCCCCGTGCCACCCGGGTTCACGATCACGACCGAGGCGTGCAACGAGTACATCGCCTCGGGCGGCAAGCTCCCCGAGGGTCTGCTCGATCAGATCGCGGATGCGCTCGGAGTCATCGAGCGGGAGACGGGTAAGAGCTTCGGTGATGCGCAGCACCCACTCTTGCTGTCGTGCCGCTCCGGCGCCAAGTTCTCGATGCCGGGAATGATGGACACAGTCCTCAACATCGGTCTCAACGAAGACGTGGTCAAGGGTCTGTCCGAGCGCAGCGGCGACGAGCACTTCGCCTACGACTCTTACCGGCGCCTCGTGCAGATGTTCGGCTCGGTCGTGCTCGGTCACCGCGACGAGCTCTTCGAGCAGGTGCTCACAGAGTATCGCCGTGCCCGGGGAGTCGACAGCGACAGCGACCTGGTGGCGGACGACCTCCAGGAGATCGTCGGCCGGTTCCGCAGGATCGCCTCCGGCTTCCCCGACGATCCCCACGAGCAGCTGCGGCTCGCCGTCGAGGCCGTGTTCCGTTCGTGGAACGGGCGCCGCGCCATCGACTACCGCAACGCCGCCGGCATTCCCCACGACCTCGGTACCGCCGTCAACATCCAGGTGATGGTCTTCGGGAACCTGGGTGAAGGGTCGGCGACCGGCGTCGCCATGACCCGGGACGGTGCGACGGGTGAGCCCGTCATCGAGGGCGACTTCCTGATGAACGCCCAAGGAGAAGACGTGGTCGCCGGCATTCGAGCCACGAAGGACCTCACCGAGCTCGAGGGCGAGCTGCCTCAGGCGTTCGCCGAGCTCAAGCGGATCGCCGCGACGCTCGAGCAGCACTACCGCGAGATGCAGGACATGGAGTTCACCGTCGAGACGGGCAACCTGTGGCTGCTGCAGACCCGTGACGGCAAGCGCACCGCACAGGCCGCCGTCCGCATCGCCGCCGACATGGCCGAAGAGGGTCTCATCACGCGTGAAGAGGCCGTGAAGCGGGTGGCTCCAGAGCAAGTCGACTTCTTCCTACACCCTCAGCTCGCCGTCGAATCACGAGAGGCGGCGGAGGCCGAAGGCCGGAAGCTCGGCAGCGCCCTCAACGTATCGCCGGGCGCTGCGGTCGGCCAGGTCGCCTTCGACCCGGATCTCGCCGAGCGCTGGCGGTCGGAGGGACGCGACGTGCTCCTCGTCCGGCCGGAGACGAAGCCAGACGACGTGCACGGCATGATCGCAGCTGAGGGGATCCTGACGAGCCGCGGTGGCCGCACGAGCCACGCGGCGCTGGTTGCTCGGCAGTTCGGGAAACCGGCCGTTGTCGGCATGGCCGAGCTCGAGATCGAGCCCGACAACCACAGGATGCGCGTTGGCAGTCTC
>JBFINP010000046.1:0-23812 GCA_041611095.1 Acidimicrobiia bacterium | reverse complement strand
TCGGCAAGGCCGTCACGGAACTGCTGGACGAGCTCGCCTCCTTCGACGAGGAACGGGTGTGGCGCACCGACGGTGCCACCGATCCCGTCTCGTGGTTGACCTTCGAGCTGGGGCTGCTGCCCCGCACCGCCCGGGATTGGCTCGAGGTCGCCCGGGCGTTGCCCGAGCTGCCGGAGCTGCGCCGCCGACTCGATACCGGGGAGCTGTCGTTCGACCAGGTGCGTCCGCTGATTCACATTGCCACCCCCGAGAACGAAGTGGAGCTCGCCGAGCTTGCCGAGAACATGACGGCAGCCGAGATCGCACGCATGGTGCGCAGGGCGCAGGAGATCCCCAAAGAAGATGTCGTCGCCCAGGAGCCGGAGCGGGTCTTGACCTGGTGGTGGCAGATGGACGACCGGTTCCTCCATCTCAAGGGCACGCTGCCCGCCGCAGAGGGTGCCCTGGTCGAGAGGGCGCTGATGCGGCTTGCGATCGTCGATCGAGATGCCCACACAGAGCACTACCACCGACCCACCGCCGAGCGCGCTGCCGATGCGCTCGCCGCCATGGCGTCCCAATCGCTCGGCGCGGACGGCGACTCCGATCGGGCCACCGTCGTCGTCCACGTCTCCGCCGAGGCGCTTGCCTCCGCCGAAGGCGTCGCCGTCGTCGAGCACGGGCCGGTCATCGCAGTCGAGGCAGCCCGCCGCATGGCATGCGACGGCCGCTGGCAGGTCGTCGTCGACGGCCCGGACGGCGCACCGATCGGCATCGGTCGCACGTCACGCCGCATCCCGCCGTGGTTGAGCCGGATGGTCCGGGAACGCGACGAGGGATGCCGCTTCCGCGGATGTGGACGGACCCGTTGGACGCACGCCCACCACATCGAGCACTGGGCCAACGGTGGCCCCACCGACCTCGACAACCTCATCACGCTCTGCGGGTACCACCACCGAAAGGTCCACAACGAGGGTTGGTCCATCGAAGGTGACCCCAGCGGAGATGTGGTCTTCGTCTCCCCCGGAGGATGGCCCCTTCATCCTGCGCGGGTATTACCCGCCAAACTCGCCCTCGAGGCCTTTCACCTCGACCGTATCGAACGCAGGTATCAGGCCCGCATCACCGCCGCGGCTGTGGACAGGGGGAGCTAGGTCACTCCGGCCGGAGCGGCTGCCGTGCCCACCGCCTCGAACCACGCCCGTAGCCGCCGAAATCCCTCGTCGAGGTCGATCGCAGGCGCCCATTGCAGTGCACGACGGGTCTCTCGCTGGTCGAACCAGTGGGCGGTTGCGAGTTGCTCTGCCAGGAAGCTCGTCATCGGGGGGTCGTCGTCCCTGCCCTGGCGCTCCCACACGGCCTCGACGGCCCGGCCCCCCGCCCTGGCCACCGGTGCCGGCACCTTGATGCGGGGCGGCGGAAGGCCGGCGGCGGTCGCGATCCGGGTCAACAGCTCGGCGACGGGACGGGGCTGGCCATTCGAGACCACCAGCGGCCGGCCGCCCAGCTCCGGGGCTCGATCCACCGCGGCCACGACGGCATCGGCCGCGTTGTCGATGTACGTCGTGTCGATCAGGGCGGCTCCCGTCCCGACGATGGCCAGTCGCCCGGTGCGGGCGCGTTCCACGATCCGTCCCACGAGTTGGGTGTCCCCCGGCCCCCACACCAGATGAGGCCGGATCGCCACGACTCGCATACGATCCGAGGTCGCCGCCAGCGCCAGCAGTTCGCCCTGGGCCTTGCTCGTGGCGTAGTGGCCACGGGCCGTCACGGGGTTGGCGGGCTCGGCGGCTGCGCCGACGAGCGACGTGCCCGAATGCGCCACCGACGGCGACGACACGTGAACGAAGCGCACCACTCCTGTCGCCTTCGCCGCCTCGACGACGTTCTCCGTCCCCTGGACGTTGACCCGTTCGAACTCCTCCCACGATCCCGTCGCCGCCACCTTGGCCGCCAGATGCACCACCGCATCCACCCCACGGGTCACCGCCGCCACCGCCTCGCGGTCGCCCACGTCGCCCAGCCGTTCCGCCATGTCCATGCCACTGGGGCGGCGCTGGAACACGGTCACCTCGTCACCCCGATCGTGCAGCCGCCGAGCCACGGCTCCGCCGAGCAGGCTCGTCCCACCCGTCACCAGCACCCTCACAACCGGCCCCACCGTCCGCCCGCCAGCACGCCCTCGGCCCACTCCGCCACGCGGGTCCGGTCGATCTTCGAGTTGTGCCGCTTGTCCACCGGCAACGCCGGCACAGCCAGCACCGCCGCCACGTCCGCATCCACCTTGCCCCTCACCGCATCGGCGAGCTCGATAGGCGCCAGCCCCGGACGCCGTTGCGGCGGCGACATCGCAACGACGATCACGACCTGATGCGTCCCCTCCGGACCCACGCCGACGGCCGCCGCCAGGGCGACACCCGGCACGGCCTCGGCGGCGTGCTCGATGCCCACCGGCGTCACCGGCCCGCTCGCCGTGGTGATCACGTGAACCAGCCGCCCCTCGATCCACAACCGTCCCTGCGCATCGAAATGCCCCACGTCACCGCTGCGGTGCCAGCCGGGCGGCTGGGCCGAGGCATGCTGCGTCGCCCACAACCGGTCGTACCCGTCCTTCACGTGCGCCGCCCGCACGCACACCTCCCCGGTCACTCCTGGATCGGCCACGAGCTCGCCGACCGGCCGGCCCGCTGCGTCGAGGGGATCGACCGTCACCTCCACGCCGTCGAGCGGTTTCCCGACGCACACGCCGTTGCCCCGTCCTGCCGCCTCGATGTCCGCGAGCGTGATGTCGGCCACGGGCAACACCTCGGTCATCCCGTACGGCGTGTGCGGCTCGGCGTTGGGCATGGCCTCGGCCGCCCGCCGCAGCACCGTCGCCGACACCGGCGCTCCGGCCGACAGCAGCAGCCGCACCCCGGCCAGCGCCTTGTGATGCGTGTCGGTGAGCTCGCTCGAGGTCGCCGCCACGTTCGTCAACGCCGCCGGCGAGGCGAAGACGAGCGTCGCTCCGATCGCCTCGACGGCGTCACCGAGCGCCGTGGCCGTCAGTGTTCCGGGTGCGGTCACGTCGACCGCCGGAACCACCGACGGGATCCCCATCGCCGCCCCATAGAGCGCAAAGGGGGCGAACGCTGCCACGAGCCGGTCATCGGGACCGATCTCGTAGACGTCCACCAGCGCATCACGCTGCGCCTGGGCCTGGTGATGCCGGTAGCGCACGCCCTTGGCCGGCCCGGTCGACCCCGAGGTGAACACGACGGCTGCCAGATCGTCGTCATCGGGCCCGGGCGGAAGGGCGCCTCCCACCCCGCGGCTGCGCACCTCGGCGAGCGTCGCTCCCACGCCGAGCGCCCGGCGCACCGGGTCCGCCATGCCGTCGACCGCAATCCGACGCCCCGGCCAGCGCATCACCCGGGCCGCCGCCAAGGCCTTGGTCACGCCGATCAGGTACTGCGGCGCCGCACTCTCGAGCGCCGCGCCCATCCCGCGTAGACCGAGCCCGGCATCGGCGACGACGACCACCGCCCCTATCCGCCAGCAGGCGTAGAGGCACACCGTGAGATCGATGCCCGGAGGCACGAGCAATACCACCCGGTCACCCTTGCGCACCCCGGATGCGTGGAGCCCCGCTGCGACCCGGCGCACGTCGGAAGCCAGCTCGTCGAACGTGAGCGATCGCCCCGGCCCTTCGGCCGACATCTCGATGATCGCCACCTCGCCGTCGCCGGCACGGCGCTCCAGCCCCGCCCACAACGGCTCCCGGGCAGTGGGCGGCGGCCCGGTCGGCCGGGGTGCGGTCAGGTCGGCCACCCAGGCGTACACCGCACCGGCCACGTCGGCGTCGTCGGTGACCATGTGGCCCGCACCGACGAAGCGATGAACGTCGGCATGGGGGAGCCGCTGCTCGAGGTCGTGCAGGTACATGTCGGAGAACACGGGGTCGTCGGGGCCCCACAGCAACAAGGTGGGTACGCCTGCGAGCTGCCCCAGCCCGGTCGCCACCTCGTCGAGCGTCGCCGCACTCGGGTGCGACGGCTCGACGGGGATGTCCTCGACGAACCGTGCGATGGCTCCCCGCTGCTCCGCGGTCGCATAGGGAGCGAGGTACGCCGCGCGCACCTCGGGCGCCAGCCGCTCACCGCCAAGTGCCAGCGCACCCCTCAAGAAGGCAGGCGTCCGCACGGTCGCCGGGTGCAGAACGCCCCGGGAGCGAACCATGCGGATGAGCCAGGGCGCCGTGACGCCGGCGGGTTGGTGCACCGCGGTGTTGGTGAGCACGACGCCGGCGAGGCGGTCACGATTGCGCACCGCCCACCCCAACGAGATCGGCCCTCCCCAATCGTGGGCCACGGTCACCACGCGGCCCTCCAGGCCGATCCGCTCGGTCAGCGCCGCGAGGTCCTCGATGCGCTGCGCCAGCCGACGCACCGTGCCGGTGCGCTCGGAGAACCCCATGTCGAGCTGATCGACGGCGACCACCCGCACCCCGTCCGGCGCCCGGGCCAGCACGGTGCGCCACAGGTATGACCACGTCGGGTTGCCGTGCACGCACAGCAGCGTCACCTCGGCGCCGCGAACGCCGTTGTCGAGGACGTGGAAGCTGCGACCGATGCCGTCGAGCCCGGGGACGATGACGAGCCGCGACCAGGACGGATCGAGTTGGGCGAGACCCGGCGGGGGCAGCGTTGCCGGCGCCTGGCCTCCCCGGGTCACCAGAGGATCTCGGTCGCCATCGCATTGATACCGGAGCCGATGCCGAGCAGCAGCACTCGATCGCCGGGCTGCAACGACTCGGCTTCCTCGGCCAGCGTGATCGGCACCGAAGCCGGACCGACGTTGCCGAGTGTCGGGAACGTGAGCGGCGCCCGCGACGGGTCGATGCCCAGCACGTCGCACATCATCGACGTGTGCACCGCCGACACCTGGTGCATGATGTAGCGGTCCATGTCGAGCCAGCCCATCTCGTCGACCTCGTTCTCCGCCCACGACGTCTTGGCGAGGTGGAGCCCGGCGTCCAGGAGGACCTTGGTGTCGGTGCGCATCTGATCGAGGGTGCCCACGCAGACGTCGTGGTAGCTCGTGTCGGCGCGGCTGATGCCACGGATGATCCGATGGCTGCCTGGATTCTCGGAGTGTCGTCCCACGACCATCGCCGCTGCCCCGGAGCCGAGGGTGAGCGAGGCGAACTCGGCGAAGAGGTCGGCCATCGTGGCGTCCTCGGAGGCGAGCCGCTCCATCGTGGCGAGCTGAGTGTGGCGGCTGCCCTCTCCGTCGACGATGAGGGCGTAGTCGATCTGGCCCGCGTCGATCATGGTGCCGGCGATGTGCATCGCGTTCATGAAGCCGAGGCACGCGTTGGCGAGGTCGAAGTTGAGACACGAGCCCGGGAGCTCGATCATGTGGTGCACGGCCACGGCGGCGGAGGGCTCCAGGTGGCTGCGGCACACCGACGTGTCGACGAGCAGCCCGATGCGGTCCGGTGCGACGCCGGCCTCTTCGATCGCCTTCCGTCCGGCCATCGCCGCGGCCTCGGCGAACGAGACGTCCTCGGGCCACCAGCGCCGCTCGCGGATGCCGGCCAGGTTCTCGAGCAGGCCGGGCGAGGCGCCCAACCGCTCGTAGGTCGCCATCAGGCGCTGGTCGATATCTCTCGAGGTGACGACCTCGGGGGCGTGGACGGCGACGACCGAGACGATCGCCGCGTCGGAGTGACTGTGTTGGGCGTTGCCGTGCATCCTGGCTCTTCCGTGGGGGTCAGGGGGTGGCCATGATTCTCGCACGGTTCGCGGCCCACCACGACGTCCTCTCGTTGGGAGGTCGATTCGGGCGAGATGCCACTAGGCAAGCGGTTCCAATTCGGGTCAGATATCGGCAGGTGTCACTTGGAACCGGGCGCTCGGGCCCGGCGTCATATCGCGCGAGAGGTTCCTTGCTGAAAGGAAGGTCGGGACCCATGGTCACCAACGGGAACTCGACGTCCCGGTCTCGATTCGCTCTGCTGGTCCTCGCAGCCACCCTTGCACTCGTGGCGGCATCATGTGGCGGCGAAGCCGACACGACGACGACCACGACCGAGCCTGTGGCCGCACCGACGTCCACGACGGCGCCGACCACGACGACGCGGGTTCCAACGACGACGACTCCGGCGACCACGACATCGACGGCAGCGCCGGCGACGACAACGTCCACGACCATGGCACCGACGACCACGACGGCGCCAGGGCTTCCCGGCGAGCCGATCATCATCGGGCCGGCTGCCGGTGACGTCGTCGCCGTCATCGGCGTCGAGCACGACGACGTGTTGAACCTGCGGGCCGCACCCGGAACGGATCAGCCGATCCTGAAGGTTCTCGCTCCGACCGAAGGCGACATCGTCGCCCTCGGGAACGCCCGGAAGCTGCCGCAGTCCATCTGGTACGAGGTCGAGCATGACGGGACGGCAGCGTGGCTCTCCAGCAGCTTCATCGGCTACATCGGCCTCACCGACGACGTGACATCATCGATCATCGACGCGATGGGCACGACGCCCGTCGCCGAGACCATGCTCGACCTGGGGACGATGGTCGCCGAGCACGTCGCCGAGCCGAGCTCGTCGGCCAAGATCACCGTCACCGTCGCCCCGAGCGTGGGCGACCTCGGCGAGATCACGCTCGACGTGGTCGGGCTCGAGGATGACGCGCTGCGCGGCGTCCGGTTGCACGTGTTCGGCACTCCCAGCGACGAGAGCTTCGTGTTGAAATCCGTCGAGCAGACCTTGCTGTGCGGCCGAGGCGTCACCGAGGACGGGATCTGCGTCTGATGGGCACCGAACGGCTTCTCGCCCGCTCGGCCTGACCGAGGCGGCAGAATGAAGGGTGATGCCCCCGAGGGTCGCTGAACGTGTTCCGGCAACATCCGACGAGCGCTTCAGGCTCCGGATCGGTGCCTGGCGAGTAGCGATGTTGGTTGCCGCCGTGGCCGGCATCGCACTCATCCATCCATGGCGTTCGGTGGACAACGCCCCCGAGGTGGAGGCCGTACAGATCTACGTCGATGCGATGGCGCAGGCCTACCAAGCTATTCGATCCGGCACCGCAACGAGTGAGAGCTTCAGCGAGGCCGTGCACGGCTTCACGAGCGCGTCCGTCCCCGCCAACGACGGTTCCACCGGCGTCCTGCTCATCGGACGAAGCGCCGACCGCTGCGTGTTCATGCATTGGGGCGGCAGAGGCATCGGCCAGGTCGGGCTGCTTCCCGCAGACCTACCCTGTGCGGGGGCCTCCGTGGCCGAGATCCCCGTCCGGCCCAACGCCGGATACGTGCCGGGCACCGGCCCACCCTTCGACGTGACGCCGTTGGTCCGCGAGGCTCACACACCCATCTGGTACATCTTCGCCCTGGCCGCCTTCGCGTGGCTGGCCCTGCACGCCTCTCTCGATCTGTTCATGCTCGTCTTCAGGCCCGACCGCATGCGTCCGGGCGAGGGACGGCGTTCAGCCCGCCGCAGGCGCTGAGCCGGCCAGTCTGCGCCTCACCAGGTCGAGGGCCGGGCGCGCCCCCAGCCCGTCCAAGATCGACTCGGCCTCGACGAGCGCGGGGCGGTCACCGTCGAGCAAGGCCACGGCCCGCTGATACGGGCACCCGATCGCCTCCCAAGCTGCGGCGGCGGCTTGCCAGGCACCGTCCATCTGGAGGGCATAGGGCTCGGCTATCTCGTCGTACTCGCGTTGCCACAGCCCCGACCGCCATGCCCAGAACTGCACTTCGCCCCGATCCCACTCCCGGCCGTAAAGGTCGAGCGATGGCTTCACGACCTCCAGCACGCGCCTGGCTTCGTCGCCGTGGTCCGGCCGCAGCCAGGCGAGCTCCGCCCAGGCGGCGGCCGACGGTGCCATGACCTGGTTCTCGCCGAGCCGCCGGGCTCGGTCCCATTCTTCGCTCAGCAGGGTCACGGCATCCGGGGCGCCGCGGCGAACGCCGAGCCGGCCGAGCACGGAGACGGAGAGGATGGCCGGCAGGCCGAGCTGGCCGGACCGCTCGACGATGTGCCGGCTGTCCTCCTCGGCACGATCCCACTCGCCCAGTTCCATCCAAACCCGGGCGCGCTCGAGAAGGGCGCCGTGGTAGAAGTTGAACTGCTCGTGCTCCTCGGCGTAGGTCAACTCGTCCTCGACGACGCGAAGCGCCTCCTCGTAGCGGCGCAGTGACGAATAGGTGGACACGAGGTTCTGGTAGCCGCGACACACGTCGTCGTGGGACCCTGCCGCCAGCGCTACCTGGATCGACTTGCGGAGCTTCTCCATGCCGGCCTCATCGCCGGAGTACATCTCTGCCGTACCGACGTTGTTGAGGGCGTGGGCGAGAATCACCGGGTCGTCGAAGCGCTCCGCCATCGCGATCGCCTTCCTGCCCCAGAGCACGGCGTCCTCGACGTCGTTCTTGAGCATCATGAGCTGCGATCGGTTGCTGTACGCCATGGCGAGGACGGGAGACGGCTCGATCGCCTCGAGCACCGCCACGGCTTCCTCCGCCGCCTCCTCCGCCTCGGCACGGCGTGCGCTCCACCACGCCACCCGGGAAAGGAGCCGCAGTGCGGCACCCAACTTGGTGGGATCACCGAGCGCCCGCCGCAGATCGACTGCGCGCCGCATCGCCACCACCGCCTTGTCGGTGTCGGGATGGACGGCGTAGCTGACCTGGGCGTACTCCTCGAGGAGCTCGGCCAGCTCGGCGTCCGGGTAGCGGTCCGCATGCGCCAGGGCTCGCTCGAACTGTCCCGCCGCCTCGCGGGGGGCTCCAGCCTCCGCCGCCCGGCGGGCCGCAGCGGGAGCGAACTGGACGAGGGCGTCGATGTCGCCGGCGTTCTCGGCGTGGTGGACCAGCCTGGCTGGGTCTCCACTGCGTGCCACGAGGGCGTCGAGCACTTCGCGGTGGAGTCGGCGGCGCCGGCTCGACGGCAGCGCGTCCTCCACCGAGCGGCGGGCGAGTACGTGCCGGAATCGGACATCGAGGGTCGAGGGCTCGAGGATGCGGGCGCGCTCGCACTCGTCGAGGGCGTCGTCGACGTCGCCGAGACACGTCTCCACCAGCCAGCGCTCCGCCTGGCCGGGGACCACGGACACCAGCTCGACGACCGCCCGCGCCTCGTCCCCGAGGCGGGCGACCTTGCCGAGCAACGCGTCCTTCACCGTGGCCGGCACGGTTGCATCCGGGTCTCCGAGCACCTCGGTGACGAAGAAGGGGTTGCCTTCCGTGACGCGGAAGACGTCCTCCGCCCGTCGCTCGTCACCGGCGAGCTGGCGGACACCCTCGAGGGTCAGGGGTCCCAGCGGGATGCGCAGGGTTGCTTCCCTGGGGAGGTCGGCGAGGAAGAACCGGAATCTCGGCTCCTCCAGGGCCTCTTCGCGCACCGTGATGGCAAGCAGTGTCTGCAACCCTTCGATGCGCCGGCCGAGCGACTTCAGCACATCGAGCGTTGCATCGTCGGCCCAGTGAGCATCGTCCACCACCATCACCGTGGGCTGCCTCCGGCTGCGGAGCTGCTGGACGAGTGCATCGACAACCGAAGAAATGGTGCCGGTGCGCACGGCAGCTCCGAGGGAGCCGCCGATGTGGTCGGCGATGTCGGCGAACGGTGCGAGCGGCCGTTGGGTCAGCAGGTCGTCGCACGTCCCCCACCACAGCTCGAAGCCATCGAGGTGGTCGGCGAGGAAGCGGCGCAACAGCGACGTCTTTCCGATGCCGGCCTCGCCGGTGACCAGGGCGATCGTTCCGCGCCCGCCCTGCACCGACTCCAGGGAGCGAGCAATGGCCTCGAGCTCGTGGGCCCGCTCGACCAGCACCGGTACGGTGATGAGCGGTGTGCGGGCGGGTGCGGGATCGGATGGCGACATGGTTTCTGCCAATGCCCACACCCTGATGGGGTGTTCGATGTTCTTAACCTTGTGCTCGCCCTGATCGACGAACGGCACGTCTATCGCACTCCGAACGCTGCGGTACACGATGTCGCTGACCCATACCCCGCCCGGGTTGGCGAGCGCCTGGAGGCGCGCGGCGACGTTGACGCCGTCTCCGAAGAGATCGCCGCTCTCGTCGACCATCACGTCGCCGAGGTTGATCCCGATGCGGTACACGACGGCTTCACTTTCGGGTGCCGTCTCGTCGAGCTCGGCCGCCCGGCGCTGCATCTCTCGTGCTGCCGTCACCGCTTCGACCGCGGAAGCGAACTCGGCGAGCACGGAGTCGCCCGCCGTGCTGACGATGCGGCCCCCGTGCTCGGCGATCACGGGATCGGTTGCAGCCCGGTGCCGCTTCAATGCGGCGAAGGTCCTCGGCTCATCGGCATGCATCAGGCGGGAGAAGCCGGCGACGTCCGCCGACAAGATCGCCGCCAGGCGGCGCTCGGTCATGGCACCGGTCCCGTCGTGCCCATGGCCGGAGACTACAAGTCGGCCTCGGGCGCAAGGACGGGACGCCGGCACAGAATGTTCCGCTCCTGGCTGCACGAGGCGCGGGTGGCGCGTAGGGTCGGCGACGGGAGGTTTGCCAAACCTGAAAGGGGGAGCTCCCTATGCGCACCCGGAAGAGACGGCTCGTCATGCTCGCCGCGTGCTCGGCGATCTTGCTGGCGCTTGCGCCGCTGTCACCTGCCACCGCCGGACACGACAAAGATCCGCGCACCAAGAACCTGCACCCGATGGGACACATCGAGGAGCCGGCGAGCTTGCTGAATCCCGCGATCGGTAACCCGAACATCCACACGGATATCGCCTTCTGGGGCAACTACGCGTTCCAGGGCACCTGGCTCGGGTTCAACATCCGGGACATCTCGGCACCGGGCAACCCAAAGCATGTCTCGTTCACGAGCTGCACGGGCAACCAGGGCGACGTGATCATCTGGGAGAACGTCTTGGTGCGTTCGTGGAACTCGCCGGCTGGAACCGGCGCGACGTGCGACGGCACCGCGGTGCCTGCGGGCTTCGAGGGTCTCCACATCTTCGATGTGAGCGACAAGAACGACCCGGCCCTGCTTGGATCCGTCGACCTGAGCAATGCTGCGATTGCTGGGCGCTGTGGTTCGCACACGGCGACGGGCGTTCCCGACCTCGCCAACGACCGGCTCCTCGTGTACAACTCGGGCAGTCAGTGTGACGGCATCGACATCGTCCAGGTACCCCTCGACAATCCGGGCGCCGCTTCGTACATCGGCACCGAGCCCGCCGGTCGCAACTGCCACGACACGGGCGTCATTCTCGGTGACGTGATGATGGCGGCCTGCGCCGGGGGCAACGGCTTCACGACCTGGACACTGACCGGCAGCGGCTCGCTGACGGATCCCGATCAGTTGCTGTCCGTGGCTGTTCCTGGCGTCGGAATCGGGCACTCGGCGCAATTCAGCAACGACGGTGACGTTCTCGTCTTCGGTCACGAGCCGGGGGGCGGCGTGCAGGCCGCATGCCAGGCGAGCAACCCCGACTCCGACAAGTCGTACTTCTTCTACGACACATCGAACGGGGATCTGCTCGGACAGTGGGTGCTGCCCCGTGTGCAGACCAACATCGAGAACTGCACGCTGCACAACCTGAACATCGTGCCGCTTCCGAGCGGGCGCGACGTTCTCGTCCACGGCAGCTACCAGTCCGGCACGAGCGTGGTCGAGTTCACCGATCCGGCGAACCCGGTAGAGCTCGCCTGGTCCGACCCGCCTCCGATCCCGCCGCCGGGCGGGCCATTCTGTGGCGGTACCGGATGTGAGATCGGCGGTGTGTGGTCCTCGTACTGGTACAACAACTTCATCTACGAGACGAACATCACGGAGGGCCTGAACATCTTCCGGTTCAGCGGGTCGGCGACGGCCGGAGCGCTCCAGCTCGACCATCTCAACCCGCAGACACAGGAGTTCACGCTGCCCTAGACGTCCCCGGGCGATCCAATCATCGGGGGGTGGGCCGGCGGCCCACCCCCCGATCGCGTCGTCACACCTGAGGAGGCCCTTCCCTCACCCGCTCGAGCCAGGCGTCGTGGTCCATCGTGCCCGGCACCCACTGCTCCCGCCACCATGTGGCGCCGGCGGCTGCCATCCCCTGAAGGTCGACAGCGTTCTCGCCACCGCTGCCGAAGACGGTGCCCACCGTCGTGAGGTCGTAAGGCCCGTCGGTGGTCCGATGCTCATTGACGTAGCTCGCCACCTCCGCGATGCGGTCTGGGGTGGGCGGTAGCGGTTCCTCGCCGTCGAGAAAGATCGGCACCGCTCCTTCGAACCGGGCGGCACGGCGGAACGGGCGGCGGTTGGGCCACATCCCCGCCACCCAGATCGGCACTCGGGGCTGCTGGAGAGGCGTGGGGAGAAAGCGCGACTCCGCCAATCGGTAGTGCTCGCCGTCGAAGTCGAAGGGCTCGCCGGTCCACAGCCCGAGCAGGATGTCGAGACCCTCGTCGAGCATGTCGGCACGCACCCGAACGTCCTCGGGCCCGTCGAATCGAGTGAACTCCGGGTCGGTCGGCCAGCCGATGCCGACACCGAGGATGAACCGCCCGCCGCTGAGATGATCGAGCGACACCACCTCGCGGGCCAGCTTCCACGGTGTCCGACGGGGGAGCGGAGTCACCATCGTCATCAGCGCGATGCGCTCCGTGGCGGCCGCCGCCGCGCTCAGCGCGATCCAGGGATCGACGACTTCGGCCCCGTCCCAGACCAGGATGTGGTCCCAGATCGACAGCCCGTCCCATCCCGCCGCCTCGACATCGGAGGCCAGCCGGGCGACCTCACGAGGATCGGACCAGTGCCCGAAGTTGGGGATGTCGACACCGAACTTCACAGGGCGAGGCTACCGGTGCGGTTGGTCACCACTCCAAACGCACCGGACCGGCCCCGCGGGCGGGGCCGGTCCGGTGGTGCGGTGCAAGCACGGTGGTCTCGCGTCAGCTCGAGTCCTTGCCGAACCAGCGCTCGGCGGGTGCTCGGTCTTCGCCCTCGCTCGGGAGGAGCGCCCATGCGGCGAGGTAGGCGACGAGGCCGAAGCCGCCGAAGAAGGCCGTGATCACGAAGCCGAGCCGAACGAGGCCGACGTCGAGCTCCATGCGCTCGGCGAACGCCGCGGCGACTCCTGCGATGACGCGTCCCGAGCGGGGCCGCGTCAGGCGAGTCGTGGTGGTTGGGGTTTCCGTGGGGGTGGGGGTTGAGGTATCCATGGCCCCATCGTGCGTCACAACGGCCGAGCCGTCTATCGGGAATGGTCCTGATCTGACCCCGGTTGCCTCAGGGTCCGAGCGGCGCGAAAGGGGGGCGGCGGGTGCCGCCCCCCTCTCAGTCGTCGGTTCTGGGTCCGGGACTACTTGCCCGAGCCCGAGCCTTGCTCCTTGAAGATGTACAACCCGCCGTTGCGGTCGGATGCGTAGATGAACGGATCGTTGGGGATCTTGTCGATGCCCCAGAAGTCGTTCGGGAAACCGCCGTTGGTCTCGTTGTCGAGGAACCTCGCCACTTCGACCGGGTTGGACGGATCGCTGACGTCGAGCACGAGCACGCCGTCCCAGTACCACGAGACGTAGGCCTTCACCTTGTTGCCCGTGGTCTCCACGATCACGTTGTGCACCGAGTACGTGCCTGCCACGTTGCACTCCTCGCTGGGAGCGGTGGAAGCACTGCACGTGGTGTCGAACGTGGACGCCAGGACCGGGTTGGCCGGATCCGAGTAGTCCCAGATCCGCAGGCCGCTCCACGGCGTGTTCGTCGAGATGTTGTTGGCGAGCACCATCGCCGAAGCGCCAAGGGCAGCTGCGGTTGCGGCCTTGTCCTCGAAGAAGCAGGCGCCACGCCGCACGACGGCGATGTCGCCGGCATCGAATTCTCCGGCGTTGAGGATCGGGTCGGAAACCGGCGGCCCACAGGCTTGCCCGATCCAGACCAGCTCCCCCTCAATCGGACCGGTGCTCTCGAATGTCGGCGAGCCTGGAGCCGTGGCCAACTCGATCGCCGGGTAGGTGCTGCCCGCCAGCGGGCCCGAGGTGACGGCCACGGAGGATCCGTCGACGGTGCCGAAGTTGCCGGTCTGGTTGGCCTCGAAGTCGTCGCCGCTCGTGGTGGCGATCGCCGTTGCCGGGATCGTGGGATTGCCCGGGAACGGCGAGTTCAGCGTCAGGTTGCTGGGCGGCGCCGTCGCCTCCCAAGCGCTGAAGTCCTCTTCGCCCTCGACGACGATCGAGCCGTCCTCGCTCGGCCACACGGAGTGGCTGTTGACCTCACCGTCGAGAGAGCCGTTGGCGACGTCGATCGCCGTCGAGACCCACGTCGGATCGCTCGGATCGCTGATGTCGAGCAGCACGAGACCCTCGTCCCAGTTGGCCAGATAGGCGTCGTTGCCATCGGCCGAAATGGTGATGTCGTGCAGGAACCGGTTGGTCGAGGCGCCGAATCCATCGTTGTTGTAGGCGTTCCCGTCGAGGATCACGCCGAAGAAGTCGGTCTCGTTGACCCAGTCCACTCCGGCCAAGCTCGGGAACGTGGCAACGGCATTCGGCGACTGCTCGGCACCCCAGAAGCCGACCAGCGTCGGGCTGGACGGATCGGTGATGTCGAAGATCTGGAAATTGCCGAACAGCGACTCGACCGTAGCGGCGACGTAGTCCTTGTCGTCCTGCGTGAAGAGGAACAGGTTGTGGACGCCGATGTCCGTGAAGCCGAAGTTGTCCTGCAGGAAGATGTTCACGTCATCGGTCTGCACCGAGGCCAAGTGAACCGGGTTCGACGGGTCGTCGACGTCCCAAACCTCGAAACCGCCGGGTCCGCCTGCGCACGACTCGTTGGAGTGCACGAGGATTTCGCCGGAGTTCATCGTGGCGACCTTGACATCGTTCGACCGGCTGCCTGTGGGAGACGGGATGACCGTCACGAAGCTCGGCTTGTTGGCGTTGGACGTGTCCCACACCCACACACCCGCTTCCGGGTCACCGCCGCAGGGGCTGTTGAAGGTGCCGGTGTAGGCGTACCCGTTGTGGGCCCACACGTCGGTCGTCGCGTCAGCGTCGATCCGCTCGCCGCGACCCCGCAGATCGAGGTTCTTGGTCACCTTCGCCTGCGGTCCCTCGCTGACCACCGCCGAGCTCACCACGTCCATGGCTACCAGCGGAGCGCTGAGATCTTCGGCGCTGTGGATGTCGTCGCTGTCGCCACCACCGTCATCGGGGTGGGCTATCGCCGCCGGGGCGAGCAAGCCCACAAGCAGCAGGCCGGCTATGAACAGCAGCCAGCCTCGACTACGAAGTCGAATCACGGAGTCTCCTCTCGTTGCGTACGCCGTCGCGGTATGGACGGCCTTCGAAAGCGGGCGCGGGCGCGCCCAGCGGCATGGGGAAGTGATGGGTACCGTCGCGGGCAGTGGTGGTCGCTCGCAGCGTGCCTCGAGGCGGGGCGAGGGCCAAACGCCGGTGTTGGCTCCAGCTCTACGCCTACTGTGCGATGACGGTCAGAATCCTCCTTGGTTCCCTCACCGGGACCGACCATAGCCGCCACCTCGGGATTCTGCTGGGCCGGGGTCTCGTCAGACCTCTTCGCGCAGCGTGCGGGCGGCGAGGAAGAGGATCACCATCGCCAGGGCCGGCAGCATGATCAGCGGCGCCCAGGCGTCGGCGAGCCCGCCACCGTCGGTGATCTCGTGGATGACGTCGACGGCGTAGCGCAGCGGCACGGCCCAACTAACCGTCTGGGCCCACGTGGGCAACGCATCGATGGCCACGATCATCCCCGAGAGGAACACCGGCGGCATCATCACGAGGGGGACGAACGGGAACACCTGGCCCTCGTTGCGGGCGAAGTTGGACACGAGCATGCCGAGGGCCAGCGAGACGACCGCCATGAGCCACATCACGACGTAGACCTCGAGGGTTCCGCCGAGACCCAGACCGAGGTCGAAGAGCAGCGTCAGCACCAGCAGGATCACGATGCTCTGCAGCGTGGCCAGCAACGTGTATGCGCCGAGGTAGCCGGCGACGATCTCACCGGGGCGGTAGCCGCTGATGAACATTCGCTCCATCGTCCCGGCGACCCTCTCGCGGACGAGCACGATCGCCGTCAGCACGTACGTGACGAAGTGGACGATGAACGCTCCGGCCGGCACGGCGAACCGGGACTGCTCCACGAGCGGTGTGTTGAGCGCATCCCAGAACACGCTGAGGAGGTAGATCACGACGACGGGCACCACGGTGCTGACGATCACGAAGCGGCGGTCGCCTGCGAGCTGAGCCAGCGTGTTGCGCATCACCGCCATGGCCCGGCTTCGCGTCGTGGCTACGTGCGGTGCTGTGGTCGTCACTCCTCACCCTCTCGAATCAGTCGCAACACGATGTCGTCGAGCGGCTCCATCTCGATGGTGACCCTGGCTGCGGAGCTCTCATGCATGAGCGCCGGGAGCTGGCGCTCGTAGTCGTCGAGATCGATGCGACGCTCACCGTTGCCGTCGTCGAGCCTTACGGTCGCTCGGCGCGACCGGAAGAGGCGCCCGGGACCCTCGGCGGCCACCACCTTGCCTGCCCGTATCAGCGCCACCCGGTCACACTCCAGGGCCTCACCCATTTGGTGGGTGCTCACGACGACCGTCGTGCCCCGATTCGCCATCTCCCGGAAACGTTGCCAGAAGGTCGCCCGCAGTTCGGGATCGACGCCCGCAGTCGGCTCGTCGAGGATGAGCAGCTCGGGCTCGTGCACGAGCGCACACGCCAGGGACACGCGCTGTCGCATTCCCCCCGAGAGAGTCCGCACGGGGTCGTCCGCCCGGTCGACGAGATCGACCAGCTCGAGGGTGCGCTGGACCGGCCCTGAGTTGGCGTGCACGCTGTGGGCTGCGGCGAAGAAGGCGACGTTGCGGTGGGTCGTCAGGTCGGGATAGAGCGCAGGCTGCTGGGGCATGTACCCGAGCCGGCGGCGGAGCTGCCAGCGGTCGGCGATGGGATCGAGACCGAGCACCCGCACGCTGCCCGCGGTCGGCTGCAGGGCACCAACGATCGCTCGAATCAGCGTTGTCTTCCCGGCGCCGTTGGGGCCGATGAGGCCGAAGATCTCTCCACGGCGGATCCCGAGGTCCAGACCCGCAAGTGCCATCACGGATTGGTACCGCTTCACCAGGCCTGACGCCACTACGACGAGACCATCGTCCATCACCCGGACGCTACGCCTCCCGCCATCGCTCCGTCAGAGGCCATCGCCGCTCGCGCCGAGGTCGTGCGGCGGGCCCTTCAGCCGGGTCCGATCGACCGTGCGATGTCGAGGACCTCGTCGAGCGAGAGCGCGGCTTCGATGCGGAAGGTCAGGTCGTCGCGCTGCCACACCAGCGTGTTGCCGACGAGCCGAGCCGAGTCTTCGACGAGCGAGCCGTCTGCTCCGAAGAAGGCGATGGTGTGGGCCCCGCCTTCGATCCAGAACCCACGCGTCTCGGGTTCGATGACCACCTCCCGGAAGGACACGCCCGGCTCGAGCTGCTTGATCGCCACCTCGCCGGCCGTCTCGAACTCCGTCACCACGAGCCCGGGCGTTCCAGGGGCGCTGTCGTAGAGGAGGGTCACCAAACCACCAGCCACGTCGGACCGCACGTACACGTCGGGTTCGGTCAAGCCGTCGAGCCGTGGCAGCTCCGGAGCGAACCCGACGACCGCCTCGACGGCGTCGAGCTGCGTCCTCTCGCCAAACGCGACACCGGTTGCCGTGGCCGGGGGGAGCTCGTACTCGGCCACCTGTTCGATCGTGACTCCGCCGATGCCGAAGAAGCGCGCCACGGCCTCGCGCGGTGCGGGGATGAGGAGCACGCCACCCACCAGGATCGCGGCGACGGTCAGCGCTACCAGAACGCGGCGACGGCGTTCACTCGGGCGAGCGAGGCCGGACAACACACCTTCCACGAGCGAGGGTGCCTCCGGGAACACCTCGTCGGCGAGCGCCCGCAGCTCCAGGGCCAGACGATCGTCAGTCACCTTCGACCTCCCCCAACGCAACCCGCAGGTGCGTCATGGCGCGCGACAGTCTCGACTTGACCGTTCCAGCCGGCACCCCGACGACGTGGGCGGTCTCCGCCTCCGTCAGCTCGAGCAGGTACCTGCATTCCACGATCACGCGCTCGTGCTCCGGCAGAGCAGCGACGGCGGCGAGCAGGTGGGTGCGCCGCTCCTCGTCCACCGCCGCCGCCTCCGGGGACGGGACCGCATCCCCGGAGACGGCGACGGCGGCGAGAGACTCGTAGTGAGAGCGCCGACCCGCAGCTCGTCTGCGATTCCGAGCCTGATTGGCCACGATCTGGAGGAACCACGGCCGGAACGGCGCCCCCGATCGCAACTGGCCGAGCGCCGAGTAGGCCTTGATGAACGCCTCCTGAGCAGCGTCCTCGGCGTCGGCCGGGGATCGGCACACCAGCCACGCCACCCGGAACGCCAGCTGCTCATAGCGGCGCACCAGGTCGGCGTAGGCGGCGAGGTCACCCCTGCGGGCCCTCGCCGCCAGCTCGCGGTCGATGTCAGGCGGTCGGTCCACCACCCTCCTCGATCGGTCAACGCGGCATCGGTCGCCGGCGTCGCATCCATGCCGTCGTTCCCATGATGGCCGCAGCGAGGGCCGCCGCGGCGACGATCAGCGCCACGGCCGGGCCGCCCATGCCGCTGGCAGGCGCCGCCGGCGTGCGGGCCGGGGCCTGGGCCGCAGGCGTCTCGACCACCGGGCTCTTGGTCGCCTCCTCCTTCACCGGAGCCGGTGCGGGTTCCGTGGCGGCCTCGGCGGCCGCCTTGGCCGCCTCGAGGGCGGTCAGGTGGGTAAAGGCCGAGGCGTCGACGCCGAGCTCCGTCAGCGGCGTGACGATGTCGCCCGTGACGGTGTACCAGCCCCCGACGGTCTCGGCGGTGTCCTCCCAGAAGAGCTGACCGGGCTTGACGAAGGTCACCGGCCCACCCTCCGCGTGCAGGTAGACCTGCTGCACGATCGAGTGACCGTCACCCATGTCCCACGTGATCACCAGCAGCCCCGACTTGCCGAGGGTCTTGGTGGGGGCTTCCTGTGCGACATCGACGTCGCCACCGAAGGTGAGCTCGAAGAACCCGATGGCCTCGACGAGCTCGCTCATCGGCGTGCCCTGACCCAGCTCGCCCGGTTTGTCGATGTGGAGCGCGCCCTTGACGCCCTCCCCTTCGATGGTGGCTCCCAGCGGGCCCTTGGCGTACGCGGCGGGGGCCATCGCCAGGAGGCCGGCCACCAGGGTTGTCAGCAACAGCGATCGACCACGCATGATCCTCCCTTTCGTGTGTTGCCCCTGATACACCGCTCGGCGGCCATGGGTTCCCTCGGGTAGCGTCGCCAGGTGCGCAGTCGGTACCGGCCCCTGATGATCGCCCTCGGCGGGCTGGCGCTGTTCGCCGCCGTCTTCGTCGTCGCCGGCCTCGACGGCTGGGGCCCACGGGCCGAGAACGAGCAGGCCATCGGCGAGGTCTCTCGCTGGTGCGAGCGAGTGAGTGGTGGCTTCCTGCGCGAGCCCGTCAACACCCTCGGAAACCTCGGGTTCGTCGCCGCCGGGCTTGCGATGTTCGTCGCTCTCGCTCGGGATTCCGCAACCCGCCGGCCCCGCACCAACCGGTTCATCGGCACCCAGCCGATCGCCGTTCTCTACGCCGCCGCCGTCGTCTTCCTCGGTCCGGGGTCGATGGTGATGCACGGCACCCACACCCGCTTCGGGGCATGGATCGACAACGTGTCGATGGTGACGTTCATCCTGATACCGCTCCTCGTGAACCTGGCGGCCCTCGGCAGATGGCGGGACCGCACGCTCTTCGCCACGTACGGATCGCTCCTGGCCGTATACGCCGCCGGCTACTGGTTCATCGGCCCGGAGCTGGGCATCGGTCTCGACTTCTTCGGCATGTCCATCGCGCTGTGGGTGATCTCCGAGGTGCTGTACCGGTGGTGGTCGGAAACGCTCCGGCCGTGGTCGGCGCTGGTGGGCTTCGGGGTCGCCGCCGTGTTTGGGATCACACCGGATGAGATGATCGCCGCCCCCGCCGACCACTGGTGGGTGGTGTTGTTCTGGATTCCCGGCATCGTGGCCTCCTCACCTGCAGCCGGCCGCCGCCGGTACGTACCGTGGTTCTGGTTGGGCGTCGGGTCGTTCCTGCTCGCCTATGCGATCTGGCTGACCGGCACGAACGACCACCCGGCTTGCGACCCAGACTCGCTCGTCCAGGCGCATGCGATCTGGCACCTGCTGTCGGCGGTGGCGACGGTGGGGTTCTTCGTCTATTTCAGGACGGAGCGTCCCCTGGAGCGCGCGCCTTCGGTGACCAACGGCACGGGTGATGCGACCGGCACGTCGATACCATGGTCGGACGTGTCGAAAAGGAGACCTGAGTGAAACCGGAGCTGACGGCGGCCTTCAACGAACAGATCACCCGCGAGTTCTCGGCTGCATATCAGTACCTCGCCATGGCCGCGTGGCTGGAGGCCAACTCGTACCCGGGTATGGCGGCTTGGATGCGCCTCCAGTCCCAAGAGGAGTGGGACCACGCCATGCGCTTCTACCAGTTCGTCCTCGATCGAGACGAGGTCGTTGAGTTGGGCGCCATCCCCGCCCCTGACGCCGAATTCGGGTCGCCACTCGAGGTGTTCCGGCGCTCGCTCGCCTCCGAGCAGGCGGTGACGGCTTCGATCAACGATCTGTATGCGCTCGCCACCGAGCAACGCGACTTCGCCTCGCTCCCATTGCTCGACTGGTTCGTGAACGAGCAGGTCGAAGAGGAGGCCACCGTCTCTCAGATCATCGACGACATCCAGCGAGCCGGGGCTGAGGGCCACGCCCTGCTGATGCTCGATCGCGAGCTGGGGGCTCGTGCTCCCGGCGAGGAGTGACCGCGGCGGCCATGCCGCGGTTGTCCTGAAGCGCTGAAGCCGTTGTCGCCGGCGTAGACCGGCCACGGTGTCCGCGTAGGCTTCGTGCGTGACATGGTGAGATCCGACGGCACCGATGGCACCGCCAGGCACGATCGTCGCGCCCATCGAGCCGAGTCGATGTGGAGGTCCTACCTCACGGGTGATGGGAGCGGCCTCGACCGCAAAGTCCAGCTCGTCCGCGGCCTCTTCCGCCACCTGCCGTCCGACCCGCGCTGTCGGGTCTGCAACGTACCGTTCACCGGTCTCGGTGGACGGACGCTCCAGACCATCGGGTACACCGCGGGTCGCTCCGAGCTCAACCCGACGTTGTGTGGGCGGTGCGAGCGCATGGTCAAGGAGTACAAGGTCGGTGTCGAGGTCGACGTCACCCTCCTGTTCGCCGACGTTCGGGGGTCCACTGCGCTGGCGGAGGAGATCGGAACGGCCGAGTTTCGCACGGTCATCGACCGCTTCTACCGCGTGGCCACGGAGGTGATGATCGGCTGCGGTGCCCTCATCGAAGCCCTCATCGGGGACGAGGTCGCCGCCATCTTCGCACCTGGTATCGCCGGACCCGACCACGGCGCAAAGGCCGTCGAAGCGGCACGCCGTCTGCTGCGTGCGATCGGATACGGGCACTCCGAGGGGCCCTGGATCAGGGTGGGTGCGGGCGTTCACGCCGGGACGGTCTTTGCCGGAGCGGTCGGGACCTCGGAGCAGCTCAGCGTCGTAACGGTTCTCGGCGACGCGGCGAACACGACCTCGCGGCTCGCTGGTGCGGCGGCCGGTGGCGAGATCCTCGTCACCGATGCAGCCGTCGCGATCGCCGGCCTCGCTCTCGGCGACCACGAGGAGCGCCGACTCGAACTCAAAGGGCGCAGCGAGGCGATAGCCGTCAGGGTGGTTCGGGTCGGCGCCTGAGCGAGGAGCTGGGCTCGCGCAAAACCCTCGGTCTTTCGGGAACCCCGGGGAGGGTCGCGTGCATCGGATCGGGTGACGGAGGAGAGAAAGGACCCTCGTGAACACCCACACGCTCCGTACCCTGCCTGCCCCGGAAGAGCGCCCCTTCGTGCTCATCCTCATCACCATCTTGCTGTTCTCGGCGACGGCATTGGCGGGGACGTTCATCCTCTCCGATGCGCCACCGGTCGACACCGGCGGTGGGGACGTCATCACCGGTGATGTGATCACCGGGATGGGGCCGGGGATATCGGTTGCCGATGCCATGGCAACGGATCTCGCCGGCCCGTTGCTCGTGAACGGTCAGCTCTACGTCACCGAGACGGGCACCGTCTACCTGACCGACACGCTCGCCGAGTCGTTCCCACCCGCGATTGATGTGCAACGTTCGCTCGTCGTCGACGGACTGGATCTGCAGGCGATCGATATCGAGTGGACCGCGGCGTCCAACAACGTGTCGTGGACCGATGCGTCCGTGCAACTCGCCGGCACCGTTGCCGGCGGTGTGCTCACGGTGTCGCCGACAGTTTCCGGCTGAGGCCGGCTGCACGGCGGAGCTCCCAGCATTTCCCTACCACTTGCTGGGGGCTTCGTCGCGTCTGGGCTCAGCCGCGGGATTCGCACCAGGCGGCGACGACGGCGACCAGCACGTCCTTTGCCTTCTCGACGTCGTCGAGGTCGGCGAACTTCATGTAGCGGGCGGTGTCGCCTCCGCCCTCGAGGCGAGGATGCTCACCTGGAATGGACGCCCCGGTGTGGAACATGAGGCTGACGTGAGACTTGGTGCGGGGGTTGAAGCTCGCCATGTTCCCCTCGTACATGAACGTAGGGCTCTTCCACTTGATCGTCTCGGTCATCCGTTCGTCGGCGAGGATGATGTGCCGCACCCGCAGCATCGCGTCCTTGGCCGGATGCTCGTACTCTGCGAACCAGGCGTCGACCTCGGGGTTCGTTCATCGGCTCGACTGTATTCGGCGGATGGTCCGACTGCTCGTTCGGAGTCGAGCTGCGGAGCTACGCACTCGTCGACTTCTCGCAGGATCCCGCGCCGATGGTCTTGCTTCTCGTCGTCGACGACCCTGCCTCGCTGGCGGAGACCGAACGGCTCGCATTGGAAGGTCTCGATGTGGGGATCCACCCTGGGTCGGGTTGACCGGAGGTCCAGTCTCACTCCCGTACGAAGGCCGTGCCGATCGCCGACGGGGGATCGCTGGCGAGGAAATTGCGCCAGCGGGGATGGCGGTCGCCGAGGCGGCGGAACCACTTTGTGTTGACGATGGTCAGCATGAAGATCATGAGAAGGAACGGCAGGGTGTTCAACACCTGAACGAACTCGGGCAACTCCTCCTGGAACTGGCCGGCGACGAACAACAGCCCTCGATAGACGTAGCACGCCAGTGCCACTCGGATCGGGTGCCAGCCGCCGAAGATCACGAAGGCCAGTGCGATCCATCCGACGTTCGTGGTGAGGTTCTCACGCCATCCGGCGATCTGGTCGAGCGAAACGGCCGCCCCGGCGACGCCCACCAGGGCACCGCCAACGACGGTATAGACGTAGCGCAGCCGGTTGACGGCGATCCCGCGAGCAAACGCCGCCTCCGGACGCTCGCCGACCCCCTGGAGGTCGAGCCCCGGCCTGGTCTTGTAGATGAAGACGAAGGCCGCGATCACCAAGACGTAGCTGCCATAGACGGACAGGTTGTGCTGGAAGAGCACCGTACCCAGGAACGGAATGTCGGCAAGCAGGGGGATGTCCCACGCCGGCACCTTCGGTCCGACCTCACCCACGTAGGAGTCGCCGAAGAAGAGGGCGAGCTGGCGCGCCAGCAGGAAGAGAACGAAGCCCACTGCGATCTGATTGATTCTCAGCTCGATGCTGGAGAACGCAACGATCCAGGCGATGAGCACCGACACCGCCATGGCGGCGCCGAAGCCGACGAGCACGCTGCCGGACACGAACGCGGCAGCGAAGGCGACCATCGCCGACAAGAGGATGCTCCCGTC
>JBFINP010000045.1:0-24245 GCA_041611095.1 Acidimicrobiia bacterium | reverse complement strand
GGTGCGAGGGCCGCAGCGAGCTCCTCCGGGAACCGGACGAGCTTGCCCTCCACCGTGGTGGTCGCCGCCGAGATCTCCTGCCTTGCGACCAGTTCGCCGTCCCGATACATACGTTGCCGCCAGCGCGATGACGCCCGCCGTAGCTCGGCCACCTCGGTGTGGACCTCGAGCTCGTCGTGAGCACCCGCCGAATGGAGGTACGAGATGTGTAGCTCGGTGACGACGAGGTGGAAGCCGCGCTCCTTGAGCTGTGCCAGGCTCACACCGGCGGCCTCGAGCAGCTCGACCCGGGCCGACTCGAAGTACTGGATGTACGCCGAGTGGTTGACGTGGTTGTAGGGATCGAGCTCGTAGAAGCGCACCTTGATCCGGGTCACGAACGGCATGGGGCGGAACGCTAGCGTCGAGTGTGCCTACACGGTCGATGGTGACGCGTGGAGGAACACTCGACGCAACCACCCTTACACGCCGGAGAAGCCGAGCTGCCGCCACGCCTCGTAGATGGCGATGGCTGCGGCATTGGCGAGGTTGAGGCTGCGGCCGCCCGGTGCGATTGGAATCACCACCCGATCGGTCACGTCGGGGTGGGCGAGCACGTCGGCCGGCAACCCGACCGACTCCTTGCCGAACAGCAAGACGTCGCCGTCCGCATAGGCCACGTCGGTGTATCGAACGTTGCCGTGTTGGGTGAAGGCGTGGATCGGCCGGGCTCCCAGCGCAGCGACCACCTCGTCGAAGGACGAGTGGTAGGTGACATCCGCATACTCGCGGTAGTCCAGGCCGGCCCGCCGCAGCTTCGCATCATCCAGCTCGAACCCGAGAGGGTGGACGAGGTGGAGCCGGCAGCCGGTATTGACCGTCAGCCGCATCAGGTTGCCGGTGTTGGGCGCGATCTCGGGCTCGTGGAGCACGACGTGGAACATCGGCGCAAGGCTAGGGGGGAGGCTGTCTCCAGCCTCCCCCCGTCCGTCGACTCCGCCCGCTCGATCTCAGCTCGCCGGCTCGACGAGATGCAGCGTGCCGGCCGAGACGGTGCCCAGGTTCTGCACCACACCATTGGGCCAAGTGACCGTGAGCGTCCCGCTCGTTGCGCTGTTCAACCCGAAGAAAGCTGCCTTCTGGCTGCCACCTCCGTGGTTCGACCCACTCGTGATCAGCTGGAGCTGCGTGCCCTGCGCAGTCGTGAGACGCAGCTCGGTGCCGATACCGTCCCGGTTGGACGTGGTGCCTTCAACCGTGACGACCAAGTGGTTGAACGTGTTGCCCACATCGCCGCTGATGTTGTGCATGAGGATCGGCGCCTGGCCGTAGTTGGTGACGAAGACGTCGACCCAGCCGTCGTTGTCGAAGTCGGCCATCGCCAAACCGCGCGCTCGCCCGGAATGATCCATGCCCGACGTCGCCGAGATGTCGGTGAACGTGCCGTCCCCGTTGCTGCTGAGCAGAGAGTTCTTCATGGCCGCCGTCGTGCTGATACCACCGTTCGAGAAGAACAGGTCCTGCCACCCGTTGTTGTCGTAGTCGAGGAAGCCGGTGCCCCAGCTGATGAGTCCGTCGAGCGCAGCAGTGACTCCTGCAGCGCCACTCGTCTCCGTGTACGTGCCGTCGCCGTCGTTCACGATCAGATGGCCCGGCGCCGCATCCGAAAACGCCAGGTCGATCCAGCCGTCGTTGTTGACGTCGCCCATGCCGAGACCCATGCCGTTCACAGATTGGTTGCTGCCCGTCGCAGCTCCCACTTCCGTGAAGATCCATCCGCCACTCCCATTGGAGCCGTCGTTGCGGATCATCTTGTTCGGTTGATTGGCCTGGTTGATGTTGTCGTTGACGAGGTAGATGTCCTGGTCGCCGTCTCTGTCGAAGTCGCCGAATCCGGCGGAGAACCCGAGACCATCGACCGTCGAGCAAGGCACGGCACCGCCGCCGCACAGCCACGTCGTCCAGTCGCTGAACGTACCGTCACCGTTGCCGTGATAGAGCCGATCGATGTTGTCACCGTTGCATGACATGTGCTTGGCCAGGTAGAGGTCGAGGACGCCGTCGTTGTCGATGTCGCCGAACGTCGCCGTCTCGACTTTGCCCATGTCGGTGAGCCCCGAAGTCGCCGAGACGCTCGTGAAGGCGAGGGTGCCCCCGTTGTTGGCGACCTCGTTGCGATACAGCTTGTTGCCGTCGTCGCTCGAGAAGTACAGGTCCTGGTCGCCGTCGTTGTCGACGTCGGCGAAAACGGCCGCGTAGCTGTCCCAGGAAGCCGCATCGAGCCCGAGAGCGACCGCGGCGTCGACGAAGTCCGGCACGCCGTCACCGGAGGTGTCTCCCTGGTTCAGGTACATGCGGTTCGGGCCGGTCTGGTCCGTCGTGTAGAGGTCCTGGTCACCGTCGTTGTCGACGTCCGCCCAGGCCGCACCGATGCCAATCGGTGCTCCACATTCGTTGATGCCGTGGGTGTACGTGATCCCCACGACGGGCGCAACGTCGGTGAAGCAGTGCGGGCACGGACCGGGCTCGGTACCTCCGCCGCCATCCCCCGGCTGGTAGCCGACGGCAGCTGCGGTCGTCGTCGCACCCTCGGCCACGGTGAGCGACTGCGTGTCGTTGCCCGTGGTCAGCGTCGCCCCCGAAGGCGTCGTGGTGGTGAGCGTGCCACCGCCCACACCTACGGCCATCGTATAGACACCATTGGCGTCGGTCGTCGCAGTCCACGTAGCCGCTGTGGCATCGACGAAGGTCGCCGTGACGCCCACGTAGCCGAGCTCTCCCGTATCTTGGACGCCATTGCCGTCCGTGTCCGAGAACACGGTGCCGGTGACCGTTCCCGTCACCGGCGGAGGCGTCGACCCGTTGACGAGGATGCCGTTGGTGAACGTGCCCGACAAGCCATCCGGGTTTGTGACAGTCACCGACCTCCAGCCCGCCTCGGCGGTGGACGTCGCGGTGACCGACATCCGCAGCCGGTCGCCCTTGACCGACGCCACGATGCCCGTGACGCCGGTGCCCGAGAACGTGACCGTGCCGCCGGTCTCGTAGTTGAGTACATCGAGGCGGTAGGTCCGGGTCTCACCGGGGTCGATGTCCTGATCGGCGTCGGCGGGGCCCAGCACAACAGGAGCAACACCTGACGGAGGCTCGTAGCCGACGTCGACCGCAGTGGCCGTACCGCCGTCCGTGACCGACACGGACTGGGCTGAGTTGCCGGTGGTCAGCGTGTACCCCGAAGGCCCGGTGTAGGTGAGGTTGGCAGTGCCCACCGCCAGGTTCGCCACCGTGTAGTTCCCCGCCGAATCGGTCGTGGCCGAGAACGAGGCACTTGCCGCGTCGACGATGGTCACGGTTGCCCCGGCGAGGCCAACCTCGGAGGCCCCCTTGACGCCGTCGCCGTCGGCATCCTCGAACACGTGACCGGTCACCGAGCCGGTGGGAGCGGCGACGTACCCCACCGGTGCGGCCACGGTCGTCGCCCCGTCAACGATGGTCAGAGTCTGGCTGGCGTTTCCGGTCGTCAACGTGCGGCCCGCAGGCGTTGTGTACGCGGCTGTCGCCGAACCGACGGGAAGCGCCACGACCGTGTAGTCACCGTTGCCGTCGGTGGCCGTAGAGAAGACGTTGCCACCCGAGCCGGTGACAGATACCGAGACCCCGGAGAGACCGACCTCGCCGGCATCCAGCACGCCATCGCCGTCCGCGTCGTCGAACACGTGGCCCGTCAGATCCCCCGACGTCGGCGGCGGATTGGCGCCCGTCACCGTTATGGCATTCGCAAACGTGTCCGAGAGCCCGTCAGGGTTGACGACCGTGAGGCTCCGTGCTCCGGCTTCGGCCGTCTCCGATGCCTGGATCGTGAGCCGCACGCCGTTCGTCTTGAGCCGGACCGCGGTGACCGTGAGGCCGGTACCCGAGAACGTCCACGTGCCGCCGGCATCGTATCCGGTAACGGCAACGTTGTACGCGCGCAGTTCGCCAGGGTCGATGTCCTTGTCCACGCTGGCGATGGCTGTGATGTCCGGGGCGACCCCGGGGACAGCGGCGACCGGAACCGCAGCGAAGACGCTGGCCAGAACGAACACGACGGCGGCGACGATCTGAACACGGCGCACGCGATCCAACGAAGGCTTCATCCCCCGTCCCCCTCCTCGAGCTCCCAGGCGGAACAGCAACCGACTGTAGCGATACTGACAGTTCCGACAAGGCCTCGACGTAGGTCGGTCGACCCTATTCCCAATTGGGAGAAGGCCCCACGACCAGGGCAATCACCGGAAGCGGCGACGGCTAGACCGAGACGGGCTGTGGCACCCGGGCCGGCAGTGCAGGCAGGCGGACCCGGAACGTCGTGCCACGATTCTCTTCGGACTCGACGATGATCTCACCGTTGTGGTTGTCCACGATCATCTTCACGATCGCCAGCCCCAGTCCCGTTCCCTGGATGGCGCGATGCTGCGCCGAGCTCGCCCGGAAGAACCGAGTGAAGAGCTGCTTCTGCTCGTCGGCCGGGATTCCAATGCCGGTGTCCGTGATCGCGATGTCGACCCACTTCCCGTGCGCCTCGGCCGCCACGGTGACCGAGCCTCCCGGCGGCGTGAATTTGACCGCGTTCGACAGCAGGTTGAGGAACACCCGCTCGAGCTGGCTCTTGTCCGCCCGCAGCCTGGGGAGCGAATCCGACACCCGCACATCGAGCCGCAGGGAGCGCTCCGTCACGCCGGGCTCGGTCACGGCCAGGACCTCGCGCAGCAGGTGCGGCACGTCCACGATCTCCATCTCGGAGGCGAGCTCGCCCGACTCGATCTTGGCGAGGGTCAGGAGGTCCTCGACGAGTTCGAGAAGGCGGACACCGTTGCGCTGGACGACACCCAGCATCTTGCGCTGGCGGTCGTTGAGCGCTCCGAAGTCCTCGTCTGCGATCAGCTCGAGGTAGCCGTTGATGCTCGTCAGCGGCGTCCGCAGCTCGTGCGACACCGACGAGACGAAGTCCGACTTCGCGGTGTCGAGCTCGAGCAGGCTGGACGCCAAACTCTTCTCCTTGGCGAGGAGGTCGGCGTTCCACAGCGCCGTCGAGACGTTCTCGGCGATCCGCTCTGCGAGTGCGATCTCCTGGCCGGTCCATTCGTGAGCCTGACTGTGTGCCACTACCAATGCGGCGAGCAGATTGTTGCCGCGCCGGATGGGGATGGTGAGAACCGACCTGATGCTCAGGCGCTGAGCCTCGTCCCGAAGCGCGGATGGGATGTTGTGGTTCTGGAACACGTCGTCGTAGCTCTTGGCGACACCCTCGCTGGCATCGGCAACTGCGAGATCCAGGGCCCCCTGAAGCTCCCGCTCGTCGAGAGTGCGCACCCCTTCGGCGGCCCATTGCGCCGAGAGCGGTCCGGCGTCTCGAAGGAACCGGATACCAACCCGCGATGCGTGGAACACGTTGGCGACGGCCGAGACGGCCCTATCCAGCATGCCATCCAGATCGAGATCGAGGTGGACCTCCGTGAGGACGTCGTTGAGCAACTCGGCACCCCGGGTTCGGATGCGCTCATCGGTCGCATCAACCATCTGGAGAACGCCCTGAGCCGAAACACCCGAAGGATCGTTGACCTTGGAGAGATACAGGAGCGCCCATTTCTTGCTGCCCTTCTTGCACCGCAACGCCTGCTCCCACGTCACCGATCCGTACTGGTTGATGCCCGAGATGACAGCGTTGCGCCAGTCCTCCGTATCGGCGTCGGACACGAACTCTGCGAGGGCCCGATCGACGAGGTCCGAAGAGCGATCGGCACCCAGGATCGAGCAGAGCGCACCGTTCACCCGGATGAACCGCATGTCCGGGAACGAAACGAGCGCCTTCCCGATGGGTGCGTGCTCGAAGGAGAGCCGCAGCTGCTCCTGGGCCTGGGTGAGGGCGGCCCGCGAGGTGACCTCGTCGGTGATGTCGGAGACCATTCCGACCTTCCCCGCCGGGAGCCCATCGGGGTTCCAGGTGTCGCGCATGCGCACCCTGAGGTGTCGCGTCTCACCATCCGGTCGCTTCCACTGGATCTCCGGCCCGCCCTGCACGGCGAGCAGCCGCGACAACCCCTGCGGCATCTCCACCTTCTGCTGGAACGCCGTCTTGGGATCCCAAGGGCCCAACAGATCGGACTTCGGAATGCCGAGGATCGCGGCGAGCTGCCCGTTGACGAACGTCGCCACACCCTTGGCGTCGAGCTGGAAGATTCCGAACGGTGACGTCTCGACGAGCGACCGATACTGGCCCTCACTCTCCTTGAGGTCACGGTTCAGCGCGGCGAGGCGCTCGGTACGTTCCGAGACTCGGCTCTCGAGCGTTGCGTTGGTGTCGAGAAGCTCCGAGAGCGTTCCCTGCAGCTCCTCGTCGGCCTCGTCGAGGGAGCGCGACGCCCAGATCGTGATCCCCGTGAGCACGAAGACTGCAACGACGATGAGGATGGCGAACGCGATCTGGATCGAATACAGGCCGTAGGTCACCCCGGCGAAGGCGATGAGACCGGCAAACGGAAGGCCGAGCACGACCGTCGGGAGCATGATGCGGAGCAAGAGCGATCCCCCGCCACTGCCGCGCAGCAGCATCTCCGACACGCCGCCGGGAATGAGGAGCAGCATCCCCTGGCCGAGGACCTGGAGACCGATCGCGGTCACATACGGCATCGTCGACAGCTCGCCGACTGCATACAGTGACGTCGCATCGTACAGATAGCCGATCAGCGCGATGCCCGAGATGGCAATGGCGACGCCCGCCGTCGTCTGGCTGCTGACACGTCGCCCGATGACGAGCAGAACCATTGCCACGCCGAGTGCCCCCATGCCCAGCGCGGTGCTGACCGACATACGAGCCGCCTCGACCGCATCCACGTGAGAGGCGCCGAGCGACAGGAGACGGTCGATCCACGTCGACCGGCCGATCATCGACTGGGTGAGAGTCGCCATGCAGATCACCGCAACCAGCCCACCCAGCACGCCTGCGGCGAGCCGGCGCCGGCCCGAGGGCTCGTAGGTGTAGAGGGCCGCACCGAAGAGCACCAGGCAGATCGCCGTCGTCGTCTTCACGGTCGGCAGGCCGGGCCGGATTTGCGTCAGGTTCTCGACGCCGAACCACCACGCCATGCCGATGACGATGCCGACGAAGATCGCACCGATGCCGACCTTCCTGGCGACGAATGCGACGCTCGACTCAGTTGAGCGCTCATGGATTGCCGTTGTCATCTACGCACCTCCGCGCTCACTACGTTGAATCCGCTGCGGGTCATCACGCCCCACTCGGGGGTTGCACCGCGAACGGCGGCCCAGAGACCCTGCAGCCGCCAGATCGCCGTCAACTGTCGGTAACCGATGTTCTCGAAGAAGGCCGCGGCGACGGCGACCCGGAGGTCGGCCCAATTCTCGTACCGGTGGAAGGAGATCTCTTCTACGGCGAGCGCAGTCACCGACACGATCACGGCATAGCCGATCGCCGCCATGGCAAACAGCAGGGCGAACTCCACGTTGACGACGCCGAACCACAGTCCGAGCGCGACCGCCAAGGCACCGAACACCTCGAGCAACGGGGCAAGGAGCTCGAAGACGAGGTAGTACGGCATCCCGATCAAGCCCACGCGTCCGTAACGAGGATTGAGCATCATGGCCCGGTGCTTCCAAAGCACCTCGGCGAGGCCCCGAGACCAGCGCCGGCGCTGCCGGGCCAGCACGGTCGTCGTGTCGGGCACTTCCGTCCATGAAACCGGTTCGGACACGAACACGATCCGGTAGGGCCGCCTCTGCTTTCGCAGCTCGTGGTGGATGCGCATCACCAACTCGGCGTCCTCGCCGATCGTGTCGACATCGAGGCCACCGAACTCGACGAGCAGATCGCGCCGGAAGAGACCGAACGCACCCGAGACGATCATCAGGGCGCCGACGCGAGACCACCCCGTTCGACCCAGGAGGAACGAACGCAGATACTCGACGACCTGGATACGCGGTAGCCACGTGTAGGGCATGTGAATGTCGACGACGCGCCCCCCTCGAACCGTCTTGTCGTTGACGACGCGGACGACACCACCGGAGGCCACCACCTTCTCGGGGTCGTCCAAGAATGGCTGCACGACGTGGAGCAACGCATCGGGATCGAGGATCGAGTCCGCATCGACCATGCAGATGAGACTGGACCGTGCGATGTCGACGCCGACATTGAGGGCATCGGCGCGTCCCCCGTTCTCCTTACGAACGACCACGAGCCCCTCCGCGACACGAGACTCGAATACCTGCTCTACACGACCTTTGGAGGGGATACGCCCCGGCAGCACTCGTGCAACGGCGACGAGGTCGAACACGTCTTCCAGCTTGGCCAGCGTCCCGTCTGTCGAGCCGTCGTCGATGACGACGACCTCGACCGCCGGGTAGCGAATGGCGAGCATCGCCCGAACCGCTTCGACGATTCCCGCCTCCTCGTTGTACGCCGCCATGAGGATGGCGACCGACGGGGCCAGCGGGTTTGCGTAGGTGTCCTCGAGGCTTGCGCTGGGAGCACGTCGCATGTGATGCCGGAACGACACGATCGCAAGACCGATCAACACGAGGTAACTGGTGTTGATCGCCAGGAAGTAGGCGAGCACGAACCAGTCGAAGGTCACGAGGAGCCACAGCACGGCGTCGCGGATCATGCCGGGGCCCTCCGTAGCGCTCGCCGCCCGAGCTGCTCGTCGAGATCGGCCGCCATGAGTGCCTCCATCGCGTGGCTCGCCGCCCAGTGATCATTCCCTGCCGCGGCCCGCTCCAAGACCTCCCGGCCGGGCAAGCCCATACGCGTGAGCGCAAGAGCGGCCACCGAGGCTATGTCGTACTCCAAGTCGCCGAGCATGATCTCGAGCGGCTCGACCACCGGCGCCCCGGAGTGCTCAGAGAGAGCGAGGATCGCCTCGCACCGAACGCGGATACACGGATCCGACTTGGCGATGTCCAGCAGCGGTCCGGCTGCGTACCAGGTACCGGCCTTGCGCAGGGCACGCGCGGCTGCGGCGCGAACGTTCTCCGACTCGTCACCGGCGGCGGCTGCGGCCAAGGCTTCTTCTGCGACGGTCGTACCGATGCGACCCAACGCCTCGGCGGCGAGCTGCCGCTGCCAAGGGCACCCCCACGACAACGCAGCAATCAAGTCCGCGACTGCCGGATGACCGATTCGGACGAGGGCATCTCCGACGACGAGCGGCGACACCGATCGCCGCGCCGGCACGGATTCCAGGAGGGGGCGCACCGACTCGGCGCGACCGATCTTTCCGAGCGCGATCGCAGCGGCACGCCTCACGTCTTCGTCCGCGTCGCGCAGCATCTGCTCGATGAGCCCGGCCTGTTCTCGCTGCCGGAGGGCGGCGAGGCGGACGATCGCATTTGCCCGCTTCACCGGGCTTGGGCTTCGCGCACCGATGACCGAAGTCGTCACCGCTCCCCTCGACACGAGAAGCCCCTCGATCGCCGTGGCGGCGAGACCCCGCACCTTGTCGAGAAGCCGAAACACGCGCGGCTCGATGACCCGCCACTGCTTCTCCGGCAGACTCGCCAGCGCGCCGAACGCCTCCTGGTCCACCTCGTCGGCGGCGGCAAGCCGGATCAGAAGGGGGCGCAGTGGTGCAACGACGCGCTCCGTACGACGACGCCGCGCCAAGCGGACCCACCGGGCAACAGCAACGAACATCACGAGAGCCAGCACGACGCTCGCGACGACGTACAGCACGACGAATGCGGGGACCACGAAGCTCATCGCGCAACGCGGGTGAGTATCGCTTCGATCCTGCTGATCAGCTCGCGAGGGCTGAAAGGCTTGAGGACGTAGTCGTCTGCACCTGCCCCGAAACCGCGCGCAACATCGTTCTCCTGCGCACGGGCGGTGAGCATGAGGATCGACATGGCCGAGGTCTCGACGTTCTCGCGCAGTGCACGCGCCACGTCCAGGCCGCTCATCACGGGCATCATGATGTCCAGAACCGCGAGATCTGGCTTGTGCTCCAAGGCAGCCGCCAGCGCCGACGGACCGTCGGCTGCGACGAACACCTTGTAGCCGCAGTGGGTCAGTTTGAATTCGAGTAGATCGCGGATGTCGGGGTCGTCATCCGCAACGAGCACAGTCGCTGCCACATCGTTCTCCTACCACGCACGTCTCTCCTACCTACGTGCCAACGATATTGCCGGATCGCTCCGGTCTTTGGCCTGTGGGCAGATTAGGCCAACATGGTGGGTCCCGAAAGGGACCGAGCGACCCATATACACCAGGAGGGCAACTGGGGGTTATGCCTCCAAAGGCCGGGCGGGGCGCGCTCGGGCCTGCGGCCGCTCGCCGTACCCCCCTCGCATCGCTTCGCTCTTCGATCCCTCTCGAGGGGTTCATCCAGCGCGACCTCTCGGGCCTCAGCGTTCCGAGCAGCGAAGGCCGCTGGCGACGTGAGTCGGGGACAGCATGGTTCGGCGACCCAGGGCTCAGGATGCATGACGTACGGCACACAGTTGCGTCGCTCATGATCGCGAGCGGAGCAGGCATCGAGGCCGCCCAGCGACGGCTCGGACACACCTCCGCAGCGACGACCCTCGACCTCGACGGACCCGTCTACGACGACGAACTGCAAGCGCTCGCCGACGTGCTCGAGCCCTGGGCGCGCCGAAACCCCTGACCAGCAAAGGTTTCGGTGAGGCTCCGGGGGTGGGACTCGAACCCACAACCTGCGGATTAACAGTCCGACGCTCTGCCGATTGAGCTACCCCGGAATGATCCGCTCCCGACCGGGAGCGGGCGGATGGTATCACAGCATCCGTGGCGTGCAGCAGACGCATCGACCAGGTCGGCCTGGCACAATGGCACCATGCGCTTTCGCACAGGCTTGATCACCGGACTCGGCATCGGCTACGTACTCGGCGCCCGCGCCGGCCGCGAACGCTACGACCAGCTCATGCGGGCGTGGTACAGAGCGCGTTCGAACGAGAGGGTCGCCGGGGCGATCGAAGTGGCCGGCGACTTGACCGAGATGCCGAGAGCCAAGGCCCGCGGGGTCATGGGGAACGGACTCCGGGCGGCCGGTGCGGCAATCAGGGAACGCAGCGAGGCATCCGACGGCCGGCCCGCCGGTCAGGCCCCCTCGAGATAGCCCTCGAGGCGCTTGGCCCGCGCCGGCTGACGAAGCTTCGCCAGCGCCTTCGTCTCGATCTGACGAATGCGCTCCCGAGTCACCCTGAAGTGGCTCCCGACCTCTTCGAGCGTGCGGACCTTCCCGTCGGCGAGCCCAAACCGCATGATCAGCACCTGGCGCTCCCGCTCGTTGAGCCCTTCGAGGGCGAGGTTGAGGTACTCCTGTAGCAGGCGGAACGAGGCGGCCTCCACCGGCACGTCCGCATCGGTGTCCTGCACGAAGTCGCCGAGCGTGGAGTCGTCCTCCTCGCCGAGCGGCGTCTCGAGCGACACCGGGTCCTGTGCGATGCGGCGGAGCTCGGAGACCCGATCCGGCTCGATCTCCATCTCGGCCGCGATCTCCTCGATCGTCGGTTCGCGGCCCAGATCCTGCATCAGGTTGCGCTGCGCACGGGCGAGCTTGTTGATTGTCTCGACCATGTGGACCGGCACGCGGATCGTCCGCGCCTGGTCGGCGAGTGCGCGAGTCACCGCCTGCCGGATCCACCACGTCGCATAGGTCGAGAACTTGAACCCTTTGCGGTAGTCGAACTTCTCCACCGCACGGATGAGCCCGAGATTGCCCTCTTGGATCAGGTCGAGGAGCGAGAGCCCCCGACCCACGTACTTCTTGGCGATCGAAACCACGAGCCGCAGGTTCGCCTCGACGAGACGCTTGCGCGCCCGGTCGGCGAGGCGGCTCGCCCGCTCGAGGAAGACCCGTTCCGAGCTCTCCATTCCCTCGGCGTCGGCCACGAGCTTCTCGTCGGCCCGCACCCCTGACTCCATCTGCATGGCCAGCTCGACCTCCTGCTGGGGAGTCAGCAGCGGATAGCGGCCGATCTCCTGAAGGTACATCCGCACCGGATCGGAGACATGGACCAGCTCGTCGTTGCTCAGCGCGGTTGCGGCGAGCGCGTCGTTGGAGTCCTCACGGATCTCGATCTCCTGCTCGCGGAGCGAGAGGATGACGTGCTCGAACGCCTCGGGCGCCGCCTCAGCGTCCTCGAGCTCCTGTTGGATCTCGGTCATCACGAGGAAGCCGCGCTGCTTCCCGCGCTTGATGAGATCGTTGAGGACCGCAGTCGTAGCTTCAGTCACGGACGCTCTCGCAGCTCGCGTCGTTCACGCTCCAACGCTATCAACTCCTCGAAAGTGTCGGAATACACCTGTGACTGGCCATTCGGATCCACCGCCTCCAGCCGGCGCCGCAAAGAGTCGACCCGCTCGTCGATACGGCCGATGCGGAGCCGGGACACGATGTCTCCGGCGTCGGCAAGCGGCCGATCCTCGAGCGCCAACTCGCTGAGCAACCGGATCAGTGGCGACGCATCGTCGCCCAGCAGACTACCGAGATCTGGGGCTACACCTGCCGGGAGGTCCGCGATGGACGGCGCAACCAGTTCGTAGCCGGCTCGGTGGGTCTCATCGGCAAACAGATCGGCGTCGACGGATTCGCCACGCAGGCCGGGATCGTTGGCGAGCACCAGTCGGAGGAGCTCCCGCTCTGCCTTCTCCTGCCCGGATAGCCGCCGCATCGGTTCGGACTGCCGGGACCGGGGCGGGGCGGGAAGGGAGCCTCGAACGGCAGCTTCGACGACCGAGAGATCCACGCCCGTCCGGCGCGACACCAGCACGGCATACTCGTGCCGCACCACGGCGTTGGGGTGAAGGGCGACGAGGCGGGCAGCGGCAGCCGCGGCGCGACCTCTCGCCTCCGCCTCGTCGAGGTCGTAGCCCGCCAGATCCTGCTCGATACGGAATTGGAGGAGCGGTATCGACTCGGCCACCGCCTTTCGCAACAGCTCCTCGTCGCCCTCACCGACCAGATCCGCCGGGTCTCTGCCTTCCGGCAACAGCCCGACCCGAAGGTCCAGCTCGCCCGGCAATACCTTGTCGAACCCGCGCAGCGCGGCGCCGGTCCCGGCGCTGTCGGCATCGAAGGCGAGCACGATGCGCTCGCTGAACCGCCTGAGGAGGTCGAGGTGATCGTCGACAAGCGCGGTGCCGCACGTGGCCACGGCGATGGGCCGGTCGGCCAGATGGAATGCGATGACGTCGGTGTAACCCTCGACCACCACCGCTTCACCGGCCCGAACGATCTCGGACTTCGCCCAATTCAGACCGTAGAGCAGCCGTGACTTGTGGTAGATGGGGGTCTCCGGCGAGTTGAGGTACTTGGGCCCGTCGCCCTCGAGAAGGCGGGCGCCGAAGCCCACGGGGTCACCACGGAGATCGTAGATGGGGAAGAGCACGCGACCTCGGAACCGGTCGATGACCGTGCCCCGGCGCGACCGCGACCCCAGGCCGGCCAGGGTGATGGCGTCCTCGGCGTGGCCGCGGTCGCGGAGGTGCTTCGTCAGCTCGTCCCATGCGGCCGGTGCGTAGCCCAGCTTGAAGCGGTCGACCACGCCGGTGTCGTAGCCCCGACCCCGCAGGTAGCTGCGTGCAGATGCCGCATCAGGCGCCGACTTCAGGCGCTCCGTGTAGAACGAGACGGCGTCACTCATCGCCGCGACGAGTGCCTCACGTCTGCTGCGCCGCTTCGACGCCCCCGGCGTCTCCGTCAGTGTGACGCCTGCCCGCCGGGCGAGCAGCTCGACCGAGCCGGCGAAGTCGACCCCCTGAGTCTCCTCGATCCAGCTGAAGACGTCGCCGCTCTTGCCGCATCCGAAGCAGTGGTAGAGGCCGCGTGCCGGATCGATCGACAGCGACGGCGTCTTCTCGCTGTGGAACGGGCACACGGCCATGACCGATCGGCCCGACCGTTTCACCTTCGTGACCTCGGCGGCCAGCTCGGCGAGATCGGTTCGCTCGCGGACTCGATCGATGTCCTCACGCGCATAGGCCACGATCAGCGAGTGTACCGAGGGGCCCGACCCGGCCCGCCCGGTCCTCGCGGACCCGTTGGCAACTCCCCGTAGAATCCCGGCATGCCCGGCCTCATCTTCGTCATCGTCGTTGTGATCGTCATGATCGGTGTGTTCTTCCTGTCGGCCCAACGGACGCGCCAGAACTGGGGCGAAGCCGCCCGTCGCCTCGGCATCCAGTTCGAATCCGCATCGTTCGGCCACCCTCGAATCGCTGGAGACATCGAAGGATTCGGGGTCGTGATCGACGTCAAGGGCTCGGGAGACAACACCCGTACCCGCTACCGCGTGGTGTTTCCTCCGCTGGGTGCCGAGTTCCGGCTCAAGCGCGAGGGGGGAACGCAGAAGATCATGCGAGCCCTCGGCGTCGACGACGTACAGATCGGCGAGGCCGAGTTCGACGATGCGTTCGACGTCGCCACCGATCATCCGGAGGAACTGCGGGCGCTGCTGACACCCGCACGACGCTTTGCCCTGCTCCGGCTGTTCGCCATCCACTCCTCGCTGGTGGTCACCGAACACAGCATGGACGTGACCACGAAACGGCTCGCCAAGGACCCGAAGAAGATCGAAGGCATCGCGCGCCGCCTCGTTGCGACCGCTCATGCGCTGCAGGGAACGACGGGGACCGCCGCGGTCAACGAGGCCCTTGCGACCCGAGCCGCTGGAGACCTCCGCGCTGCTCTCGACAAGCTCGAGAAGGCCTCCGCTGACAACCCAGACGACGCCGAGCTCAGGCTGCTCGCCGCGGAGGCCGCGCTCGCGGCCAGCGAACGTGAGCAGGCCGCGTCCGGAGCGGACTCGGCGGCCAGGGCGCTTCCCGGAGACGATGAGGCGGAACGGATGGTCGCAGCCGCACGAACGCCTCCTCCGGGGCCGGCTCCTCCCCCGCCACCGGCCGTTCCGGCGGCGCCGTCGAGTGACGGTACCGCCGGTGTCGACACGGACTCGGTCGACATGTTCCAGGAGATCTTCGGGCGAGCCCGGCTGAGCTTCGAGAGCGGAGCGGAGTTCGACCGCCGGTACAAGGGACAGCGGGTGCAATGGTCGGGCGAGGTGCGCAGCATCCGCCCCTACGAGACCGATCTCGACTTCGGTGCCGGGCCCGGCACGAAGACGGTCGTGGGCGTCGCCTCCATCCGCTCCGATCTCTATGGAAACGCAGAGATCGATGCGGTGGTGGCGCTCCCGGCAGGGCTGCGGTTCGAGCGCGGCGAGCGCATCACGTTTGCGGGAACGCTGCACAAGGTCGATGCGATGATGCGCAACGTCTTCGTCGCCGACGGGCGGTTGGTCTCGCGCACCTGAGCCGGATCACGGAAGCCGGGTCGTGAGGTACTCGGCGATGCGGTCCATCGGGATGCGATCCTGCTCCATGGTGTCGCGAGCCCGCACCGTGGCCTGACCGTCGTCGAGGGAATCGAAGTCGACCGTGACGCAGTACGGCGTTCCGATCTCATCCTGGCGCCGGTACCGGCGACCGATCGCCTGGGTCACGTCGTGCTCGACCGTCCAGTGCGGCCGGAGATCTGCAGCCAGCTTCGTCGTCACCTCGATGAGCTCGGGCTTCTTCGACAGCGGCAGCACGGCCACCTTGATCGGCGACAGTCGCGGGTCGAGCCGCAGCACTACCCGGGTCTCGCCGCGTACCTCTTCCTCGTCGTACGCGTCGATGAGGAACGCGAAGGTCGTCCGCGTCGCCCCAGCCGCCGGCTCGATCACGTAGGGAACGAATCGCTCGTCGCGCTCCTGGTCGTAGTAGGTGAGGTCCTTGCCGCTGTGCTCCATGTGTGCCTTGAGGTCGAAGTCGGTGCGATTGGCGATCCCCTCCAGCTCGTCCCAACCCCACGGGAAGCGGTAGTCCACGTCGAACGTGCCGGCGGAGTAATGCGACAGCTCATCGTGTGCGTGGGGGCGCAGCTGCAGGTTCCCTTCCTTCATCCCGAGGTCGACGTACCAGCGCCGCCGCTCCTCGACCCAGTAGCGGAACCAATCGTCCGCCTCCTCGGGTCGACAGAAGAACTCCATCTCCATCTGCTCGAACTCGCGGGTGCGGAAAACGAACTGTCCCGGCGTGATCTCGTTGCGAAAGCTCTTGCCGACCTGGGCGATTCCGAACGGCAACTTGAGTCGGGAGGTGCGTCGCACGTTCTCGAAGTTGATGAAGATGCCCTGCGCCGTCTCCGGTCGCAGGTACACGAGGTTGTCGGGTGACTCCACCGGGCCCATATGGGTGCGAAACATCAGGTTGAACTGCTTGGCCTCGGTGAACGTGCCTCGTTGCCCGCAAGCGGGACACTGCTCGGGATCGTCGAGCTTGTCCAGGCGATGCCGGTTGTTGCAGTTGGTGCACTCCACCAGAGGGTCGTTGAACGACGCGACGTGCCCCGACGCTTCCCACACCTGGGGTGCCTGGATGACGGCGGAGTCGATCCCGACGACGTCCTCGCGCATGCGAACAATCGCGTGCCACCACTGCTCCTTCACGTTGCGCAGCAGCTCGACGCCGAGGGGTCCGTAGTCATAGGCGGACCGCAGACCGCCATAGATCTCCGACGACTGGAACACGAAGCCGCGCTTCTTGGACAGGTTGACGATGGTGTCGAAATCAGCAGGCATGGGGCCGTGATGGTACTCAGGGCCAGGCGACATCCCGCCACGTCGAGGATTCAGGGCTCGGCCCCGCTCACGGCGTCGACGGCGCCGCCGAAGCGGCGGGTGCGACGCTGGAACTCAGCGATGCAGTCCGCCAGGACGTTGCGATCGAAATCGGGCCACAGCACGGGACTGAAGACGTACTCGGCATACGCCGACTCCCACAAGAGGAAGTTCGACGTTCGCTGCTCGCCACTCGACCTGATCACGAGGTCGGGGTCGGGCATCTCGGGCAGGTAGAGCCGCCCGGCGAAATCCGCCTCGGTGATCTGTTGCGGGTCCAGAGCACCGCGAGCAGCGTCGGCGGCAACGCGTCGGACGGCGTCGACGACCTCCGCCCTGCCGCCGTAGTTAAACGCAAATACCAGGTTCAGCGTCCGGTTGCGCGCCGTCAGATCCTCGGCGATCCGGATCTCCTCGCGAAGCTCGTCGGGCACTCGCGGATCGTCACGTTCGCCAATGAAGATGATGCGGACGCCTTTCTGGTTCATCTCATCCCTGCGTCGGCGCAACAGATCGATGTTGAAATGCATCAGGAAGTGGACTTCGTCCTCGTCACGGGCCCAGTTCTCGGTGGAGAACACGTAGGCGGTGAGCCACTCGATGCCGAGGTCGAGCGCACCCTCGATGACGTCGAACAGCGCCGGCTCCCCTTGGGCGTGGCCCGCGGTCCGCGGCAGACCTCTGGCGTTCGCCCACCGCCCGTTGCCATCGAGGATGATGGCGACGTGCCGCGGGATGCTCGTCCGGTCGACGTCACGCATCGAGCATCGTGAGCGACACGAGCCGGCGCTCGAGATGGAATTCCATGAAGCGGCGAGCAACACCCATGGCCTCGGGACTGAATTCGGGGTTGGGCGGCGGCAGCTCGGCGAGGTCGGCGCCAGCCAGGTCGGCGAGGTAGCCGGTCAACCCTGCGCGCAGCGCATACGCCCCAGATGTCCGGCACCGCTCGCACAGCGCACCCCCTGCGGAGAAACTGAAACGCGACAGGTCGTCGGGGCGCCCGCAGCCGGCACAGTTGCGCAGCGCAGGAGCAACGCCGACGACATCGGCGGCTTTGAGCAGGAACGCCGTTGCCAGGTCGGTGTTGGCCGTCCCGCCGTCGAGCGCCCGCAGGCCTCGCTGGAGCAGGAGGAAGAGCCGCATCGAACTCTCTCCCTCCTGCGCAACGATGTCGGCAACCTCGACCATCGTGCCGGCCATGACGACGCGATCGAGGTCGGAGCGCAGGCTGTGAAACGGCTCGATCATCGCCACCGACGTGATCGTGTCGAGATTCCGCCCTTCGTACACCACCAGATCCACGTGCGAGAAAGGCTCGAGACGGCCACCGAACCGGCTCTTCGTCTTCCGTACCCCTTTGGCCACGGCCCGCAGCTTCCCCGAGTTGGGGCTGAGCAGGACGACGACGCGATCGGCGTCGCCGAAAGGAAAGCTCCGCAGCACGATGCCTTGGTCGTTTCGAATCGCCATTAGTCCGAGATGCCTTGGCCGCTGCCGCCCAGCGTAACGGCGTCGGGCGCCGTTACCGCGTACCCTGGCGACGCCGCCCGCAAATGGAGGAGCCCACCATGGACAAGCTCGACCCCGCCGCACGCCGGAGCTTCCTGGACGCCCATCCCGGTTGGTCACTCGACGGGGAGACGCTGCGGCGCACCTTCGCCTTCAAGGACTTCGTCGATGCGATGGGCTTCGTCACCCGAGTGGCGCTGGCGGCCGAAGTGGCGAACCATCACCCCGACATCGACATCCGCTGGAACAAGGTGAGCTTGGCGTTGACAACCCATGAAGCGGACGCCCTCACAGCTCGCGACACGGACCTCGCTTCCCAGATCGACACTCGGTCCTGACCAGAGGTCTCGTCTAGGTACAGGGCAGAACGGTGACCGTGACTCCGCCGACCACCGTCGTGTTGCCCTCGTTGTCCGTGGCCGTCACCGTCATGTTGAAGTTGGCCTGACTGAATGGAAGGCCACCGATGACCACGGCGAAGTTGCCGGTCGCCGTGGTCCCTGAGTACGTCGTCGGGATCGTCCCGTTGAAGGGCAGCCCGGCGACCGTCCCCTGGTACGAGAACGACACCGATGCGACGCCCACCGGGTCCGTGACCTTTGCCGAGATCGTCGAGTTGGAGTTGCCCGTAGGGCACGCAACGCCCGGGGCTGCGTAGCTGCGAATGGTCGTTGGCGATGCGGCGAAGTTCGTGACAGAGGGGCCTGCCGAATCGACGAGCTCGACCCGCACGGTGGCCGTGTCGCTGAGGCCTCCGGCGTCGGTCACCTCGACGGTCAGTGTGAGCGGGAACGCCGACGCGTTCGTGAGCGCGTTGAGGCTGATGCTGCCGGCCGAGTTGATCCTCAGCTGACCACCCGTGTTCCCCGCCGTTATGGCGAAGGTGAGCGTATCCCCCGCATCGGGGTCGGTGGCCACGACCGTGCCCACAACGGTTCCAGGCGCTGCGTTGGCGTCGAGCACGAGAGTTGCACCCTGGACGGAGGGAGCATCGTTCGTGCCGGTCACCGTGATCGTTGCAGTCGCCGTCGTCGAGTTCTCGCCGTCCGTGACCGTGTAGCTGAACGAGTCGGTGCCGCTGAAGTCCTCGGGTGGCGTGTAGGTGGCCGTCCCGTCGGCGGCGATCACCACCTTGCCGCCCTTTGTCGTCGTGAACGTGCCCGGGATCACGGTCAACGGATCGCCATCTGGATCCGTCCACCCGGCGAGCACGTCGAACGACCCTCCGGCGTCCTCGGTCACGGTGACGGTGACACCCCCGCTCGGGCCGGTCGGTGGATCCGGCAGCGGAGCCACGGTGACCGCAACGGTCACGTCGACTCGAGCCTGGCCGTCGGAGACGGTGTAGCTGAAGCTGTCGGCGCCGGAGAAGTCGCTCGGGGGCGTGTACCTGGTGCCGCCTGCGCTGACGGTGCCCCCAGCCGTGCTTACGGTGTCATAGCCGGCGACTGTCAGGGTGTCGCCCTCGATGTCGACGGCTCCTTGCAAGGGTTTGAAGGTCACCGACGCGTCCTCGTCGAGCGACAACACGCCAGGGCCGGGCACGACAGGCTCGTCGTTCACCTGCCGGACCGTGACGGTCACGACACCGCGCTCGGTGCGACCGGTGGTGTCGGCGATGGAGTAGGTGAGCTGATCGGAACCCGCAAAGTCTGGACGCGGGGTGTAGGCGATGACGCCGTTCGAGGTCCGAGCCGACCCATTCGACGGGCTGGCCACGATGGCCAAGCTGTCTCGGTCGATCGGCCCCGCGTCATTTGCGGCAACGTCGACGGTGAACGTCGTGTCCTCATCACCGCTGACCGTGTCGTTGACCACGACCAGAGCGGCCGAAGAGGCGTCGCCAGGCGGCGGAAGCTCGTCGAGGTCGACGACCGTCGTCGATGTGCCCGGCGTCGACGTGTCGGCGGACGTAGTTGAGGTTGCACCGGTGGTGCCCCCGGAGGACGTGGCGGGCGATCCGAGCGCAACGGGTTGATCCTGCGACGTGAGCTCGGCGTCCTCGACGATGCCGTCGATGAGCTCGGGCGCCGCCACGATGTCCTTCGCCTCGGGGCCGTTACCAAAGACATTGGCGCCGATGAAGGCGGCGAGGAGCAGCGCGACGATGGCGGCGGCGGCGATGAGGGTCGTCGGGGAGATGCCGGCAACGCTGCTGCCGGTCGAGGAAGACTCGGTGGCCTCTGACGACGAAGTCGCAGCCGTTGCAGTGCCCGCTCCGGCGGCACCCGCTGCGGTAATGGCGCCCCAGATCGACGCTTTCAGGCCGGCCGGCACGGGAACCAGCATGAGGGCCGCAAAGAGCTTGACCGGCTCGATGTAAATGGCCTTGTTCTCGCTGCACACGCTGCACTTGGCAACGTGGCGGTCGGCCTTGCGCCGCAGCTCCGGCGTCATCTTCGTGACGTCGGGCTCGACGATCCCCGCCAGATCGTCGCAATCCTGGCGACCCTTTCGGACCAAGAGATACGTGGCGAGGGTGTTGGAGAAGCTCTGCTTCATCCTGCTCACCATCGTGTAGGCGTTGCCTTTGGTCACCCCCATGACCTCGGCGATCTCGGCCGAGTCGAGGCCCTGGCGAACGTGGAGGTCCATGACCGTATAGGTTCGGGGGTCGAGGAGCGCCGCAGCTTCCCAAACGATGTCGGCCGCCTGCTGGATGGCGGCCATCTGCTCGGGGTCGGCTGCCGGATCCGCATCGGCCACCGCCATCGTCGCACGCTCGTCGTCGTCGACCGCCCCGACGGCCGTCGTCCGCTTCGAACTGCGAATCCGGTTGAGACCCCTGCGGTGGGCGATGGTGAAGAGCCAGCTCTTGAAGCGCTCGGGGTTCTTCAGCGAACCCAGCTGCTCGAGGGCCTTGATGAAGGTGTCCTGGGCAACGTCGGCTGCTTCCTCGCGATTGCGCAACAGCCGTGTGAGGAAGTCGAACACGGCGGGGAAATACCGTTCGTAGAGCGCGCTGAACGCATCCTGGCGGCCCTCGAGGGCCAAGAGGACGAGATCACCATCAGTATCGGGGAGAGGAGCTGCCATGCCTACCGCCAACTCACTTCACTGGCCGGTTCCAAGAGTACTCCGCACAGGCCCAAGAGCACACGGGGGCGAACGGCCTATTTCGCATCGACGTACCACCCTTCGGGCCTTCTCCGAGCGAAAAACGGAAGGGATGAAGCTGGGAGATGCGAACGCGTTGGCGGGAGGCCGTGGCTTCAACGGCCTCCCGCCTAGTACGCAGCCCCCCCACCGGGGAGAGAGTGTTTCCCCCCTGCTGCGACCTTGTCCTTGGGTGGGGAACCCTGGAGATCTCGGTCCCGCCTTCCTGGTTATGTCCCATTCGGTGCGTACACCTATGAGACACCCCACCCCGCGAGTCCTTACACGGTTTCGGTCGGTCTTCCCTCGAATGGTCCGGTCGACCCAGAAGCACTACGACAGGGCTCGATCGGACCCAGCAATGCGTGGGGTTGGCATGACCGGCCACGAAGCATGATCCTCAACGCTTTCCGGGGTCGAGTGACCGGCGACGGTGGCAACCCTGCGCTTCACCGCGCACCGGACCGGCCTGGCGGCCGAGCTGCCCTGGTCATGGGGGTCGAATCCTCGCCGTGTCGTCCACGAGAGCGCGGAGGGAGAGCCGCGGGGCAAATGCGATGTCGTCACGGCCGGACCGCGCGTCGTGTGTGTCGCTCACCGTCGGTCAAGAAGGAGCGGGCCGGTGTCCGTATTTGCGTACTCATCGTCCTGCCGGGGTTCGGAGGGGCCACTCAGTGAGCAGACTGGTTACCGAGCGTTGGACCGTGAGGTTGGATCGATAGAGCCGGCGGCCCGACCGCATCGCACAAAAAGAACAGGGCCCCGGAAGCCGGGGCCCTGGACTTCGGCAATGGAGGAGAGAGAGAAGGGAGGAGTCCCATTGCCTTGTGCTCGGTTGTCATGAGGAGGGAGGGTTGCATTCCTCGCCGCCTACACAGATGAGACACACCACCACATCGGTTCTTACACGCACCGAGGAGGAAAACCTCGAATGGGTCGCCCGCCTCAGAACCCGAGCCGATCGAGCAGCTCCTCTCGCCGTTGCCAATCACGCTCGACCTTCACCCGAAGGTCGAGATACACAGGGCTGTCGAACAGCGCCTCGAGCTGGGCACGGGCGGCGACGCCGACCGACTTCAGCGTGCTCCCTCCCTTCCCGATCACGATCCCTTTCTGCGAGGGCCGTTCTACGTACACCGTGGCCGCCACGTACAGCATTCCGCCGGGTCGCGTCTCGAGCTCATCGACGACGACGGCGAGCGAGTGCGGCAACTCGTCGCGGAGACGTTCCAGGTATTGCTCACGGACGATCTCGGCGGTGAGGAGGGCGTCCGGCTGATCGGTGGCCATGCCGGGGGGGAAGAACGCCGGACCTTCCGGCGCTCGCACCACCAGCTCCTCCACGAGGGCGTCGAGCCCTTCCTCCGTCGCCGCCGACACGGGTACATAGGCGGCGAAGTCCCACTCCCCCGCTTCGGCGAGATGAGCGACGACCTGCTCATGCGTTGCGAGATCCATTTTGTTGACGGCGACGACGATGGGGCGGCCGGAATCGGCGAGTTGCGAGGCGATGCGCCTATCGCCCGGACCGATGGGCTGGGTAGCGTCGAGCATGAAGACGGTGGCGTCGGCATCTTCGAGTGAGCCGTACACCAGCCGGTTGAGCCGATCGCCGAGCGCCGTTCTCGGTCGATGGAGACCGGGCGTGTCGACGAGCACGAGCTGCGCCGGCGGCGAGGCGACGTTGACAACGCCGCGAATCGTATTGCGCGTCGTCTGGGGGCGTGACGATACGATCGACACCTTCTGCCCGACCAGTGCGTTGACCAGCGTTGACTTGCCCACGTTGGGCCTGCCGACGATCGCCACGAATGCCGACCGCACCTCAACGCACCGTGAGACGCACACGGGCGATCCGCCGCCCCTGTACCTTCTCGGCAACGAACGCGTGCTCGGCGACAGCAAACGACTCGCCCTCGCGAGGGAGGCGGCCCGCCAGCCCCAGCACCAAACCGCCGACCGTGTCCCAGTCCTCCCCCGGTAGCTCCTGACCGATGAGTTGTTCCACTTCGTCGATGCCGACGCGGGCGTCGAGTAGGTAGTCGCCGTCCTCGAGCTGCACCACCCGCGGCTCCTCCTCGTCGTACTCGTCGGCGATCTCGCCGACGATCTCTTCCAGCAAGTCCTCGATCGTGACCAGGCCCGCCGTGCCGCCGTACTCGTCAACCACGATCGCAAGGTGGACCTGGCTCCTCTGCATCTCGCGGAGCAGGGCGGCTACGGGCTTCGTCTCGGGGACGAAGTACGGCCGGCGGACGAGCTCCCGGCACGGCTTCGGCGCCGCCTGGTCGTCGAAGAGCTTCAGCAGATCTCGGGCGTACAGGACGCCGAGGACGTCGTCGATACCAGACCCGAGGACGGGTATGCGCGACCTGCCGGCAGCGATCACGAGGTCGAGCGCAGCGTCCGTGGTCGCCGATCCGTCGATCGTCACCATGTCGGGCCGGGGAACCATGACCTCGCGGACGATCACGTCACCGAACTCGATGACGGACGTGATGAGCTCCCGCTCGGCGGCGGCATCGAGCTGATCCTCGGCGCCCTCCTCGACCTCGACGACGTCGTCACGCATCAAGTCGGAGGCGGCAACGCCGAGCTCCACGGCGGGTCGCAGCAGCCAGGCGAAGCGGTACGCCAGCTGCCTGGGGCGCCGGCTTCCAATCGCTCGCGGAAGCAGGTCCCCCACGACGATGAGGACGACGGCGAGGGCGACGAGCGCCCACAGCAATGACATGCCCTCCAGGCGCCGGGTCAACGCCCACGTCGCGGGGAGAGCGGCGACTACGAGGAGCGCGGTGTGCAACGCTCCCAACGCCGGCTGGACCTGGGGGTGATCCTGGAGGAGGGTTGCGACGACCGCGGCCCTCAGGTCGCCGTCGCTGGCGTCGCGCAGCGCATCAGCTCGTGCCGTTTGAACGATCGAGGCCCCCGCGGCGCGAATCAGGGCCGTCAGCAGGAGGAAGACCGCCGATACGACGAGC
>JBFINP010000044.1:0-24986 GCA_041611095.1 Acidimicrobiia bacterium | reverse complement strand
GCTCCGCTGGTCATCGACATCCACGGGCTCGGTTCCAACGCCACCGCCCACGACGAAGCGAGCGGATTCACCACGATCGCCGAACGCGAGGGCATCGTCGTGGCGCAACCGGAGGCCCGAGGCGAGATCCCCACCTGGAATCCACAACCCGGGGCAGCCGGCATGGAGCGTGACGTCGCATTCCTGCGGGCCATCGTCGCCGATGTCGCCCGGAAGGTCGCCGTCGACCCGGGGAGCGTGTTCGTGACCGGTTTCTCGAACGGGGGCGGCATGGCCCATCGGTTCGCCTGCGAGGCAGCCGAGCTGGTCGCAGCGATCGGGACCGTCTCGGGTCAATACCAGGTCGCAGACGATTGTGATCCGGCCCAGCCGGTCGCGGTCATCGCCTTCCACGGGACGTCGGATGTCGTGGTGCCCTACTTCGGTGCCGGCGAGCTGCTCCCACCCGTTCCCTCATGGGCCCAGGATTGGGCCGATCGCAACGTCTGCGGTCCGGTCGCCGCCGCCGACCGCATTGCGGACGACGTGGTGACCGAGTCCTGGAGCGGCTGTGCGGAGAGGACGACGGTCGTGCTCTACACCGTCGAGGACGGCGCCCATGCCTGGCCGGGTACGGACCGCCCCGGGTTCTTCCAGCCGACGCAGAGCATCGACGCGACCGACCTGATGTGGGAGTTCTTCGACCTTCACTCCAGAGGCTGATGTCCTCCGTTTGATCGGGGCGATCACCGGGTAGGCAGGCGGGGGTCGACAGATCGGGAGCGTGACGTGGAGCCGCAACCGTTCGACTGGAGCAGGATCATCTGGGGAGACCTCTCCCTCCGAATGGTCGCGGAGATCGCCATGCGCACCGCCGTGATGTTCGTGCTCGCGCTCGTCGTGCTTCGGGTCATGGGCCGGCGGGGGGTGCGGCAGCTCTCACCCTTCGACTACGTCATCATCATCGCCCTGGGGTCCGCCGTCGGTGACCCGATGCTGTACGCAAACGTTCCGCTGCTGCATGGAGCCGTGATCCTCACCGTGGTCGTCGTACTTCACCGTGCGCTCGCCAGGGTGACCGAGAGAAGCGACGCCGTCGATAGGTTCGTGACCGGGAGCGTGATGCGCATCATCGAGGATGGCCGGGTGCTCGAAGCGGTGTTCGACGAGGCCCAGCTCGATCGCGAGGAGCTGTTCGCCCTGCTGCGCGCCGACGGGATCACCAACCTCGGCCAGGTTCGTCGCGCCTACATGGAGAAATCCGGGCAGCTCACCGTCTTCCGGTTCGAGCCCGGCGAGGAGCGCCCCGGGCTGCCGATCGAGCCACCGGAGCGTTACCAGCGGTTCGACTGGCAGTCCGGACAGATCACGGGCGATGCCGGTCTCTACACGTGCACCAACTGCGGTCAGGTGGCGCGATTCGAGTCGGGCAACCGGATTCCTCCCTGCCCAGTGTGCGCCGACAGGGACTGGGTCGCGGCCGAGGCGGTCACACCTGCCGGGAGCCGGTGACGCCGGCGCCATCAATTCGCGGGCACGATTCTCAGTCTGCGGGTGAGCGCCAGCCACCCCCAACCGAGTGCGAGACCGGCGATCACGTCGGAAAGCCAATGCACGCCGAGTAGTACCCGAGTGGCGCCGACGGCGGGCCCGGCGGCGTACGACGCGGCCTTGGTCGCCGCACCCGCTCCCGGTGCGCCCACAGCCAGCATCGCCGGCCACGCCGATGCGGCCGCAGCGGTGTGGCCGCTCGGGAACGACGCTCCGGCCCAGCTCGCGTGGTGTGGCCCCGGCGGCCTGGTGCGCCGGGCGATGCGCTTGACGAGGTTGAACGCGAGGTTCTGGCCACCGATCGTCACGGCAAGCGCAACGGCCGGACGCCATGATCGGCGCCACACCGCAGCACCGAGCCCGACCGCCGTCGCAGTGGCGACGATCACCTCCGTGCTCCCGAGTTGCGTCACGATGCGCAGCGGTGCGATGGAACCGGCGCCGAGGCCGGTGCGGGCCCAGAGCTGGGTGCGTTGGTCCCAGGCGTCGATGGTGGCTGACGGCATTCGAATCAGCTACCCGATGTCGTGGCGCCAAAACGTGCGAGTGCCAGAACCGGGTTTGCCGGGCCTCAGCCGGCGCCTTCTAAGCTCCCCGTGTCATGCCGGACCGTCTCCCCATCGTCGTGCTCGTCTCAGGGAGCGGCACCAACCTCCAGGCCATCCTCGATGCGGCCGCATCACCGACGTACCCGGCGCAGGTGGCCGCCGTGATCTCAGATCGGGCCGGCGTGGCGGCGCTCGAGCGAGCGAGAACGGCCGGCGTGCACAGCGAAGTCGTGGCGTGGGACGATCACGCGGATCGTTCGAAGTTCACGAGCGCATGCTGCGACGCCGCCGACGCCCACGGAGCCGCGGCGCTCGTCCTTGCCGGCTTCATGCGCATCCTCGGCCCCGAGGCCGTCGCCCGCTTTCCGAATCGCATCCTCAATACGCATCCTGCGCTGCTCCCGGCTTTTCCCGGCGCCCATGCCATCCCGCAGGCGCTGGCCCATGGCGTGAAGCTCAGCGGGGTGACGATCCATTTCGTGGACGAGGAGGTCGACCACGGACCGATCATCGCCCAAGAGGCGGTCCCAGTCCTCGACGGCGACACCGAGGACGACCTGCGGCGCCGCATCCAGAAGGTGGAGCACCGGCTCTACCCGGAGGTCATCGCTGCGTTTGCTGCGGGGCGTCTCACGGTCGGCGGACGAACGGTGCGTTGGGACCGGTCGCCGTGACCGGAAACGTGCAGGTGCGCCGTGCGCTGATATCGGTGTCGGACAAGACGGGCGTCGTAGAGCTGGCGCACCGTCTCGCCGCCGCCGGGGTCGAGATCGTATCGTCGGGAGGCACGGCGCGCACCCTCGCCGAAGCCGGAGTTCCCGTCACGCCGGTCGAGCAGGTCACGGGTGCCCCCGAGATGCTCGGCGGGAGGGTCAAGACGCTCCATCCAAAGATCCACGGCGGCATCCTCGCCGTACCCACCGATCCCGAGCATGCCGCCGATCTCGCCGCACACGAGATAGACCCGTTCCAGCTGGTCATCGTGAATCTGTACCCCTTCGAGGCAACCGTGGCCGATGCCGCGACGACCGAGGCGGCGGCGACCGAGCAGATCGACATCGGTGGCCCTGCGATGATCCGCGCCGCCGCCAAGAACCACGAGCACGTTGCCGTCGTCGTGTCGCCCGACGACTACGGGGACGTCGCCGCCGCGGTCGAGGCCGGGACCCTTCCCGCGGAGCTCCGACGACGCCTGGCGACCACGGCATTTGCCCGAACTGCGGCGTATGACGCGGCGATTGTCTCGTGGATGCATGGCGATGAGCCGCTACCGCCGAGCCTCGTGCTTCCGATGGAGCGGGTCGAGGAGTTGCGCTACGGCGAGAATCCTCATCAGCGGGCGGCCGTGTACCGCTGGATCGGCCGGCCGGCGTGGTGGCAGAGCGCCCGGCTCCTCCAGGGCAAGGCGATGTCGTTCAACAACTACGCCGACACCGAGGCGGCGTGGCGCCTCGTCAACGAGTTCGACGAGCCTGCCGCCGTGATCGTCAAGCACACCAACCCGTGCGGCGCATCGGTGTGCGATTCGGTGGCGTCGGCCTTCTCCAAGGCGTGGGACTGTGACCCGGTGTCGGCGTTCGGCGGCATCGTCGCCGTCAACGGCGTGCTCGACGTGGCGACGGCGGAAGCGATCGCGGCGAACTTCGTCGAGGTCGTCGTGGCCCCCGACGTGTCGCCCGAGGGGGCCGAGGTACTGGCCCGGCGGAAGAACCTCCGGGTGCTCGAAGCGCCGGCGCCCGTGCCGGCCGGCCTCGACCTACGAATGATCGACGGCGGCTTCCTCGCCCAGGAGCACGATCAGGTGTCCCTCGGCGTCGGAGCGGCCCTTCCGGACCGGTGGGAAGTCATGACGGGAGATCGTCCGCGAGCCGGGCTCGTCGCCGAGCTGGAGTTCGCCTGGATCGTCGCCGCCGCCACCAAGTCGAACGCCATCGTCGTGGCGAAGGACCGATCGGCGGTGGGTGTGGGCGCCGGCGATCAGAGCCGGGTGGGGGCGGCCGAGCGCGCATTGGCGCGGGCGGGGGAGCGAAGCCGGGGCGCCGTCGCTGCCAGCGATGCGTTCCTGCCCTTCCGCGACGGGCTCGATCTGCTCGCCGACGCCGGCGTCGTTGCCTTGGTGGAGCCCGGCGGTTCGGTGCGAGACGACGAGGTGATCGCCGCCGCCAACGAGCGCGGCATGACCTTGATCTTCACAGGCAGGAGGCATTTCCGACATTGAGCGCACTCGTACTCTCCGGTAAGGACGTCGCCAAAGCGGTCCGCAGCGAAGTGGCCGAGCGTGTGGCCGCGCTCGCCGACCGCGGGATCTCGGTAGGGCTCGCCACGGTGCTCGTGGGTGCCGACCCGGCGTCGCAGATCTACGTCCGCAACAAGCACAAGGCCGCGCTCAAGGCGGGCATGCTGTCCTTCGACGAGCATCTCCCTGCCGATACCACCCAGGATCAAGTCGAGACGCTGATCCGGAGGCTCAATTCCGATCCCAAGGTCGACGGCATGATCGTCCAACTGCCGCTGCCCGAGGGCCTGGACGGGAACCGGGCGGTGGAGACCATCGACCCCGCCAAGGATGCCGACGGCCTCCACCCGCACAACCTCGGGCTGCTCGTCCTCGAGCGCACCGGGCCGCGTCCGGCCACGCCGAGTGGCGTGATGCGGATCCTCGAGCACTACGACTGCGAGATTCGAGGCAAGCTCGCAGTCGTCGTCGGCCGTTCCTTCCTGGTGGGCCGCCCGCTCGCCCTCATGCTCGGGGCCAAAGGCGTCGACGCCACCGTCGTGCAGGCGCACAGCCGCACGCCGGACCTGGCCGACCTGACCCGGCGAGCCGACATTCTCGTGGCGGCGGTGGGACGGCCCGAGATGATCACGGCCGAGCACGTGAAGCCCGGTGCGGTGGTGATCGACGTCGGCATCAACCGGACCGACCACGGGCTGGTCGGTGACGTCGCCTACGCGGAGGTGGCCGAGGTGGCCGGTGCCATCACGCCGGTCCCGGGCGGCGTGGGGCCGATGACGATCGCCTCCCTGCTTCTCAACACCGTCATCGCTGCGGAGCGCAGTGCCGGAGACTGACCTCCTCCCGCGCGAGGGTCAGCACGTGACGTGAAGGATGGCGTTGGCGGCGCCGGGCTTCATCGACCGCAGCAGCTCGCAGGCCTCGGCTGTCGGCAGTGTCACCAGATCGACGCCGTGCTCGGTGGCTGCACGCTGCACGTCGGCCATCACGGGGAGGCGGCCGCTGGCACCCGTGCCGATCACGAGGCGAGGCGCCGACCACGGGATTGCCTCGCCTGCCGAGAGCGGCGTGTGGCCGTACGCACCGCGCAGCGATCGCGACGGGCCCTTCTCCCTGGCACGGACTGCCTCGCCTTCGATCACGACGTCGTGGTCGAAGGTCACACCGTCGACCACGATCGAGCCAAACCCGGGGTAACTCACGTCCACAGTCACACGTTACGCAGCTGAACCGTTCGGCGCCGGGCGACCGGCCCCGGATCCTCGCTCGAGGAGCGACCCGCCGAGCGACTTCATGGGCATCGGGGAGATCACCTGAATCTGCCACTCCGTTCGGAGCTCGATCAGCCTTCGCCGCATGCGTGCTCGACGATCACGGCGGCGGCCGACTCCTCTGGCACCTTTGCGCTGCAGAGCTGCGCCGTTGCCGCCGCTCGCAATGCCTCCGGGTCGCAATCGAGTTGCTGCGAGCGCTGCAGGGCGGCTCCGAACCGGAGATCGTCGATCATCGACAACGGCGACCGCCCGAAGTCGTCCGCAGAGAGGAGGGTCACCTCGTCGACGTACGCCGCGTAGAGCCGGGTGAGGACGTCGGCGAGTTGCTCGCACGACTCCGCGGCGTTGGGAGGTGCCACGTAGGTGGCTTCGATCTCGGGCCCCGACGCGACGACGAGCACGCTGAACCGGCCGGCCTCGTAGGCACCAGGAGCCTGGTCGAAGATCACGTACTCACCTGACAGAACCGCGACGCTGATCGTGTCCCCAGGAGCGAGGTCGGGAACGGTTCCGTCCCAGTCCTCGCCGGTGACCTCAGGCCAGTTCAGACCGAAGTAGCCGCGATCGGGATCTGAGTCATCCGCGGAAGAGACGACACCGGACTCTTTCACGTCGACTCCCGAGCCTCGAAGTGGGAGGTGAGCCGGGTGTCCCGAGAACAGGGTGGCCACCACGGGCTGGTGCGCAGTGCCGTCGGTGTTGGTGATCACCAGCATCACGCCGCCACCCGCATCGATGGCGCCGGGCGGATCGACCGTCACGCCCGAGCCGTCGAATGTGATTTGGACCGGCTCGCTCTCCGGCTGCTCGATCGCTCCCGGGCAGGTCAACGACACGACGAAGCCCGCCGCTGCAGCCGCCGACTCCAAGCCACGACAGCCGGAGCCCACGGCATCGTTGGCGACTATGAAGTCAGGATCGACGAAGATCGCCTCGGCGTCCTCGAACGTAACCAAGGTCTTGCCGAGCTCGGAGGCTACTGCGACCCATGCCTGGCGACTCGACACGTAGTCGTCGTGCTGCGCCGCGAGATCGTCAGGAGGGTCCAGCCCCGAGATCATCTCCGTCGTCGATTCGAAGATCCCAACCATGCAATCGGCGAACATCGCTTGGAGGAACTCCTCCACTGCTGCCGGCGGCGAACCCTCCGTTATCTGAGCCCCCGCGGAGACACCCTCTTGGCACACCTGGGTGCGATTGTCCGCCTCTCCGAGGATGTTGGCGAGGTCGAAGAGGTAGTCCTCGGCACGCGAGCGCGCATCGGTGATCGACTCCAAGGTGGTGTCGGGGATCGAGCTCGTTGTCGGGCCATTCGCGGCGAGGCTCGCCGTCGGTTCCGCGCTCGTGGTGGTCTCCGAGCCTCCGTTGCTTCCACAGGAAGCAACGACCAGCAGGAAGACGACGGCGATTCGGTAGCGACTCATGGACTCATTCCCTTGCTGTAGAAGATGTACTGCTGACCAGCGCGCGAGGCGCCCGCTTCGAACCCACCCGGGGGCGGCCATGGCAGGGCGTCGATGCGCAGCGACCCGACTCTGTCGAGGGCGATCGAGGTGGTCATCAGCTCGAACAGACACGCCGTACCGGCGGTGGGGAGCCCCAACTCCTCGATCCTCGCCGTTTCGATCAGCGCGCCGGTCTCGGCGATGACCGACTCGGCGACCACCTGAGGCGTCCGATCGGGTCGGTCGTCCACCACCGAGACTCGAATGCCCGGGCCGATGCCCGCATGAACCCCCGTGCCGGTGCAACCCGCCGGCTCTTCGCTCTCGACCACGAACTCGTCGAGCAGGGCGAGGTACACCTCGACCGGCAGGGCCTGTGGGTCGGGGTTCGCTGACGGCATGGTCGTCGGGGGTTCGATGACCACCGGTGGGCTGTCGGCCGCGGTCGTCCACAACGTGCCCAGGACCAGCACGACCACGGCCACCGCGGCGGCGGCGTAGCCCAGCCGCCTGCCCCGTCGGTGTCGGCGCAGCAGGAGGTCGAGCCGCAACGGCGTGTCGACCTCGCGCCGCACCCGCTCGGCCAGGGCCGCCCCGTGGCGACGCATCTCGTCCGGTCTCATTGCGGACCTCCGCTGTCGATCTGACGCGCCAGCATCTCCCGACCCCGCTGCAGGTGGGTCCTGACCGAAGACTCTGAGATGTCGAGCACGTCGGCGATCTCGCTCGTACTGAGGTCATCCACGTAACGGAGGACGATCACCTCCCGCTGGCGGCGGGGCAGCGTCGCGACTTCTTGCCAGAACTCCTTCGCCTCCGCCGGGTGGTTCGCCACCGGCTCCGTTCCGCTGAGGACGTAGCGCTCCAATGCGCGCAGCTCGCTGATCCGGCGCCTCAGGAACGAGTTGGACAGGTTGATCGTCACCCGGCGCAACCACGCTCCCGGCTTGTCGTAGCCGGACACCGAACTCCACGACCGGTAGGCCCGTAGACACGCTTCCTGGGCGAGCTCCTCCGCCGCCCACCGGTTGCCCGTGATCGCATACGCCACTGCAACCATCCGCGGGAACTCTCGGTGAAACAGCGTCTCGAACGGCTCTGACGCCATGACGACCTGGAGTTCCCGGTCGTCCTCGAATGCACTCTTCGCCATCAGCGACCTGTCCTGCATTTGTGTATACACACGAAACAGGAGCGGTGGGCGTCTACATACCCAACAACGACCCCCGGCCGAGTTCCGCGGCGCGGGAGGAAGGGAATGACCGAGCAGTTCGGCGCGTCGGAGAAACAACCCGATAGCCGACCGACGGGAAGTTCTGCTACGACCACCTCGGCCTCAGGGGGCCCGTTTCCGGGCCCACTACTCTCTGCGGCACATCGAACGAATCCCCACGAAGGAGCCAGCATGCCCGAGAAGATCACGATGGGAGCGACCGGTCTGATGGTGCCGGACGAGCCGATCCTCCCGTTCATCGAGGGCGATGGCATCGGCCCCGACATCTGGGCCGCTGCCGTGCGGGTATTCGACGGCGCCGTGGGCAAGGCTTACGGGGGCTCCAAGAAGGTGGCTTGGTTGGAGGTCCTCGCCGGGCAGAAGGCGTTCGACCAGACGGGCCAGTGGCTCCCGGACGAGACGATCGAGACCTTCCGCAGCCATCTGGTGGGTATCAAGGGCCCGCTGACGACGCCGGTGGGTGGAGGTATCCGGAGCCTCAACGTCGCACTGCGCCAGATCCTCGACCTGTACGTGTGTCTCCGTCCGGTGCGGTGGTACCAAGGGGTTCCGTCCCCGGTCAAGCAACCCGAGCTCGTCGACATGGTGATCTTTCGTGAGAACACCGAGGACGTGTACGCCGGCAAGGAGCTCGAGGCGGGGAGCGAGGGAGCACGGCAGCTCCTCGAGTTCATGGACGAGAGCTTCGGATGGGATCTGCGTCCCGACAGCGGTATCGGGATCAAGCCGATCTCCGAGACCGGGTCGAAGCGGCTGGTCCGTGCTGCGATCCACTACGCCCTGGCGAACGGGCGCGACTCGGTCACGCTCGTCCACAAGGGCAACATCATGAAGTTCACCGAAGGTGCCTTCCGCACATGGGGCTACGAGGTGGTCAAAGACGAGTTCTCCGACGTGGCGGTCTCGTGGGAGGACTCGGGTGGGCAGCCCGGCGACAAGCTCCTGGTGAAGGATGCGATCGCCGATGCGTTCCTCCAGCAGGTCCTCACGAGGCCCGCCGAGTACGACGTCATCGCCACCATGAACCTCAACGGCGACTACATGTCGGATGCCCTCGCCGCGCAGGTCGGCGGCATCGGCATCGCCCCCGGTGGGAACATCAACTACGAGACGGGCCACGCCATCTTCGAGGCCACCCACGGCACGGCGCCGAAGTACGCCGGGCAGGACAAGGTCAACCCCGGTTCCGTCATCCTGTCGGGGGCGAACATGTTCCGCTACATGGGGTGGACCGAGGCAGCGGACCTCATCGAATCGGGCATGGAGCGCGCCATCGTCGACCGCATCGTCACCTACGATTTCGCCCGACTCATGGACGACGCCAAAGAGGTCAAGACCAGCGAGTTCGGCGACGCCATCATCGAGCGGCTTTGAGCGCGTTGCGTGTCCACCGAGCGCGTAGTCTCCGGACTGGATGCGCGACGAGTACCGACACCCGTGGCGTGAGGCGATCCGCTCGCTCTGGTTTCTCCCGAGTGTCTTTGTAGTCCTCGCCCTCGTGGCGGGCTATGGGCTCTCCCGGATCGAGGTCGGCGACGACGGTGTGCTCGCCCCGGTGCTCTTCCGGGGGGATGCAGCCGGGGCCCGAGAACTGCTCACCGTCGTATCCGGAACCATGATCACGGTGACCGGCCTCGTCTTCGTGCTCACGGTGGTGGCCCTGCAGATCGCGTCCACCCAGTTCTCGCCGCGACTGCTTCGGTCGTTCCTCCAGGATCCGGGCACACGACTCGTGCTCGCCACCTTCGTGGCCACCTTCGCCTACAGCCTCGGCGGGCTGTTCACCGTAGGTCAGGCCACCGACGACGGCGGTGAGTTCGTCCCCCAGATCGCGGTCACGGGCTCGCTGATCCTCGCATTGGTCAGCGTCGGGATGCTCGTCTACTACATCCAGCACATCACGAACTCGATCCGGATCGACACGGTGATGCACGGGGTGCGCCGCGCCACGCTGGATGCCGTCCGGACCCATCACCCGCGGCCCGTCTCGGCTGTGGAACCGCTGCGCCGCCCGCCGGAGCCCCCAGTCGATGCGATGCTGGTGCCCGCCAAGAAGAGTGGCTACCTGCAGGAAGTGGACGTCCAGGCGCTGAGCACGATCGCCGGCGAGCTCCGCGGCACCATTCGGATCCGACCTCAAGTCGGGCACCACATCGTGGCCGGAAGCGCCTTGGCTTGGGTGTGGGGCGAAGGGCTCGATCGCTCGCCGGAGGCCCAGGTGGTAGACGTGGTCAACCGTGCCGTCGTGATGACCGTCGAGCGGCGGGTAGACAACGACATCGGGTTCGGCATCCGTCAGCTCGTCGACATCGCGTTGCGCGCCGTCGCCCCGTCGATGAACGACCCGTACACCGCCGTCCAGGCGATCCAGCACCTCTCCGTCATCATGGCGGAGCTCGCCGTCGTGGCCACCGACGACATCACGGAGGAGGCCGGCGGCCGGACGGTCGTCTTCGTTCCGGTGGCCGATTTCGGTCTCTTCCTCGACACTTTGTGCGGCAACATCCGACGGAGCGCCGCCGATCGTCCACGGGTGATGGTCGCCCTGCTGCGGTTGCTGGAGACCGTGGCCGCATCGCACACCTCCGACCGGCGGCGCCGGCTCGTGGCTCAACAGGTCGAACTGGTGAGAGCAGCCGTCGAGCGAGTCATCGAGCCGGCGTCCGATCTCGAGCCGATAATGGCGATGGCAGACGATGCGGCGTTCGCCGCCGAGTACGGCTATGTCGATCACGGCTAGAGCCGACGCCACCACAGGCGGGGGCCGGTGGACCCTGTTACCCGTTCAGACGCTCCCGGTACGATGCGACGGCACCGAGGTCTGATCCATCCCAAGGAGTAGTGCCGTGAGCAAACCACCCGTCCGTGTGACCGTCACAGGAGCCGCCGGCCAGATCGGCTACAGCCTCCTCTTCAGGATCGCATCGGGCGAGCTGCTGGGGCCCGACCAGCCGGTGATCCTCCAGATGTTGGAGATCACACCTGCGCTCGGTGCGCTCGACGGGGTGGCCATGGAGCTCGACGACTGTGCCTTCCCGCTGCTCGCCGGGATGGTCAAGACCGACGATGCAACCGTGGCCTTCGGCGACGCCGACTACGCACTCCTCGTCGGTGCGATGCCGCGCAAGGCCGGGATGGAGCGTGCCGATCTCCTCGAGGCCAATGGCGGGATCTTCGGCCCGCAGGGCAAGGCGATCAACGATGCCGCCTCGCGCAACGTCAAGGTGCTCGTCGTCGGCAACCCGGCCAACACCAATGCCCTGATCGCCCTCAGCCACGCTCCGGATCTCGACCCGCGGCAGTTCCATGCGATGACCCGCCTCGACCACAATCGGGCGCTGAGTCAGCTCGGGGCCAAGGTGGGCCGCCCCGTGACCGCGATCACGAAGATGACCATCTGGGGCAACCACTCGACGACCCAGTATCCCGATCTCTTCCACTGCGAGGTGGACGGGAAGAACGCGGCGGAGATGGTTGGTGATCAGGCTTGGATCGAGAACGAGTTCATCCCCACGGTCGCCAAACGCGGTGCCGCGATCATCCAGGCGCGCGGTGCATCGTCGGCGGCCTCCGCAGCCAACGCTGCCATCGACCACATGCGAGATTGGGCTTCCAGCACGCCCGAAGGCGATTGGGTCTCGATGTCGGTCGCGTCGGACGGAAGCTACGGCGTCACCGAGGGCGTCGTATCGAGCTTCCCCTGCACCGTGGCGGGGGGCGTGGCTTCGATCGTGTCCGGCCTCGACATCGACGATTTCAGTCGGGCACGTATCGATGCATCCGTGGCCGAGCTGGTGACCGAGCGCGACACGGTGAGGTCCCTCGGACTGATCTGACGCTGCAGGCTCTGCGTCAGCGAGAGATCCCTGCCTCCTCGATGGCGGCGGCGATCTCGGCCGCGCTGGCCTCGGCGGCCTCGCGCTGACGGCGCACCCGCTGGGCGGTGAGGATCGCATCGCGGCGTCGCGCCCACAGGGCGACGGCGGCGAAGAACACGAACACCAGTCCGATGGTGGCCATGAGGTGACCCGACGTCACCTGTGTGTCCTTGTATTGGGCCGCCACTCCGATCGTCTCCCTCTGGAGGCGGATGAGCGTCGACCGGACGGCGCCTGCCGACAGGGCAAGTGCGGCGGCGCCGGCGATCGAGGAGAACATCAGCATTCGGTTGGCGGCGAGCTCGCGCGGCTCCGGGGAGATGGACAGCGCTGCCAACAGCAGGAAGATGATGCCGATCATGACCCATACCGGGAGGGTGATCCGCTTGCCGCCGATGGCGGCGTTGACGACGAAGCCGGTGACGCCGAGCAGCACGATCATCACGAGGGATCGCAACCAGAAGTTGGTGACGAAGATCGACGTCTTCCTCAGGGACGTGAAGACGCGGTAGAGCACGATGGTGAGTATCAGCGTCAGGAGGGCGATGACGGGGAACCCCGGTGTCAGGGTGTGGTCGTCGCCGCTGAACACTGCGGCGATCGCGGTGGCGCCCACGCCGATGCCGAGAGTGATCGGGATGCCGTACCGCAGCTCCTCGGATCCCTTCCAGGCGACCGCCAGCACGGCGAGGAGGGCGAGGATGCCCGTGGCGGTGCCGACGGAGCCGTGCACCGTCTCGAAGCCGCGAATCGACCACGGCTCGACGATGAAGCCGTAGTTCGGGTGCATCCGCCCGTACTCCCAGAGGATCGACTGGGCCGTCAGCAGGGCACCGAAGATCCCGAGCACGAGCACCCAACGTTTCTTCAAGCGGCTCCCTTCCGGCGGCCAGCACACTCTACCCAGCGCGCTCCGACGCCGCGATCGCCGCTCGGATGGCGAGACCCTTGTGGCGCAAGGATTCTTGGCGTCTGCGCCAACCACCGGTAGGGTTACACCCGTGTGATTAGCCGTGGCCGACGGCAGACATCCAAGGAGGATTGTGATGAACAAAGGTGAGCTGATCGACGAGGTCGCCGGAGCGACCGGTCAATCGAAGGCTTCAGTGGGCAGCGTCCTCGACGCCACCCTCGACACGATCACCAGCGCGCTCAAGAAGGGCGACAAGGTGACGTTCACCGGATTCGGTACGTTCGAGCGGCGTCATCGCGAGGCGCGCATGGGCCGCAACCCGCAGACGGGTCAGCCCGTGCCGATCGCTGCCGCCAACGTTCCTGCGTTCAAGGCGGGCAAGGCCCTGAAAGACGCCGTGAGATAACGGCTTCGAGCCAAGACACGTAGCGAGAGGGGGGCGGCCGAAAGGCCGCCCCCCCTCTCATGTGCGCCCTCTCATGTGCGCAAGGTGGTGCGTTTCCTCAATACGAGATGTCGAGGTTGCTGAGCGCCGGTGCGAACTGGTTGATGACGTTCTGATTCATCAACAGGGCGGCCATGTTCCCCCCGACCTTCACCTTTCCCGTCATGAACGCCATCTGGGTGTTGAGCTCACCCTTCGAGAGCCCGATGGCGGTCTCGTAGTCGTTGGTGACCGTGACTTCGGCGTCTGCGTGCTCGCCCCGGCTCAAGGTGGCGGACCCGTCGGCGATCGCGAGGCCGTAGACGACGTCTCCCTCGGGTGCCCCTGTCACCGTGAACTGGATCGTCAGGTCGACGTTCGTGATGGCGCTCTTGAACGCCGTGTCTTCATTGAGCGCAGCGGTGGCCTCGAGCATGTAGTCGTCGGACAGGAACTGGGGCACAGGGGACGTCCTTTCGTGGGTTCGGTCAGTCTACCGGGCAATTTTGAGCGAACGATCAGAATCTGTGCCTCACGACGGCAGCAGCTCGGCTAGGTACGGCCCGCCATGCGCCGGTCGGCGACCTTCGCACGGAGGTAGTCGCGGTTCATGATCGCGATGTTGTCGATGCTGATCCCCTTGGGACATGCCCACTCGCATTCCCCGTGGTTGGTGCACGATCCGAAGTACTCCTCCATGGTCTCCACCATCGCGATCACACGCTGGGTCCGCTCGGGCTGGCCCTGGGGGAGCAGGTCGAGGTGCGACAGCTTCGCCGCGGTGAAGAGTTGTGCGGCGCTGTTGGGACAGGCGGCGACACAGGCTCCGCACCCGATGCACGACGCGGCGTCCATGGCGGCGTCGGCCGCCTCCTTGGGCACGGGGATCAGGTTGGCGTCCGGTGCGCTTCCCGTCGGTGCCGTGATGTAGCCGCCGGCCTCGATGATCCGGTCGAAAGCCGTCCGATCGACCATCAAATCCTTGATGATGGGGAACCCGGCGGCGCGCCACGGCTCGATCACGATCGTGTCGCCGTCGCGGAACTTCCGCATGTGCAGCTGGCAGGTGGCCGTGCCGAGCTGCGGACCGTGGGGCTGGCCGTTGATCATCACGCCGCATGTGCCGCAGATACCCTCGCGGCAGTCGTGGTCGAAGACGATGGGCTCGGCTCCGTCGAGCGTGAGCCGCTCGTTGACGATGTCGAGCATCTCGAGGAAGGATGCCTCTTCGGGGATTCCCCTGGCCTCGTAGGTCTCGAAGCGGCCGGGTGCGTTCGGGCCCGCCTGGCGCCACACCTGCAGGTTCAGGTCCATTACTTGTAGCTCCTCTGTGCCAGCTTCACGTACTCGAACTGCAGCTCTTCCCGGTGCTTCACGGACGGAGCGCCCTCACCACGCCACTCCCACGCCGACACATGGGTGAACTCCTCGTCGTTGCGCATGGCCTCGCCCTCAGGGGTCTGATGCTCCACCCGGAAGTGGCCGCCGCAGGACTCCTCTCGGTCGAGGGCGTCACGGCACATCAGCTCGGCCAGCTCGAAGAAGTCGAGCAGCCGGGTCGCCTTCTCCAGGGACTGGTTGAGCGTCGCGCCGCTGCCCGGCACCTTCACGTCCTTGAGGTACTCCTCCTTCAGGGCCGGGATCTCGCCCATCGCCTTCTCCAGCCCCGGTGCGCTGCGGGCCATACCGCATTGCTCGATCATGATCTGGCCGAGCTCGCGGTGGAAGTCGTCAACGGTGCGGGTCCCGCTGATGGAGAGCAGTCGGTCGACCTGGTCTCGTACGCCCTGCTCGGCCTGCTCGAAGACCGGGTCGTCGGTCGGGACCGGGTCCGTGTTCAGGTAGTCGGCCAGGTAGTCGCCGATCGTGTAGGGGATGACGAAGTAGCCGTCGGCGAGGCCCTGCATGAGCGCCGAGGCTCCGAGGCGGTTCGCACCGTGGTCCGAGAAGTTGGCCTCGCCGATCGAGTACAGCCCGGGGACGGTGGTCATGAGGTTGTAGTCGACCCAGAGCCCACCCATGGTGTAGTGCGGCGCCGGGTAGATGCGCATCGGCGCTCGGTACGGGTCCTCGTCGGTGATTCGTTGGTACATCTCGAAGAGGTTTCCGTAGCGAGCCTCGATGACGTCCTTGCCGAGCCGCTCTATCGCATCGGCGAAGTCGAGGAACACGCCGTTCTTGAGCGGACCGACCCCGCGGTTGGCATCGATCATGCGCATAGCGGCCCGCGAGGCGACATCGCGGGGAACGAGGTTGCCGAAGGCCGGATAGATGCGCTCGAGGTAGTAGTCACGGTCGGCGTCTGGGATCTCGTTCGCCCGCCTCCCGTCGTCGGCTTTCTCGGGTACCCAGATGCGTCCGTCGTTGCGCAGCGACTCGGACATGAGCGTCAGCTTCGACTGGAACTCGTCGCTGGCCGGGATGCACGTCGGATGGATCTGTGTGAAGCAGGGGTTGGCGAAGTAGGCGCCCTTGCGATGAGCTCGCCACGCTGCGGTGACGTTGCAGGCCATGGCGTTCGTCGACAAGTAAAAGACGTTGCTGTACCCACCCGTGGCGAGGACGACGGCATGCGCCGAGTGCGACGACACCTCACCGGTGACGAGATCTCGCACGACGATCCCTACCGCCTGGCCGTCCTTGAGGACGACGTCGAGCATCTCGCTGCGGTTGAACAAGCGCACGTTGCCGAGCTTGATCTGGCGCGCGAGCGCCTGGTAGGCGCCGAGCAGGAGCTGCTGGCCGGTCTGGCCCCGCGCATAGAACGTGCGGGACACCTGTGCTCCGCCGAAGGACCGGTTGTCGAGCAACCCGCCGTACTCACGGGCGAAGGGCACGCCCTGCGCCGTGCATTGGTCGATGATCTCGTTCGAGACCTGGGCGAGGCGGTAGACGTTGGCCTCGCGTGATCGGTAGTCGCCACCTTTCACGGTGTCGTAGAAGAGGCGGAAGATCGAATCCCCGTCGTTGGGGTAGTTCTTGGCCGCATTGATGCCGCCCTGGGCTGCGATTGAGTGCGCCCGGCGCGGCGAGTCGTGGAACGTGAAGACATCGACGTTGTAGCCGAGCTCGCCGAAGGTGGCCGCCGCAGAGGCCCCGGCGAGGCCGGTACCGACGACGATGATCTTGTACTTCCGCTTGTTGGCCGGGTTGACCAGCCGGATGTTGAACCGGTGGTTGTCCCATTTGTGCTCGATCGGTCCGTCGGGGATCTTGGAGTCGAGCGTCGCAGCCATGTCGAGCATGCCGTGCCTTCCTACGAGATGACGCCGAGCTGGACCCCGATGGGCACTGCGAGGAAGCCGGCGACGACGATGATCGTGAACGTGGTTGCGAACGTGCGGCGGAACGCGTTGAACCGTGGATTGTTGATTCCCACGGACTGGAACAGGCTCCATGCCCCGTGCCAGACGTGGAGGGCGAGTGCGCCCTGGGCGACGACGTACAGGATCGTCACGGGCCAGCGCTCGAGGGTGGCCACGAGATTGCCGTAGACGTCGCCTCGCTCGAAGTCCGGGTTGACGACTTCGAGGCCCCAGGTCAGGTCCGCGAGGTGCCATGCCAGGAAGAGCAAGATGATCACGCCCGTCCACCGCATCGTGCGAGACGCGTAGTTGGCGGCGAGGTAGCTACGGACCTCGTACCCCTGTGCCCGAGCCCGCTGGTTGGACCGCGTCAGCGCCCAGGCGGCGTGGACGTGGATGGCGAGGGCGAGCACCAGGGGGAGACGCAGGAAGAGCCACAGGATCAACGTACGGGGGAAGAGCGGCTCGCCGACGTCACGCAGCCCCTCGCCGTACTCGTTGATCTGCTCCATGCCCTCGAAGGCGTGCAGGTTGCCGATCATGTGGAAGAAGATGAAGGCCAGGCCGATCACTCCGGTGATGGCCATCGCATACTTCTTCCCGACGTCCGTCCGGTACACCTCGATCAGCCAGGGGACGCGGCGCTGCTGCTTCGCGTCCGGCGGTTGCCGCGTGGTGGTCACCCCATGCGTCCTTTCGGTCGGCCGTCGCCATTATGCCAGCCCGGGTTGCGGTGCCCATTTCCCGGTCGTACCGAGGAATGCGGCGGCGGATGTGGTCCAGACGGCCGGCCTCTCTCTTGCGTGGGACGCCGCCCGGATGGGCGCCCTCGCCGGGGTGGGGTTGACAGGCGCGCGTAAGATCTGACAGAATCACACCGGCGTAATTACAACTGTGTAGGGAGAGAGCGTGTTTACACAGCTGGTGGAGCTGCTGGCCACGGACGACATGGCGTGGCAGGATCTGGCAAACTGCCGTGGAGCCGACCCTGATCTGTTCTTCCCGGAACGAGGGGCATCGACCCGGACGGCAAAGTCGATCTGCCGTGAGTGCTCGGTGCGAGCCGACTGTCTCGAGTTCGCAATCGTCTACTCGGAGAAGTTCGGCATATGGGGAGGCATGTCGGAGCGGGAGCGACGGAAGATCCGCCGCGAGCGCGCCGCGATCGCCGCCGAGAGACGGGTTTCCTAGACCCTTCGTCCTCGTGTCGCAACCGCATCGCATCGACTTCGGGCCGGGTCGGTGTGACTCCTAGACTCTCGAACCGAGACCACCGATAGGAGTTGGCCAACGTGCCCGCAGTGATTGCCGTGATCGTCGTCATCGTCGTCGTCGTGCTCGCCGTCGTCATCATGCGGTCACGGCAAACGCCATCAGGAACCGCCGCAGAGACGGCAGCTTCGGCCGCGGGTCGCGCAGGCGCCGGTGGCTTCCGGCCGCCGGCCGCAGACTTTCACGTCACCGGCGGCGATGCGCACGTGTACTTCGATGTCCCGCTGCCCGAAGGGGACCCCGACCCGGTCCTCACCAAGATCCTCCTCGGCGAGGCGGTGGAGGTGCTGCGTGAGAAGCGCTCGCATCTCCCCCTGGACGGAGTGTCGACGGTTCACGCCCACGCCCGCCGCGGAGACGCCAGGGTCGAGGTGGGAAAGCTGACGCTCGACGGCCCGGGCGAGCTTCCACCGCCGGCGCCGCCCGGCGAGCACCCCTTTGCCCATCGCGGCCCGGACATCTTCGAGGAGTTCGGCGCCGAGCCCCCCGAGGCGCCCAACCTGGCGGTACGGGCGCCATCGGACGAGTTGCGACCGTTGAGCGAGGAGGTGCAGCTGACGGCGGTCCTCGAAGCCGGGTTGCGCGCTCAGGGGATCGACCCGAAGGCGACAGAGCTGGCCGATATCGTGCGCGGTCTCTTGAGAGTCGCCAATTACACCGTGACAGGCTCCGGCGCTTCCTTCATCGCAACACGGGGCGGCACGAGCCACTTCGTCGAGGTCGTCGAGCACTGGCCGGGGGAGCATCCGGAGCTCTCGGAGAGGGCGGTGAACGAGTTCATGGTTCACTTCGGGCAGTCCGGTGCGGCCCGCGGTTTGCTCTTCACCCCGAAGTTCGGACCGTTCCTCGTCTACGACAAGGAGCGCCGTGAGCCTCGGGTGAGGTTCGTCACGAGAGAGCGGTTCCAGAGCTTCGTCAACGCGATGGCCATCGGCTGAGGTAGGCCGCACCGCGGCGAAAGGCCGTGGGGTGGGTACACTCGGTTGCAGACGAAGGAGCCACAGCGTGTTTCGCAACATCCAAGGATGGGACTTCATCATCATCCTCGTGGTGCTCTTGCTGCTCTTCGGGGCCCGCAAGCTGCCTGACCTCGCACGCTCGATCGGAGCATCCGCCAAGGAGTTCCGCAAGGGCATGGAGGATGGCGCCAGCGAGGAAGAGGAGGAGCCGAGCAAGGAGGCGTGACCTCCGGCCATCCATAGCGCCTCGAGGGCGACCCTCCGGGGAACTTCCCCCAGCGCGGCGTCGTTGTGAGACGCGAGCCCCTCGGGGGAATCCATGTCGGAGCAAGTGATCCCAGCATGGGAAGACGTTGCGCGCCGGTACGGCCGGCAGATCTACAACTACGCCTACCGACTCACGGGCAATCGTGACGATGCCTCAGATCTGGTTCAAGAAGTCCTCCTACGCGTCCGGAAAGGGCTGGCCAGCTACACACCCGGATCGTTCGAGGGGTGGCTGTGGCGCATCACGCGGAATGCGTTCCTCGACGACATCCGGCGTAGGAAGCGACGGCCCACGACCGCGCTACCCGATGTCGAGCGATCGACGGTCCTCACCGCACCGTCGCCGGACGAGGTGCTCGCGCAGATTCGGCTCTCCGACGATGTACAGGGTGCGCTTCTCAAGCTCCCCGTCGAGTTCCGCGAGTGTGTCGTGATGTGCGACGTCGTCGGACTCACCTACGAGGAGATCGCCGCTGCCGTGGACATCCCGGTGGGAACCGTCCGCAGCAGAATCCACCGCGGACGCAAGATGCTCAGGGGCTTGCTGACATGGCCGGTGTGAGCTCGTGCTGGGACCGCGAGGAGCTGCTGTCCGGCTACCTCGACGGCGAGCTCACGTCCGGCGAGCTTGCCGAGGTGGTAGCGCACCTCGATGGCTGTACCGACTGCATCGCCGTGTTTCGTCGGATCCAGGAGGCGCGTTCGCTCGTGCGCCAGCTCCCCGATCTGGATCTCCCTTCGGCGCTTGCTGCGGCGCTGCACCTCGGGGATCTGCTGTCGGCCTACCTGGACGGCGAGCTGTCACCTCAGGACGTGGAACACGTCGGCGATCACCTCGCCCTCTGCGCCCCCTGCCGCTCCGAGCTGCGGGAGCTCGATGCGGCACGTACCGCGGTTCGTGCCCTCCCTCGTCTCGAACCGAGCCTCGAGCCGCCGCCCCTCGGTGCGAGCACTGCGCGACGACACTGGGCACGGCGCGCCGTTGCCGCAGCTGCGGTCGCCGCTGCGATCGCACTCGTGGTCAACACGGGCGGCCCCGCCGCCTTCGTCGATCGGGACACCCTCGCCAATCGCCACACTGCACGGACCTCGGTGGAGCAGGGTTTTGCGGTGATCCCGGCCTTTGCGACCCCTGCAGAGACGCCATGACGTGGACCTGGTCGCCGGAGTGCCGAACCGCGTCGAGCCGCGCCGCGTCGGCGGCGGCCATCGTCGTTGCGGTGCTCGCCTCCTTGTCGATGGCGGCACCGGCCCGCGCCGACGACCTGGACGACTACCTCGAGCGGGCGGCGAAGGCCGACTACGCAGGCCGGCGCGTGGTGGTGACGATGTGGAACGGAGCGAACGAGGCCGCCGTCGGCGACATAGAGCACGCCGGCGGAATGATGATCCTGAAGGACGGCGACACCGAGGTGTTGATCGGGGGCGGCAAGCTCGGCGGAACCGAGATGCCCGGAATCACGTTCTCGAGCTGGTCGGCCGAGGGCGCGGGCACCAAGTACACCACCTCGGAAGCCACGCCCGTGACGCGTCTCGGGCGCAGCGCCCGCAGCGTGACGATCTTCGAGGGCGACCTGAAACGGGCAACGATCGTCTTCGATGCGGTGACCTGGGCGCCTTTGACGACGGAGATCTACGACGGCGAGGGCCGGCTCTTCCGGCTCTCGACCTTCACCGAGTTCGGCCCGGTCTCGGCCCGCGCATACGCGGCATTGCGAGAGCAGGCGTCCGATGCCTACGAGGTGGTGCCGGAGCAAGCGGGGTCGACACTCCCGGTGCGGGCGGCCGGCTACGAGCGGCTCGACACCTATCTGGACGCCGACGGCATCGCCCACGCCTTCTACGGCGACGGGCTCTTCTCGTTCAGCGTGTTCGAGATCCCCACCGACCGGGTCGAGCCGGGTCTCGAAGGGGGTACGGCGTTTGAGGTGGGCGGGGCGCGCTACCTCGTTCTGGTCGAGCCTGCGGAGATCTGGGTCTCCTGGCAGCGAGGTGAGATCGCGTTCATGCTGGTCGGAGACGTGCCGCCCGACCATCTCATCGACGTGCTGTCCGAGTTGCCGGCGCCGAAGGGCCGCAGCTTCATCGACAAGATCCTCGGGCTGTTCAGCTGACCTCCGGGGTCTCGCCCCCGTTCAGTCGGGAATGCGGCCCATCTCCCGGCGGGCCACGACCATGTTGTGCACCTCGTCCGGGCCGTCGGCGATGCGTAACGTACGGGCCAGCGCCCACATGCGCGCCAGCGGGAAGTCGTCGCTGACACCGCCGCCCCCGTGCGCCTGGACAGCCTTATCGAGGACCCAGAGCGCAGTGCGCGGTGCCACCACCTTGATGGCCGAAACCTCGATGCGTGCGTTGCGGCTGCCGACGGTGTCGATCAACCAGGCCGTCTTCAGGACAAGGAGGCGGGCCTGCTCGATGCGCCACCTCGACTCGGCGATCCAGTCCTGAACGACGCCTTTCTCGCTGATCCGTGACCCGAACGCATACCGGTCCTTGGCTCGCCGGATCATCATGTCGAGCCCCCGCTCCGCCATGCCGATCGCCCGCATGCAGTGGTGGATCCGGCCCGGGCCGAGCCTCGCCTGGGCGATCATGTAGCCGTCGCCCTCTCCGGCGATCAGGTTGGTGGCGGGGACTCGCACGTCCGTGAAGGTCACGTCGCCGTGGCCGCCACGGTCCTGGAACCCGTAGACGGGCAAAGAGCGCTCCACCTTCACCCCAGGGGCGTCCATCGGGACGAGGATCATCGAGTACCGCCGCCTGGGATCTCCGTCGGGATCGGTGACGCCCATGAAGATCGCCACCTCGCACGTAGATCCGGCGGCTCCGGTAGTCCACCACTTCCTGCCGTTGATCACGTACTCGTCGCCGTCACGCACGGCGGTCGCCTCGAGGTTGCGGGGATCTGAGCTGGCTACGGCGGGCTCGGTCATGGCGAAGGCGCTCCGAATCCTGCCTTCGAGCAGGGGCACGAGCCATTGCTCCTGCTGCTCCGGAGTGCCGAACATCGCCAGCACCTCCATGTTCCCCGTGTCCGGGGCCGCGCAGTTCGTGGCCTCCGGCGCCAGCTCGACGCTGCGCCCCATGACCTCGGCGAGGGGTGCGTAGTCGACGTTGCTCAAGCCGGCGCCCCACTCCTCGTCAGGGAGGAAGAGGTTCCACAGACCGAGCGACCTGGCCTCGTTCTTCAGCTCCTCCAGTATCGGTGTGGCGTCCCAGGGGTTGCCCGATTCGAGCCGCTGATGCTCGTTGATCGGTTCGGCCGGGTACACGTGATCGTCCATGAACCCGAGGAGCGTCTCGCGGAGCTCCTCACAGCGGGGGGAGTAGGCGAAGTCGATAGCGCAGTCCTCTCACGACGGATCGTGCGAGGTTACCCCCTCGGTGGTGGGCCGGCCTGCTCCGGATCGACCTCGTCGGAGGGTGTCACATGATCGGCGCGGGGGAACTCCGCGGTGACCACGTAGGTAACGTTCTCGCCGATGTTGACGGCGTGATCGCCGATTCGCTCGAGGAAGCGCCCGACCCTGGACAGGGCGATCGCAGGCTCCAGACCGATGGTGTCGGCGGCGCGCCCGATCTCCGTGTAGTAGCGGCTCACCAGATCGTCGACCTCGTCGTCGGCGTCGTCGAGCCGCACACCGGATTCGGGATCCATCGTGGACAGTGCCTCGACCGACATGGTGAAGATCCCGGCGGCGGCCTCGATGAGCTGGGCGAGCAGGGCGTTGATGACGGGCACGTCCGGGAAGCCTGACAATCGCTCGAGCATGTTGACGCAGTTCACCACGAGGTCGCCGGAGCGCTCCTGCTCATAGACGATCCGGGTGGCGGCGACGAGGAAACGGAGGTCGCCGGCGACGGGTTGCTGCCGAGCGAGGATCTCGAAGGTGTGCCGCTCCAGCTCGTAGTAGTGGTCGTTGATCTCGAGGTCCGCCGCCCGTACCTGGGGGATGAGATCGAGCCTCGTCTCTCGCATCGCCTCGCCGGCACGATTCAGGTTCTCGACAACGAGCGTGCCGAGGTTGACGAGGCCCTCGCGAATCTCGTTGAGCTGGGCGTCGAAGTGGGAGCGGGCCTCGGCTCCCATCAGCGGTCCGTAGTACTGGCTGCCCGTCATCGCTCCTCCTACCCGAACCGTCCGGTGATGTAGTCCTCGGTGGCCTTCTGATCCGGGTTCGTGAACAGCTTGCCAGTCTCGGCGTATTCGACCAACCGTCCCGTGCGCTGGCCCTCCTCGTTGAGCCGCACGTTGAAAAAGGCGGTGCGGTCGCTGACCCGCGCCGCCTGCTGCATGTTGTGGGTCACGATGATGATCGTGTAGTCCTCTTTGAGCTCCTGCATCAGCTCCTCGATGCGCAGGGTCGCGATCGGGTCGAGGGCGGAACAGGGCTCATCCATCAGCAGGACGTCGGGGCTGGTTGCGATCGCACGAGCGATGCACAGCCGCTGCTGCTGGCCACCGCTCAGCGCAAACGCCGAGTCGCCGAGCTTGTCTCTCACCTCGTCCCAAAGGGCGGCGCGGGTGAGTGACTCCTCGACCAGATCGTCCAAATTCCCACCGAAGCCCACGATCTTGGGGCCGAAGGCGATGTTGTCGTAGATCGACTTCGGAAAGGGATTTGGCTTCTGGAAGACCATGCCGATGCGGCGGCGCACCTCCACCGGGTCGACGGCCGGGGCATAGAGGTCGGTGCCGTGATACCGCAGCTGTCCCTCGACGCGGGCCCCCTCGATGAGATCGTTCATGCGGTTGAAGCAACGCAGCATCGTGGACTTGCCGCATCCCGACGGTCCGATGAACGCCGTGATCTCGTGCTGGCGAATGTCGAGCGACACGTCGAACACGGCGTGAAAGTCGCCGTAGAAGACGTTGAGGTCGTCGACGTCGAACATCATCGCCGCGTTGGGATCGAGGTGCTGCTCCCGCGGGCTGGTCTGGACGACCGGCGCCCGGGTGGTCGGCACCGGCTCGGGCACACGTTGCGTTCCCTGGTCCGCACCGGTCGTCATGTCACCACTTTCGTTCATATCTGTTCCGCAGGATGATCGCAGCTGCGTTGGCCGTGAGCAGGATCACGAGCAACACGACGATCGCAGCTGCTGCGAGCGACCGGAAATCTTCGCCGGGCTGGCGGGACCAGTCGAAGACCGTCACGGGCAGCGCCGTGTACGCCGACGTGAGCTTGTCGAGGAATGATGCACCTTCGCCGAGCGTGAAGAAGCCGGTGATCGCGCCGAGCAGGAGCAGCGGCGCCGTCTCGCCGAACGCCCGCGCCAGGGTGAGGACGGTCCCGGTGAGGATGCCGGGTGCCGCCACCGGGAGTACGTGATGCCGGATGACTTCCCACCGTGTTGCCCCGACCCCGAAGCCGGCTTCACGAATGCTGCTGGGCACCGCCCGAAGCGCCTCGGAGGCGGTGATGATCACGATCGGCAGCACGAGGACGGCAAGGGTGATGCCTGCGGCGAGCACGTTCTTGCCGTTGACCGGGCCGCCGAGCCCGATTGCGGCGACGAACCTGACGAACACGGCGAATCCGAGGATTCCGTACACGATCGACGGGACGCCGGCGAGATTGCGGATGTTGGTCGTGATGAAACGGGTCAGCCGCGTGTCGGACGCATACTCCTCGAGGTAGACGGCCGTGCCGATCCCGATCGGAAACGAGATCAACGCCACGATGACCGTCATCGC
>JBFINP010000043.1:0-25805 GCA_041611095.1 Acidimicrobiia bacterium | reverse complement strand
GATGTGGTCCGACCACGCGGCGAAGTGCATGAAGTTCCTGCCGTGCAGCTTGAACGTCGGGATCTGGTAGCTGATCGCCTCCGTGGCCTCGGGTACTGCGGTCGCGATCGCCTTGCGGACCTCCGTCAGGATTGGTCGCACCTGCTCGGGTGCCGCCGCGATGTATGCATCGACCGAGGCGAGGTCGCCGCTTTGTGGGTCAGCCATCGACCGAACCGCCGTCGGCGGCGGCCCGCAGTGCGGCGAGATCGATCTTCTTCATGGCGAGCAACGCCTGCCATGCCCACTGCGCCCGCTCCGGGTTCGCGTCGGTCAAGATCGCGCCTGCGGCCGAAGGGAAGACCTGCCACGACAGCCCGAAGCGGTCCTCGAGCCAGCCGCACTGAACTTCGCGTCCTCCATCGGTCAAGCGGGACCAGTAGTAGTCGACCTCGTCCTGATCGGCGCAGGCGATGAGAAACGAGACCGCCGCGTCGAAGGTGAACTCCGGGCCGCCGTTGATGGCGGTATAGGGCTGGCCGTCGAGCTCGAAGTCGACCGTCATCACGGTGCCGGGCTCCCGCATGCCGGCCTCGCCGTAGTAGGTGACGTTCGTGATCTTCGAGTTCGGGAACACCGACACGTAGAACTCGGCCGCTTCGAGGCCTTGGGTGTCGAACCAGAGGTTGGGTGTGATGACCGGCACGACGACTCCTGTCGATGTGGGGTCGAGTCGGATCGCTGAGCCGCCGACCCCGGCTGCGCGGGGGAATCTAGCTGAGTAGGCCGTTGTCGTACCCCGCGTACGACGTGGTCTTCACAACGAGTCGCTTGGGGCACCGTCTACGCTCTGCATGTGGACGTGCGAGCGCGAAACAACGTCAAGGTCCGCGGGCCATCGGACGGGCAACCCATGCTCTTCGCCCACGGCTATGGGTGCGATCAGAACATGTGGCGACACGTGGTGCCGGCGTTCGAGAGCGAGTACAGGGTCGTTCTCTTCGACCACGTCGGCGCCGGCGGCTCGGATCTGACGGCCTACCACCGATCGAAGTACGGGTCCCTCGACGGGTACGCAGAAGACATCCTCGAGATCTGTGACGCCCTCGATCTGGACAACGTGGTGTTCGTTGGGCACAGCGTGGCCGCGATGATGGGGGTGCTTGCCGCCCGTCGGGATCCTGCCCGATTCGACAAGCTGGTTCTGGTCGGGCCCTCGCCGCGGTACATCGACGACGGCGACTATCGGGGCGGCTTCAGCGCCGAGCAGATCGAAGATCTCCTCAGGTCGCTCGAGAGCAACTTCCTCGGTTGGTCGGCGCAGATGGCGCCGCTGATCATGGGCAACCCCGACCGCCCCGAGCTCGGCGAGGAGCTGACCAACAGCTTCTGTCAGACCGACCCCGACATCGCAGCGCACTTCGCCGGGGTTACGTTTCTGTCGGACAACCGCGCCGACCTCGCGGACGTCGACACCCCGGTGCTCGTTCTGCAGTGCTCGGCTGACGTGATCGCTCCCGACGAGGTGGGAGCGTTCGTGCATGCGTCACTGCCCAACAGCACGTTCCACAAGCTCGACGCGGTGGGACACTGCCCGAATCTGAGCGCACCGGAGGAGACCATCGCGGCCATACGATCGTTCCTGTGATCGATTCGCCCGCGCCCGAGCCGGTCGTGCAGGCGAACTCGTACGATCGAGCGCCCTGTGGTCTGATCACGATGACGCGGAGCGGGGAGATCGTTCGGGCCAATCAGACCTTCCGCCGATGGATCGGGATGGACGGCACGCAACCGTCGGTTCGGTTCTTCGACGTGCTGGGAGTGGGCGATCGAATCTTCTGGCAGACGCACGTGGGTCCGCTCCTCGACCTGCAAGGCGAGGTTCACGAGATCGCGGTGGAGCTCTCCTCCGTCGACGGTAGTCCGCTCCCGTCGCTGATCAACGCACGCATCCTCGAACCGTCGCAGCCGGGAGCCCTCATCGACGTCGTCCTCTTTCCCGCAAAGGATCGTCGCAGCTACGAGCAGGAGCTGCTTTGGGCGCGCCAGCGAGCCGAGCTCTCCGAGGAGCAGGCCAGGGTGCTCGCCACCACGCTGCAGCGAAGTCTGCTTCCCCCGTCGCTGCCGACGGTGCCGGGACTCGACCTCGGCGCGGCCTACCGACCGGCCGGGGAGGGAGCCGAGGTGGGGGGTGACTTCTACGACATCTTCCAGTTGACGACGGACGAGTGGCTGATCGCCGTCGGCGACGTCTGCGGGAAGGGGCCGGAGGCTGCGGCGCTGACTGCGCTGGCGAGATACACGATCCGGGGGGCCGCCATGGAGACCGACGACTTGGCGGAGGTCTTCAATGCGGTCAACACCACGCTCTTGCATGACCGGTCGGACAGGACCTGCACCGCCGTCGTGGGGCGTGTGTCCCCGACCTCCGCCGGGCACGAGGTGAGGGTGTGCACGGCCGGCCACCCCCTTCCCCGGCTGGTGGCGGCGACCGGTGACGTCGTGCGTGTCGGCAGCTCCGGGATGTTGCTCGGCGCGTACGAGCGAGCAGAACAAGAAGAGGACCGGGTGCACCTGGAGGAGGGCGACGCCTTGGTCTTCTTCACCGATGGTGTCACGGAGGCTCGCCGGGGTCATGACTTCTTCGGCGAGGAGCGGTTGCACACCCTGCTGGAGTCGGCCGCGAAGCTCTCGGCCTCGGGTATCGCACGGGTCGTCGCGGATGCCGCGGTGGCTTTCCAGGATGGCAACCCGCGCGACGACGTTGCAGTGTTCGTGGTGCGCCAACTACCCGTCGGGTAGCGGCACGGCCGAGACGACGTCTCAGATCTTCGGCAGCTTGAACCCCGACCTCTCGATGACATAGTCGCGCGACTCCGAGGTGAGGCGCCTCACCGCCGCCCAGTCGACGTGCAACAGCTTGCCGGCGCGCTTCATCACGTGGCCGCCGATGAGGACCGTGTCCACGTTGCCGGTGTCCATCCCGACGACCACGGCGGTCGCCGGGTCGTTGAGGGGCGTCACGTTCATCCGGTCGGTGCGGAGCAGGATGACGTCCGCTTCCTTGCCCGGCGTGAGTGTGCCCACCCTGGAGTCGAGACCGTTGGCACGTGCCCCCTCGATCGTGGCATACCCGAGAACCTCACGGGGCGAGACCGGATCCCTGTCGGCGCCGGCGGCCAGCGCTCGTTGCAGGCCCAGCACCGACCGCATCTGGTTGAACATGTCGCTGGGCACGTTGGTCTCGACGTCGACGCTGAGGCTCGGACGCAGCCCGCGATCGAGGAACTTCTGGATGGGTGGCATGCCATGGCCCATCATCATCTCGACCGGAGAGGCCAGCGAGACCGTGCCGCCGGTGTCGACGATCATCTGGATCTCGGTGTCGTTCAGCGTGGTGCAGTGGATGTACGTGGTGTCGGCCCCGAGTAGTCCGGCCTCGCCGAATTCCTGCACCTTGCCGTCCAGGCCGTAGCTGCCGACGCCGACGTGCGTGCTGATGCGCGCCCCGGTCTCCCGGGCCAGCTTCCAGTGGTCGCGCGTGACCTCGAAGTCGGTGAACTCGGGTCCCGGGGCGGCGAGCGCCAGCGTCAGCTTCTGGTCGTTCGCCGAGAAGTGCTCGGTGGCGGCTCGCACGAACCAGCTCGGCTGCCGCTCCTCCCATTTCCCCCACCACGGAAAGCCGTAGGCGAAGACGGCACGCAGCCCGGAATGGCGCAACGCCTCGACCACGGCATCGGTGTGTGCGGGCGAGCCCTGGATGTGGGACCAGTCGAGCAGGGTCGTGATTCCGGCGTCGATGGCACCAAGCGCCGACACGAGATTGCCGACGTATGCGTCCTCCGGGCGGAACGCCGGCGCGAGCTTGTGCAGCACGAACGAGATGTAGCTGGTGCGTCCCTCGAGTGGGACATCGGTCCCGATGTTGCGAAGCACCCCCTCCCAGATGTGGCGGTGGGTGTCGACGAATCCCGGCATCACGATCATGCCAGTGGCGTCGATGACCTGGGCGTCGGCCGCATCCAATCGCGGAGCGACCTCGACGATCTTCGCCCCCTCGATGAGGACGTCACCGCCGACGACGTCGCCGATCGCCGGGTCGAGGGTGAGCACGATGCCGTTCTTGATGAGCGTTCGGGTCGTGGGCACCACGGAGAAGTCGCTTCCCTCGGGATAGAAGCTCGGGATGTCCGCCGCCTCGGCCACTTGGCTGCCGAGCACCAGGCGCCGAGCTCGCCGATAGTTGCGCTTCACCAGCTCCTTGAGGTCGCCAACCTGGAACAGGACGATTCCGACGAGCACCAGCCCGCCGATGATCATTGATCCGTCGGTCGGCGACAGCCCGAGGAAAGGGAGGACGGTGATGATCAGCGCCAGCAGGACCGCCGCCACCGTGCTCCCGACGAACGTCGCTCTCCCGCCGGCGAGGGACGCCCCTCCGAGCACGGCGGCGGTGATGCTGTTGAGGGCGAAGGGGGCGCCGATCTGGGCGTTGCCGATGGGGGAGCGGGCCATGACGAAGAAAGCGGCGACGGCAGCGAGACCGCTGGACAGCACGAGAGCGCGCACCCGTACCCAGTTGGTCCGGATGCCGCCCCGCTTTGCGGCTCGCTCGTCGAATCCCACCGCTCGCAGCTCGAGGCCCGAACCGGATGCGTGCAGCCACAGGTCGAGGAGGCCGGCGCCGAGGAGGATGGCAATGAAGGCGATCGGGACCGGGCCGACGCTCGCCGTGAGGAACGAGACCAGGTTCTCGTTGATGATGCCCTGCGCCGTCGGTCGCAGCGTCAGCGAGATCCCGTCGAGGATGCTGAGCGTGGCCAACGTGGCGATGAGCGACGGGATCTTGACGCCGCGGACGAGCCCGGCGTTCACCAAACCCAGGGCGATCCCACTACCGAGGATGGCGAGCACGCCGATGGCGATTTCTCCGCCGGTGGCCTCGGCACCGATCAGAAACGACCCGGCGACGACGCCAAAGCTGATCATCGCCCCAACCGACAGATCGAGGTGGCCGACGAGGATCGCATGGGTCTGGGCGATGGCCGCCAGTGCCAGCGGCATGGCCAAGAGCAGGATGTTGAAGATGTTCGCCCGGTTGATGAATCCGTCGAAGCGGGCGCTGGTGTACCAGAGGAGCGCAAGGATGAGCAGCACCTGGAGCGCCACCGGCATCCACAAGCGGACCCGGACGATCTTGCGCCACTTGTTCTTGTCGCGGGCGTTGCGGAGGACCTTGCGAACGAGTTGCCGTGCCCGGTCGATCCCGGTGGTCTCGATCTCGACCGTCACGGTGCGCCCTGCTCGGTTGCGGCGGCCTTGGGCATGGCCACACCCAGTGGCGACCGAGCGGCCTTCGACATCCCGGGCCCACGGACGATGGCCTCGACGATGCGGACCTCGTCCAGCTCGTCGCCGGGGATCTCCTCGATGATCGTGCCGCGCGACATGACGAGGACGCGGCCACAGAGACCGGAGAGCTCGATGGGGTCGCTCGACTTCACCAGGAGAGCAGCCCCGGCGTCGCTGCGGGTACGCAAGGCCTTGTAGATGTCGAAGCGGGAGCCGACATCCACTCCCTGCGTCGGCTCGTACGCCAAGATGACCGAGGGCTCCTTGAGGAAGGAGCGGGCCACGGAGACCTTCTGTTGGTTGCCGCCGGAGAGGAACTCGACGGGCTGGTCCAATGAAGGGGTCCGGATCTCGAGGTGGTCCACCAGCTCGTTGACCGCAGTCCGCTCGCCTCGCCTTCGCAGGAGGCCGAGACGCGAGAAACGTCCCAGCGACTGAATGGTTGCGTTCACACGGACCCCGAGGACGCCCATCAGCGCCTCCAGCTTGCGGTTGCCGGGGAGCAGCAACATCCCGGCGCCGACCGCCTCGTGGGTCGAGATCAGCGTCAGCTCCTCGCCGGCGCAGACGACCTTGCCGGCGCGCGGTGGAACCCGCCCGGCCAGGCAGTCGAAGAGCTGCGGTTGGCCGTTCCCCTCGGCCCCGGCGATCCCGACGATCTCGCCACTGTGCAACGTGAACGTGACTGGTCCGAACGACTGCCCCTGCAGCCCGTCGACGACGAGGACCTCCCGCTCCCGATCGGCCGAGCCGGCCGGCGAGGGAAACGCCGCCTCGAAGGGACGTCCCACGATGCGCTCGACCAGCTCGGGCTCTGTCGTCGTCCGAGCGTCGAAGGTGCCCTGGTGTATGCCGTCGCGCAGCACCGTGACCCGGTCGGCGACCTCCAAGACCTCGGGGAGGCGGTGGCTGACGTACACGACGCCGACGCCACGCTCCCGGCATGTGACGACGGTTCGGTGCAGCGCCTCGACCTCGTCGGGCCCCAGGGCGGTCGTGGGCTCGTCGAGGAGGAGCACCTTGGGGTGCGACACCAGCGCCTTGGCCACCTCGAAGAGCTGGCGCTCCGCCATCGTCAGGAAGCCCGCCGGCGCATCGGGGAACAGCTCGAGGTCGAGGTCGAACTCGGCGAGCACCTGCCGCGCCCACTTCTTCCGCCTCCAGAACGGCGGCCGTTGCTCGGGCGGTGCGGCGTAGTAGAGGTTGTTCTTCACGGGCTCGGCATGTACCGAGGAGCCATCCTGGTAGGCCATCGCCAGGCCGAGCTTGCGCGCCTGCGCCGGCGAGTCCCGGCGGAGGCGCTTGCCCGCGATCCGGACCGTACCGCGATCCGGATCGACGAAGCCGGATGCGATCCCGAGGAGCGTCGACTTACCGGAGCCGTTCTCGCCGACGAGGGCATGGACCTCGCCGGCGCGGCAGTCGAAGCTGACGTCGGTCAGCGCTCGCACCGCCCCGAACTGGCGGGACACGCCCTCCATCTCGAGGACGAGCTCGTGCTCCATCGACGCTCCTCCGGGATCGCCCTGTATCAGCCTCCGCCTCCGAACATCGCCTGCAGCGCCGCATCCGGCGCCAGCGACGTGCCCGAGACGACCGCATTCACCCGATCCGGGTTGCAGTCGGCGTCGGTGACCTGACGCATGACGTGGGGGACGATGATCTGGCCCGGCACGTCGGCGCCCTTCAGCTTCAACATGGCCGCGGTGACGGCCGTGCGCGATTGGAAGTTGCCGCCCGCCGAGTACCAGATGTTGTACGTCGGCTCGGCCCGCTCCTCCCAGTCACAAAAGAGGGTCTGCTCGTCGGTGCGCAGGGCCACCGTGAGGTTCTGCACCGGAATCTGCAGCTCGTCGTACGCCTGCAGCGCCGTGAAGAGCCCGTCGGAGTACTCGTATGCCCACCCGGCGATGGCCGGGTTGGTCGTCAGCAGACCGCGCGCTGCGTCGAGTGCCAGCGTGTTGACCCAGAACGTGTCGCCCGTGGTCGAGTTCGGGTCCGGAGGCGGATTCACGAGGTTCACCCCGTCACCGAGAGCGGCGATGGCGCATTGCTGCCAGCCGAGCGTGAGGGCGTTGCCGGGGCTCCCTCCGAGCATGGCGACCTCGCCACTGCCGACGCCGTCGTTGAGCACCTCGGCGAAGCTGTTGCCCAAGGCGCACAGATCTTCGCCGATTACGCCCCCGTAGTCCTCACCTGGCGTGAGGGCGCCCTCCTGTCCCGGCAGACCCACGTAGCCCGCCGAGAACGAGAAGTAGGGGATGCCGGCGGCCTCGGCCTCGGTGATCACCCCGGCGAGTGCGACGCCGAAGTCGGGATACCCGACGATGAAGTCGACACCACGCTGCACCAGGAACCTGATGCCGTTCTCGTGAACTGCAGGATCGGGGTCGAAGTTGGCCGCCGTCGAGACGATAGTGCCGATCTCGGGGTAGGTGAGCGCTTGGAGGATGGCCTCCATGTGACTCACACCACGCCACACGTTGACGGTGTTGCCGCCGCCGTCGGCGTAACCCATCACGAGCTCGCCACCGGAACCGGTGTCGCATTCCTGATTCGTCCAGCACTCCATGGCCTTGTCGAGCGTGGCCTGATCGACGTCCTGGTCGGCTCGGGCTATTGACGCCAGGATGATGTTCCAGCTCGCTTCGTCGGACGGCTCCACCGGTCCCAGCGCCTTCTCGATCAAGGCAGGATCCGCGGCAGACGGGTCCTCGCCGAACTCGGCGAGTGGGCCGGCGGCTGTAGCTGTCGTGTCCGGCCCGGCAGCCGTGGTGTCCGGCCCGGCAGCCGTGGTGTCGGGTGCGGTGGCGGTGGTGTCCGGCCCGGCGGCAGTGGTGTCCGCCGAGTCATCGTCTCCGCCGCACGCGGCAGCCACCAGCACCAATAGGGCGATGAGGCTGATGATCCTTCTTACTCTCATGTCCTCCTCCTGTTCTCAGGCATGAGGTCCGTTGCGGACCGGCTGGGTTTCTCTCGTGGCCTGTCGCGCGTCATGTCTCAACCATCACGTGCGTCGTCGTTCGTACTCGCCGCGTGTCGCTCGTACGTGCCGTCGGGTCGACCTCGTTCCCGTAAGAGCTGCTCGACCCCGCGGATGATCCGATCGCCGGAGACGAGCATTCCCCCGATGATCACGAGGCCGAACACCACGAATTGGAGGGCGGTCGCCAAGCCGAGGGATCGCATCATCTGGTTGAGGCCGGTGAGGAATAAGGCGGCGACCATCGTGGACAGCGGGCTGGCGAGGCCACCGGTCAACGAGGCGCCACCGATGACCACGGCGGCGATGGGGCCGAGGAGATAGGGCGAGCCGATGTTGACGCCCGGATTGCGGAGCAGCCCGGCCAGGGCCACGCCGGCGATCGCGTAGAGGACGGCTGCTACGACGTACACGAGGATCTGGTTCAGGGTCACCCGCACGCCCACCACGTGGGACGACACCGGGTTCGCACCGACGACCTGGAACCGGCGCCCCACCGACGTGTACCGGAGAGCGACGACCAGGAGCAGGGTGACACCCAACCCGATCCAGAAGATGGGGCTGACACCCAGGATCCGGGTCGACGTCCAGCGGGACAATTCGGACGGGACCGGGCTCTGGACGGGGAAGGTGCGAACGTACCGGTTCACGATGCCGACGACGATCTGCCCGACGGCCAGCGTGACGATGAGTGCGTTGAGCTTGATACCTCCGATGAGGATCCCGTTCACCAGCCCGATGAGAGCGGCGACCCCGACGGCCACCAGGAAACCGAGCCAGATCCGGTCGTCGGCCTGCTGACCGACGCCGACCATGATCATCGCGGCGAGCGTCAAGGTGCCCGGCGTGCTGAGGTCGATCCCGCCGGTCATGACGACCAGCATCTGGCCCAGTGCGGTGATGCCGAGCAGCGCTCCGAACGGGGCGATGGCCGACAGGGCGACGCCGCCGAGCGTCTCCGGGACCCAGATGGCGGCCACCACCACGAGGAGCAGGACCGCCAAGTACACCGGCATGTAACGCGAGGCGACGACGAGCGCCGTCAGTGCCGATGAGGACGCCTGCCGGACCGTCACGGCCGCTCCGTCCCGGCGTCGACCAGCAGGCCACTTGCCGCAGCGACCTCGCGATGTGCCCGTGCGACCAGTTCGCCGACCCGAGCCACGTCCGCGGTGAGCTCTCCGTCCCTCACGATCGGTCGGCCACCCACCATGACCCAATCGATGTTCGACGTGTCCATTCCCCACACCACCGCACCTATGGGGTCGTTGACCGGTGCGATGTTGGGTCGGTCCGCCCGCAATACGATCACATCGCCCTGCTTGCCCGGGGTCAGCGTGCCGGTGACGTTGCCGACGCCCGCGACGCGTGCCCCGTCCACAGTGCCGTAGCGAATCACGTCGCGTGTGGTCAGCAGATTGGGCACGCCACCTTTGCCGGCGAGCTTGAGGTCGAAGAGGGTGGCGTGTTGCACCGAGTTCGCTGCTCGCATCTGGGCGAAGATGTCCCCCGGTGCCTCGAACTCGCTTCCCACCCCGAGACCTGGGCGGATGCCGCGATCGATGAATGCCTGCAGGGGAGGGGGCCCCAGGCCGGCGGTCATCTCGAGTGACGGCGTGATCGACACCGAGGTCTTGGACGACGCGACGGCATCGAGGTCGTCCTCGCCGAGGAGCGAGCAATGTGCCAGCGTGACGTCTTCGCCGAGAAGGCCTGCGCTCCCGAGGGCGGCGACGACGCCTCGGGTGGACGGTTCGACTCCCGCGTGAGCGTGAATCCGGAGGCCCTCGCCACGAGCGATGCCCCATTCCGTTGCGATGGCGACGATCTCGTCGTTGGCGAGCTCGCGCGACCCATACGCAAGAGTGATGTTCGGTGCGCGGCTCCCGCCCACCAAGGTCCTCAACCCGGCTGCGTCGCGCCTGGCGTCGCTCCCGGCGGACGGGGCGACCACGAACACGGTGCGCAGGCCGGCGTCGGCGTGCGCCTGCAAAGCCGCCTCCGTGCACGACGGCTCGACGGGGAGGTCGGCCCAGTCGACGACGGTCGTCACGCCCGCTTCTGCAGCCCCGAGGAGCGACGCGAGCGTCGCCGCATACACGTGGTCTGCGCCGTAGTGGCCGCGGAGGTCTCCGGCCGCGAAGGCCGATGGACTGCGGCCCACATTGCGAAACAGCGCATGCCAGCAGTGGCGATGGGTATCGACGAACCCGGGCATGACGATCGCGTCCGTTGCGTCGACGATCTCTGCGTTGCGGGCTCGCAGCGACGGGCCGACCTCAGCGATCCTCCCGTCCTCGATGAGGACGTCGGCCGTGTCCATGTTGCCGACCGAGCGGTCGAGCGACAGGACGGTTCCGCCCTTGATCAACAGCCTCTCGCTCACCCATCGCCCCCGGAGTCGATCGCCTTCGAAACCGTCTCGTAGATGCGATCCGCCGACGGCATGGCGAGATCCTCGAGCGCCGCTGCAGCGGGAAGTGGGATGTGCGGCGTGGTGATCCGGATGCTGGGCCCGTCGAGGTCCCAGAACGCCTCCTCGTCCACGATCGACACCAGCTCCGCCCCCCACCCACACAGCCGCGGATTCTCCTCCACCGTGAAGAAGCGTCCCGTCTTGGACACCGACGCCAGCAAGGTCTGGGCGTCGAGCGGCACCAGAGAGCGCACGTCGACGACCTCGGCCGAGATGCCGTCGCCGGCCAGGCGCTCGGCAGCCTCCAGGGCGCGGGGCACCATGAGGGCGAGGGCGGCGATGGTGAGGTCGGTCCCCTCCCTCACGAGCCGGGCCGTGCCCAACCGGTCGACGATCTCGCCGTCGGGCACCTCGGCCTTCGTCGCCATGAGCGCTTTGTGTTCGAAGAAGACGACCGGGTCGGGATCGCGCACCGAGGCGGCCATCAAGCCCACCACGTCGACCGGAGTCGACGGTGCGACGACCTTCAGCCCCGGGATCATCATCGCCCAGTTCTCGACGCTCTGGGAGTGCTGGGCTCCGAACCGGGCCCCGCCACCGTTGGCGGTCCTGATGACCAATGGGAAGCTCACCTGACCATTCGTCATGTAGCGGCTCTTGGCGATCTCGTTGGCGATCATGTCCCAGCACACGGCGAGGAAGTCGGAGAACATGATCTCGGCGATGACTGGGACTCCGGTCATCGCCGCACCCATGGCGGCGCCGATGATCGCCTGCTCCGAGATCGGCGTGTCACGCACCCGATCGGGCCCGAACTCCTCGACGAGACCGACGGTGGTCTTGAAGACACCTCCCGCCGCGGCGATGTCCTCTCCGAGCATCACGAGCTGGAAATCCCGGCGCATCTCCTGGGCGATGCCGTAGGCGACGGCGTCGCGGTAGCTCAATTCCGCCATCGAGAACCTCCGTCGGCGTAGACCTCTGTCAACAGGGATCCCTCACCCGGTTCGGCACCCGCCTTGGCGTACTCCGTCGCGTCGTCAACCGCTGCCGCCACCTCGCGCTGGATCGAGGTGAGACGCTCTTCAGGTGCCCCCAATGAGAGGAGCCGGTGGTGGTAGAGCGGGATCGGGTCGCGCTGGTTCCAGGCCTCCACCTCTGCAGGGGGCCGGTACTTGGCCGGGTCTGCCCGGGAGTGGCCACCCGACCGGTACGTGACTGCCTCGACGAGGGATGGCCCCGCTCCGGCCCGAGCTCGCTCAATGACGCGTCGGGCGGTGAGGTACACGGTATCGGCGTCGTTGCCGTCGATGAGGATGGGCTCCATGCCGTAGGCCGAGGCACGGTCGGCCGCCGGGTTCTCGACGGCGGTGACCACGTCGATCGGGGTGTACTCCATGTACAGGTTGTTCTCGCACACGAACACCACCGGGAGCTCCCAGACCTTGGCCATGTTGAGGGCCTCGTGGAAGGCGCCGATATTGGTGGTGCCGTCGCCGAAGAAGGCGACGGCCACCTGATCGGTCCCCCGCAACTGCGCCGACCACGCAGCACCGTTGGCGATGCAGAGATGGGCGCCGATGATGGCGTACGAGCCCATCATCCCTCGCTCGGCGTCGGTGAGGTGCATGGAGCCGCCCTTCCCGCCGAGGATCCCGTTCTCCCGGCCGAGGAGCTCCGCCATCGCCGGCCCGAGCTCCATACCCCGTGCGAGGGAATGCGCATGACCTCGGTACGTGGCGAACGTGTAGTCGTCGGGCCCCATCGCCGCACCGAATCCGGTCGCCACCGCCTCCATGCCCAACGACAGGTGGCTGGTGCCCTTGACCAGGTTCTGCATGAACAGGTCGTAGGCGCGCTTCTCGAACAACCGCAGCTCGTGCAGCTTGTGGTACATGCCGAGCCTCGTGTCCCAATCGACCTCACCGTGTTCGGGGGACCACCCGGGCAGCTTCGGGAACCTCGGTTGGCGAACGGCGTAGTCGTAACGCGGATCAGTAGGCCGGGGATCAGTAGGCATTGGCCACCATCAGCTCCTCGCACGGGAAGAGGGTGATGATCTTGCAGCCGTCGGCGGTGACCACGACCTCCTCCTCGATGCGGGCCGCCGAGCGCCCGTCCGCCGCCGGGGCGTAGGTCTCGAGGGCGAACACCATCCCCTCTTTGATCTCGACGGGCGTCTCGATCGAGTTGAGCCGGCTGATGATCGGTCGCTCGTGCAGCCCGACACCCACCCCATGGCCGAACTGGAGGCCGAAGGCGTCCATCTCGTCCTCGAACCCGAATTCCTCAGCCCGCGGCCACACCTTGGCGATCTGGTCCGTCGTGACTCCCGGCCTCACCAGCTCGATGGCGGCGTCCATCCACTCGCGGGACTGCTTGAAGGCGTCGCGCTGCGCCTGGGTGGCCCGGCCCACCACGAACGTGCGGTAGTAGCAGGTCCGGTAACCGTTGAAGGCGTGGATGATGTCGAAGTAGGCCTGGTCGCCGGGCCGGATGATGCGGTCGCTGAAGACGTGGGGGTGGGGGCTGCACCGCTCGCCGGCAATCGAGTTGATCGCCTCGACGAACTCCGACCCCATGCCGAACAATCGGTTGTGGGCCATCCCCACGACGTCGGACTCTCGCACCCCGGGTTTGAGCATTTCGAAGATGTCCTGGTAGACGCCGTCGACCATGGCGCAGGCCTGAGTGAGCAGGATGATCTCGTCGTCGCTCTTGATCTCCCGTGCCCGCATCATCGCCTGCTGGCCGTCGACGACCTTCAGCCCCGCGTCCTGGAGGGCCAGCAGCACCGCGGTCTCGGCCATGTCGACGCCCAGGTTCTCCTCGGCGACTCCGGCGTCATCGAGGGCGCCTTTGATCTCACGGACGGCGCGGTCATGGAGGCCGGTCTCGGGGCCGATGGCGCCTTGCAGGCCGGTGTTGCCGCCGACGGAGTTCTTCGTGTCGTAGAGGTGGGGGAGCTGGAGCCGGTGCGCCTTGGCGGCCGAACCGAAGTCCCAGATCTTGGGCCGGCCCTCGCGGGTCACGAGGGCCCATCGCTCGCCCTTGTTGAACGCCCAATAGCCGATCTGGGTGGCGGTCGCGTAGCGGATGTTCGACGTCTCGAAGAGGAGCACGGCGCCCAGGTCGAACTCCTCGAGCATCATCCTCACGCGTCCCAGCCTGTAGTTGCGCAGCCGCTCGAAGTCGACTCGCGCCTCCCAATCGACGGCCATGACACCTGGCGCGGGGCTGGTCGCTACCGGAAACTCATCCATGGTCTTCTCCTTGTCGACTACGAGGCGACTGGGCGCTCGCCGGCAAGAGCGTTTTCGAGATAGGCCCAGTCGCGGGCGAAGCGGTACGAATGGCGAGGTGGTGGTTGTGGCGCCTGGGTCTCTAGCCAGCGGACGATGCCTTCTCCGACGTTGCGGAACTCGTGGACGCACCCGACCCCCGCCCACGCCACGTCGCCCGGCTCGAGGTGGTACCGGGCGCCGTCGAACACCGCCTCGACCTCACCCTCGAGGATCTGGTAGGTCTCCTCGAGCGGGTGATCGTGGGCGCCGGCGAAGCCGCCCTGCTCGTATTGCACCATGAACATCGTCGACAGGTCGGCGCCGAGATCTGAGTCCACCATCATCTTCACGGTGATCCCGCTGTAGACGAGCAACGCCGTGCGCATGCTGGCGCTGACGGCGAGCCGGTCCTGGGTCTGCATGGCCGGGTCCATCGACTCCGGATCGATGTGGCCGAAGTAGCGGTTGCGGGGGTCGCGGACGTCGATCGCTCGCGGTGCCCCCGGTTGCAGTGCCTCTGGGAACTGCGTGTCGAAGCCGAAGCGCTCACGGGGCAACGGCGCCCTCATCTCCGAGAACGCGACCGACTGACCCGCGAGGTTGCGGAGGGCATGGGGCATTCCGACGGGGATGAGCCCGTAGTCGCCGGTCACGAGTTCCCAGCTGCCTTCGGTGGTGTCGACCGTGAGGCGGCCGGCGACGACGTAGAGCGACTCCTCGAACGAGTGGACGTGCGTGTCGACGTGGCCCCCGGCATCGAGGCGGGCCACGCGGAAGCCCATCTGCACGGCGCCGCCGGCCTCGTCGACGACCGCGTCGCCCGCGTAGCCGGAACTGCGGCCCTCGAACTCCACCGGTGTCCGGTGATCGAGATCGCCCACCTTCTTGACGATGTGTGCCATCAGTCGTCTCCTCCGCGCAGATGGACGGCGATGGCGCTGAGGTCCCGTTGGCCCAGGCCGGCAGCTATAGCCGTGCGGACGATGTCGAGACCGGTCTCCGCCTGCCGCATGGGTGCGCCCACCCTGCGGCCGAGTGCGGTGATGAGCTCGAGATCCTTCGCCACGAGGTGGAGGCTGAACGCCACGGGGGCGCCCTCCGGGTGCTCGTAGGCCTCCCGCTTGTAGTGGACGAACGGGGCCCCACCCGCGCCGCTGGCGAACACCTCGTAGGCGGTGGACCGGTCGACCCCTGCCTGCTCCGCCAGCACCAGCGCCTCGGAGAGGGCGACGTTCAGTCCATGAACGAGCCCGTTCACCGCCAGCTTGGTGGCCGACCCGGAGCCGCGCGTGCCCACGTGAACCACACGCGAAGCCAGTGCGTCGAGCACGGGCATGACGGTGTCGAGCAGACGGGTGTCGCCGCCCACCATGATGGTGAGTGCCCCTGCCTCGACCGTCGAGACGCTGCCCGAGACGGGACAGTCGAGGAAACCCGCCCCGGTGGCGTCGACCTCTGCTCCGACGTGCCGCACCGTCTCGGGGTCCACCGTGCTCGTCTCGAGGGCGACGGCCGTCGGGGCTATTCCCTCGACCACGCCACCGGGGCCCAGGTAGACGGCCTCGACCGCGGCGTCGTCGGCGAGGCTGGTCACGACGACCGTCGCACGGGAGGACGCCGAAGCGGCCGTCTCCGCCACGGCCGCACCGATGCGTCCAGCCACGCGTTCGGCTTTTGCGGCGTCGCGATTCCACACCACGACGTCGAAGCCGGCGCGGCGCAGCCTGGCCGCCATGGCGCCCCCCATGCGCCCGACTCCGATCACCGCCACCGATGGCTTGGCGTCACTCACTGCTCAGTGACACTACACATTTTCCACGATTGGCACCTAGGAACGCAGCGTTTGCGGGTGTTCCCGTCCTGAACTTCATCGTTACTGCACGCGTGGGCTCGCCGTCGTATAGTCTCGCTGGTGTCCCCGAGAGGAGCGTGTGAGCATGGCGGAAGGGTCGGTTCTCGTCGTCGGTGGTACCGGCGGCATCGGGCGTGAGATCGCCCGCCACTACCACGAGCGCGGACATGCGGTAACGATCACCGGGCGCGACGCCGACCGATCCGCAGAGATCGCAGCAGGCGTCGGCACAGGCGTCACCGCGCTCGCCGTCGATCTCGCCCAGCCCGAGATGATCGGTGAAGCGCTTGCGGCGGTCGGCCCGGTGTCCCGGTTGGTCCTCACGGCAATCGACCGAGACAGCAATCCGATCCGTGAGTACACGATCGATCGCGCCGTCACCCTGACCACGATGAAGCTGGTCGGCTACACCGAGACGGTGCACGTCCTGCTCAACAGGCTCGCCGACGACTCATCGATAGTCCTGTTCGGTGGTCGCGCAAAGGACCGGCCCTACCCGGGCTCCACCACGGTGACCACGGTCAACGGCGGCGTGTCGAGCCTCATCCGGACGCTGGCGATCCAGCTCGCTCCGATCCGTTTCAATGCGATCCACCCCGGAATCGTCGGCGACAGCCCGTTCTGGAAGGACAAGTCGCTCGACGCCGTCATCGAACGCACCCCGACCGGGCGGCTGGCAACCATGGCGGACGTGGTGGACGCCACCGTGTTCCTGCTCGAGAACCCGGCCATGAACGGAACCAATCTCTACGTCGACGGCGGTTGGATGTTGATGTGAGACGTGATGCAAGAAGCTAGGGACGTTCCCGAGGCCCTCGACGGCATTGGCGACCGGCTGCGGGAGGAGCGGACCAAGGCGGGGCTCAGCCAGCGCGAGCTGGCGCGGCGTCTCGGGCTCTCGGCGAGCCTCATCTCACAGCTCGAGAGCGGCTTGTCGAAGCCATCGGTGGGGACCCTCTACGCCATCGTGACCGAGCTGGGTGTGTCGCTGGACCGCGTCATCCGCGGCGAGGACTTTCGCGAACCCGCCGGTGCAAACGTGCGTGACGGCCGGTCCCCGCTCGTCCACCCGGGGGAGCGCCAGGCGATCGACCTCGACTCCGGAGTCCGGTGGGAAGAGCTCACCGCCGACACCGAGGACGGGATCGACTTCCTCCACGCGACGTACGAGGTCGGCGGTGCCTCGACCCCGGACGAGTCCCTCATGCGTCACCACGGTCGCGAGTACGGCTACGTCATCAGTGGCACGCTGGGCATCCAGATCGGGTTCACCGAGTACGAGCTGAACCCCGGCGACTCCATCGCCTTCGACTCGACACGGCCCCACCGGTTGTTCAACAAGGGGGACGTGCCCGTCCAGGCGATCTGGTTCGTCGTCGGGCGGGAGGCCGACGACCGCGCGCCGGATTGACCAAAGGCCGCCTCGGCCCGATCTAGTCCGCGTTCTTCCAGGCGCTGATCTGGCGCTGGACGTCTGCGGCATCGAACCAGGCGTTCTCGTAACTGATCAAGCCGTCCCGCAGTTCGAAGACGTGGAGGATACGGGTGCTCACGGGTGCGCCGCCCCCGTCCATCCCGGCCCACTCGCCATGGACGTGGCCGGTGAGGATCGACTCGTCGACGACGTAGCGGCCGCCCTCACCGCTGAACCGCTTGACCGACGTCAGCACAACATCCGGGATCGCATCGAGGATCGACGAGTAGACGGAGCCCACCTCCTCTTTGCCGTGGAAGGGCGCATCGGGGTGGGTCACGTCGTCCCAGACGATGTCGTCCGTGTACGTCGCCAGCGTTGCCTCGACGTCGTGGGCGTTCTCGGCGGCGAAGTGACGATCGATGATGTCCACGTGCCTTCTCCTTGACGACCCGAGGGTATACGGTATGGCCACCCTCGCTGCAAACGCGGCCGTCATCCTCCCGATCGGCTCGGGGCACGCAGCGCCAACTACGGCGACGACGACTTCGACGGTAGGCCCCGTTCGAGGAAGGGCGGCCTCTGGGGCGTGTGGGTAGGCCATATGCGGCGGCGAAGGCGGCGATGGGGGCGGGAGAGGGTCGAGCGACTGGAGGCCATCCCAACCTGGCGTTGGGACTAGGAACTTCACGACGCAATCGTGAGCCATGGGGACCTTTGCACGGCATCCCGGGGCGCCGGATGGTGTTGCGGCCCTACCGACGAAGGACGCTGCCGTGCCCGAACCAAGTGTCTCCAGCGAGAGAGCCAGCGCCTCTCCGCCGCCTGATTCCGATCACGCCCACGGTTCAGGACGCTTCGGTCATGGCGGCGAGCCGGCGCAGCCCGCGACGCAGCACGATGACATACGGCGCCGCCAGGAGCGGCGCGCTGAACATCACACGACACCTCCCCGGACCGAGCGCCTCGATGCAGTGGCCGGTGGCCGGTATGCCGCCAACTCTCCAGTCCCACAGATGAGGTGGCTCGCAGCGGGTGATCTCGAACGGCAACCAGATGCCTGCGATCGTTTGGACGCGCCCCGTCACACCGGAAGCGACGCGCTCGGCGGAGCTCTCGACGGCGCGCACCGTCGGTCCCCACGCCGGCCAGTGACGGAACTCGGCCAGAAAGGGCCAGACGTCGTCGGCGCTCGCCGCAATGTCGACGGAGGCGCCGACGCGGTGAGTCATCAGCCGTCGCATCAGGAAGAGCGGCGGTCGAGGAGAGGGTGACGCCACCGGAAATGAACGTAGCCGTCGAGCGCCGCAGGGATGCCCTGCCTCACGCTCGGATGTCGCGGTGACAAGCCGATCTCGTTCCAGACGAGCCCAGGTGCGACCGGCACATCGAGGTTGAACCCCACGACCGTGTCCTTGGTGTAGAGCGTGGGACGCGTGCGGCGGGAGAGGAGCGGTTCGAGCAGCGTCGCCCCCGCATACCCGAGCCACCGGGGCAGCAGGATGAGCCGGTAGTCGGCGAATAGCGCACCCAGCACATCGAAGTACTCCCGCCAGGTGACGATGTCGAGATCCGCCACCGGGAGGCTGCCGGCCCATCGACGCTCGCCGACGGCAGTCAGCACCCGCGCCGCGTCCTCGACGTGGAGCTGCCCGCACCGGTTCTCCATCGCTCCCGGAAACATGGCGAGGCCCCGGCGTACCTGCTGGAAGAGTATGGATTGCGGCCCATAGACATGGGGTAGTCGCAGACTGGCCACCGTCATGTCGCCAGTGGCGGCGATTTCGACGAGCTGCTGCTCCGCCTCGATCTTGGCTCGCCCATATCCGATGATCGGGTCGGGCTGGGTGGAGGCGTCGATGGGGGAAGTCTGGTTCCCGTAAACGAACAAGCTGCTGGCGAAGACGAGGTGCCGGACCCCGGCGGTGACCGCCGCTTCGGCGAGAGCCACCGACCCTTCGACGATGGTGGGTCGCAGCCGGGCGTACGACTCGAAGCTCGCCCGGGCTCCTAGGTGGAATATCGTGTCGATGCCCTGGACCGCCCGCTCGAGGGTCCACGGCCTGGCGAGATCGCCGTGGATCATGTCGACGTCCAGCGACGACAGCAGGGCGGCTCGGTGCGGGCGGCGGACGAGAAGCCGAGGGCGGAGGCCGCGAGCGACGAGCTCGCGGACCAGCTCGACGCCGATGAAGCCGGTGCCACCCGTCACCAAAACGTTCTGCATAGGGGCAATGGTCCCACACACCGGGTTGTCGACGTCAACGCGGAGCAACACCCCGGTATGGTCGTGCCCGACGTTGGGAGCTCGCGCATGGCATGGCACGACCTGGGGGATCTGGGGGATGCGACGGTTGCCGCCCGACACGTGGCGGGAGTCTCGATCCTCGCCGTTTGCGAGAACGGCCGGTGGTGGGCGATCGAGGATCTTTGCAGCCACGCCGGTTGCGCCTTCAGCGACGACGGCGAGATAGATGGCATCGTCGCCATCTGCAACTGCCACGGGTCGGAGTTCGACGTGCGGACGGGGGAGCCGCTCGTGATGCCGGCAAACGAGCCGCTGCGGACCTTTCCGGTCCGGGTCGAGGGTGGCGTCGTGCAGGTGCAGGTGTGATCGACGTCGATGCGCTCACGGTCGCGGATCTCGAACGCGATCCGTATCCGATCTACGCACATCTCCGCGACACCGCACCGGTGGCCTACGTGCCGTGTCTCGACGTGTGGATGGTGACCACCTGGGATGCCGTGGTCGAAGCCTGCACCGACCCGGACCGGTTTCCCGCCCACGTAGACCGATCGCCGACTGATCGGGCGCTCGGCGGGGTGTCGATGATGACGACCGACGGTGAGCCCGCAAAGGAGCGCCGCCGACCCTTCGACCCGACGTTCCGGCCGCGAGCCGTCGAGGCCACGATGCCGGACGTCTTCGCACGACTCTGCGACGAACGGCTCGACGCGATGGCGCGCTCGGATGCAGCCGAGCTCGTGGAGGATTACTTCGAGCCCATCTCGTCGCTGTCGCTCGCCCACGCCATGGGCATCGACGATCTCGTCGACGTGGGAATCTTGCGCCGTTGGTTTGCCGGGCTGGCGGCCGGAGTCTCCAACTACGAGGACGATCCCAACAAGACGGCAGCCTGCGACGCGGTATCGGCCGAGATCGACGGGACACTCCGACCCCGTTTCGAGAGGGTGCTCGCCGAGCCCGACGGAGGCATGCTCTCCAACCTGGTGCACGCCCGGGAGGGAGCGCTCGAGGAGCGGCTGGCCTGGGCGATGCCTTCGCTCAAGCTGGTGCTGCTCGGCGGTCTCCAAGAACCGGCCCATGGCGGCGCCACCATCGCGTACTGCCTGCTCGCCGATCGGAGCCAGCTCGACGCAGTACGTGAGGACTCGTCGCTGGTGCCGGCGGCGGTCGAGGAGGGACTGCGGTGGTCGGCGCCCATAGGCAACCTGCTGCGGGGTGTGGCCCCCGGGACAACGCTGGCCGGAGCGCGAATCCCCGACGGTGCCCGAGTGATCCTCGTCGTGGCGTCGGCGAACCGGGACCGCGCCATCTGGGGTCCGACGGCGGATGACTTCGTCGTCCGTCGCCCCAAGCGGACCCACCTGTCCTTCGCCACCGGGCCGCACTACTGCATCGGCCACCACTTCGCCCGGGCGCAGCTACGGATCGCCATCCGCAAGCTCGTCGAGCGGTTCCCCCGAATCCGGCTCGATCCGGACCGCGAGACCGTGATCCGGGGACACGAGTACCGCTCGCCTACCAGCCTTTGGGTGATGCTCTCCTGACCGGGGGGCGTTCAGGCAGAACCGCCGGCAACACCGACAAGCAACGTCGCCATCAACCGGGTGTCGACGACTCTCGTGATCGACGCCATCTGGTACTCGGCGCCGTCGGCGAAGACCATGTCTGCCTCGACGCTCGCTACCGACGTGTTCTGACCCTGGCGGCGTAGGGCTCGCGTACACCGCCTCGGTGACGTCTTCGGGAAAGGCGATCTGCGAGGTGGCGGTCTGCCCGTCGCCGAAGAAGACCTGGAAGTGGATGTGGGTGATCCGACCCGGGTACCAGCCGGGGTAGATCGTCTGGAAGGTGACCTGGCCGTTGTCGTCGGTGAGTTGGATTCCCCGGCAGAACGTCTCCCCCTGTGCTTGCTGGAAGCCGGAGTAGGCGCCGTCGGCGTCGCAGTGCCACACGTCGACTCGGGCCCCCGAGATCGGAGCGCATCCGGCGTCCACGTCGACGGGCGACACCGTCAGTGTCGTCGGCACGCCGGGCCTGCCGTCAGTGATCTCGCCGCGGAAGAGCTCCTGTCCCCCTGGTCGCCGTGGCGAGGTTGCGGCACCAAATCGCTCGCCGCGGCCGGGTGCCGGGAGGTTTCAGGCCACGGCGATGACCTGCTTCCCCGACCGGGCCCCGTGCGTGAAACCTGCGAGTGCGGTCGGAACCTCGTCCAGCTTCCACACGGCGGCGATCTGCGGATCGATCTCTCCGGCAACCAGCATGTCGAGCAGTGTGCCGAGGTCGGAGCGGTACCACTCCGGGTGCTTTCGGGCGAGCATCTGAATGCTGTAGAACGATGTTCGCTTTCCACCCGGCAGAAGATTGGGAGCGAAGGCGCCGGCGACGGTCGCCGCCGTCCGGGCGATCTTCCGCGGATCTCTTCTCCCCTCCGTCAAGAAGGTGATCGACCCGTACCACACCAGGGTTCCGCCCCGCCGGATGGCCTCCAGCGTCGTGAGCGCGGTTGTTCCGATCCCGTCGAAGCCTGCCTCGACGCCACGACCGCCGGTGAGCTCTCGGCAGCGTGCAACGACGTCTTCAGACTCGAAGTCGATCAGGGTGGCGCCGGCCGTCTCGATGTGGCCCCGCTTGCTCGCTCGGTCTGTGCCGAGCACCCAGACCCCCATCGTGCGCGCAAGCTGCATGAGGGCCGTCCCCACCCCGCCGCCTGCTCCTTGGACGAGCACCGTGTCGCCAGCCTGGACATGGGCCAAGCGGGTCAGCATCTGATAGCCGACGACATAGTCCATCACCAGGCACACCGCTCGTGTGGACTCGAGCGAAGGAGGTACGGGAAGGACGCGTGCTGCCGGCACGAGCACCTGCTGTGCCCAACCACCGACGATCGACAGTCCGGCGACCCGGTCGCCGACCGCGACGTCCGTGACCGCAGAGCCGATCGCCTCGACCTCACCGACGACGTCCCAGCCGGGCACGAACGGCGCTTTCCGCCGCTCCGGATGGACGCCCTGCATGACGAGGAGGTCGGCGAAGCTGATCCCCGCCGCCTCGATGCGGATGCGAACGTCATCGGGGGCGGGGTCCGGCAACATCCAGGGTCCAACTTCGAGCACTTCGGGTCCGCCGTGGCGTACCGCCACGGCGCCGGTGGTCGTCATCGGCGGCGTGTCACTCGTCACGTCCACCACCTCCCGTCCGGGACACCCTTGCGCACGGGTCGCCGGGTGGGTAGGGGCGATCGTCACCCTGTGACGCCGGTGTGAAGCCTCGCTGTGACGGGCCGGCGGCAAGGAGATGCCTGGACTCAGGTGCGAGCGCCGAGGATCTTCACCAATAGGCGGTCCAGGTCGGCGAGCTCGCGGTCGGTCAGGTGATGCGAGAAATGAGATCCGATGCTCGCCAGGTACACCGGGGCGGTGCGGCGGAACTCACGGTGCCCGGAGTCGGTGATGGTCACCACGCGGGCTCGGCCGTCGGTCTCGTCGGTGGTGCGTGCGACGTATCCGGAGCTGACGAGATCGTCGACGACCCGGCTCACCCGGCTGCGACTGAGGACCACGCGTTCTCCGAGGTCCCCAACTCGCAACGTCCCGCCTGCACGGACGAGTTCCAAGAGCGCGTCGTACCACGAGAGCGGGAGCCCGGTGGCGGCCTCTACCTCCGCGGCGATGGTGCGGACGGTGTGTGCGTGGACACGGAGAAGCCGTTCCCAGGCCGCCGCCCCCACGGATCGCGATGTGGCGCTCACCCGCGCACGCTAGCCGGAATAAATGTGCGTACGCACAGGGTTACGTGCGTACGCACGGAAATCTACGAGGAGGTGCGAGATGAGCGACACGACGGGAGCCCTTCAGACGGTCGACGGACACCTGCTCCCAGCCCGGGGCCGGTGGACGCTGGACAGGGGCCACGCCGAGGTTGCCTTCATCGGCCGTCACTTCATGCTCACCCGAGTTCGCGGCCGCTTCCTCGACGTCGACGCAGCGATCGATGTCGGGACGACCCCCGCCGAGACGGCCGTGGCCGCAACGATCGCCATGCGTTCGGTGGCGAGCGGGGACGAGGCCCGCGATGAGCATCTCAGGTCGGCCGATTTCTTCGACGTCGAACACCATCCGTACGCCCGTTTCCGCTCGACGGAGATCGAGTGGGAGGGCACCGGGGGCCGGCTCCACGGGCTCCTGACGATCAAGGACGTGGAGCGGCCCGTGGTGCTGGAAGTCGAGTACTTGGGTCACGTCGAGGATCCCTGGGGTGGCGATCGTGCCGTGTTCTCGGCCCACGGCAAGCTGAACCGCGAAGACTGGGGCCTCACGTGGAACATGGTGCTCGAGAGCGGCGGCATCGTGGTCTCGAAGGAGATCGACCTCGAGATCCACGCCGAGTTCGTACGTGATGCGTGAGCCGGACCAAGAGGCGAGTCGGGAAGCGCGTCAGGACGCCTTCCAACTCGCCTCTCGCTTCGTCGTATAACCGAGCCTGTTGTTCGTCAGGTGCGGCGTCGACGGAGGACCACCGACACGGCGACGCCGAGCAGCAGCACGAGTCCGCTCGCCAGCAACCCGAAGGCCCACGCCGACGGGACATCGCTGACTCGCCACGAAAGGTCCCCGCTGAGTCCGAGGTATTGGTCCTCGCCGCCAAGCAGGATGAACAGGCCGGCGAACGCCGCGATCGCACCGGCGACAGCGGCCACCGTCTCGGCTATCTCCCGCCAGCCCGTTGTAGGCAACGAACGATCCGAGATCTGCAGATCTGACGGCACCTCATGTCTGACCGCCACTCGACACCTCCTTCCAGCGTCGTTCCCATTGAGCTTCCTGCGCCGATCGCTGACAAGTGCCGAAGATCCCCAGGTAGGGCGCCTCTGCGATGCGGGCCGCCCGCGGCCCCCTAGAGACCCACCGACCGGGCTGGGAATCTCTCGCCCGCATGAGATCATCTGGTCTATCGCCCGTTCAGACTGGGTTCGGGCTGAACACCGCAAGCGTCATGATGGGGATCGTCGGAGGCGCGAAGGCCCTGCGAGCGACGATCATCGGCGACGCCGTCAACGTCGCCTCGCGCATCGAGACGCTGACGAAGCGCTACCGCACCACGATGTTGGTGTCCGAGAACACGGCGGTCCGGCTGCGACCCGAGACACGCGTGACTTTGCGGCCGCTCGTGCGGGTGCAGCTCGTGGGCAAGATTCAGCCGCTCCAGGTCTTCGAGGTTCTCGAGGCGCTCGACGGCGAGCTCCGGAGGCGTCGCCTCGCCACACTCGACACCTACAACGAGGCGCTCCTCGCGCTCGAGCGCGGCGAGATGATGACCGCCCGGCGCTTGTTCCGCGAAGTGGTCCGTGCCGACGTCACAGACACTCCGGCGGCCGTCATGTTGCAACGCACTGAGGAGCTGATCGGCTTGGGGGAGATCGCCGACTATCCGCCGGTCACACGTCTCGAGACCAAGTAGCCGGCCTGCGGGGTGCCGCGTGCGAGGTGCCGCCGGCCGGCGGACTCAGGCCGTACCGGACGAGAGCGCGCCGCCGGCGCGCCGCTGGTCGGCATCATCGGCGAGATCTGCGGCGCTCGGACCAGTACCCGACGACGCCCCCGCCTGCAGCGCAGAAGATGACGATCCACACGGCATAGCTGCCGAATGCCCAGGCCGCCACGGCGCCGAGCAGGCCGCCTGCCAACGCACCGATACGGAAGCCGTTCAGTGGGTCGTAGGGCTGGCTACCCGGCGGGAGGCGAGTGCGGTCGTTCGACATGCCTCCAGGATGAGGTTCGACGGTTCGAACAACCAGGGCGCAACGTCCCTCGCGCCCACCACGACCGTCGGCGGATGCCTGGCATCTCGGCATGGAAGGTCGCATTCGCCGAATCCGAAGAAACCTGCTCGCTCTCTCCAGACACCTCCGCGGAGGGAGCTTGGTCGTAACGCACTGGAGGCAGGGAGGGGGCTACACGCACGTTGAGCTGCCCCCCCGACGAGGCTGGTGACATAGCCGTGCCCCCTTTCTGCGTACCACCCAAACGCTACGCCTTCGCAACCTCGGCAGATGTTCGAAATGGGCGGTTCTGTACGCGTTTCCCACGCCTGAGCGCGCGAGTCGAGGCGTTCCTGCCGGCCTCGTGCCGACGCGGATCTGCCGACGCGACAGGGCCGCCGGATCGAGAGCGGATCTAGCGGTCTCTCACTCGCAGTTCGCCTCGAACCACTCGGTGACGTTGTCGGTGGCGGTCTGGTACGCCTCCTGGTCGAATTGCGCCGACAGCTCGGCGAGTTG